>CAZEAN010000057.1:0-38712 GCA_964510225.1 uncultured Isosphaeraceae bacterium
CGACCCCGCCGATAATCGTCTCTGCACCCTTGGCCAATTGCTCTGCTTCCTGGAAGGGTCGTAACGGCGAACGCCCTTCGGGATCAACCGCGAGATCCCAAGGTCGGAGAGATGCTAGCACGAGAGTCGACCGTCGACGGTCGGCGAGTTCACGGGCTTTGGGCACTACCACCGTTTCAATAGCTTTCTGGAACGCCTCTGCTTGTGCTGGTCCGTAATCAAACCGTTCATGGCTGGCGTAGGCATATTCGACATAGCCGCTATACCCTGCCTCCTTGGCGATCGACTGACGGAGTTCGATCATCTTGTCAAAGAGATTGTCCAAGGCGTCACGATCTTCCAGTCGACGAGTGGCAACCAGCTCCCATGCTTCTTGTCGGAGTCCGCGGTCGGGATCTTCGAGGAAGGGTGCCATTTGACTCAGCGTCTTCTGCTCACCCCGGAAGGTTACCATCATTGCACCGATCGTCTGCTGATACTGCTGCTTCAATTCATCCAGTTGAGTCTCTCTCGCGATGTTCGCTTCGCGGAAGAGCTTCCGACGCTGGTCTTGAGCCCGGTCGAACACATGGAACCGATCCGTTGGTAGTCCTTTACGATGGGGAGAGTCGAGGTATTTTCGGCGGATCTTATCACGATAGGGCTTGAGATGGGGTTCGATCTCCCGTACGAAGGTCAGGTGGGCGTCGGTTTTTGCCTGATCGTCGGTCTCGCAGGTCATCTCAATATAGCGCTTAACTTTTTCTTGAGAGACCACCGCCTCAAGTTCGTCGACATCAAGCAGCCAATCCTCTAGTGTTGTGGGGGAATCGATTTCACGCTCAAGCAATTGCTGGTAGTAGGGCTCGATTGATGACCAAGCATCAACGACGATCCCTTCCGGGAGCCATCGCTTCGGAAAACTTTCAGGAGTATAAGTGGGAGTACTCATGGGATTCCATTCAATCGGGGTAAATGAGGTATTGTTCTCTGAGTTTCAGGAAAGACTGGAGTTCACGAGACCATGTGCGTTGCACACTTCGAGTGCTGGCCCCGGAGACGATGGCCTCATAGGAAGCCTGATCGGCGAGTAGCCGTAGCAACCCTTCGGGATCCCAATCATCGGGATAAAGGTCATGGAGGGTTGTTGCAAGAGTGATCCCTAAGGTAATGGGTTCGACCCGACTCCGATCCGTGATCAGGATGTAGACGCCACCACATTCTTCGCCAGCATGTTGCCGGACTTCGGGAATAAACTGAATCGGTACGAATCGGAGTCCAGAAAGCCGGGCGTTGTTCAAGGAAGCAGCCCATTTTTGGGGATCGATCCAAGGAGCGCCGACTCGTTCGAAGGGAGTGTCTGTACCACGTCCTGTCGCTAGGTTGGTTGCTTCGAGGAGACCGACACCAGGGTACAGCAATGCTTGGTTCAGACTCCGCATATTTGGCGAGGGATTAATCCAAGTAAGCCCGGTTTCGTCGAAGAACATCGAGCGACTCCATCCCTGGCACGGGATAACAGTCAATTGAACATTGATGTCGCGTTCTGTGTTGTAGAGTCCAGCGATCTCTCCGACGGTCATCCCGTGACGTACTGGAAGGGCATGATAGGCGATGAAGGAAGCGGAGGCTTTGTCTCGGAGAGGGCCTGCAACATCAAGTCCGTTAATTGGGTTCGGTCTGTCCAAGACAATGACCTCGATTCCAGTTGCAGAGGCTGCTTCCATGACCAAGCCAAGGGTGCTGATGTATGTATAGAATCGTGCACCGATATCAGCGATATCGAAGACGATTGTATCCAGACCTTGGATCTGTTCGGTTGTCGGCTTCCGACGATCGCCGTACAGACTATAGACGGGCAAGCCGGTCTTTTCGTCCCGCCCGTCATCGACCTTGGAATCGTAGAGACCTCGGATCCCATGCTCGGGACCAAAGAGGGCAACAACCTCCACATCGGGTGATTCGAAGAGCACATCAACAGTAGAACGTCCATCTTTGGTCAGCCCCGTATGGTTGGTGACCAGTCCTACTCGTTTACCTCGGAGCGTTGCAAACCCCTCTGCCTCGAGAACGTCGATCCCGCATTGAACGTCGAGAGCTTCCGAGGGAGTGGGTAGAGGAAGTGGAGTGTCAACGATGGCCTCAGCGACGATCGTTGCGACCTCACGCCGCAAGGCAATTGGCGATGGCTGGTCGCCTCCAGGGTGAAGTCGGCTTGTCAAGAGAATGACGAAGGTCTCAGTAGCGGGGTCAATCCAGATGCTGGTCCCCGTAAAGCCGGTATGACCAAAGCTAGTGGGACCGAATCGGAGTCCCCTTGGTGAGCTGAACCCGGTAGCGATATCCCATCCGAGTCCTCGACGTTCATCTTCCGGAGTATCTCCGTCATCGATCATCGCACTAACGGTAGGAGGAGCGAGTATTCGTTCATCATTCGGCCCGAGACCTTTGCTTAGGAGGGTTTGGGCGTAAATCGCTAAATCATCGACCGTGGAAAAGAGCCCTGCGTGACCTGCAACACCACCAAGTGCTCTTGCCCTTGGATCATGGACGTGGCCCCGAAAGTAACCGTCATCGTTCGGTTCAGTCGGTGCAATCCGCTCCAACTCGATTCCGTGCTCTAGCGGTCTGAACGTAGTGCTCTCCATACCGAGTGGTTCAAAAATGTTTTCTCGGGCAAATGCATCGAGTGTCTGACCTGTAATCCGTTTGACCAGCTCTCCAAGAATGATGAACCCGACATCAGTGTAGCGGAATCGTTCTCCAGGGGTGTACTGTAGATCAATGGAAGCGATCCGACGCCATGCTTCTTCCGAGCCTTCGAGGTAGTCACTAAGGGGGTTGTCGGGAATCAACCCCGCACGGTGTCGGAGGAGCAGGTTAAGCGTAATTGCTTCTTTTCCTTGGTTGTTCAGCTCCGGAAGATATGTGGTGATCGGCTTGTTCAGTTCGAGCAAGCCACGCTCCCAGAGGATCATGACCGAAGTGGCAGTTGCGACCGGTTTGGTGAGTGAAGCCATGTCAAAGACGGTGTCTCTGGTCATCGGCTCGGAGATTGGTTCGACCGTGCGATTGCCGAGGGCCTTGATATAAGCAATCTTACCGCGACGGCCGACGAGAACGACCGCACCGGGGATTTTTCCCCGAGTGATTCGTTCCATGACTGCGGGCTCAATGCGCTTCAGGATGACTGGATCGAACCCGAGGTCTTCGGGTGGAGCTTGAGGAAGCTCCTGGCCAACCGCAACCCCGATACAGCACGCCAGTATACTTGTTGTCAGTGTCATGATGGTCGCCTTGTGTGCAACGGTTTGACCCAAATCTGTTCAGGTGGCCGCTGTGGATTGCTTGTACCAGAATCGAGAGACAGCTGCCCCGATAGCCACCGTAGTGACCGAGCCAATCAGTGCGAGGTAAGGTCCTGCAATGGCGATCGGATTCCCTAGATCATCACGAAAGGGATACCAAGGTGCTGGTAGGAATGGTCCGAATTTAGTGTAGGAAACAACCGTCAGTCCACCAACCATTCCGGCAAGGGCCATCGTTTGTCCCGACTGACGATGGCTCAACCCCAGTACAAAGAGCCCGAGTAAAATCCCGAACGTAAATGATGCGATGGTCAGTGCATTATTGACTACACTATCTTGGAGTCGTGTTGCGGCAAAATAAGCAACCCCCATCTGTGCGAGTCCCCAGACAATGGTGAGCAGCTTTGAGAGTTGAAGAAGCCTTGATTCGGTGAGTCCTGGAAAGCGAGGACGGATCAGATCATTCACTGTCGAAGAGCTGGATGCATTGAGCGAACTCGAGAGTGTACTCATCGCGGCCGAGAAGATGGCGGCAACCACAAGACCGAGCAGCCCAGTCGGCATGTAACGGACCAGAAAAAAGGCGAACGCCTGGTCACCCTCCGGCCGAGGTTCCCCAACGATCTGCCCGAATAATGTCCAGAGACAGACTCCAATAAACAGGAAGAGGGCAAACTGTGCGAGAACAACAAAACCACTCGCGATGAGGGCGGTTGCCGCTTGACGTTGTGATTGACTCGAGAGATAGCGCTGCACCATCATCTGGTCGGCACCATGCGTCGCTGTACTGAGGAAAAAACCTCCGATCACACCAGACCAAAAAGTGTAGGGACGTTGGAGATCTAGTGTAAAGTCGAAGACCTGGAACTTGCCACTCTCCTCTCCTTTGGTCAACACTTCAGCGAAACCGCCGTCAATGACGTTCTGCATGACCGTCAGTGCAACAACCGCACCAATCATGTAGATGACGAACTGGGTGACATCAGTCCAGACCACGGCCTTCATTCCACCGAGGTAGGTGTAGACGATCGTCGAAACACCCATAAGAATAATCGCTAGCAACATCGATGTTGCCTCGCCGACCATACCCGGGCCATTACCGACAAAACCACTAAGCTCGAGGAGTTCACGAAGGACCAATGCGGCGAGGTACAAGCGGAGTCCATCGCCAAGTGTCCGGCTCATGAGAAAGAGGACTGAGGCGATCGATTTCGTAGCGCCGCCGAATCGCTCCTGAAGAACTTCGTATGCAGAATAGATTTGTCCCCTGAAGTAGGAAGGCAACAGGAAGATTGCGACAACAATCCTTGCCAAGACAAAGCCCATCGCCAGTTGAAGAAAGGTAAAGTTACCACCTTCCTTATACGCGATACCGGGAACACTCAAGAAGGTGGCAGTACTGGTTTCGGTCGCAACGATCGAGATCATGACGGCGTACATCGGCACATTCCCGCCGCCAAAGAAGTATCCCTTGAGGCCTTGCGTACGTCTCCCGATAACGGCACCGAATATAGTGACGCCCAAGATATAAAACACGATAATCAGAATGTCGATCAAGCTCATTCGATTTGATTTCAGTGCATACGTTGAAGGTGAGTAGGATTGCCCCACTATCGAAGGGACTAGATTAACTACCTTCTTAAGGCTTGCCTATGCCCTGGCGTCTTACACTTTTGCTTCCAGCATTAGTTGTTTTGAGCGTTCCCTCACGACGGCTGTGATTTTATTCTGAGACGCAATGCTTCAGCTCAACCCTCCGATCGACCCGCAACATGACCGTCGCGCCGGAGCTGATTGACCAGAAGGTGAGCAAGCCGGATTGGAACCGGAAGCCGATACTTCTCTAATGCGGAAGCGACGACCCTTACAGACGATGCTAAATCAATCCGATGGCCCGGAGAAATGAAGACGGGATTAGACCGAAGGCGCGTTCGGAGCACAACACCGATTTGATCATCTTCGAGGTAAAGTGGAGTGGAGTCGCCTGGGTTGGGGCCAGGAGTTTCGAAAGTCCCGCAGAGCTTCTTCTTTGCACAACCGAGAGTGGGGAGATCCAACTGGAGCCCGATGTGGCAAGCGATTCCCAGCCGTCTCGGATGTGCTAAACCGTGACCATCGCAGATCAGGACGTCAGGAGTTGACCTGAGTGCATCGAACGCTTTCAAGATCGCAGGTGCTTCCCTAAAGGAGAGTAAACCGGGGATGTAAGGCCAGTTTGCCTGCTCGATGATCCCCGCCTGATCGACGAGGTTGAGCGTCGAGGCATCGACCACCACGACCGCTGCGAAGAGTCGATCGTCTCCACGATTGAATGAAACATCGGCGGCGGCGATAGTGGACCAGGAAGTCAGCGGTTGAGAGACGTCGACTTGCTTAGCCATTGCACGCTGCAGCGCCTTGGCTTCAGCGACGGACAGTCTTCCTGAGGAATCGGCTTCGTTCAACGATGACGCATCCTAGGTGCCGACCGCAACTCCGGCGACGCGTTCTATGGTCTCCGCCGCACGTTCGATTTGTGGTCGTGAGACGTCGAGATGGGTAACGGCCCGGAGGGTCTGTGGCCCGAGTGCGCTCAGCAACACTCCGTTATCTCGGAGTCGCTTGGAGACGTCTCCGGCCGTACCGAGTTCCGGATCAACGCTGATCCAGACCAAGTTCGTTTCGACTGGTCCAGATTCGAGGGAGAGCCCTGGTGCCTGTTCGACAGCTTCAGCGATAAGCTGGGCGTGAGCGTGGTCTTCGGCAAGGCGTTCAACGTTGTGTTGGAGACCGTACAGGGCACCTGCAGCGATGATTCCAGCTTGACGCATCCCACCACCGAAGGCCTTCCTGAGCCGGAATGCTTGTTGGATCTTTTCTCTCGACCCCGCGATTGCCGAACCGACGGGCGCACCCAAGCCTTTACTGAAACAGACTGAAACAGTGTCGACCAGTGCCGCCCAACGGGCTGGGGCAATCCCTGAGGCAACCACTGCGTTCATTAGCCGGGCACCATCGAGATGAAGTCCGAGTCCGTGTGCGCGGGCATGTTTCGAAATCGCTTCCATCGACTCGAACCTATGGACTTTACCACCGCGACGGTTGTGAGTGTTCTCGAGAGAGATGAGTCGGGTTTGGGTGTAGTGTTCGTTATCAGGACGGATCAAGGACTGGATGTCATCGAGGTCGAGCATCCCTGATCGAGGGACCACAGTTCGAGGAGTGACTCCCCAGTGTCGTGCAATTCCCCCTGCTTCCCAGACGTAAACATGGGCGGTGGCGTCGCAGATGAGTTCGTCACCCGGCCCTGCATGGACACCAATCCCGATTTGGTTGGCCATCGTCCCTGACGGAACAAAGAGTGCTGCTTCTTTGCCAAGGAGGTCGGCGAAGACTCCTTCAAGCTCTTTGACGGTGGGGTCTTCACCATAGACATCATCGCCCACAATCGCTTCAACCATCGCCGCGCGCATTGCTGGAGATGGTTTGGTAACGGTATCAGATCTTAGATCGATCGGTTCGATGGCCATCCGGAAAACTCATCCTTTTCTGTTGCTGCCTCAGCTGCTGAGTGTAGCGACGGACAGAGACCATTGTACAAGATCTCTGTCCGTCGCCTCTGTCATCAATCATCGTTCAGGAAGTCAGAGTCGATTAACCGTCGAGGGGTGCCGTCGATCGGCTTGCCATCGGGATCTTCAGGTGCCCGCTCTAGACAGAGGAACGCCCAGAGATCGGCCATTTCTTGGGGACTCGTCTGTTCTTCAAGATTCTCCGGCATCAAGGAGACCGGGCTGATCTGGCGGGCTTCGATATTGTCCAAGGGGATGACCTCACGTTCACCACCTTGGAGACGCAACACCACCCGTTGCTCGTTGTCTTCTTCAAGCAAGCCGGTGAGGACCCGACCGTCGACTGTGGCGATCATGGTGGCTTGATAGGCGGCACCGATGACGAGGTTTGGATCGTACACATTCGAGAGTAACTGCTCGTAGGAGCCACGTCCGTTGCCGGTCAGATCCGGTCCTACCTTCTGCCCCTCTCCATAGATTTGATGGCATTGGGCACAGAGGCGATTGAAGACGAGTCGACCGGCGACCGGGTTACCCTCTGCCTCAGCGAGATAGGAGCGAATCTGGTCGATTACGGCCTCCCGAGACGGGTCTCGTCCTTCACGGACCGTTCCCCAAGTTGCTTCAACAAGTTCGACCAGGGAATCGTCAGGGCTTCCGAGTAGTTTGCGGATCTGAGTCACGTTGAGTGCGGTGGTCGGGATCTTGCCAGCGCCAATTGATTTCAGAAGGGCACGAGTCCAGACTGGTCGCTGAGTCAGCACCTCGGCTGCTTTGGGCTGAAGTTCTGGTGGGAGGTTTGGATAAGCATTAAGAAGGACTGGTGCGACTCCAGGTTCGTCGAGTCTTCCGAGGGTTCCGATCAGACTACTGTAGAGTTCGGGGCTTTCTTCGGTATTGGAGAGGATCTCCGTTGCTTGCTCAAGAACGCCTTCATGTTCCGCTGCTACCTGGGCACTGAACGCACGGAGTCGGAGAGGAGCCGGCCGATCTCGATCGGTTGTCACGCTCCCTGCGAGTTGGAGCGCCTCACGATCACCAAGGGCGGCGAGAACTAGGTCAATCTCAAGTGTGGTCTGAGGTGCGACCCTTCCTTGAAGCCGCTCGGCATTCGCCCGGAGTTCTTGGAGTCGAGTTCGGAGTACAGGGCGGTGTGAGGGGCTGAGCCCTGCTTGTTCAATGATCGACGCTAAGGCACTTAGATTAGCCCGAAGGATCCGTGCATCGATCTCACGAGAGGGGTCGACGCGTTGCAGGAGGATCTCGGCCGCTTCCAGGGCCTCGGGCCGAGTTTCGGAGAGCACGAGTTCGAGGAGTCGGGGACCGAACTCTTCCATCACTTCTGGCCAACCTAATGTCGTGATTGAGGCCGAGAATGACGAAAGAAACTCCACACCGTGTTCAGCGAGATCGTTGTGGGCATTCTGCCAGATAATCCTCGGGATCACTTCATCTTCACCCGATGAGCCGAGCAACTGCCCAAGGAGGCTCACGGTGTCGACTCCTTCAATTTTGCGGGATGCAATCGCGAGTTGAAGTCGAACATCAGGTGAGGGATCATTCCAAAGTGTTGGGATTCGTTGTTGGAGTTCAACGCTTACTTCACCTTGGTTACCCGCAGCACGGATTCCCCAGGCACGGAAACCGTCATCGTTGCTTGTGAGCAGTTTCAGATGGAAGCCAGAGTCGAGCGAACCGGCACTGACGAGGGCCCAAATCGCCTGGAGTTGACTCTTTCGTGAAACGTCGGTGGCGAACGACGCCGACTCCAGCTTTGCGCGGAGTCCATCATCTTTGGTCGCGATTAGCCGTTCGGTGAGTAAGCGCCGGGCGATCCGACGATCATAGTCGTTGGGATCATCGAGAATCTGAATCAGCTTCTCATCGGATTCACGCGCAAGATCGAATCCGGTTCGTCGGGGAGCATCCTCGTAGCGGACCCGATATAACCGACCTTTAAGTCGGTCGATCCCTTCGGGATCTCGATTGGCGTCTTGATAGCAGTGATAGCGATCGTACCAATCCAACACATAGAGACATCCATCGGGGCCTGTTTTCTGAACGACGGGCATGAACCAGGCGTCGTTCGCGGAGAGAAAGTCGGGCTCTCCGTGACCTCGATAGGTGGAGCCATCACGGGTCAACGAGTCGACATTGATTGCATTCCCGTGAATGTTGCCCATGTAGAGCTTGCCGCGATATTCCTCGGGGTAAGCGTCACCATCGAAGTAGTGAATTCCGCAGTAGGCACGCTTCTGATGGTAGTGGTCGACAATCGACTCGATCTTCCAGGTGTAGGGAGGGTACGGGCCTCCTTGTCGGTGGTAGTAGCCGCTTTCAACCAGATGCCAGAGGTGATCAATCACACAAGCCGAGGCAAATAATGAGCCTTCGGGATCGATCGCGATTCCCCAAGGGTTAGAGGTTCCTTCACAGAAGAGTTCGAAGTCACGAGTAACCGGATGAATCCGGAAGATTGCACAGGTGAAGTCGAAAGTCTCACCACGATGTTCCACATGGGAGTAATTGAAGACACCGTTCCAGCCGTAGAGCCAGCCGTCGGGCCCCCAGGTGAGTGAATTCGGCAGTTCATGTGTATCAGTTCGACCGAAACCACTGACGATGACTTCTGGCGGACCGTCGGGAGTGAGGTCTCCGTCGGCGTTGGGGTAGAACAGGATGTCTGGAGAATTGGCGACCCAGACTCCACCATAACCGACTGCAATACCCGAAGGGATGTTCAAACCGTCAGCGAAGATCGTGGTTGTCTCTGCGCGGCCATCGCCATCTCGATCTTCCAGGACCTTGACGCGATCCCGACCAGGACCGGGGGAGCGTCTGTTATATTCCAGGCTCTCGGTGACCCAGATCCGCCCCTTTTCGTCGAACGTCATCGCAACTGGGTTCACCAGATCGGGTTCGGCAGCGACAATCTCCACACTGAAGCCTTCGGGGACTGTCATGGCGCGGGCAGCTTCTTCCGGACTCTTCGGCGGGTTCGGCAAGCGATCCTGACCATGAGGGACGACTTCGTCGGCGATAGGGGTTGCTGGTTCCGTGGAGGGTCGGAATCCAAGTGTCGGAAGCAACAACACGGTCGCGATGAGGATCCTCGACAAGCGCATCGGTCTAGTTCCCTTCGAGTCTGGTTGGACGATTCTGGCAGATGCGAGTGACCAATTGAAAACGGCCCGGCCCCTGGGTCAAGATACCAGGGCCGGGCCGTTGCAGAAAGAAGGGTGACAAGATCCAGAAGCGGTTGCCGGAGAGCCTTAGGCTCGTGCGACCCGAGTCCTGATCAGATCTTCCGGAACTCCTGGTGCGTCTGGATCAAACCACTCAGGCTTGTACTCGACTCGTTGCTTGGTCCGCATTGCAATATTACTGGTGAGGGCGATCACAGCATCGGCCATCGCGACAACACCGTGGCAGCGTGGCTGGTGTTCGGTGTCGGCGTGGTAGTTCGACTGATCGCCATAGCGGATGCACCAGGCGAAGTGTTCCAGCTCTTCACGATAGCCGCGTGAAGGCGGTTGACTATCACCGGCTGCCATCGCACCGACAGCTTGCGCTTGCGACGGCCCGGCCATACTGGGGCTGGTCATCGTAGCACTGGCATCCGACTTTTCGACCGAGATTGCCGTGGTCCGACCCTGCCAACCGCTCGGGTTGTTGCGGTCGTATTCTTTGTAGAGGTAAACGTCATACTCTTGGATCACCATCAAGGTTCCTTTGTTCCCCATGATGGTTTCACCATAAGGTTCGAAGGCATTCGTGGTGATGGACGAGTAACTGACGACCACGCGATCCTTGTTGTCTTGGACGGCGAAGCCTTGATCATCAGCTTCGGCCGGGAACTCAAAGTTGACGAAGACGTGGTCATCGACTTCACGACCGTCATCGTAGTAGAAGCTTCCGCCGACACCGGTGACGGCCAACGGCTTCTTCTTGCCGAGGAAGATCGAGGAGGCGTCGAGTTGGTGGCTACCAAGTTCAGCCATCAGACCAGCGCCGGTCTTGTCGTAGAGTCGCCAGCGGATCAGCTCGTCATGAGTGTCGTAACGGTAGGTTTTACCGTTCGTTGCTTTGTAGGCAATCTTTTCGAGATCGATATCGCGATCACCTTCCTGGAAGCCTGGCTTCCAGCTATCGAAGTACTGCAAGTTGCCGTCGGGATACGTTTCGGGGATGTAGTTCCCGTCGGCATCAACAAGCAGCTCACCGTCTTGCTTCTTGAGCTTGATCTGCGAGTTGTTCCGGTGCCAAGAGGCGCGGATGTGTCGGATGTCGCCGAGCATTCCGCTTTGGACGAGGGCGTTGGCGTTATCGTAGACCGCGGAGTAGTGGCGCTGGTGACCGACCGCCAAGAGTCGGTTGCTCCCACGAGCGGCCCGGATCATCTCCTTACATTCGGTGATGTTGTGGGCCATCAGTTTTTCGGAGAAAACGTGCTTGCCGGCTTTCAGGGCGTCGATCGCGACCGGGGCATGAAGCCAGAGTGGCAATGCGATGACGACCATCTCGACTTTGGTGTCGTCGAGAACATCTTTGATGGTGTCGTATTCGATCAAGTTCTTGATGTCGGCGTCGGTGTATTGACGCTCACCGTTCACCATTTGCTTGGCAAAGTACTCCTTGGCACGCTTGCGGCCAAATGGTCGAGCATCGCAGTAGCCGATGTAGTTGACGTAATCCCGATTCGACTGCCGGATCATCGCGTCGCAGCCTTCGTTCCCGCAGCCGATCACCACAGCACGGACCGCAGGTTTGCCGAGTGCACCTTTGCTATCACCATAGCCAAAATACATGGCACCGAGGGTTGTCCCGGCAGCACCAGCGGCAATCAGGAAGTCACGACGCGTTCCGTTCCAGCCTGGAGGGACGGGATTGTCAAGACTACCGATCGCGGTGTAGGCATTTGCCTTCCCGACGGCCTTTTGTTCATCGGTGAGATGGTTGATCATTTGATCATGCTCCTAGACTGTTGGTTTCGAGGGGGTTTGAGTGCGTTCGGCCGACCGACTCGACGACCTCCGCGAGCGCCGACGAGTCTGTCCTCGGCGATCAATCCAACCGAAGAGTGCTGCATCAACACCGAACCAGAGCCCGCTTGGGGTGGCGGCGAGGACGAGCAACGCAAATAATTCGATCAGGTTCTTGTTAACAAACAAATACGTCCCCTCAGCGTTAGGTGCTGGGGGTAAACCGGGCCAGGGTGGCATACTGATATAAAAGAGGAAGAGGAACCCAGCACCACCGAGGGCAGCCAACGGGGTCAGAAATCCTGCCATCAGACAGAATCCGCAGATCGCCAGTCCCCACATCGTGATGGCGTCGACCCGATCAAGTTCAGTCCAAGCGGGCCGATAGGTTCCGGAAGTTTTGGTCTGGTCACTTTCAGTAAGCGCAATGAGCGAATTGCGGAGTTCTTCTGTCCAGTCAAGGATTGGCCCGGTGAGGTCCCGACGCGTCCCGTCGAGTTCCCAGCGCTTCTCGCTAAGGCGATCTCGCTCGAAGGCTAGTTGTGAGGGGTTTTCCGATCCTGTCGCAACTTCACTGAGCTGCTCGATGTAGTCATCTCGTTTATCTTGGAATTCGGGATCAGCAAAATACGCGCGGAGATCCTCGAGTTGATCGCTGAGAATCTCATCAGCTTGGCGTAGTTGGGCGTCACTGAATCCGAAGAAGGCGGCAATCTCCTTCATCTCACGATTCCAAGACGCCTCAACGAGTTGCAGATCAAGTGCTTCACGACCGTCGGGATCAGGGACGATCCGTCGGAAGGTCTCAGCGAGAGGACCGGTGGCATTGCGGAGGTAGCCTTCGGACGAAAACTCATCCCCCGTTCCTTTGCTGGCGATCTTTGTCTGGCCCTCATAATACAGATGCCAACCGATCGCGATCCGCAGCAGGATCAAGAACAGCGCACCGAAGAATCCGGGCCAATAGCGTCGAGGAGAAATCAGAGGGTCCTCCTTTCAATCCGGTCAATAGTCATTGCTGGTTTCGTTGGCAAACGCTGGGCAAGAGAATGGGGTAGGAATCATCTCGCTCCGATCACTCCGGCGCGGATAAAGATCACTTTATGAAGTATTCGTGTCGCTGGCGAGCGTTTCCGGCTGGAAATCGTGATCGGAAAGATTGATTCCGATGCAACGAGCCTCCACAAACTGGTCGGTTTGTCGTTCGGGATGATCGTCAGCGACCACGAAAAGCGCAGCGAGTTCAGGTCGACGTCCGAGAATTTCGGCCGACTTTTCAGGACCTAACACTGAAAACGCGGTTGCCAAAGCATCGGCCTCAGCCGCAGTTGGAGCAAGGACGGTGACACTCGCAGGGGCGTCGACACCGAGCGGTTCCCCGGTCCGAGTGTCGAGGATGTGGCTGAAGAAGCGGCCGCTGGCTTGAAACCACTGAAATGCCGAGCCCGAGGTGGCGAGCGCTCGATCCCGAAGCTTGAGCATTCCCAAAGGTCGATCGGGATCGAAGGGGTTGCGGACCGCCACGTTCCATTCGTCGTCAATTGTTCCCGGAGGAGATCCGATCGCTAAGAGACTCGATTGTCCACCTTGGATTAAAGCGGGAACCGGGAGCCACCAGGATCGAATCTGATCCGCGACCCGATCGATGGCATACCCTTTGCCAATGGAGCCGAAATTGAGAACGACACCAGGGCGCTCGAAGAAAATCGTCCGGCGTTCGGGATCGAGTCGAAGGAGATGGCTACCAGACCGTCGCTTTGCGTCGTCGAGTTCTTCCCGACTTGGGACTCGTTTCGGGCCTTTCACAAATCCCCAGGCTTGGCTGAGGGCACCACTTGCAAGGTCATAAGCACCGGCGGTTTCTTCCCCGATCTGGAGCGCATGACGGATGAGGTCAAACAGATCTCCGTTGACCTCGACGGGAGCTTGATCCGCCGTGTCGTTCAGTCGGCTGATGGTCGAATCAGCGCGGTAAATGGTGAGTTGCAGCTCGATCTGGTCAATCAGATCGAGAGAGGACTGAGCCAGGAGAGCCCCGCCAGGAGTCCGAGCGGGAAGACGGACCTCGAAGTAAGAGCCCATCGCGGGGCGACGCGCTAAAAGCAAGTCACCACCGTTAACTCGTTGCAGCAGCGGTGGATTCGAACCAGTTGGGTTTCGTGGTCCCTGTTTGGTCCGGAAGCGGAACAGATCACGGCGTCGGACTGTTGATTCCGGATGATTGACCACGACTCAACCCTCTGCCGAAACGATCGAGAGCACAACTTGGAGACCGGTCAACTCTTCCAGCGGTATCGAGATCACGATTCCTGAGCGGAATCGCTGGATTGGAAGACAGCCTCATTGAGGAAGGATAAGGAGCAGGGGCGGTGTTATCCTTGAATCATATACAAAAAAACGTCGGGGGTGAATTGGTTGAGATCCTGAAAACAACGGTTGATGAAACTGCAACCAACTCGACTCCGCCGCTTGGGCTCTGTATACCAGTGATCAATCAGGTTGGGCATTCGGCCAGGGTGATTTGGTCAAAAGTTTCGGGTTGAGCTGCCGGAGAGGGTGGTCGATGAAGCTGAAAATCGTCTGTAAGAACTGTGGTCAACGATATAGTCTCGGGTTGGAGCTTGCAGGGAAAAAAGTCCGTTGCCGAAAGTGTGGGGAGAAGTTCCGGGTTCCTACCAACATAGCTCCCAGCGAGCCTGAGCTTCGATCAAGTCCTCAGTCGCGCACTAAGAAACCTCGAGAACGCCCAGAGACGACGACAACGAGCGATGCCAGGACGCGGCGAGATTCTGCTGAAGTTCGCTCTGACGAATCTCCGAGAAGAACGACTCCACGGCCCGACCCTCCGACGATCTCCCCACCACCATCAACAACGACTCCGCGGCCTGACCCAGCGATCCCCGACATCTTACCCAGGGGAGGATCCAGTTCGAGGAGCGAAGAGACTCCTAAATCGAGGCCCAAGAATCGAGATTCGGGGCAGCCTGCTAAGAAACCGATCACGCTGGGTCAGTTCAAGATTCCCTTGCTCGCCGTCGTTGCCTTTGCCGGGAGCTTCTTGATCATCGTTCTCGGTTTGCAGATCTTCCGGTTCTCCTCGACACATCGTGAGGGATCCAACGGTGATCTAATTGGTAGAGATCCAAGCGTGATTGGGGTCGGGAGCGATCCCGATGATCAATTCGTCGATCCAGCAAGAGCCATCGTCCGACTTCCGGATTTTCCGGATCTCGTACCAAGCCGGTTACTCGAGCCCGGCGTCGAATTCAGTGAGATTACGCTTCAACCTTCTCAAGACTTCCGGAACGATCCCCCACCGGGCCATCAAGGCACGCTCTGGTATTATCAACCCCAAGGTGATCACGAAGCAGGGTCGTTGCCTTGTGTCCTGATTGCACCTGGAGGAACTTCCTTATTGACTGGGATCGGGCTGGCTCCGGGTGATCGTCCCGAGCATCTCCCTTATGTCCGCCGTGGTTTCGCTGTGTTGGGATATGACCTCGACGGCGCGGTTGAGGATGGTGATAGCAATAGCAATAGCGACCGTGATCTTGCTCAAGGGATCCAGGAATTCCTCGACGCGAGGGCAGGCCTCACAAACCTCCGAATCGCGATCGAATATCTCAAGGCGAAGGTCCCGCAAGTCGATCCGTCGCGACTCTACACCGCTGGTCACAGTTCGGCGGGGACGCTCTCGCTGCTGGCAGCGTCGAAGGAGCCATCGATCGCCGGCGCGATCGCTTTTATGCCGGCGGTTGACATTGAGAAAACCTTGGAATCCGACGGTGGAGACCGGATGGATGTGATCAAGCAACTTCGTAGTCAAGTCTCGGGACTGGAGGCGCTCTACACGACCTATTCGCCGATCAGTAATGAATCGAAGATTCGATGCCCCGTTTTTCTGTGTACGGCGCCTGTTGACTCAATCGACGCGGCACAAGAAGTGATCGATGCGGCCAAACGACTCCGAAAACTCGATGTGATCACCTGGCTCGAGACTGTCCCTCGGGGAGACAACGACCAGCCGATGCTGAACCCGGAGATTGATCGAGCGATCGACTGGCTGGTCGCCCAAGGAGCGAGGCCTAATTTACCTGAACTGGCCATAATGGGCGGTCAACCTTCAGGAGACTCGGTCGAGAGGGTCCCTGGGATGGCGGCTGATGCGGGACCGAATCCGACTGGACCAGCATCGGTTCCGCTCGCTCTTCGGTACAACAGTCAGAGGTTGATCGAGATTCCGCCGAATCCCTCTGCAGCGAGGGGTCAATCTTTTCGTGAGATCGGACCGGAGGGTGGTCTCCTCGTTGGGCTTCGCGTTCGCTACACCGACGATGCTTCCGATAAAGCCAAGATCGGTTCGATCCAGCCGATCTTCCAAGTCGGTAGTCGGTATATTGGAGGAGGGGTCTATGGTGCCCGGTCGAGCATCGGTCAAACGACGGTAATCGCCGATCCGGGAGATGCTATCGTCGCACTTGAAGTCCGGACTGATGTTAATATTGATGCAATCCAGATTTCGTTTATGAAAGTTGAAGCCACGCGACTTGATCCTTCAAGGTCCTCGATCTCAGAGTGGATTGGTGATGCCCAAGGTGGCCGCCCATTGACCTTCTCGACGCGGGGTTACATCCCTGTTGGCCTCACTGGTCTTGCGAATTCAGATGGAGTGCAGTCGATCGGACTGGTGATCGCGCAATGATCACCTCGCTTTTCTTGCTCGGATTGTTTCAGGTCTCCTCGTTGTATGACCGGCAACACTCTTGATTTGCGCTGGAGACCGCCGGAAAAGATAGCGCGACACAAATAAATAGTCACCAATCGTATAACTCCGACCTGATAGTGATGGATAGACGGTCACCGAGCGCGTTCGAACCATTGAGCGTTGCAAGCTCAGAAGGACTTGGGGCAACTCAGTTCAACCCGACGTTGATCAATCTCGCTCCATGAAGTTGAACCGGAGGACCCTCCACAGCACACTTCGACGTGTGCACATCCTCCTCGATCATTCAATAGGTAAAGAAAAATCCAGTGCTTACGGCGGAATCGATGACAGTATTTTTGACGAAGCGGTATCTTTGTAGTACCTCTATTATTGCTTTGTTATCAGTATTGTTCTGCGTGTTGACTAATGTTTTTCTTAAGAATCATGAACAAGACGGACTGGTCATCAACATCGCAGGCCGTCAGCGGATGCTTAGCCAGAAGATCTGCAAAGAGGTATGGGCAGCATCGGTGGAGATCAGAGCGGCTGACCGATTTCAGGCTCTTGATACACTCGAACAGACGGCCAGTGAATGGAAAAGAGTTCACGTTGGTCTCCGAGACGGTGACCGGAAGCGAATGCTTCCCCTGAAGAAGTCTCCTGAGGTGAGGCAACTCTACCAGGAGATTGAGCCAAGCCACCAAGGGATGCTTCAAGCTGTCCGTAACTTTCTCGTCGAGAGTCGAAAGCTCACCCCAGATCATTCTGAGATCGACCGATGTCGATCGATGCTTCTTGAGCATGAGGGAGAGTTTCTTCAACTCATGAACAGGATTGTTAATCAGTATGAAGATGAAGCTCACCTCAAAGTCGTTCGGCTCGAGTGGCTCCAAGTGGGGATTGTTGTGCTGGTCCTGATCGTGCTCGGACTCGAAGCGCTCCTGATCTTCCGTCCCGCAGTCATGGTGGTCCACCAAACGATCGAAGCGTTACAACAATCCGATACCACACCAGAACACCAGACCTCGAAGGAATCCTGGCTCAAGGAACGCCTACGGCAAAATGTATGCGAGCAGTTAGAACTAAGAGTGGTGGAACGGACTGCCGACTTACGACGAGATTGCGACGACGCACATGCCTTGGTCACCGAATTACAGCATGTGTGTGGTGAAGCACTTGCTTTAGTAACTGCGAAGGATCGGTTTCTCGCCAATATGAGCCACGAGATCAGGACACCGATGAATGGTGTGATCGGAATGGTTGACTTGCTAAGTCATACCCAGCTCGATGACTTTCAGCAGGATGCTCTTTCGACGATCCGAGGCAGTGCTGAGGCGTTGCTCCACGTCATTAATGATATCCTTGATCTTTCGATCATCGAGGCCGATAGGATCACCCTCGATTCCGTCGATGTGGATCTCCGTCGACTGGTGGAGGATGTTGTCGTGCTGCTCTCGCCTCGAGCACGCGAGAAGGGGATTCGGATCGGGGTAGACTATCCAATACACTTACCGTCGAAGTTCCGTGGAGACGAAACCAGGATTCGGCAGGTACTGACTAATCTCGTCGGGAACGCGGTGAAGTTCACGGACGAGGGATCAGTGGCCGTGGTTGTTCGAATGCCGCAGATCGATGCTGGCCAAGCTAAGCTTGCTATCGATATCGTCGATACCGGTATCGGAATTGCGTCTGAAATGCGAGAAGCAGTTTTCAAAAGATTTATTCAAGCAGATGATTGCAGCACACGACGTCACGGAGGAACCGGGCTCGGACTGACCATTTCTCGGCACTTGGTCCACTTGATGAATGGTACGCTTGGACTGGAGAGCAAACTAGGTGAGGGGAGTACATTTCGGATCGAGTTAACGTTGCCGAGACAATCCGACAGTCGAGATGAACTGGAGTATCAAGCGACGTCTATCAAAGGAGCGCGAGCATTGCTCGTGGTTTCTGGAAAGGCCTGGCAAGAGGAATTAGTCCAACTCCTCGGCACTTGGGGGATTGAGACAGAGGCAGTGGAGTCAGGTGAACACGCTCTCTCGAGGCTCCGCGTGACTCAGGGCAGCCACTCTTACCAACTTCTGCTCATCGAGGAACAACTCCCCGATATGGATGCTGAAGAGACTGGTCGTGGGATTCGCTTGCTTCCCTCCTTCGCCACCACGCCACTCGTCTTGGTGGGACCTGCCGATGTGGCAAGCCGTGCTCCGACTGGTCTGTTTAAAGGGATCATCGCGATGCCGGCACGACCGTCGACTATTTTCGCAACTCTCCTCCGCTGCTTCATCGAGACAACGCCGAAGCAGTTACCGGATTCTCAGACAACAACAGCACTTGCTGTCGAGCCTCAGGGCGCGCTCTCTGGACTTCGGGTCTTGGTGGCAGAAGACAATCAAATTAACCAAAAAGTTGCTACGACTTACCTCCGACGATGGGGATGCGAAATCAGAGTGGTGGAGAACGGTCGCAGCGCGCTCGACACCTGGAGTTCGGAATCAATCGACGTGATCTTGATGGATGTTCAGATGCCAGTGATGGATGGTCTTGAGGTGGCCTCGACAATCCGAAAGCTGGAAGCAGGAACCGGTCGACACATCCCAATCATCGCAATGACTGCACACGCAATGACCGGTGATCGTGAGAACTGTCTCCGTGCGGGTATGGACGACTACGTTGCCAAACCAGTTCAAGCCAACGAGCTGTGGACAGCACTTCAGTCTGTCCGTTCCAACAGTACCACAAACCAAGCGGATTGCTTGAGCTCTCAAACAAGCTCTGCGATCGAACACTGATGATCTATTGCACTTTGCAAGCCCCTGTGTAGGAAGGCTCCGTTTTCATTGACTCCAGTGACACAAGAGTCTTAAGTCATGGCAGTGATTCCTAAACCATCAACACCAGAGACCCTCGACCCAGAACTGTTAACCGAACTGATTCCAACATTCCTCAGTTCGTACCCCTCGATGATGTCCCGGATCAAGGAATCTGTCACGTCAAATAATCCTCAGGAATTACGGGAGGCAGTACATTCGCTCAAAGGGGCGGTTTGCTACTTCGATCCTAACCAAACAGTGAGTGTACTGGCCCAACAGCTTGAGGATTGTGGCAAGTCGGGTGTTCTTGACGGCACCGACCAGATCGTCGAACGGCTTCAGTTAGCACTCGATGAGTTAGTCCGTCAGCTTCCGACTCATTCCGAGAGCAATGTCGGTCTGACTTCATCCGAGAGACCTTGCGCGGTGACGCAACGATCATATCCCGGAGGCCCGGACTCGTCGGTAGCACCAAAGCCAGTCACAATTCTCGTTGTTGACGATGGTGCAGTGGATCGGCGTCTCGTTGCAACTTTGCTCCACCGGTCTTCTCAATGCCCTTACAAAGTGATCGAAGCGAAATCAGGGATAGAGGCCCTTGCATTCCTTGAGGGTGAGCTTCCGGGCTTGGTCCTAACAGACTTAATCATGCCAGTGATGGATGGGTTGCAACTCGTCAAGGAGATCAAGCGTCGGCACTTGGAGATCCCAGTGGTTTTGATGACAGCCTATGGGTCAGAAGATCTCGCTGTCGCAGCGCTCCAAGCCGGTGCGGCGAGCTATCTGCCGAAAGAGCAAATCGAGGAAGGCTTGGAGCGGACGATTCAGGTCGTTCTCTCGGCATCGAACGCTGCCGTGGGTCCCCCTGAGCTTCCTGGAGCACTCCTTTCCTGCGAGTGGCAACTTCAGTTGGACGGAGACTATCACCAATTCTTGGCATTCCTTGGTTGGCTTCGTGAGACCCTCACCGAGTTCGCCGCATTTGAGAGCGGGACGATCAGCCGGATCTATCTCGCGACCTACGAGGCGATTCATAATGCTTTGATCCAAGGAAACTTGGAAATCACCGATGACGAATGCCGCCAATACCCCGGAGGGCGTCAGGTCTTGATCGAACGTCGCCGCGCTCAATATCCCTACCGAGACCGACGGCTCCAGATCACGATCAGGCTTAGTCAGTCTGAGTTGAGCCTCAAGATTGCTCACGATGGTCAAGGGCTGAACTATGCCAAGCATCTAACCTCACCGATTGCCACCGATCGGATCGAAGACCGGAGTTTTGTACTGATTCGATTGTTGATGGATCAGGTTGATTTCGCTCCTTCGGGTAAGAGCGTGACGCTAATTAAGCGCCGAGATTCTTGATCATTAAAGCAATTCTTTGGAAAATCGGGGTGGTAGAACAGTTTCATTGACTTGAGAACGGCGTTGTCGTCAACGGAGGATTTGGTTAGGTTCTCCGACTCTGGGCGATGGGAGTGCTCTCAATCTGGCTGGCCCAAAGGAGTGGGTGATTGTGATAATCGTGCGCTTCATCCCGATTTCGCTGTTGCTGGCGTTCTTGATGGTGATCGGGTCAGGTTGCCAATCTACGGGTCGCCAGCCAGCGACGCGGACGGAGGAGCCCTCACCGTTCAAACGTGCACGATCGTTAGGCCTCCTCGAAAGTCAGCCGGATTATGTCGCGATCCCTTGGTTGATCAAGGGTCTCGAAGATGAGGACCTCTTTGTGCGTTATGCGTCGATTGAAGGACTCCGCAAACGGACTGGTGAGACCCGAGGCTATCGGGCCTGGGAGCCCAGGGAAAACCGGATGGAAGCGGTCTCAGAATGGAAAGCCTGGTGGACGCTCCGCGATCCCGACGCAGCACTTCCGAGTCCGAACGACACCGGACTTCCTTCGGAATGGAAGTGGTAGTGAGCTTGAATCGCGGTTGGCTCCCTTGGATTCCCGAGAGCGGAGAACGCACGACCGAATGAACAGAGAGGGTCTCAGTTCATGACCGTACCGATTGTCCGACGCGAGAAGAGGGATCATCCCATCGAGCCTTACTTGGGCTCGTTGAGGGGATCGTTGAACTCCATCGTCGCGGGATTGGCCTATCTGGGGACATTGGTCCGGTTGTTGATCGAAGCATTTACAAGTCCTGGAGTAAGGTCGGAAGGCTCGATGACGATCTGGCAAGCGACCCTCCGGAAGCTCGACTGGCTGCTCGGTGTCGGACTTCCTGTGGTCGGTCTGATTCACGTCGGAATGGGCTCCTATTTGGCGATGCAAGCGTACTTCGGTGCAACGTTTGATGTTGGCGTGGGACCAGTGGTCGGTGTCGGTTTGATCCGGAACGGATCCCCGTTGCTCACTGGTTTCTTCCTCGCGGGACTGTTGGCGGCTCGGGAAACGGTGGAGATCCGGACCAAACGCAGGGCCGAACTCGACGCGGATCCTGACTGGGTTCCTGATCGCGACGATGATCGAGGAGACCAGCTCGATGAGCGCTCGGGGCCATCAACTGCGCGACTTCTCTTGCCGAGGCTGCTGGCCTCGGCCGGAGTTGGGCCCGTCCTCGCGGCTTGGGGATCGTTCGTGGCGATGTTTGTGGGGAGCCAAGTGGCGGATCGGGTCCTCGGTGTCCCGGTCGGCGTCTTCCTTGGCGAGTTCGCGGACAAGTTATTGCTCCGTGATGTGCTGGGCTTAATGGTCAAAGGGATCGCCTTTGGGTCGATCGCGGCCTTGGTTTCGTGTCATGAAGGGGGACGGAGGGATCGCTCTTCGGTCCCGGTTGCCGCAGCTCGAGCCGTCACGATTGCGATCGTGATAATCTTGGGAACGAATCTGACCTGGTTCTACTTCGGTTATCTGGCCGGATCGCCGTTTGGTCCGACCGTGCTCAGTCACTGATCAACCTGGCAACGGAGGCATGGAACTCATGCAACGCATAGCGCTCCGAGACGCGCGAATCGGCCTGATCTTGGTCATCGCGGTCGCCTGTTTGATCGGCTTGATGGCGATCGCTTCCGGCGGCCCCGGCTACTTGACGGCGAATCGGACCAAGATCGATGTTTACTTCCGCGATGGACAGGGAGTACGTGCCGGCCATCCTGTCCGAGTCTCTGGCCTCGATGCGGGCCGTGTGACCCGTGTTGACATTGTCGAGCGCGACGGGGGACTCCGGGCTCGGGTCCGGATCGCGATCTCCGCAGAGATCGCTGCCCAACTGAAACAAGATGCGATGATCTCGGTAAAGAACGGAATCACAGGATCGACGAGTGTGAATGTGGTCTCGGTCGGTGAGTCTGATGTGGCCTGGGTTCCCGGACAGCCCATCGACGGCATCGAAAGCTCCCTCTTCGATCCCTTGCTCGAAGAGATTGGTCTAGGACCGGTGGAACGAGGCCACTTGAGTCACACGATTGGTCAGGTCCGTCAGATCGTCGATGATGCCGCGCCGCGATCACAGAAGATCTTAACCGATGTCCAACTGACGACCGCTCGGCTCAGCGAGCTGAGCGAATCTGCCGGACCAATCCTTACGGAGGCTGTCGATCGCGTCGGACCTTTGATCGGTCAAATCGAGGCCGCAATCGCGCAAGCGAATGTTCTGATCGACGAACTTGAAGGGACGGTCCGAGACAATCGAGAGCCGCTCAGAGAGACGGTCGGACACCTCCGAGGCGCGGCATCCGAGGCAGAATTGATCCTGACGACTCAAGGCCCCAAGCTCAGCGGGTTTCTTGATGGACTTGAGGGAACGCGGCAGCGGGCAGATCGTGTCCTTTTCCAAGCTGATCTCTCTCTGGGGAACATCGCCCAGATCATCATTAACGGCCGACCGAAGATCGAACGGTCGATCCGAAACGTCAGCGATATCACTACTTACGGGATGCAATTGGTCCAAAAGCTTCGCGACAATCCGCTCTTGATTAGTCCGCTCTATCGACCAGGACGCGAGGCGGAACAAGCGTTGGTGAATCTTGATGTGGCCTATGAACTGCTCAAGATCTCCAGCGAATATAACGACGCCCTCAAACGGCTTGAGGCCTTGCAGACCCGCGCGACTTCGCCCGAACAGTCAGCCCGCATCGACGCTGAACTCCAGCGTGCAGGCTTTCAGTTTGATACAGAGTTCCAACCATTGCTCCGACAACTTCAACAGGAGATCACGATGCCTGACGATTCTAAGCGTCGCGTGTTTCCACCACTACGCTAACACTCAACAACCAACGACTCCTTGAGTTGATGGTGGTTTTTTGTACCGATCCTCGGATTTTCCGGACTTCGGTTAAATCCCCTCCAGTTTCCGGCCGATGATAAAACTGTCGTTAAGCCAACTGGGTTCTCCATCTGATT
Organism: uncultured Isosphaeraceae bacterium; assembly: GCA_964510225.1. Taxonomy (GTDB): domain Bacteria; phylum Planctomycetota; class Planctomycetia; order Isosphaerales; family Isosphaeraceae; genus CAZEAN01. The sequence continues at coordinate 23,687 of CAZEAN010000057.1, forward strand.
CGCTCTCCGATCGTTCCTCGGCCTTTCTCTGGATTACCCTAGGACGAAATCGAGCGATCAGATGGGAAGCCAATCCGGGATCAAATGGCTAATCTTCTCAGTTAAGAGCTGGTTAGCCAATCGTCGAGATTGAAATCAAGAAGGGGAAAACCATGGAGATCACCGGCGCCGGAGGCCCTACAGGACCTCAACCGATCTATCCTCGGCTTGCGAAAATCAACACCGAGGCCGCCAGCAGTGCCCGCTCCGCCGCTCCTCGAGACCAGGTCGAAATCTCTCAACTGGGCTTGGTACTCGATGGGATTCATCAGCTCCCTGAGATTCGATTCGAGAAGGTCGAGTCGATCCGAGAACAAATTGCGGCAGGGACTTACGAAACAGCGGAGAAGATCGAGCATGCCCTTGACCAGCTGCTCCTTGAACTCCTTCCTTGATCAAGACTGAGCCGGCCAGACCCAATGCCTACACTGGTCCGGCTCAGAAACCGCTGGTCTAGAGGTCGTTCAAGCGCTAAACTGGTTCTAGGTAGGTGAACAATGGCCCGTCCCAAGGACTTGCCGATTCTCAGTTCGTCACCATCTCCAGGAAGTTGTGGTCGACGCTAGCCTCTAGGAATTGCATCGTGACCCCCTCGACTGATTTAAAGCCTGAGCGCGTTGTTGAGAGTCCTGAGGACAAGTTCCGGGAATATCTAGAGATCCGTGGTGACAAACTTACCAAGCAACGCAAACAACTTGTCAATCATGTCTTTAATTCTCACAAACACTTTGATGCTGACGAGCTGCTGTTAGATTTACACAACATTGGGCTTAGGATTGGCCGCTCAACTGTCTACCGCTGCCTCAAATTGCTCGTGGACGCCGGGTTACTCCGAGAGCTTCACCTCACCAACCGGACGGTCTACGAACATGCTTACGGTTACCCGTCACACGACCATTTACACTGTACCGAATGTGGATCGGTGATCGAGTTCCGCAATGAAGCGATCCGAAAGATCCGTGAGGAAATCAGCCAAGAGCATGGGTTCCGCGCTGACAACCATCGGTTTATTGTGATCGGTCAATGCGGCGAGTGCCTCCGCGCCAGTTCTCCACGACGGAAACTTGATCTCATCTGACTGTCGTCGCCTGTATGGGGCTTGCTGCTCGTACGACTCAGATGGTTCGGGTTTGTAGAGTCTCGATGAGTGTGTCGATCGGATAGTCTAGAAACGACTCGACTACTTCGTCAGCACCTGCCTGCCGGAGAGTCACTCCGTCGGTCGTCGTGGTTAGTCCGACAGCGTACATTCCTGCAGCCTTTGCGGCTCTGATGCCGACTACGGCATCTTCGAAGACGGCCGTTGCAGAGGGTGGCTTCTGAAGAAAGCGGGACGCCTTAAGAAATACCTCAGGGTCAGGCTTTCCACGCTCGACATCTTCAAGCGCCACGATCGTGTCGAAGCTGTCGACGAGACCACCTTTCTCAAGTGTCACTAAGACATTTGCACGCGGCCCACTTGTGCCAACTGCAGTTTTGAACCCACGAGTTCGGAGTTGGGTAATGAGCGGTACTACCCCATCTACTAACTCGATCTTGCTCCTTGCTGCTGCCCGATACTGTGCTTCTTTCAGGTCACCAAACCGCTTGATTTGCTCCAAGGAAATCTGATCGCCCAGAAGTCGACGGAAGATCGCAGGGTTGGTCATCCCGAAGGTCTCCAAGACAAACGCTTCGGTGATCGGAAGCCCTTCTTGACGCCCCAAGTTAACCCAAGCCTCCTGGTGGAGTGCCAAGGTATCTGCGAGAACCCCATCATGGTCGAAAATTGCCAGCAGTCCAGTTTGATCGGTCATATTTCCTTGAATGTTTAATTGGTTTTGTAAATTGATGTTTGAATAATCTGATTATTCGATGGACGGAACAATTGGTTTGATTTCGTCGATCATCTGCGGAAGGGCGATTGAGTAGAGAGTTGCGGCTGCGTCTCCCTCACCTTGGGTCAAGAGTGTATTGATAGCCAACACTCGGCCATCCTTGTCGACAAGCGGTCCTCCCGAATTACCTTGGCTAATACTCGCGTCATGCTGGATCCAGCGACGTCCGATTTCCTCCTCAGAAATCCGGCTAATAAGCCCTCCGGTCATCGAATGCTCAAAATCGCGTGACTTGAATCGTGAACGGATGCTCAAGCCTGTAGACGTCAGCTTGATGACCTCTTCCTCCTTGGAGATCGCTTCCATTGCTGATCCAGGGAATCCGAGAGCGTAGACATCTTGTCCCCGCTTGATCGCATTCTCTTCGAGCTGAATCCGGAAGTAAGGGGTGCCACGACGCTCAACCCGGAGCACCGCCATGTCGTAATGCTCACTCATGTGCAGGGGGCTTGCTTCGTGGACCTGATTCCGATCACCAAAGAAGACCCAGATTTTTGGCTCTACCTTTAAGAAGGCAGACTCCATTCCTGGGAGCATTTTGGTGACTTCCTGATCAATTTCATGATCGAGGGCGTTCTTGAGCCGGTCGTCAGTAATCTCGGCACCCGCACTCTCTAAGGAACGTACAGCCTGCTCGATCAACACTTTGGTCTTGGTGTTGGAGATCAGGGATCGAGCGAGTGCTCGGAGTGCGTGGTCCTGATCCATCCGCTGTTGTTGGACGGTGTCTTCGACGACGTGCTTATTAGTGAGGAGGTGGCCCGTGGCACTAATAGCAAAACAGGTTCCCGTGTTGAGCGGGAGGTCGGTCACGACCCCATTGCTTCCATGAAGTGACCAGCCACAAGCCACCAGACCGAGTGCTTCTTCGATCTCTGTTTCATCGTGATGTCGGATCGGCCCTACGTTACCTCCGACTGTCCGGAAGAGGTCATCCCAGAAATAGATGAGTCCGAGGACGACAACGAGTGTTGTAAAGATTGCCGTGGCGATGATGAGCCAGGTGCTACCGCCTCCAGGGGACCGCCCTGTGGGGTAAGAGGGAGGGGCGGCAGGGGCTGGTGCAATCGAAGTATGACTGAATTCCGGGAGGTTACCAGCTTGCGTCCACTCTTGAAGCCCTTCACGCCAGACAAGGGCCTCGGTGGTAAGCTGTCCCTGTTGGATCAATCGGAGGATCGTGCCACTGTCCACGGGACCGACCGGATCATCTCCCGTCGCGTAGTACCAGTTCCGTGACTCTAACGGTACTTCTTCATGATCTAGCTTCTCGGTTTCAGAGTTGAAGAGATCGGGCAGTATTTCCGAAGCTGCCGCCCACCCCCTGCGATCGGTAGAGAGCTGGTGAAATCGTGCCAGTCGCCCTCGACTGTAAAGCGACTGTAGTTGTTCAACCGTAAAAGGACCTGTTACACGATTGCGGTCACGTAAATAATAAGTATTATCGATCATCAAAGTGTCTCGGATATGAAGGTTGATAATAAAAGTTTTGTATCGAAAAGTTGTTTCAGCAAGTTGCGTAATCAAGGTGTTGAGGGCGTATTCAAGGTATTTCGGTTGGAGTGATCACGAAGACGGGTCGACCGATTGCGGGGTCTGGAAAACTCCGTCGGGTGACCCGTGGCGTTTGTCCCTGAATCCGGCCGATCGTGACCCAGCGGTCAGGTTGCTTACCGTCCTCGGGATCAATCGTGTACAGCCTGGCGTCATTGAGTGATTGGGGGAGGAAAGATGATCGCACCACCCATGTGCTGTTGCTCTGTGAAAGCCAACCGATCGGCTGGTAGCTACTGTTGAGATCTCCTTCGAGTGATCCGCGTTCCTTGTCCAACTCACGGATGACTGCTGCAATGTCGATCGATTGCGCGATCGATTCTTCGGCTTGGTTACAATGGTTTCGGATCACGAGTCGTTGGGTGTCCATCCAATCGATCGACTCTTCGGCGATCCAATCGATGGCGTTGAGCTGTTCGAAGAGGGCGGTCTTCAGAGGAAGACTTCCTTCACCCGCGATTGACCCAATTTCGAGGAGCATTTCACCTTTGAGGACCGGGTTAAGTTCCTCACTGTCCTTGATTTGTTGAAGGAGGCTCAGCATCTCCCGATCCCATTCTTGGAGGAACGCAGCACCTGCAATCTTCGAACGTATCTTCTTAACGATCATCGCTTGTGCTGACGGCTTGATCCGCCGGACAACATCGCGTGGAGGACTGGGCGTAATTGGCTGGGTCTCAAGGCTCCGTGTTTTCACACGGTTGACCGTTACCCTACCTGAGCCTCGGTAGCCGGGCTTGCTCGGTGGTTTTTCGATTAAAAAAAATATGCTGTTTTCATAATTTAGTTCATAAAACGACATGACCGGGTTGGCACAATAACGCTCGAGTCGATCAAGGAGTTGCTTTCGCTGGTTAATGGGTTTGATCAAGCTCAATAGTTCGAGCGCCCGGGCGCGATCAGGACCACGCTGGTGCTTTCTTAGAAAGTCTTCAAGTTCTTGCTCTGTCTCCACTGGGCCAGCTATAAATCGTGTCAGAGTCGTTAGCCGAGAGGAGTTGACCAAGGCGCTCCAGGCGGCCGCAGCGTCCCACGAAGGTCGCTGTGGGATGGTCTTCTGGAACCCAACTGAAAGCTCGCTTCCGGGAAACTTCGCGATATAAGCGTCGACCGCCCTGAGATAGCGGGAAAGGTCGATCAGAGTCGAAGTCGAATTGTATCGAAGTGAGTCGGTAATCCGCTGTTCTGCCTCGCTACGACTTGATTCTTCACGGCGCTGAACGCGGATCGCTTTCAACCGCGCTTCCAGGTCAGCGATCTGTTGCCGAAACGTGTTACTGACGCCTTCGCGTGCTTGATCATTCAATTGGTCCAATGCAACAGACGCATCGTTAAAGTTGATACTGAAGAGTCTGTCGTTGCCTCTTGAATTGAGGAGATCCTGTTCAATGTTGCCGATCTGCTTGGCGATTTTTTCGACCTCAGGACGTAGCTTGGCCTCGTTCGCTTGGTGCTGGGCTTCGATCGTCGTGTTGAGCTTGGCTTCGAGCTGATCTATTGCCGCGTGCTCGCTGGTGGTCTTCGCGAAGGATCTTGCCTTGTTGATGCGCTCAAGGGTTGGAGAATCGAGCTCCGTGAGTTCTTGCTGGAGGAGCCCTTGGAGCCCTTCAATGAGGAGGTCGAACTGTCCTCTCCGGGCTTGATCTTGGTCCCGGTCTTCGATGACCTTCAGCCGAAGAGTTCTTACGCCTTCACTCTGAATCAAGTCGAGTCCGAGCCCATCAACCCTCCGGAGCGCCTCGGCGTAATCTCCTTGGTCGAGGAGTTCCGAAACGGCCTGGCGCGTTTCTTTCAAGCGTCGCTGTTGCCACTGTTGCCAACCGACCACGGAGGCAATGAGTGACGTAGTGAGGATAAGAACGGCTGCACCAATGAATCCGATCCGTCGACGCCACGCGCGCTGCCGATCGAGGGTCTTTAAGCGATCGCGATAGCTGGTCTCGAGTCCTCCAGGGACTTTTTCACCGAGTCCGAGGATCGCTTTGTGGAGTTCCTCCAGCTTAGTCCGACTGACGCTTCCCGAAGAAGTTTCGAGGGCCTGCTCAAGGGCAGCGATCGCTCCTTGGACCCGAGTCTGGCGGAGTGCCTGGCGATCTTCCTCAGCAAGCCAGGCGAGTGCCGGTTCAGCGCGAAGACGGATCGGGTCTTGGGGACCGAGTTCTGCGCGGTGTTCGTACTTGTTCCAGCGCTCCCGGACCGCTCGGCCCTGGTCAATCTTCCTTGTCTGATAACAATGGGCCAAGGCCTCGGCGATTCTCGGGAGTTTGCCAAGGGCGTGTTGCCGTCGGACTCGGGCTTCGTAGTTCTGGATCGCTCTAGCGATGGAATCGACCGCACCAGCACGCCATGAGGTCGTCTCTACTTCGTCACGGAGCCGCTCCAGTGTGGCCAGATCGTTCTGCTGGATTGCGTTTGTGAGATCGACGCGGATCTCTTCAACCCTTGCCAGATGATAGGTCTTGAGGTCTTCTTCCCAGATCGGATTCATTGGATCGACTTCGGCGATCTTCGCGAGGAGGCTGCTCCGTCGTCCCAGACTTGCCCGGCTGAGAGCATAAAGCCGATGGCGACGGAGGAGCTTGGCCAGCGGATCGACTTCCGCGTAGGCTTCTTGAAGCTCTTTGGTGAGATCAGCGTCGATCCGGGGCGCCTCGTCGAGGCCGTAGTTGATAACGATTTCTTCCCACGCGGTACGATCCGGGAAGTCGAGAAGCAGGGCGGTTTCCAAGAGATCGGGCTCACTCTCTGCCTTATGGATGGCTTCAGAGCGTAATCCCTGTGCAAGGAGGTGGTGGCATTCTTTCAAACGATCGTTAACTGCGATACATGCATTTTTGTAGTCGGTTGCTAGTTGATTGAATTCATCACGCATCGTCTGGTCATCTGCCTGCAAATGCGTCCGAATCTGATCAACGGTATGTTGAAGGTCAGAGAGCATCGGTTACCTCAAGAATTTTATGGTTCATTTGTTATTGGTGTTTGCTTCGCTGAATCAGCTCGCTCTTTCTCTACTTGGTCCGGCCAGTCGCCGATCCGGAGTACCTCTACCATGGTGGTCTCGTTGAGGCGAACGCCGATTTTAGCGCTGACCTTGATCTTGAAGAATTCGACCTGATCTTCGGACCATTCCAACCCTTCGACTTTTCCCGGTTTCGCGTTGGGGCGAGGAAAGCGACCTTGGGCACTCAGTTCTCGCTTCTTCTTCTGGAACGTTCTGTTGATTTCCTGTTGTTTCAAGTACAACTTGGCATAGTCCCGAAGCAAGACATTCAAGTCAGGCTTGGTCTGCAAATAGAGTAGACAGGGTGTGTTGGTTTGCGGATCTCGTTGGTTGAGCAAGATCTCAAACGAAGGAGCTTTATGGTCATTGACGGTGTTTTGCATGTATGTGAAGGTTGCATCCAACGGCTCTTCAGGTGCCTCGTTATCCTCCCAGGATCGGATCTCCTCTTTCAGTAATTCAGTAACAGAGATTGGAGGCCATTGAACACGGAGTTTTATGAACTCAAGCTCACGGACTGGCTGAGGATTCTGATCAGACCAGACGGTAGCGAGTACGAAGTGAGGCCGGAGTGTTGGCGCGCTCCCATTGTTACTAATTGCTTTAAGTAATGGAGTGCCTATGTCTGTGATTTTTTGGGCCAAGTCGTAGGAATACCGCGAACGCGTCAACGGCCGAAGCATGTATGTCACCGCGTCGGACTCCGTTTCCACGGTAAAGAGGGCATCAACCAGATGCATGGCCTCCTGGACGCGTCTGCTGGCATCTGTTTGCGTTTTAATCTGATCGACCCAGTCCTGCCGCCATTGGAAGGATACTGCTGAGGCATCGGCCGTAATCAGGGCGACTTCTTGGTTTTTGACGATGACGTCGAGGACTCTCGGTTCCACGGCCTGGTCATCGTTAGCCCCTTCAAGAAAGCGCGGAGCGATCTCGATGTTGACAATAGGGGCAATCGTCGCAGGAAGGAGTCGTTGGATCGGACCATCGGTCTGATCAATTTCAAGGATGACCGAAGGTTCTTGTTGCGCCTCAGCGAGCCTAACGGGAGGAATAAACGTCTCTTTAGGAAGCAACTTGATTACAGGTGGCGTTGTGGCTGCGGGGACCGCTTCGGGGTCTTTGGGTGGGAGATCACTTGGTCCAGGTGTCTCTCCGATTGGTGGTACTGGTTGCTCACTGGCAAGATCGGGAGCATCGGATTGGTCGGAATCATCTGGTGATTCGGAATCGGGAACTTGGGGTGGTCTTGCGTCGCTGGGTTGAAGGCCCGGTTCGTCTGGTTGTGGAGGAGTCTCGGATCCAGTTGCCTGGTCGGTTTCAGTACCGAACTGGCCAGATTTGGGAGATTGTTCTGTTTGGGTAACGGGGGAATCCTCCGTGGAATCGGTCTCTACTGATCCGTCTCCCGTGGAAAGAAACGGTTCGTCGGACTCGTCCCTTTCGTCTAAGATTGCCATATCGCGATCAGCGATCGTGCCTGCGTCCTCGTCTGGCTTGCCGAATTTAGCCACCACTAATCCAATCGCGACCCCAAGAATTAAGAGGTTCGCCATGATGATACCGACCGCCACCGGGATGATCGATCGCGAACGCTTGGGTTCTTCCACGTTAGTCTGTGCGGTTACGACTGTTGCGTGGTGAGGCAGTCGGCTTGTGGGCTGTCGCGTAATGGGTGGAGGGGCAACGGGATAGAGTGGTTCATCATCGTCATCTTCCCACCAGTTTCCTCGATCGAACGAATCAGACGCTTCAGGTTCGTACTGGAGGGTTGTTTTCGGTCTTGAAGGAGGTGGAGCTGCCGGTTGCGGAAGTGCCGGCTCTGTGCCGGTTCGTGCAAAATCGGCCAAGGGGCTTTCTGCTGCCCTCCCTAGGGGACTGGTCAGGTCCAAGAGCAGAACCCCTGGGATTCGCTTCAGTTGTTTGGCTTCATGAGAATCTGCGAGGACACCACGGATCTGGCACCGGAGGTTGGCAGAGAGACCGGTGTAGTAAGTGCTGAATGTGACCTGCCAGCGCTTCGGAATCGGAAGTAGTCCAATGACCTCATCAATTAAGGGCAGGAGGTCCATTCCCGGCTGGTAGACGAGGGCCACTAGAGAATCACTCTTCGTGAGGATTCGATCTGCAACAACACCTGCCCAACCCGCGTCACCCGTCTGAGCTTGCCAAGCTTGACAGACCGCGGCGGATCGGGACCCTTGAGGGATGGAACGACCCGAGGGGAGGATCCGCGGAGCCCCGCTCCAAGATTCCTCAAAGAGCCCCGGATAGGATAACAGCCACGCGGGTCCGGGATCAACAAGTTCACCGCGCTCTAAGATCAAATGGTGAGCATAGTTGTTAGAGCGGCTCGTATAATCAAGGTCGGTTGCCGTATTTCGGGTGAGGACATGGTATGTCGTTTTGCCCACCAAGAGGTGGAGATGCATTTGAACCAGAGGGTTTAGCTTGGCGTTAGGATCACTCGGCGGGAAAACATGGCGGTACCCGCTCAACCCTTCGAGACGATCGGCAAGTTGTGGAGGAAAATTCGGCGTGGTGGCCACAGTCCCAAAGCCAGCGCCCGACGACCGGAGGAGCTTAGGAGCGGAAGTATAGTGAAGTTCAAGGCTCATCAGATGTCGCTCGATTCAATTTCTAGAACGAATTAAGAGGAAGTTAGTTTGAATTGGCGAGTGTTGGAAATAGGCCGGGCAAGACCTTGCTGAGCCCATAAACCATGGGGACAGTGACCCAGTGAGGTTTGATTTGCTCGGGTCGGATGCTTGCAAGTTTCGTGGAAGGATCGGGTTCCACATGGTCGCCGAGTGCACTCACCGGGATGTAGGTTACTTCGGAAGCAAAATCTTCCGCAGCCGTAATAATTTCCGGGCAGGTTTCCTCAAGCAGTCTTCGGACTGTTTTCGAGTAATCTTGGACTTGACTGAGGTGCAGCGCCCAGCGGTTTTGACTCAGAGGCACGAGCGGATCCGGTGGTGGTTCGGGTGGACGCGACCAACCGAGGAGGTGATCCCACTCATCTGACTTGGAGAGCACAACGATCAAGGGGTGCTGATGACGGTCATGAGCAGAGAGACCAGCGAACCGTCGAACACGTGCAGCAGCTTCATTGAGGACGGTTTCTTGACGGGCGGATTGTGCGGATTGTGCCCGATTTCCGATGCCGCCGCGGCGGCAGTGCCTCCGGAACCGAGGATCTTGTGTGGGGTCAAAAATGAAGTACAAGAGCCGGGACCGTGCAAGGTGTCGCGTCACCGGGCTCGAAGTGGAGTCCTGATCTGGCTGGAAGTGTTCACCCGCATTGTCGTAGACGCAAAGGACTCGCGAATACTGCTCAATTTTGGCGGCCTTCGGATGGCTCGATCGTGGGCGGACACTAAACAACAAGGGCCGAGGGTAGCTCACCTCCAGCCGACCGTAGGTCACTTTATTGTATTGTTCACCTTGGAGTTGGGTCTTCTCTATGAGGTCGCCAAGGGGAATCAACTCGTGTGCTTTAGGATTCAGAAAGAGTGCTTCTTCGGCGTTGAGAATGTATTGGTTCGACGATGTGTCAACGTCGGTAAAAGAGAGTCCATAATATTTCGAGAGCATTGAGCGTAGTTGCCAAGTCATCGACGCGAGGAAGAAAGACTTACCGCTCGAAGGGGTTCCGAGAATCGAGATGAAGAGGGGTTCCTGTTCCAGGAGGACTCGAGGAACGGGGAGGTGACAATTGGGGCAGGCGAGTTGGGTACAGACAAGCCCTCTGGGATCGATTGCGTCCCCTCCGGTCGTAAAACGGCTCGGGAGGAACCGGCTTTGATGAGCATCACTGAGCTTTGGGTCGCCGAGCAATTCCTCGTGTTCAGAAATCCAGAGGATCGTTTCTGGAGCAAACCGTTTCCAGCAATGTGGGCAGGTCACTTGTGAGAGGAGCGTGACCCCCTTGGACTCAGGTCCGGCTTCCGTAGTGCGAATTGGCATTGTTTCTGGTCACTTGGAAGAAGATAAGGGATTTCAATATCAAGCGTTTGCGCAGCTTCACGAACAAACAGGATGACCGTTACTGAGTCCGAGTCATTAAGTCTACACGGATAAGTCTACACGGATCACCCCGTCATCAAACGTACGGTCTCTCTGTGAGATAGTTATTTTACCAATGTTCTCGATCTAGGCGGAAGCGCCTTGATGACGGTTACTCGAAAACACTCGGAACGCCTCGATCTTTTGGAAGAGGCTGGGGATCCGACCGGTTTTAGGTTTATATGATAAGTTTGTCTAACCTGTGACGCTTCGTTGGCGTTGTAGGGAGGGTTCATATTGCAGGGATGTCGATTCAAACCCAAAGCTTTCTAAGTTTATCAAAAGAGGATCTCAATCTTAGACGCGGGTGATCCATCTGATGACTCGACGATTATTCGGACTGATGTTCGGTGCCTTACTGATCGGGGCACCTGTTGCACTCGGGCAACCGGCGGGGTCACCACCCGCAATCCGCCCCAACATTGTTCTTTTAGTTCTCGACGACCAGGATGCCTTCTCCCCATTCTGGGAGGCAATGCCTCAGACCGCTGCCTTGATTCGCGATCGAGGGGTTACTTTTAATCGTGCCTTTGCGCCAACCCCGATCTGTACTCCTGGCCGTGTCTCCATCCTCTCTGGACAGTTGGCGCACAACACCGGTGTTTTCACCCTGACCGGCCCAAGTGGAGTCAGCAACTATTTCGGAGACGCTGTTCGAGCGTTTCCCGTCTTCCTGACCGAGTTAGGGTATTACAACGCCTTCATCGGCAAGACATGGCGCGGTGGAGGTGGTGCTGATCCCGGTTGGCATGCTTGGTGGGCTTTTGGCGGTGATAATATGCATGCCGGCTATGACTATTTTGTGGTGGAGCAGTTTCTTGGTCAACGCGCCCGGAGTTATCCCGGAGGACAGTACTCCACTGATTGGATGGCCGACCGCGCTGAAGCACTCCTTGAGGTACTCGGGGGAGCCCCGGTCCCGTTCTGTCTGATGCTGAATCCGATTGCACCCCACCTTCCTTTACCTCCTGCGCGTCGCCATGAACGCTTCGCTCGCGCGGTTTGGGGAAATCGGATGCCACGCTCTCCGAACTTTAACGAGCAAGACGTCTCGGAAAAACCGTCCTGGCTCCGTCTGAGTGCAGGGACTCGTTCTGGGGCGGTTCCTTACGCTAATGCCGAATACTACAAGCGGATGGGGTCGTTGATTGCGGTCGACGAGATGATGGGTCGGATCGGTAGAGTACTCGCGTCTCAAGGACGACTTGAGAACACCGTCTTCATCATTACTTCGGATAATGGCTACAACCTCGGTGCGCACCGGCTAATTCACAAAATGGCTCCTTACGAGGAGAGTATCCGGGTTCCCTTGGTGATTTCCGGGCCGGGGATCGCTTCGAATACCGAGATCGATCGGATCGTCGGGATTCACGATTTGGCACCGACATTGATCGAGCTGGCGGGCGGCACCGCACCCGAGTTTATGGATGGTAAGTCATTGGTACCGTTCCTCCGCGAAGGTGAGAACGACGCCTCACCAACCTGGCGCAATGCCCTTGTGACCGAATACAACACCGGAGGTGTTCGACCGGGGCACAATCCAGGTGGATCCATTGGCCCAGGTTATAATCTCGACATCCCGACCTATCGGTCGATTCGGACTGACTCGTTCAAGTATGTTTTTTGGCCGCAGACTGGCGAAGAAGAACTGTACTTGCTCGATTGGGACCCGTACGAGCTGTATAACTTGATGGCGCTGGATCCGGTTAACTTTGGGGTGCTCCGTGATATCCTTCGCTTCCAGATGATCGTGCAGCTTTCCGGTGCAGGACCTACTTCACCATAAGTCGTCTGCCAAACTGTGCAGATCGATGAGCCGGGCACCAATCAGCCGAGCAGTGAGTGAGGCGTGTGTTGAGATCTGAGAAAACTTGCCGTCGTTCAGAGAGTGGCGGCAAGTTGAAATGAAACGAGTAGGGCTCGAACCTCGGTCCGCTCTCCGGTGGGTCGTCGACCACGAAGAGATGATCTCCCGCACGCGTGTTTCCACGCTCGTCGCTTCCGTTGCGCTCGATTAAGGTCCATAATAAGGCGATGAAACTGTCCCACTGACGAAGTGCTCTGGGCTGGGTGATGATCGGGCATATTGAGAACGATGGAAACTTAGCAAATGGATGAACTTAAGCCTCCGAGCGAACCAGTACGCCTCTTCTACTCTTATTCGAAGAAGGATAAAGACTTACGGGAGGAGTTAGAGGAACACTTAAGTTCCTTACAACACGAGCGGTTTATTACTGGTTGGTATGACCTCTCCATGGAGCCAGGTACGCAGTGGGATGATGAAATCAAGAGCCACCTCAATGAGGCGGGCATCATCCTCTTGCTTGTGAGTTCTAGCTTTATGGCAACGCGTTACATTTGGGAGGAAGAAGTGACTCGGGCGATGCAGCGCCACCAGGACGGCACTGCTCGGGTCATTCCTGTGATACTTCGTCCCTGCGACTGGCAGTCTGCCCCGTTTGGCAAGCTGAGTGCTCTGCCCGAGAAAAGTAAGGCAGTCACCACCTGGGCCGATCGTGACGTAGCTTTCCTTGACATTGCGCAAGGTATCCGCAAGGTGGTGACAACGCTCAAGAAGCGAGACCAACCTGCTGGGGGCGTGGTTGATTCAGAAGTGAAGCTGGGTCCCCTTGATCCACAACTGCCAGACTTGCCGGTGCATCACCTGCCTCGGGAAGAGGAAATTGCGACTTGTCGGGAGAAGCTGCTCGGCACGGATGAGCGTACTGTTGCGATTACGGCTCCCAATCGAGAAGCGCTCAAGCGAGCGGCGGTTGCGTTGCGTGGCATGGGAGGGGCGGGGAAGTCGGTCTTGGCCAATGCGGTTGCGCGAGACGATGAGGTTCGAAAACGGTTCCGCGATGGCATCTTTTGGCTCACCGTGGGGCTGGACGAGGCGGGAACTCCGGGCAAAGCGCTTGCCATCCAACACAAACTCGCTCAGCGTCTTGGGGAGACTGCTCATTATGGTACCCCCGATGAGGGGAAGGTGGAACTACGTAAGTTGCTCTCGCACAAAGCGTGCCTGGTGATTTTGGACGACGTCTGGGAGACCGACGATGCCAAGCGACTGCAAGTTGTCGACGGTTCCTCATCCTCACGGTTGCTGATCACGACGCGTGATGGCCGCATCGTGACTAATCTCGATGCCGTTGAAATTCCCATCGGACAACTCCCACTACCACAGGCGATCACTTTTCTCGCGCAGTGGGCTGATTGTTCCGTCGAAGGGGACCCCGATATTGAACGTGTGGCATTGGAGTGTGGGTGTTTACCACTTGCGCTGGCGATCTGTGGAGCGATGGCACGCGAAGACTTGCCCTGGAGCGTCATTCTCAAGGCTCTTGAGTCCGTCGATGTCGGCTTCCTCGAGAACAAGGGACTCGACCCACAATACGACAGTGTCCTCAAGTCAATTCAGGCGAGTATCGATTATCTTGACCAGTCTAAACCCGAACTTGCGCAACGCTATCGCGACCTCGCCGTCTTCCCAGTCGATGAGTCCATTCCGCAGTCGGTTGTCGTCAGGTTGTGGGAACAGACCACGGGGTGTCCTCAGTACCGCGCTCTCTCGGATATCATCACGCTCAAGCAAAAATCATTATTAAGTGTCGACGAGTCTCCCACCGGTCCCCGCGTCCAACTCCATGACCTTCAGCACGACTACGTCACCTTCACCAATCCCAATAGACACGAACTGCACGAACAACTCCTCCAGGCTTACGGGCAAAACTGTGCCAATGGGTGGGCGAACGGGCCCGACGACGGGTACTTCTTTCAGCATCTCTTCCACCACCTCAGAGAAGCCAATCGCTCCGAAGAAGCACGGGGATTGCTGCTCGACTGCCGCTGGCTCGACGCCAAGCTCCGAGCCACCGGAGCGGGGCCATTCCTCGAGGATTTCAGCCCGTGGTTGCAGGAACAAGAGATCGAGCTCATTCATGACGCTCTGCTCTTGAGTCTCTCGCGACTGAGTCAGGACCCAGGTGTTCTTCGCAGCCAATTATACGGACGCCTCCTCGGCCTCGTGGACCGTGACGCGATTCGAACCTTGCTCGAGACGGTTCCGTCAACGGATTCACCCTGGTTTCGTCCGATCAGTCCCAGTCTCGCGGCCCCCGGTGGACCACTCCGAGCCACCTTGCTGGGACACACGGACTCGGTCACCGCGGTGGCGGTCACCTCCGATGACAACCGGGCCATCTCCGCATCATACGACAATACCCTCAAGCTCTGGGACCTCCAGAACGGAACGATCATCCAAGAATTCAAAGGACACACGGGCTGGGTCACCGCGGTGGCGTTGACCTCCGATGACAACCGGGCCATCTCCGCATCATACGACAATACCCTCAAGCTCTGGGACCTCCAGAACGGAACGATCATCCAAGAATTCAAAGGACACACGGGCTGGGTCACCGCGGTGGCGTTGACCTCCGATGACAACCGGGCCATCTCCGCATCATACGACAATACCCTCAAGCTCT
>CAZEAN010000058.1:0-37685 GCA_964510225.1 uncultured Isosphaeraceae bacterium
GTGGCGGTCGGCGTGGCGTTCGGCGTGGCGTTCGGCGTGGCGGGAGGCGTGGCGTTTCTTATTTCTTTCTGGTTAAACTACTTCCGCTTGGCAACTTTCCCTCTCGATGTTCTCCTCTCCTGGCTTGCATTGCGCTTAGGGCGGTGGTTCCCCCAAAGTCTATCACGTGCCTGGCGTCTCTGCCCTGTTGCCTGGAACGAGGTGATCTGGCTGCCACTCCCCTTTGTCGATACGTTGCTCACGCTGCTGGCAAGGCAGGATCGCAGCAAGGGACTGGAGCAGATCGCCTTTGTGGTCGCTGAGCGGCCTCTCCAGCGTCGTGCCGCGATTGCCGCCTTGTGCGAAATCGTACTTGAGGACCTCAAAGCAGCCTCGCTCGACACCCTCACCGGCCTTACAGATCGGCTTAATTGGATCGGTACAAGTGAGATGCCGACCAGCCTACCTCCGGTGTTCGACGCGGCGCTCCCTCGATTCGATCGTGTCGCCCAGCACGTTGGCCAGTCGCTCTCGGTGCGGAGCAACCACCGCAAAGCCCACTCACTCAACCAGGCCGGAAATGAACTGGAAGCGTTGCAGACCAGTCTGGCCATTGCGCAGGGGCGGTACGCTCCTCGTCTTCTCAAGATCGCCAACGAATGGAACGAACTGCTTGACGCCGAACGGGAGCGACTGCGGCTTCATGTTCATGAAGCTCAGGAGATTCCCAATCCCTTCGCCTTTGGTAACCCGGTAGCGGAGCGTGAGGACAATTTGTTTGTTGGGCGACGCGACATCGCCCAGCGAATCGAGGCTGACATCCTGGGTGCTTCCGACACCCCGACCTTACTGCTACACGGGCCGCGGCGGATGGGCAAGACGAGCCTGCTGCAGCAGTTGCCCCGACTCCTCGGCCCCGACTTTGCCCCGGCGACGATCGATTGCCAGAACCCGGCGGTGGTCACTAGCGAGGCGCGGTTACTCGGCTATCTCGCTCGTGGGATGACCCAAGGATTGAACCGCCATCGCATTCCCGTGACAAAGCTAACGCCAAATGCCCTCTCACGTGAGCCGTTCGCGACGTTCAGTGACTGGCTCGACGACGTGGAGGACAAAATGCCCGAAGGGATGCGTTTGCTGCTCTGCCTCGATGAGTACGAACGCCTCCAGGAACCGCTCGACGCTGGCTGGGGCGGCAAGTTCCTCGACACCCTCCGGCACACGATCCAGCATCGCCCTAAAATCGCGTTGATGTTCACCGGCTCGCACACGTTCGCCGAGCTGGGTCCAGCCTGGACCGATCGCTTCATCAGCGGCCGACAAATCCGGGTCGGCCGCCTCACTCGTGATGACGTCATCCCTCTGCTGACGGAACCGATCCCCGATTTCGGCATGACCTACGCGGACGGCGCCCTCGACGCCCTGATCGATGCCACCAACGGCCAGCCGTTCTTGACTCAGGCCGTTGCCTTCGAACTGGTCCAGACCCTCAACGAAGGTAAACGTACCGAGGCAACCCCCAACGACATCGAAACCGCGATCACCCGAGCAATCGTCAGTGGTGACGCCTATTTCTCCAACGTCTGGAACGACGCCGGCGACGGCGGCCGTGCGATCCTTACCGCCACCCTCCGCGGTGAAACTCCCCCCGACCACCCCACGGCCGCCCGCTGGCTCCAGAACCATGACGTCCTTGACACGGCCGGAGGGTTCGTCGTGCCCATCTTCCAGCGTTGGCTTGAAGCACAGTCGCACTGAGAGTCACTGCGGTACCTTCCTTCTCCAACCGTGCTGCCAACCTTGGGCCTAGATCGGCTGATGCCGATCGTTATCGTTATTGACCGAAATCGGGGTCGGCCTTTGCACCAGGAATGTCAAACTCGAGATACTCTCCAATCTCAAAGGGCATGCCTTCGAGGTTTTGCTTGATCATCTCCGCGATTGCCTTTGTTTCTGGCCGCGCATTTGCGAGACCGGTGTAGGGGACGCCGTAGGCCTTCGGCTTGTCCGGGTAGACTTTCTTCATCAGTTCGTGGCGAATTCTCATCCGGTTGAACTGGCCCTGGGTGTGGATCAGCGGGACAAGCATCGGATTGTCTTCGCGGGTGTCGGTGTAGAGGTCGTAGTAAGCTTCAGGCATCCCCGAGCCAGCCACCTCACCACCACCGAGCCAGTGTCTCTTGTAGCGTCCCTTCACCGTTGCCCCGAGTTGGTCACCAGTATAAATGTGGACGTAGTCGCGGCGACCGTGTGTGTCACCGTTGAGAAGCAACGCGGTCTGGTCGATCCCGTCGACAACACGATCGGTCGGGACGTAGCCCAGGGCTTGCCCAATTCGGCTGAAGGTTGTGTAGAGGTCGGTCACATGGCAGATATCGCCAACAACCTGTTCTGGTTCGATGACGCCGGGCCATCGAGCGAACGCCGGCACGCGGACACCGCCTTCGGTGAAGTCACCCTTACCACCTCGGTACATCAGGCTGAGCATCCCGAACTGTGGTGGGGGACTGTGGACCATCGGTCCGTTGTCCGCCATCGCGACCACCAGGGTATTCTCGGCAATCCCGAGTCGATCGAGTTCCTCAAAGAGGGTCCCCACGAAAGTGTCGAGCTTCTGCATTTCCTCAGAAACCATACTGCCGGCCTGCGTCTTCTTCTTTGGGAATGCCTTCACAAGATTGAGCAGGTTGGGCCAGTATTCGACGAAGAACGGTTGGTCGGCTTCGGCGTTCCTCCGGATGAAGTCAAGTGCCCTCTTCTCACACTCGGCGTCCATCCGCTCGTACCATTCGTTGGTCGGCAGCCCCCACTCTTGCCCTTGCTCACCCTTCCGACCTTCGATTGCCATCACGATTCCGGTGGGAATGAGACCTGGCGTATCGAGCTGATAGGGGTCGGGTGGGTAGTTCTCGCGAGCGAAGCCTCGCGCAGCCCCGACGGCGTCGCCAGTTGTATTCCATTGCGAGACGATCTGATTCATCGGTGTGAAGAGCGCCTCATCGAACCCTTGGTGATGAGGGTAGCTCTCCTCAATGTCACCGAGATGCCCCTTGCCGAAGTGTGCGGTGGCGTAACCCGCTTCGGAGAGGACTTCTGCGATCGTCACCTCATCTGCTCTCAATCCCGCCATTTCATGAGGCATCCCAACCTGGCCCATTCCCGATCGAACCGGATGGCGGCCCGTCAGGAAGGCAACTCGGGTCGGTGTACAGGAGGGCTCAGTGTACATCCGAGTGAAGTTGATCCCCTCCTGCGCCATCCGGTTGAGGTTCGGCGTTGTGAACCCGAAGTTCTTCTGCAACGCTGGGAAACCAACTGCCCCGAATGTCATGTCATCCCACAAGATGTAGACGATATTGGGAGCTTGGCCGTGTTTCTCACGGAGTTCAGCGAGCCGAGCATCCAACTCCTTGTCTTCTTCGGTCCAACGCTCTCCGTTCTGTGCCCAGAGGATTTTGAATTCCGCATCGTGAACAATGCCACCCGTCGGTTGGCCCTGGGCCGTTAACGTTCCGAAGCAAAGAAAGAGAGTAAGCATACTTATTGAATAGATGATTCTCATGGTGATTCTCCCGATTCGAGTCTGGTGCTGTGTTTTCTTTCCCACCCAGAGATCGCTACGCACCTCTGAAGTGAACTAACGAGTGTTGAGCAGGAGGCCGATAAGGCTGATCGGACCGCAGACCTTGGCTGGATGCACACGATTCGGCTTCGATACGGCCGACATTCAGCAGAGATTGGGGAGCCGGATTATAGCTCTTGGGTAGGGAAGAAAAAAGGAGCCTGCTATTCGCTGCTACTGTGGCGCGGAGGCCGAGGAGGTATATTGGGGCTAAGATTGAGAGGCAGTTGGGCATTTCGGGCACGCTATTCATCAAATTTAGTCATGCAACATTGCACAGAGATAATTTAGAACCAATGAATCCTAACGATGCAAAGTATCGGCTCTGGCTCTCGGGCGCTATTCCCGAAGGAATCACACCAGAAGAGGAGGATCGACTCAAAGCGTTTGTCAAAGCCCTCGCTACCGAGGTCTTTCGTCGGGGTGCCAGAGATTGGTGCCTCGTCCATGGAGTCAGTCCAACCCTGATGGATACGATCAAAGAGGCCTCCGAATCGTATGTGGCGCCCTCGGGAGGTCCACCCGAAAACCTTCTCTTGGTTGTCTCGCGTTACTTTCGCGAGATCAACCCCGCCGAGTACGACAAAGCACTTAAGCGATATCGAGAAATCTCACAGAACCAAGTCATCGAGACGCGGGTTGGACTGGATCCCAATGGTCGTCCCGATCGAGACACGAGCCTGACGATCCTCCGCAAGACTTTGGTCGCGCAGAGTAATGCGGTCGTTGCGATTGGTGGCAAATGGTGGAAGACTGCCCGCAACAAGGCCGGTGTTCCTGAAGAGCTAGAGCTTGCCAAGGTCGATCGCCTCCCGATCTTCCCCATCAAATCGTTCGGAGGTGCCACGGAAGGTTACCTTGCCGAAAACCGTGAACTACTGCGCGAGTGTCGGATCGGTCTCACCGAAACTCAGCTCGCCAGACTGCTCTCTGAGAAGGATCCGGAGGCCCTAGCGCGGGGGATCCTCGACCAGATCGAACGGTTGCCGCTCACTCCACGCTCAGCAATGGGGGGGAAACCCTTTCGGATCCTCTCGCTGGACGGTGGCGGGATCCGTGGGGCTTATACTGCCGCCGTGCTCGCCCGGTGGGAGGAGGCCACCGGCAAGCGGATTGTCGATCACTTCGATCTCATTGCTGGAACCTCGACCGGTGGCCTGATCGCCATCGGTCTCGGGCTTGGCCTCTCAGCTCAGCAGCTCCTCAGCTTCTACCGAGATCGTGGGCCAATGATTTTCCCCACCGTTTCAAAGGCTGACCGACTCTGGCATCAACTCCGTCATTGGTTTGTCTCCAAGTTCGACATCGAGACGCTCCGTACCCAGATCAGGGAGGTCCTCGAAAACGCCCCGAGTTGGAAGTCGCTCGACGATTCACAGTGCCGATTGCTGATCCCCTCCTATAACGCGACCGGCAACAGTCTCGAGTGCTTTGTAACCTCGCACCGACCAGGAGTTAGAAGCAGCGCGCGGAATCCGATCGAGGCGGCTGTCGCCACCGCAGCAGCCCCGACCTACTTCGACCCGTTGACCGTCACCAGGCTGGGCCTCAAGATGGATCATCTCGACGGGGGTGTTTGGGCCAACCACCCAGGGCCAGCCGCGATTGCCGAGGCGGTACAGTACCTAGGCGTATCGATTGACCAGATCCAGATGCTGAGCCTTGGTACGACCTTTACTCCCGCCGACCACGCCGAGCCGCTCCTGATTGATGGAAACATCGCCGGCAAGGTTGCCTCATGGTGGGGCGGCTCTCTTGGATCCTTCCTGGCTCGGATGGCCTGGCCGGATGTTCGAGTCCGTGGGAAGATCGGTTGGCTGGCGAACATCGCTGAGTTTCTCATGAACACCCAGGCCCAGACGGCCGACCACATCTGCCAGCACCTTCTTGGAAATCGCTACACACGGATCGATGCCGCTGTACCGGTCACCGGCCTCGACGAAGTTACTGCAGTTAACAAACTCGCTGCTCGTGGACTGGCCGATGCAAGTTACCACCTTAATGCTGGTCTGATTCAGGCTGTTTTCTTGAATGGCGTTCACGTCGCCCGCTGGTAGTCGGTATCGATTCAACAACCCCCAGGAGCCACCCCATGACGCAGGAGCCGGTTCCCGAATTGAGCATGGTGGTGACACCGGCCAATCGACGAGTCGCCGATGCCATCGTGACCGAGGTTGAAGCCCGATTCCCTGGGACGAGGATCGAACGTCTTGAAGTCGATCCCGACTCACCCAGTGCGATTGCCCCTGACGGCCTCGTTGTGGCCTTTGTGTTCGACTCCGATTCAGCCGATCCGATCGCCTCGGCCCTCAGCGCTTGGGCTGGCCAACGCGACTCAACCCCGGTTTTGCCGATCGCGGCTGACCCGTCCTATCCGGTACCGCCGGAGCCGTTCAACGGACTCAAGTCGCGGCCTTGGTCAGCGACCGGGCCTAACCCAAGGATCATCGATCGAATCGGAGCCCTTCTGGGGAAGATTTCCCTCCACTCCGGGACCAAGCTGTTTGTCTCCTACACTGTCCATGATGCGAAGGATGCAGCCCACGAGATTCACCGCCACCTGATCGAGTCTGGATACCAGGCGTTCTTGGACGAGGCTCCTGACCCGGTCACGGACGGTGATGCGCTCGAACTCGGCGACGATGTTCAGCCCAAGCTGATGAAGCATGTCGCCGATGCACAGGCGATCCTCCTCATTGACTCACCGCTTGCATCACGGTCGCGCTGGGTCCATCTCGAAGTTGACGAAGCGATTGGGCAGATGGTCCCGGTCTTGCCGATCGTCATGAACGAGCCCGATCGGGTTGGTGTGTCACGTTTCCGGCAGCTTAAGGAACTCCAACGCGCGGTGGTCGTTGGGATCCCATCGCGCGACCAGGTCACACGACCGAATGCAGAAGATCTGGAACAGATTGTCTCGGGGCTCGATGCCTACCTCGCCGCGATCTATCGCCGACGTGTCCTTGAGGTCCGCAAGCTCGAACGCTTGTTTCGGGAGATCGAGGGAACGTTCCAGCCCTTCGAAAACCGACCGAGCCTGTACGAGTCCGAGGTCCAGAGTAAGAAGAAGCGGAAGTACGCGACGCTCGCTTGTTGTACCTTCGAGGACGAGCTTTTCACCGAGACTCTCCGGGCATACTGTCAGGCAGTCGCCGAGATCGCTCAGGAACTCAAGCGACACTATTTTCGTCGGTACTACTTCCATGCCGGTGATCCACTCTTTGAGGCGAACGAGCAAGAGCTGAGGGAGCGGCAACTCCCGGAACTCGAGGGTGCCGACATCACCCTGCTGACCTACGAGGATGCCGTCATCAACATTCCCAAGCTGAGGGAGGCGATTCATGCTCTCGACTAACATAGCCGTCGCAACCGAGACTCGTCGCCTCCATTCCCGAACCATTTGGCTCTCCGGTGCGGTCCCCGAGAAGGAAACCTGGGGAGACCAGCCGGTCGATCGAAATGTTCAGGAGTTCGTCCGCTCACTCTCGGCACTGATCTTCAAATACGGGGGACGGCTTCTCCACGGGTCACACCCAAGTTTCACCCCGGTCCTTCTCCACCAGGCTCGACGCTATCTGGACGCATCGAAAGCGAGCCTAGGATCTCCCCTCACTGAGCCGCCGCTCACGCTCCTGGTCTCGGAGTGGTTCAGTACTCCTCAGAACCGCGCTGACTGGGA
Organism: uncultured Isosphaeraceae bacterium; assembly: GCA_964510225.1. GTDB lineage: Bacteria > Planctomycetota > Planctomycetia > Isosphaerales > Isosphaeraceae > CAZEAN01. The sequence goes on from CAZEAN010000058.1 coordinate 7,281, forward strand.
GCGTTGGGAGAGTGTTGCCGAGGTTGTCAGAACCTCTGTTGTCGATCCCATCGACCCTGCCCCAGAATGGACCCCGGAACAGTACCGTCAGGAGCAGCTCCAGCCAAGCCTGGGACTGATGCGAGATGAACTCGCCGATCGAGCCGATGCGTTCGTTGCGGTTGGCGGGAAGTGGTGGAGCGATGTACCCGGTCGCGCTGGGGTGCCTCAGGAGTTCGATCGAGCCCGCGCCAAGAACTTGCCCTGCTTTATCTTGGGAGGTTTTGGGGGAGTTTCGGCAAAGTACGTTAACGAAGAACCGGAATGGTACCGTGATCTGAACAATGGTCTCGCCGATGAACGGAACCAGGAGCTTGCGCGTGAGGTTGACCTCACGCTCGCAGCCGGCACTGTCGTCCGCCAATTGCTCGAGATTTGGGGAGACTCGTCCTGAGTCGATTGCTCGCTCCTCCCGGACTTGTCTCAGTCGTTGGAAGAAAGCCGTTGTACGAGGCCGAGATTGCAACGTTGATCGGCTTCGTCGAGCCTCACAGAACGAGCGAGCAACCGAAGACCGTGCTCAACGAGTTCCGGGTTGGGTTCGGTTGGCTTGAAGTCCGCAGCTTCGGGTACAAGGTCGGCCAACGATTGATTTCCGGGTTCGATCTGGACACCCGAAGAGGGGCTGGAACTGACAAGAATCTGTCCGACAGGATCGATCAGATAGAGTTCGCCGATTCGGTCGCCGAGTTCATCGAGGATCAATTCAACTCGGCTCGAAAGATCGGCTTCGATTGTGACGAAGCCAAAGACATTACCAGAGACATCATCGTAGACCGGGATCGCTGAAGTGAGTCGGTGAACTTTCGAGCCCGGACGGCCGTCGAGGATCTTCGCAACGCTGAATTTGACGTCGCCAGGTTCCATCCCCAAAACGGTCTCGAGGGTCGGATTGAGTTTCAGGGTTGAAAGCCGGCTCTGCGGCACTCGACGGATATAAGCTCGATCGTTGGCGCGACGCTCGACCCGGACTGTCTCAGTAGCCCCCTCCTGATTGACCGCCAGGTAGGCCACCGCAAGATAATCGGGATTAGCACGGAGGAGACCTTCATAGATCGTCTCCAGTCGGCCGCACCAGACCTCCTCGTCCTCGTCATCACTGAGATTACTTCGAGCGTTGATGATTCCCTGGATGGGAGGGAGTCTGGACATGAACTGTGCGTCTTTGCCCAACTCCTCAGCGAAGTAGAGGAGCTGGACTTCGATCTCGCGACCATCGGCTCTGAGTTCTTCGAACCGGGCTTCTTGTGCAGCTAGATAGTTCTGCCGGGAAGCGATCGCCAGCGTTGCTCCTCCAATCGTCGCCACAAGGATTCCAAGGGCGATTAATTGTGAAAGCCGACGATGATACTTCGTCCAACGACTAATCCGTTGCATGATCGCTTCACGATACGGTTCGACGGGCTCTCCTGCCATCCAGCGTTGGATGTCTTCAGCAAGCTCCGTTGCAGACTCGTACCTGTTGTAACTTCGCTTGGCCATCGCCTTGGTACAGATGGCGTCAAGCGCGGGATCGACGTCCGGATTCACCTCCCGAGCTCGAGGAGTTGGTTTTGTCGAGATCGAGGTCAGGATGTCTCGGGCGTTTGCATTCCCAGAGCCGCCCCAGGTCCCCTCGTGTGGTGCCGATCCCGAGAGGATTGCGAAGAGAATTGCACCGAGACCGAACACGTCGGTTCGCTCATCAATTTCATCAATCCGACCGCTTGCTTGCTCGGGCGCCATGTACAAAGGAGAACCAAGGACCTGACCGGCGATCGTCCGTCTGGAGTCATCAAGTCCGGAACCGAGCATATCCACGAAGGTGTCATTTGGCCCGACATTATCAAGGACTTTTGCGAGTCCCCAGTCGATCACGATCACCTGACCAAAGTTGTCGATCGCGATATTCTCTGGCTTGAGATCCCGATGGATGACCTTCCGAGAGTGGGCATGACCGATGGCCTGACAGACGCTGACAAACGCTGTGAGGAGATTTCGGAGGATCATCGGACTATCGGCACCTTCGTTCCGACGCTCATGGTACTCGCAGATGGCGTCTTGAAGGGTCTGCTTGCCGAGAAACCTCATGGTGTAGAAAAGTCGGCCGGTCGTGAGGTCTTCGCCGAGCTGGTAGACGGGAACGATCCCTGGGTGTTCTAGTCTGCCGGTGATCTCTGCTTCTCTTCGGAAGCGGTTGAGTGATGCGTGACTGGCTTGTTCCGGGTTCCTAATTTCCTTCAAGGCCACGTAGCGCTGAAGGTTGACATCTTTTGCGAGCCAAACTGCCCCCAAACCACCTTGGCCAAGTTTCCGGATCAGTTCGTACCGAGCGGTCTGTTCACGATCCTCGTCACCGTGGACCACGGAGGTTGCGAGGCTGATTCCGAGGACCTTGGCGACCCGGCCTGATTCATCGAGATGGCCCAGAATCGACTTTGTTGCACTCTCTGACCCCACGCCATGTTTTCCGATCGTGTGGTCTTGATTTACATTGTTCAGTCGGGCGACCGCCAGTGCTTCGACTTCAGCTCGTTGTGCGGGGCTGATCAAGCGGGTGTTTAGAAGATGGTCGGCAAGACTCAGGTTTCCGTGCAAATTCCAGTTTGCTACCGCGCTGGCCAGTTGTCGGTCGCTGATGAATCCTCTGATCAGCACCTCAGTGGCAAATGCAATGTCCAGCTCTTCTTTGGTGGCTTCCGAACGATCAACAATGATGGTGGCGGGAAGCTGAGTGTCTCGAATATGAGTTGTTTGATCTGGTGAATCGACCGCCACGACGATTTCTCCTCAATGTCTAGCGACTAAATCGACCCCCTTACTGGAGTCGAATCAGCCAGATTAGCGATAACTGGTCAACGGTCGCCTCTTCCATTTTGGGACACAATTTGTTGACAGTCGACTTTTATTCACTCGTTCTACGACGCTCTCCTAAGTGCATGAGGTCCGCCGCTGCGATCCACAGAGGACCTCCATACAATCAGTCGGGGATGCTAGATTTGAACTCTCTTTTAGTTTAATAGTATTTATGTGATTGTGTTGATCGAAGATTGCCAGGACCGATAATTTCTTCCGCCGGAGGGGCTAACACCTTTGGTGGCTAGCCAACTCTTTGAGCCATAAGTCTCCAGGTTGCGATACAACAATCTTGGGGGAGTACCCGATCACAGGCGGGGTTTGATGAGGCTGCCATGTTGGCAGATTGGCGATTGGGTCCCGTCGGTAACGGCAGCAGCGCGAGGTCGGTTTACCATAATTGATTTGATTTTAGTTTTGATCTAGCAACGAGTTACAATTTTTGAAATAAGAGGCATAGAGCTTGCCTAGTGTTTTTATCGACGAATGAGAACCGCCTCGTCCGCGGGGGACGATTTGGGCGGCTTAATCGGTGGAATCGAGAGCTAATCCGGCGACGTCCGGGTCCGAGGGAGTGCCGACTGAGATGAACATCCAGCCACTGGGAAATCGAGTAGTGGTGGAGCGAGAAGAAGCGAAACAGACCACTGCTGGCGGGATCCACTTGCCAGATACGGCCAGAGATAAGCCACAGAAGGGAAAGATATTGGCCATTGGCGATGGGCACACCACGAAAGACGGCACCAAGCGTCCTCTCTCGGTGAAGGTTGGTGATCAAGTGATCTTCACCAGCTACGCCGGCGATGAATTCACGATCGACGGTGCCAAGAAGGTGTTGCTGATGCGTGAAGATGACATTCTCGGTGTTGTTGAAGGCTGATCTCGTCAATCCTCAATCACTCACAACTCAACACAATCCGTGAACAGGAGCATCCTTACATGGCTGCGAAGATGATCGCCTTCGATCAAGAAGCCCGGACTGCGATGCAACGTGGCGTCGCAAAGCTCGCCCGCGCCGTCAAGGTCACCTTGGGTCCCAAGGGACGCAACGTTATCATTCAAAAGTCCTTTGGTAGCCCGACAGTTACCAAGGATGGCGTTACCGTTGCCAAGGAGATCGAACTCGAAGACAAGTATGAGGACATGGGCGCGAAGATGGTCAAGGAGGTTGCCAGCAAAACCTCTGACGTTGCCGGTGACGGCACGACTACCGCGACCGTGATGGCCGAAGCGATCTACAATGAGGGGCTCCGCGCCGTCGTCGCTGGTGTCAACCCGATGCTGATGAAGCGAGGGATGGACAAGGCGGTTGAGGATATCGTCTCCGAACTCAAGGGGATGAGCACTAAGGTCTCGACCTCCAAGGAAACCGAACAGGTCGGCACGGTTGCCTCAAACTTCGACCATGAGATTGGCCGGATGATCGCCGAAGCGACCGAGAAGGTCGGCAAAGACGGCGTGATCACTGTCGACGAAGGTAAGGGGCTTCACACTGAAGTCGAGTGGGTCGAAGGGATGCAGTTCGACCGCGGCTACCTCTCCCCTTACTTCGTGACTGACTCGGCAGCGATGGAGTGCGTTCTCGACGACGCTTACCTCCTGATCCATGAGAAGAAGATCAGCACCGTTAAGGACATGGTGCCGGTCCTCGAGAAGGTTGCTCAGACCGGTAAGCCGCTTTTGATCATCGCTGAAGACATCGAAGGCGAAGCCCTTGCAACCTTGGTGATCAATAAGCTCCGCGGCACTTTCAAGTGTGCGGCAGTGAAGGCCCCGGGCTACGGTGATCGTCGTAAGGCGATGCTTGAAGATATTGCAGTCCTCACCGGTGGCAAGCCGATTTTTGAGGCGCTCGGGATTGAGCTCGAAAACGTCGGACTCGCCGACCTTGGCCAAGCCAAGAAGGTGGTGATCGACAAGGACAACACCACCTTGATCGAAGGTGCTGGGACTTCCAACGACATCAAAGGGCGGATTGAAGCGATTCGTCGCGAGATTGGCGAGACGAAGAGCGATTACGACCGTGAAAAGCTTGAAGAGCGGCTTGCGAAGCTCTCCGGTGGTGTTGCCAAGATCAATGTTGGTGCTGCTACCGAATCGGAAATGAAGGAAAAGAAGGCTCGAGTCGAAGATGCACTTCATGCGACTCGTGCTGCACTGGAAGAAGGAATTCTTCCGGGTGGTGGTGTTGCTTTGCTCCGAGCGTCGACGAAAGTCAAGCCGTCCGACGCCATGACTAATGATGAAAAGACTGGATTCGAAATCATCATCCGGGCCTGCCGCGCACCGATTGTGCAGATCGCTGAAAATGCCGGCCAAGACGGTGGCGTTGTCGTCAACAAAGTCGCTGAGGGCACCGGCAACTACGGCTATGATGCCTTGAACAACGCCTATGCTGACATGGTTCAGGCGGGGATCATCGACCCAACCAAAGTCACGCGATCTGCCCTGCAAAACGCGGCAAGTGTTGCGACCTTGCTTCTAACCTCCGATGCCCTGATCGCCGACATGCCTAAGGACGAAAAAGGCGGCGGCGGTGGCGCACCAGATATGGACGACATGTATTGATCCGCTGTCGTCAACTTGGACTCTCTGAGAGTTCAGTCAAGCAGGGACGCGGCGATCACGTCGCGTCCCTGTTCTTGTCTCTCGCTCAAATAATACATTCAGTGAATTTACGAATGCAGGGTGTGCCCGCCGAAGTGATTGAATTCGTTGCATCCGCGCAAGAGGGGGCATCAGAAACAAGTCTCTATAGTAGGAAGAGGAGAAAAGCAGAGTTCAAGGAGGCTCTTTCTGGTCTGTTGAAGAAATAATTCTCGCCGATCACTTCCGGCAACCCACGACCTTGAGATCACTTGCCGAGGGGCGGAAGTCTCCGTATGATCCAGACCAGCTTGTAAGGTCGCCACTAAGCAGAAAACATGATTAAAAGGGTTGGTTCATGGAAATTCGCGATTTCAATGAACTCTTCCAGTTTGCCCAACATTATCGGAGTTCCCGGTGGGTCTTCCGAGGCGTGGCGAACAGTACATATCTTCCAACACCAAAAGCCTATCGTTTTCAAGAACTCGACGACGAACGCTTGTTCCGGCACTTCATGCGTGAAGCTGTCGCTTTGGGCGATCGACTCCCCCAAAACGACTGGGAATGGCTAGCTCTTGCGCAACACCATGGATTGGCAACTCGATTGCTCGATTGGACTGAGAATGCCTTAGTAGCAGTTTTCTTTGCGGTAGACAGTCATCCTGAGGATGACGGCGCAGTTTATTCATTCCACACTGACGAACTGGTCCGTCACAACGAACTCTCCACCACTTCACCGTTCTCGGTCGATAAGGTCGGACGCTATCGACCGTACCATGTGACTGCTCGGCTCCGAGCACAGCGGGGACTCTTCACCATTCACCCGAAATCGATCCCTATCCTTTCCGAGGGGGAGCATCTCCACAAAGCAATCATCCCTGCTTCGGCAAAGAACAAGCTCCGGTGGAACCTCAGTCGATTTGGGTTCAACCACGCCACGATCTTTCCAGATCTCGACGGTCTCGCAGCGCATCTGCACTGGTCCTACACCGAACAAGATCCGTCTGAAGAGCCAATCGCTCCTTGGTAGCTTGAACCTTTGGTCGACGCTTGTCCTCTGGAGAAGTGTGATGGCAATTGATGAGAGTGATGACGTTACCTTTGACCATCTCGATCTCGATCGTGAAGCGAGAGACTTGATCAAGCTCGCCTGCAATCCTGCAAAACGAATCGAACTTGCTCGGATGGATAAAGAGATTGGTTCCTCCATCGTTTGGCAGGCACGATTTAACGTTTACGGAAAGACAGGTCTCTGGGCGATCAAGATTGCTGATAAAAAGAAGATCGACAAAGAAATACAAAACATAGCAAAGTACCTGAGTGTTATTTACGCTGACACGTATAATCAAGCAAACAATGCAAGAATTCATTTGAACAACCGTCCAGAAGTTGAGAAGCCCAAGGCAGTCTTGATTCAGCCGTTGGTCACCACCAATGAAGGACGGGTCGAGAGCTTGCGGCACCGGATTCAAAGGACGAGGGATCCCAAGAAGGTAATTGGACTTATCGATCGTCTCTACGCTCATATGAAACAATACTGGTATAATGAAACACGCCGGTACACCGCAACGGTTGGTGAATTGACCCAGAGATGGACAGAACGCATCGATCTTCGAGAGCACGCCAAACAGATCTGCAAGAAAAGCGCACTCGAACAACATTTGATACGGGATTACAAACGGGACATCCCTAGACTCTCTCTCGAAGTCGAGTCGATACTTAAAACAAGGGTCGACGCGCATGTTGGCTTGATTCATGGTGATCTGCATGCCCAAAATGTCAACATGTCCAGTGGCGGCGAACTCCGACTGATTGACTTCGAAACCGTCGAAGAGGACGGCTGGCGTGTTTTAGACTTCGCGATTATGGAGTTGGCACTCCGTTTCACGACGACCCCGGCCCACGCGCCCGTGAAGGACCTCTTACGACTCGATGAGATTGCCGATCAATACTGGGAGGATGATCCGGATCTGGTCCGGATTCCTGACCTACCCGATGGCCTCTATTTCGAGGATCAATTAGAGGTGATCGGTGCGGCGGTATGTCGTGTGCGTCATTGGTGTCGTAAGCTTGGGTTTGTTGAATCGTTGGACGACTACCGCAAAGCACTGATCGCCATGAGCGCGTTCATGGCAAGACTGAGTCGGTTAGTGAACAAACGCTATGTGTTTCGAAGCCTCGCATTTCAGGTCACTCAACTCAACGGAAAGAACTAGGGACGAATGCCGATGTACTCAGAAAAGCGATCCCGGCTCATCATTGTTGGATTACCGGGTTCTGGGAAGACTACCCTTGCCCGGGAACTCGAATCGATGAGTGGAGCTGGCATCAAGCATTTTGAGGCATCGGAACACGTGATCCGACCCTTGATGGCTTGGGATCACCAGCCTCAATCCTTGGCGGAAGTGGTCAACTACCTCTGTGGAAGCGCACCTCATTCGAACGATCGTCTGCGATTTCACCCAACACGTTCTTCGATGCGTCAACGGGTCCATACGTGTCAGCGGATTCTCGGTACAACCTGGATTTCGGACTGTGTGGTTAAGCTCACGGAACCCTCCATACGAAAAAAAACGTTAGTGGTTTCGGGAATCCGCGGCCGGGATAACGTCCTCTCCTTGAAAAAAAAAGGCTTCGGAGTCGTGCTATTGAACCCACCCAAGCGGTTCCTGCTTAACCGCTTGCGTCATCAGCGTGGGGCTACTTCGGAGGAAGCACGCGACGAGATCGGTTTGGAAACTCAGCTTTATCGCACTGACGGCTTGGCGGACATTGCCGACTTGACACTCGACACTTCACGATTTAGCGTTTCAGAGGGTGCGAGTCAGATTTATCAGCACTTCTTTGCCTGAAATGATTCTTATGGCATCGTCAGAATGTGCTCAATGTGTGAACACTGATGCCAATCCTCTCGTTAAGATCGGTCCTGATGGTCTCTGTCGTCAATGCGATTGGTTTCAGGCGAACTACGATCCAGGCGCCCTGGAGGGGGAGTTTCACTGGTTCGTTGATCGTCATCTGAGACGATCGAGTCATAGAAAGAGAGTGCTGCTGGGGATCTCTGGGGGCAAGGACAGTACGGCATGTGCCGTAATCTTGAAACGACTGGGGCTTGAGACAGAAGGTGTCACGTTTCAGACGGGATACTATCCAGCCCATTTTGAAACTCGGGCCCAGCGTTACTGTAAACAGCTTGGGATCGGTCATCGGGTCGTCGATGTCCGTCGATTGATTACCGTTCCGAACCGACAAGCGTATGTTGAAACTGCTCGAGCGTATTCCTTCGCCGAATCGATTCGTTGCAACGAAGCAGAGAAATCAGCGCGCTTCCGCGACTGGTATCTCCAGGGACGGCGTGCCTACGCGGTTACCTCTGAGGCGGTGATACCGTTCGTTCGGCCTTGCCAGCTCTGTCGGAAAACCATCATTCGGGCCTATGTGGATACAGCTTATTCGCTTGGAAGCGACACGGTTGTGCTAGGCATGAACGAATGGGTTAATCTAAGTGACCCCGCGTCGAAGCCAGTTTCAGGGATCCGGCGACTTCAACCTTTTCCTGACCGTCCTCCAATTTACATTGTCCATCTGCCTTTTCTGATGCGTCTCTCATTGAGCGACCTTCATGAGAATCTCTCTGAGGTTGGATGGGAACCACCTCCTGACGAAGATCTCGTCGAGAGCAACGCGAACTCATGTTTCCTTGCGCGAGCAACAGAATCGATTGCCGAACGACTACTGGGTTTCCACCCCGACACCTCGCGATTGGCTCGTGAAGTGACTGCGGGTTTTCTTGGCAAGACCGAGGCAAAGCATGCCTTATCCAAAACTCATCGTACGCACATGACAATTGGTCAAATTTTAGTCAACAGCGGTATTATTGAACCAGCAGAACTACTCAACATTGAAGATGACACTGGTCGAATGTTTAGTAAAAGCGTTGTGTAGCTTTGTGATTTGTCTCTGAGTTAACTGAACTTTGAGTTGACGATCAAAGGGCGCGACGAGGAGACTCGCCGGCCCTTGGTAGCGTCAACGCTCGATTTTCGGTCGATAAATTCTCTGTTAGCTTTGTTGCGTCAAGGCAACAATCCGCCCCGAAGGTTCGCGGACGAAGATCTCCCGAGAGCCAATGGCGTTTTCTCGGAGAGGAATGACGGTCTCGACGCCTTCGAGGTGCGGGAGAAGAGAGTCGAGGTCGGCAACTTGAAGATAGAGGATCGCGAGTGGTTGGCGATCGTCGCACTCCATCAGGCCCGGAGTGCCACGGTTGAGGCTTTCTTTGGTCCGGTAAACGACTTCGATCGCATCTTGACCGAAGATAGCAAACTCTGGTCTTCCTTCGTCGTTGGTGACCTTCAAACGGACCTCGAAGCCAAGTCGATCGACCCAGAACTCAAGCGAAGGCTCGATCTCATCGACCAACATTACTGAATTAAGGCGTCGAAACTTCTCGACGCGTGACCGTGGGCTAGTCAGGAGACTCATCGCGGAATCCCTTCGAAAAAAGGTGGGAAGGTTAAGGAATGAAACGGGGTGGGAGAGTTAAGTTGTCGTGCTAAAACCGGTGGGGTGGCCCCCAGATCGGAAGGTGGGTAGGTGATACAAATCATCCTGATGGTATCTGAGAAGATTCTATGCGATTGCTGGGCCAAAAGCGATAGTTCTTGCTGCATCAGTTACGCAACCATCCACGCTCAATCGGGTTCTGGCTTCTGAATACCTCAGAAGGAAGTAGCATCTATTGGAAGCATTGCTGTTATGTTCGACGTAGCTGCGCGAAAATAAGGCAGGCATTGCATTCCATCGGGTCGAGGTTTGCCTTGTTGTGAATCGTAATCTAATCGTCTCTGAGTCTGCCCACTTGCTGGTGCTTGGATCGCGTGCGTAACTGCTTGCAAAGCGGCCCCAGAGTTAGTCATGGCGTGTCCTGCGCGATGAGAAGCGTTGCTCGGCGAGTCGGATTGCTTTCAATAACCCCCGGGCTTTGTTGACGGTCTCGGTGTACTCGCTGAGGGGATCGGAGTCGTACACAATCCCTGCACCCGCTTGAATATCGGCAGTCTGACCTTGAAGCACGAGTGTTCTCAAGGCGATACAGGTGTCCATATTCCCAGTATAGTCGATATAGCCGACGGCACCCCCATAAGGTCCCCTTCGTGTTGGTTCGAGTTCGTCGATGATTTCCATCGCCCTGATCTTAGGGGCTCCACTCACCGTCCCAGCGGGAAGTCCAGCTCGAAGCGCGTCGAAACAATCAAGACCCTGAGCAAGCTCTCCGACGACATTAGAACTGATGTGCATCACATGACTATAGCGTTCGACGGTCATCACTTCGGTTAACCGGACAGTTGAGCGATCAGCGACCCGGCCGACATCGTTCCGCCCGAGGTCAATCAGCATCACATGCTCAGCGCGTTCTTTAGGATCGGCAAGTAGTTCTTCCGCCAAGGCTCGATCCTCCGCTTCCGATTGACCACGGGGCCGAGTTCCCGCGAGCGGACGGATCGTCACTTCGCGATCCTCAACCCGGACTAAGACTTCGGGCGAACTCCCGACGAGAGCGAAGTCCTTGAATGGCAAATAGAAGAGGAAAGGGGACGGGTTGACAACCCGGAGGGTTCGATAGATGTCGAAGGCGGAAGCTGAGGTCTCGACCCGGAAGCGCTGACTCGGAACGACTTGGAAAATGTCACCGGCCTTGATGTACTCACGACATCGTTCGACGATCGCCTTAAAGCCATCTTCAGTCATGTTTGATGCGGGGCGATTCGTCTCGACCGGTTCCGTGCCGATGTCGATCGGTCGGAGGTCGGGCCCAGGTCGACTCAGTTGATCGACCAAGCCGTTGATCTTCGACAACGCACGATCAAAGCCCTGGTGAGCTGCCTCAGTTGTTGGCTCATGCGGTCGGGCTTGGGCAATCACCAAGATAGTTTTACGGATATGATCAAAGATCACCATTTGATCATAAAAGGCAAACGCGAGGTCGGGTAAACCTCGGTCATCAAGAGGTGCATTGGGGAGTCGTTCAAAGTACCGGACGGAGTCATAGGCAGCGAAGCCAACCGCTCCACCGCAGAATCGTGGTAACCCGAGGGCATGGGAAGAGCTGTATCGCCGGATCAACTGACGGAGCTCGTCGATCGGATCGTCCGATTCGTACTCCCGTGCAGAAACCCCGGTGTCTCCCTCATTCGATTGGATCTGGATCGTCCGACCTCGAGCCAAGAATTCCAAGAAGGGCTGACTTCCGAGGAAGCTGTAACGGCCGACCTTTTCCCCACCGATGACGCTTTCGAACAGAAACGCAGGAGTCGATTGCGCGATCTTCGCAAACGCGGAGACCGGTGTGAGGCCATCCGAGGTCAACTCTCGGTAGATCGGAGTTGCACCACCGGAGTGCATTCGGGCGACCGCCTCGTCGCGATTAGGTCGGTAGTATGACTCAGTCGATGGATCGGTCGAAGGGGATTGCATGGGAGTGTTCCGCATCCTGAGTCGTTTTTCGGATATCGATCAGTGAACCTAGCCGAGGATCGGTGCCGGGTTGATCCATCCAAGATGATCATTGAAGACCGAGATCCCCCCGCTCATCTTAACCAGAAGAGGTGTTGCAGTCGGCTACTCGGGTTGAAGTAATCGTACGTGGATTAGCAATGAGCTGGTTCGCTTAAGCACACTTGACTCATGAGAGTTGGCATTGCTGGTCGAAGTTAGAGCCAGAAGTAGAGCCCTCTTACGACCTTGAAGATCCTGTTGAGAGTTGAGATCGAGCCCATGAGTCGTTCGCGAACCCAGATCCGACGCCGAACTTCCTCACGGATCCCTCGGCTAGAATCGATGGAGCCTCGACAATTGCTCGATGCTTCAACGCCACTCGGATCTCTTGTCCCAACACTGCCAGAAGTACAGACTCCGATTGCCTCGGAGAGTCTTCAGCGTCCGATCATCGGGGCGGCATCCCCTCTCCAAATCGTTAATGTAAGCCGATTCGGCAGCTTTCGGATGCCGACACTCGTTTCCGTGGAGTTTAGTCAGCCACTTGATCCGATTTCGGCGACAAACCCCGCGAATTACCGGCTGAGCGCACCGGGTGCAGATGCGTTTCCGAACACAACAGATGATCTGCCGATTGCGATCCAATCGGTCCGACTTGGTTCTGCGCCGAACAGTGTGATCATTCGACCAGCATTCCCGCTCAGACTGATTGGACTTCAATATGGCTTGGCCGTCAGTGGTGAAGTGACTGGCGGAGGCCCTTTGGAGCAGGGGGCGGTCACGAGTTTTGGGACGGAAGATTTTGTCCCCTCGGAACCGGTCGCCCGGGTCTTCCAAATTGCCGCACGGCTCCAGAGGTTCCGGAGGGGGCCTGGCCGCCTCAGAACCGGTGATCTTCCCGAACAACTCTCGGACTTCTTTGAAGGTCTTACGCCGATCGACTTTGACTAATCAGCAAATAAGGCGATCCCTGGAACGACTGAGTGTTGTCGATCCAGGGATCGTTGCCTTTACAGTTCGACCGATTCCACTTCAGTGACGAACCGAGACTCATCACTGGCGAGGAAGGCGTCGACTACGTTAAAGACGGCATCGCTGAAGCCGCCGACGTTCAGAATATCGCTTCGATCGGGTGCCTGAACTGTGGTGTAAGGCTGGATATCGATGCAGACCAGCTTCGGACCAGCGGTTTCGGCCCGTCCCAGCTTGACCTGCTTCTTGACAAACTCCTGCCACTCCGTCATGACACCAGATGCACCTCGGACTCCGTAGAAGTAGGACCGATTCTTGTAGACCCAACTTTCGGAGTCACTCACCAGGACGATACCCGCGAATGGTCGACCCTCGAAGGTCGTGTTGGCTTCTCGGATTGGAACCGAGCAGTCCGTTCCACCGCCACCGTACTTCGAGAGCTTTTTGGCGACGGAGAGGACAGACATTTCGGGCTTGAACTCTGCCTTGTACGCCTTGGTGTCGAACGGAATCACCACACTCCCAGGGTTCTGCCGCAAGATCGCCGCCGCAAATACAGCAGCAACATCCACGCAGCGGACCTTACTGGTGCCGCCTCGGCCCCGGTTACCCGTGACCGCACAGCTCATCGAACCAGAAGCATCAAGACCGATGACAACAGGTCCTGGTAAGGTTGGCACGTTTCCACAAGCCAGTTCGGCAGCCTTGTTCAAGGACGCTCGAATTGGTTCGGGGATCTGACGATCGACGTTCAAGTAGGCAGCAAAGTACTGATACGGGAACGCCTTCGATCGTGCGATTTCCGCGGGATCTGCAAGCCGGTTGGCGACGTAAGAGACTAGCTTCCGATCCTCGAAGACCTGATGACGGAAGAGGGTGTTCAGGTTCATCCGAAGCGCCTGGGGACCCATTTTGCGGGCGATCGCCTTCCAGACGAACGGACCCTTGGCGGCGTCAGCGAGCAAGTCCCAGCGGACGTCAAGCTTGGTCAAAATCTCGACCTGTGCTGCTTCGGAGTCTGCCTGTCGGAACGCCGTGAGGAGCCGGATTGCCTCAGGAAGATCCTCCTCGACGGCAGGAGCCCACTTGGGGATTTCCTTGTCGACTAGCCAACCAAAGAGTGCCCGTCGGGTGTTGTCCTTCGGGGTTGGTCGTGCGAGCCGGAGAATGTCGCGGAGGCTGGGGTCGTGTCCAATCGAGGCCGAGAGCAGCTTGGAGACGCTGGCTTCGTTGAGCCAACGATCAAAAGCTCCCTGCAATGCACTCGAAAGGCACTTCCGTCCGAACTGTCCTGAACGGATCATCTGGAACGTAGTCCGGAGCATCCGACCGTTATCGATCACTCGGCTAAAGACTTGTCGCATCAGCTTCGGGCTTTGCTTCGAAAGTGCGACCAGGAGTGCGGCTGGCATATCCTTCATGAATGCCCGCTCACGAGCATAGACGGCGAGCTTAGCGAGATAAACCGGATCCTCAACCTGGCTGATCAACGATTGGAGCTGAATGAGCTGAGCTTCCCCACTTGCATAGAAGGTTCCGTTGAAGCACCCTGTGGCAGCAAGTTGCGCGAGAGCCTGCTTCGGTGGAAGCGTGTAAGCTCGGCCACCAGCTTCGTTTGTCGTGTTGGTTCGCGGGAGCTTACCGGTTGCACTGTTGAATAGAGTCTTGTTCGCCATTTCACCCTCCACTTCTCCAAGTACACACGGACCGACGAAATAAGTCACAGAGCCGTCGAGATTCAGCGAAACCCGTACCGTATAAAGTTGGTCGCGGTAGGATGGACTCCACAACGGCAGTCTTCTCGTGATTCAAAAGACCCGACGAAGGTCTGGCAGAGTTTCTCCTGAGCGACAAAGTCGCCAGGGGCAGGAGTCGAACCTGCAAAACCAATGGACTCCACACGGGCAGTCGAGCCTAGTTCAATGTGGCCGACGAAGGACTTGATCAGATCGCTACTGTTGTGTTCCCGTTACACCACTCCGAGGCAAGTGCTTCGGAGGCAGGAATCGAACCTGCAACGACAGTTCCCATGGATTCCAATCAGGCAGTCGGCCACGGTAATCGCTTGCTTCGAACATCCGAATTAAGAAACGAGTGATTCACAACCGACGAGGGTTTGACCAGAGCATTACGCTGCTCTACCCACTGAGCTACAGCCCCGTCGAAATGGGGCTGGTAGGATTCGAACCTACGACACGCGGATTAGAAATCATGGACTCCAATCGGGCAGTCGGTTGTGGTTTGGACTGGTGAGGTCACTCGAAGGTAATGCCTTGAATACCACCAGTATGTATAAACAAGTCCAACGAAGGTTGTGCCGAGATAGGACAGCCGTCCGCACGCTGAGTTCAATGAAATCAGCGCCGCTGACTGGCCCCTTTGTCTCAGAGAGACTCGGGCGCCGTTCACTAGCCGGTCGCCCGGCATCGCTACCTTAGGACCGTTATGGATTCCCGACGAGCAGTTGGACCTTAGTGTTGTGTTATTGCCTTGTCTCCGTTCTCTTGTGTTAGTTCATCTCCGGCGAAGGGACGCTGAGATTTTGCCGTAAAGGCGACAGATCTCCAAAATCTGTTGATGGAATCCCAACTGGCAGCCGGGGATGAGCGATGGTCGAGCGACGAGGGATGGCTCAGACCCGTTTCACATCGATAGTTGATGTAGTCCAAGCCTGCAGTCGTCCGACCAGAGACGCCGATGGGAGTCGAACCCATTTCTGCCGGGTTGCGGCCGGCCGCCTCACCGTCTGGCTCCAGCGTCACAAATAGTTGCAGTGTCCTCGCCAGGAGTCGAACCTGGTCTACGACCTCCGCAAAGTCGCGTGCGAATCCGGCACACTCCGAGGACAATCGTTAGCCATTCTTGTGCTACAGTCACCCGTCCAGGAATCGAACCTGGTCTAACGGTTCCGAAGACCGTTGTGCGAATCCGGCACACTCACGGGCGATTGGTTTACAACCGGGGGTTATAAATTCGATAGGATTGTGATGAACCCACGACTGGTCTGATCTCAGGCCAAGTGTTTTGTTCTCAGTGTCGATCTCGTCCGTTTCGTTCGGACGCTGATTAGGACACCAAACCTTGGGTGAGGTTCGCATCATTTTCCGACGCGATTTTGGAGTTCCTTCGACACGGGCACGTCGCGAGTACGAAGTCGGGAATCGCGAACCAAGGATGATCCAGGAGTGAACCAGAGACTTCGGCTGACATCGAGGCGCTCCTCAGCGAGCAGGGGCTGACCAAGGATACGAGATCAGTGCTAAATGCCTTAAGTCGGTAATGAAAAACATTAAAATAATATTAATTTCATAATAAGTGGTGATTGGATCGTCCGAATCGAAAGCGAGTTATAGCACTTGAGCGTTTCCAATCATCGGTTCGTGACTGCGTTTTAGCGGAAATCTAGGATTCCTCTTGCTATCTTCTACATCTCGTAGTAGGTTCTACTACATCGCGTAGAAGACGTGTCAGTCGGTGGGTGGATTCGAGATTACGATTGGGGAAGTTATGGCAAGTCGGACGGGACTTAGTGATGCCGAGATGGAGGTCTTGAAAACACTCTGGGAACAGGGGCCAGCAACGATCCGCGAGATTAATCAGGTGTTGTCTGAACGAGGAAAGAAGTGGGCCTATACCACAGTGGCGACTCTCTTACATCGGCTTCAGAGCAAGCAGGCGGTGAAGACTGATTCCACCACACCGCCACATGTTTACCAAGCCGCACGGACGCGAAGTGACTTGCTCGGGGAGCAGCTAGAGGCAGCAGCAAATGAATTCTGCGATGGGAAAGCAGCGCCACTTGTTCTGAGTCTTGTACAGTCGAATCGGTTTACTGCCGAGGAATTGGCGAGATTCCGGCAGTTGATCGACAAACTTAGCAAGGATGTCGAAGAGAGGCCAGGAACTTGATTGGCCAGTGCTTTTGAAGAACCAGGAAGAACAACGGGATTCCCACAAGGCAGGAGACGACGCGGATGTTGGGCTGGATTATTGAAACAACGATTATCGTTGCACTCCTCGTCTTGGTGGCATTAATAGTCAGTAGGAGTCACCGAATTCGTCCAGCTACGAAGCATGTGTTCTGGTTAGTGGCACTCCTGAAGCTTTTTGTTCCGCCTGTGATCAATTGGCCTTTGTCCTTCGACATGTCCTCCGGGAGTGACAACATAAGAATGGAATCGGGCCTAACAGCTCAAGATCTGGCACTAGAGTTTGAACCAGATCACTGCGGTGACATCTCCGTTGCGACACAAGTGATAGGTATTGAGCAGAACACGATCCAATCGGAAACTGCTGTAGTCAGCATCGTTCGTGGAACCTCCGAACCGGATCATACAAATCTGCCCGAGATTCCACACTCCGAGCGGTCAACAGATTCTCAGGAACCCTCTCTAACGTTCGAGGGCCTCGAGGAGTGGGTGATCAGAGGATGGTTTGTAGTCTCGGTAGCCTTGGCAGTTGTACAGCTAGTTCGAGTTGTTCGTTTCCAGTCTCTGTTACAACAACGAGAGGGAGCACCGGCCTGGCTAATCAACGAAGCTGTACAGATCGGAAAGAAGATCGGTGTTCCAGTACCCCAAGTGTCCTTAGTCCCTCGCCTTGGGACTCCCTTGATCTGGTGCTTTGGACGACCCCATCTTTTCGTACCGACAAGCCTGGTAAAGTCACTCAGCGCTGATCGTTGGCGTGGGATTCTAGCCCATGAACTCGCTCATCTCAAGCGTGGTGACCATTGGGTGAATCGCCTCGAGTTGATTGCCGGCATTCTCTGGTGGTGGAACCCGCTGTACTGGCTGATTCGTTCTCGGCTCAATGCAGAGGCTGAATTGGCTTGTGATGCGCATGTGATCTCGACACTACCCCGTGATCGAGTCGTCTACGCCGAAGTCTTGTACCAGATTGGTGCAGCATTTTCCACGATCCCGTCGACTGCACCTGCGTTGGGTGTTGGTGGTACGGGCCAATTCTTCGAGAGGAGATTGACGATGATTCTTCGTGACCACGTTTCATGCCAACCATCAAGACTGTCCTTGCTCTGTGTAGCATTGCTGATTCTATTGTCGTTTCCTTCATGGACTGCAGCCAAACCGTTCCTGTCAAGCAGCACTACACATGATCCTCTTGAGTTCTCCGTTGCCCAGGAGCCAGCGAAGATCAAGCAGGAAGTTCTTAATGAGGACTCTGACAAGGGTTCAGTAGCACAAGTTGTCCGCCAAGCCAAGGAAGAGATTGAGATTGAGGTCGAGGGCAAGGGCAAGGGCAAGGATCAAGAAGCGGTCATCGGCGCTCAGGTAGAAGCGAAGATAAATGCACTTCAAGAAAAGCTCGAAGATAAAGTCGGTCCCGAGTTCGAGAAGAAGATGAAGGAGCAATTTGGCCCACACTCCAAGTTTGCCAAGCAGATGGAAACAATCGGCAAGGAGATTGAGGCTGAGTTCGGTCCCGAGTTCGAGAAGAAGATGAGGGAGCAATTTGGCCCAGACTCCGAGTTTGCCAAGCAGATAGAGGAATTCACCAAGCAGATGGAAGTGTTTGGTAAAGAGATGGAAGTGTTCGGTAAAGAGATGGAAGAGCAGTTCGAGGCCGAGATGGAGATCGAGATCGACCTTGGCGATTCCCAAGACGAAGCTGAAGAAGGGCAGCAGCACCAATCAGTTCGAGTAGTCGGTGAGGTGGCCCAATCGAAACCAAGTGCTGAGGTCGAATCAGCGCGGCAATTCCTTGGACTCGCTGAAGCTCGCCTGCGATTGACAGAGCAGATGAGTAAGCTCGGGGAGGTCGACCGTAAGCAACTTGAGGCCGACCGTAAGGCGTTAGCACTTGCAAAAGCACGAGTCGCCAACGCTCTGCGCAACAGTAAGGTGGCTCGTCAGAAGCTAGAAGAAGCCCAGGACCGGGTCGAACAGGTGGGTCAGGTCCAGGTCAAGAAAAAAGAAGAGGGTACTCAGTCGGAGCAACGGATCGAAGAGCTTGAAGCAACCATCAAGAAACTTCTAAAAGAAGTGCAAGCATTGCAAGATCGAGATAAATTAAGTAAATAACTATTAAAATACAAAAATTACACGTATATGATAATTGGCCTCCTTACTATGTTCAGTGAGGAGGTCTCTTTTGTTTTAGATCTTGTAATGGATTTAGCTAATAAGTCGTGAGCCGGTGCTGAATACCTGATAAGTAAACGCAATCACGATCTGGAGGCTCTTGCCACGAGGCCACGCGATCGATGGAGGATTACAGGTCCCGGACTCGAACCGGGGTTCCAGCCTTATGAGGGCCAGTCGAGCACCTGCCCACCTGTATGTTGATAGGAGCGGCCCGTGCGGGAATCGAACCCAGCGTTGCCGGCGTGAAAAACCGGTGTCCTGCCATTAGACGAACGAGCCTTCAAGTGATTGGATCGTCAGTGATTCCAGGTGCGCCGAGCAGGAGTCGAACCTGCAGAGCCCGAAGACAGGCAGGGAGGATTACAGCCTCTTGGGTCCACCAATACCCAGCCGACGCAGCTCATTCTTCCGATCACTCGGAAGAGTCGCACGAGAGGGATTCGAACCCCCAACCGCCAGACCCTCAGTCTGACCGCTCTGCCAATTGGCGCACCGTGCGTTCTTGTGTAGCGTCCCCGCCGGGATTTGAACCCGGGATCTCCACCTTGACAGGGTGGCGAGCACTCCTGGCTGCTCCACGAGGACAGCGATCTTGGTAATAATCCTTGTGTGTACCGATCGCTCGGGCGGGAGTCGAACCCACAGCATCACTGATTCTAAGTCAGTGTGGTCTGCCAGTTGCCTACCGAGCGTTACAGGTTGAGTGGACTCACCGGGAGTTGCACCCGGATCTCCGGTTTGCAAGACCGGTATCCTCCTCTTGAACGATGAGCCCGAATCGCTGCTTGAGGTTCACCCTGACTAGTTATCCTTCAAGTCAACGAGCACTCCCTCAAGGTTTTGAACCCTGACCAACCGGGTTGGAGCCGGCCGTGCTTCCTATTACACCAAGGGAGTTCCGATCACTACACCATCAGATAGAGGTGTCTTGCGTGATGAGTTCCGGGGGTTGGAATCGAACCAACGCCTCCTGGTTCAAAGCCAGGAATTGCTACCAACAGCAACCACCCCAGAATTAGGAAGCTCCGGTGGGAGGACTCGAACCTCCAATCATCGGCTTAACAGGCCGCCGCCCTACCATTGGGCCACACCGGAACAAAGTCCGACCAGAGTAGGCCGAGTCGGGATGGCTGGATTCGAACCAGCGATCTCCTGCTCCCAAGGCAGGTGGGGTGGCCAGACTCCCCCACATCCCGATTCAATGCGCCCGATGGGATTTGAACCCATACTTCCGCCATGGCAAGACAGTACGCTGCCGTTACGTCACGGGCGCAAAATGTTGTTGTTGGTTTTCAAAGAACGGAGAGCACCGGGCGGGAGTCGAACCCGCGTTGCCGCGTTACGAGGGCGGTATCCTGGCCGCTGAACGACCGGTGCAGATGGATTTCTGCAGGGCGATGCTGATGGGATCGGAGGGAGTCGAACCCTCACCATTCTGGTTAAGAGCCAGATGTGCTGCCGATAACACCTCGATCCCTTCGTTGAACCATGAACGCAAGCAATGAGCGCAGAGTGGGCTGGGGAGCGCTCGAATCTCCGTCTCCCGGGCTTCAACCGGACGCTACACCATCTCAGCTACCAGCCCCTCACCAAAAGAAAGGCCCAGTGTCGTCAGGTAGCGACACCGGGCCTTGGTGCAATTCTTTGCAACTGGCTCCGATGTCAGGGGCTTTTCCAACCGTTGCCCAGCGTGAGGGGGTAAAACGCATTACTCCCACTCGGCTCCGGCCTTGGTTGATTTTGTTCCAAGTGCATCGCCACGATCTGCCCCCTTGAACCGTCCTGTCCCGTACAAAGGTCTGTTCAAATGGTTTCGTTCCACACTGTACAGCATCCTAGACGCCCAACCCTCAAGAGATGTTCGCGGGTTCTCCAAAAATCTTCTCTATGTTTTCGTTCTCCGTGATCGCGCCAGCGGTTCTTGACACTCTGGCATGAGGCGACATAGCATCAAATCCATCTGCTCCGATGGTTTTAAGGAATTCGTCATGCCCGTGTTGGATCGGTTTACAGCTCGCGAGGGTGGCCTTCTTGTTGTTGACCTTCAAGAGAAGGTCTTAACGCCGATGCGTTATGGACCACTGGTCGTCGCGAATGCTCGGAGGCTGGTTGAGGCGGCAGGGCTCCTCTCAGTGCCAGTCTGGGCGACAGAGCAGTATCCGGAAGGACTCGGGCCGACGGTGCCCGAAATCGCAGAATTGGTTGCCGATCGACCTCCGAAACGGACCTTTCACTGCTTGGGGGCTGAAGGCCTTCTTGAGCAGATCCGTTCGCGAGAGGTCCGACATCTTACCCTCGTCGGAATCGAGACTCATATCTGTGTGGCGCAGACTGCGGTCGAGTTATTGAAACTCGGGTTCGAAGTGCAAGTTCCCGCCGATGCGGTTGGATCTCGGAATACCTTAGACTGGGAGTTTGGACTTCGGCGCCTTGAGCATGCTGGCGTGGTGGTATCAACGACCGAATCAGTTCTCTTCGAATGGACAGAGACCGCGGCGGCTCCTGGATTCAAGGCAGTCAGTAAACTGGTCCGCGACTTCAAGGCCCCGGAAAAACGCCCGAAGCCATCTAAGTATCAAGGTCGGGACACTGATCCCGATGAATCAACGACTCAACCGTCCGACCTCAGAGTCCGATCAACCGAGGAAATCGAATCGTGAACACGCTAAATCCGTCGATCCTGGAGCCGTCGCCCCGCGTCTTGATGGGGCCTGGACCTTCAAACGTGCCGGCTCGGGTCTTGAGTGCACTCGGAACACCTTTAGTCGGTCACCTCGACCCGGAATTCGTGCACGTGATGGATGAAATGCAGGGCCTCCTTCGGCAGGTCTTTCAGACCGAGAATCAGATGACGCTCGCAGTCTCCGGGACTGGTTCTGCCGGGATGGAGGCTGTCATCGTGAACCTGGTCGAGCCGGGTGATAAGGTCCTCGTCTGCATCAACGGAGTTTTCGGGGGACGAATGGTCGATGTCGCGACCCGCGCTGGTGCTGACGTCGCCAAGATAGAACGACCTTGGGGCGAGGTATTCTCTCCGGAAGAAGTTGAGGCGGCGGTTAAAGAGCATCGACCGAAGCTCGTCGGAATTGTCCATGCTGAAACCTCAACCGGGGCCCTCCAGCCCGTCGACGAAATCGCTCGGATCGTCCATGACCACGGCGGGATGATTGCGATCGACACCGTCACTTCGTTAGCTGGAGTTCCGGTCGAGATCGACGCTTGGGGAATCGATGCGGTCTACTCCGGCACGCAGAAGTGCCTGAGCTGCCCCCCGGGACTAGCACCGGTTTCGTTTGGTCCTCGGGCGATGGAAGCGATCCAGGCGCGTAAGACCAAGATACAATCTTGGTATCTGGATATGACTATGATTGGGCGCTACTGGGGTTCCGATCGTGCCTACCACCATACGGCGCCGATCAATATGAACTTTGCCCTCCGAGAGTCCCTGGCAATCATCGTCGAGGAGGGGCTGGAACCTCGGTTTCAACGTCATCGACTCAACGGTGAAGCCTTAACTGCGGGTCTTGAGGCGCTCGGATTTACTTATGTGGCAGCGGAAGGACATCGCCTGCCACAACTTCACTGCGTTCGGTTCCCCGAGGGCGCAGATGACGGAGGGATCAGGAAGCGTTTGCTGAGCGAGTGGAATCTTGAGATTGGCGGTGGGCTTGGTGCATTCAAGGGAAATGCGTGGCGCGTTGGCCTCATGGGCCACACATCACGTCGCGAAAATGTCACGTTAGTACTCTCGGCCTTAGAGACGTGCCTCCGTGATTCCGGAGTCTCAATCGAGCCAGGAGTCGCTCTTGCCGCAGCGGCCGGCGTTTACTCTCATTACGCTGCACCCACAGTCGCCGCCGTCTGAGTTCAATCGTTATTGCTCATTTCTGATCTCACCTTCGAATTAATCGAAGGTGAGATCAGCATCCTAATAGTGCATTACTCTAAAATACCATCGATTTCGTCGATGACATAGGTCCTGTTGACATCGAGCCCGCTAAGTTCCGTAGCCATTCCTGAAGGCCACTCGACCCTGATTGAGTCGACCTGATCTCGGTCGCCGAGTCCGAAGGTCAGGGTTTCCTCAACGCTTGAAAGATAACCCTTGGCGAGGAAGTGCTGCCGGCGTTGGATCAGGTCGCCCGCCGCCACCTCAAGTTTGGCGCCAAGGCCGTCCCGATTTGACTTCCTTCCCCGCAATCGGATGCGGACCCAGTGGTTCTCGTTTCCACCGTCATTCCGGAAGACGCGGGCAGGCTCTCCGTTCGAGGTTACGGCGAGATCAAGGTCACCATCAGCATCGAAGTCAGCATAGACCGAACCACGACCGACGATTGGCGTGAAGAGGTCAGGGCCAGCTTGTTCACTACTGACGAGAGTGAAAAGCGAAGGGCCGAGGATTCCACTGTTCCAAAAGAGCTGGGCAGGCTGCTGGTATTGCTGACTTGCCTGTGTGGCTTCGATATCGGACTCGAGATGACCATTGACGGTGAGGAGATCGAGACGGCCGTCAAGATCGTAGTCGAAGAAGAAGAGCCCAAACTTGAGCGGCCCTTGGGTAGGAGCACCGAGTCCAAAGACATTTGCGAGGTCAGTGAACTGGATCCGGCTTGGATTGTCTGCAACGTAAAGTGCGGTCATCTCGTTTGCGAAGTTGGCAATTGCGAGTGCAACGGCGTCATCACCTCGAAAATAAGCCCAGTCGATACCCATCGCACCCCGTGCTTGTCCTAGCTGGTCAAACGCGATCCCCGAAACAATCCCGACCTCCTCGAACGTACCGTCTCCCTGGTTGCGGAAGAGGAAATTCCGGACTGTATCATTGGCAACAGCAAGATCGACAAACCCATCACTATCGATGTCCCACGGCGCCACGCCAAGCGACTTCGCCATCGGATCCTTCAGCTCAGGCGTTACGATCTGTACACCTGCTGCTTCACTGATCTCGGTGAATGTGCCGTTGCCCTCGTTACGGAGGAGGACGCAGGCATCGCCTTGGAACGACTGTGGACTCCCATAGTGTCGGCCTTCACCAGTGAGCTGAAACGATTGGCTCAGGTCGTAGTCTCGGTTCCATTCAACATAGACGCAGAGGAAAAGATCGAGGTCTCCGTCATTCTCAAGATCAAAGAAGGCTCCCGATGTCTGCCAAGAGTTGCCACCACGCGCATTCGCAGCTTCGGTGACGTCAGTGAACTTCCCGTCATCGTTACGGAACAGGAGGCCACCGTTGACTGTTGTAATGTAGAGATCAGGATCACCATCGTTGTCGTAATCGCCGGTGACAGCACCTTGAGCGAACAATTCAAGGTCGAGGCCAGCTTCCTCGGTGACATCATCGAACTGCCCCGTACCATCATTGCGGTAGAGAGCTTGTGTTGGTGGACGATCTGGAGAAGCCGTCGTTTCGGGCCATGGTGCTTGATTGAGAAAGAGGAGGTCGGGATCACCGTCCGAGTCATAGTCGAATGCAGCAACACCCGAGCCCATTGTTTCTGGTAACAGTTTCTCTCCTGCGGCAGCGTTGTGGTGGATGAAGTCGATACCGACCTCTTCGGTGATCTCCACAAACTGAACCTGGGGAAGACTCGCCACTTCAATGGTGGCAGACTCTTCGGGAGCTACTGGTTCAGGAACCTGGGTGACTCCAGGGCGATCTTGACAACCTGCCACCAGGCTAACGGCGAGAAGGAGGCTTGCGATTCCCCGTGCCGGCTTGCCGCTCCTCTGTGGTTTAGGAATTGTCATTCGGAGGCCTCCGTGAGTGCCTGATCATCAGTAGTGGTTTGATCATCGTTGTACAGTGCACTTATGGTTGACTCATCGGGCAACCCTGGTGCTCCCAAGCGGTGGAGATTGTGGATCACGATTGACTGGGCATTCTTATCTGCCGCAGGATTGTTTTGTCGGGCGATCCGGATTGCCCGGCCCTCTGCAGTTTCGTCTGGCCGAACAAAATCATGAAGCGCCTTGTGGACAGTCTCCAGTGTTCTCGAGAGTTCGCTCCGAAGATCGCCTGTTGAGCGATCCCAGACTGGGCTCAAGAGTTCAACAAGCTCGATCAAGGTACCGACCCGAGACGCGAATGCTGGACGCTCTCCCGTAACGAAGCGATGAACTTGACCCGTGAGTTGTTTCGAGTACTTAGTCTTCATCGACTCGTCTACTGTGTTGTCGGTAATCTGAGCTGCCGTTGATAAGAGGTCTTCAGGAGTTGGTAACGGTCCTTCAAGGTCCTTACCTCGGAGTGGTGCAGGCCCGAACTCCGCATAGGCTTGGCCAAGACCATAGTGCGCTTCGAGATTCTCGGAATCGAGGTCCAGAGTTCGTTGATAGGTGTCAATCGCTCGTGTCATATACTGCAGTCGATCGGGAGATCCAGTAGGGTAGATTCGTCCACGTCGATCGAGCGCACGCCCGAGTTCATTGATCACCAAGTAATCCTGACCGAAGTCGAGGTTTCGCTCATCGATCCTGGTATTGAGGACGTCCTCAAAATTGGCGATTGCCGCATCGAGGTTCCCCTGCCGGATGTTGATCTGCCCAGTGAGCCAATTGATCGTCCAAGGTGCCGCAGGTTCCGGGTGGTTAGCAGCACGTTTCAAGGCCTGGAGGGCATCCTGGATCCGCCCTTCGCGTTGGTAGATTCGTGCGAGATTAACCCAACCATCGGCTCTACCATACTGCTCGGCGACAGTCCGGAAGACAGGTTCGGCTTGCTTAAGTTCTCCCTTTTGGGCGCCTGTAGTACCACCTTCAAGGAAGAGACCAATACCGTAGTCATTCCAGCGTTGCCACTCGGCCTCGATCGGGGAAGCAGGACGGTCAGTTAGGGTCGACCCACCTTGAACCGGAAGTCGCAAGAGGTCCCGGGCCATTACGACGACCGGCAACTCAACCCCCTTACCCTTGCCGTAGATATGGTCGAAGTAAACTCGGTCAAACTTCCGATAGTTGACCTTCGCTTCCAGTTCGATAAGACCATTGAAACCGTTCTCTGGTACATCGAGTCGGAAGTGAACGACTTGGCCAGCCCCTGGTGGTATCTGATGGTTGTAGAGAGGGACGAAGATGTCTTCGGCGTTCCGTCGATCAATCCGATTTCCGAATCGGTCCAGCATGTAAACGTTAATAAAGTGCGAATAAGGATCAACGTAGCCGTCATCATCGATGCCGCCTGATTTTCCGACGACCTTGCCGTCGGCGGTTGCAGTAAGTTCCACCCAGACCTGGTTGGAATCTGCCGTTCCTTGGGTGAAGTGATGCCCTACCGCAAGAGTCCGGACCACCACCTCAACCAGGTAAGATTGCCCTGGCTGGAGCGTAGGGATCACCGGGCGTAGTGGTGCGACCAGTTCGTCATCAATGGTGCCACCGTCACGGATGCCGAAGATATCGACTCGGAGTTTCCGATCGCGGAGATAGTCGGCCTCTTGCTCAGCGAAGTCGTGGTAACCTAGGACAGTCGGTAGTCCTGTATTGCCGCCGAGGAATTGATGACTATGGATTTCCAGTCCGGGCAAACCATCTAAATCTCGGGCACCAAAGTCATTCGAGGCGACCGACGGCATGTGGCATTCATTACAGTTGGTAACCGCCACCTCAGGGTAGTAGAAACTCCTCGCTCCGTGGCCGGAAACACCCGAAAGTTGATAAGAATCGTGGTGATTCTGACCTCGGAGGAAGTCCTTATAGTGATTCAATTCATACGGCAAGCTGACCTTGTGGCAGGTTGAACAGAAATCGGGATCCTTGTGAAGCGGTTTGAGCATCGTCTCCTTGTGAAGCTCAGGTTTGGCCTTTACTAAGGTGTCATGGACCCAACTAAGGACTGGATTGTCACTCTGAGCGAACGGATAGTAGGCAGGCTCTTCGATCGTGAAGTCTGCATTTCCTCGTGTACTGTTGACATGAGTAACAGAGTGACAAGTGACACATGTAATGCCGGCGTGTGCTCTTGGATCGTTCTTGATATCGAAGTTGGGGTCATCGAATCCGCCGGAGAGAAAGGGAACCGGATCATGGCAACCAGCACACCAACGGGAACCCTGAAGATTCCCGTCGCGTTCCATCGCAACCTCTCTCGTTTCTTGGACGCTCGCTAGATACATCGGGTTGTTGAATGAACTGAAATGGTGGGCCGAATGGAACCAGCCCTCGTACGCATCTTCATGGCAACGGAGGCAGAGCGTATCCGTCATCAAGCTTTCGGCAGGGATCAGGTTGCCGTCGGCCGTTTTGATCTCTGAGGGAAAGAAATACTGTGCACCTTCTTTGGGACCGACTTTACCCACCTCTCTGGGGTCGAGCGAATGGAGAAGTCCCATCACAAGGACGATTCCGGCAACAGCAACACTCCAGATCTTGGCGTATCGCCACTTGATTGCTGGTCCAGCAAGTCGGTGTCGGACATAGAGCAGTACAGCAAGGAGTGGTGTACCTAGGTGGAGCCAATAGCCAACGTTCCGGATCCCTGGATCCTTAATCTCAAAACCACCTAATCGGACCAACACTAAGCCAGAGATCAAGAGGACGATTGCACTCGCCAGCAGCATCAGACCATAGCGGACCGCTGCTTTGTTCGGACGTCGCCACGCGGTCAAGAGATGGAAGAAACCGAATCCGATAAACGGGACGATAATCAGTGCGCCAAGCAACAGGTGGACACCGACAACAATCATGTAGAACCAGGTGTCTTGTGGCACACCGCTCAGCCAAGTCATCAAGGTAACACTGGCCATGTAAAAACCAGTGGCACCGAGAAGGGCAAAGCCGATCAAGACGGTCCACAAGAGCATCTTCAGCTTTGGTCCGACCGCTGGCTTGTAAACAAAGCCTCGACGATCATGGATCGATCGCACACCTCGAACTTGGGTCTCATTCTGAGACATTACAATCCTTCCCCCTTTGGATGGTTGAATCGCCCATTCAGACAGATCTGGAACGGTAAGCCGCCAGAAGACTGCGGAGTCCTGACGAAACCTACAGGTGCAATGACGAAACCATCAGACCCAGCCAGAGCCGTGGGGATCCAAGCCCTACGGATCATAAGTTGGGTACCCACGATGGTTCGTTTTCCGGATTCGACTGATTAACTCTTAATGATTCTCGAAATCACCGAGTTCTCGGGGGGCGTTCGATTCGATTGCGGAGGAGAGTTGATTTGATGGGCTCGCCCTCGACATCGAGGCGAGTGCTGGATTGCGGCCGAGGCTCGAAGGATAGACTTGAGATCGCTTGATCGCTCCGATCTGAAGCCTTGCGTGGAGTTTCTTCTGAGTTGGCCGGACACTGGCGAGGTTGAACCTGATGGTTCTGGCGGTCACTGGATCTGAGGCTCGTCTTGTCCAAATCTGGGAGAACGCTTGTTTCTGCCGAAGTAGCACTATAATCGAGACCGAACGAAGGACGGTCTGGCAGATGGCAACCGATTCCTTCTGCACGTTTCACCGCGCAGCATGAAAACGATCCCAATATTAGGATCGTCAGTATCCAAGGTTGGGTTACCGTTGCCACTGCAACCCTTCGCACGGTTGCAGACTCCCGATCTAGGGCAAGTTCGAGCGGATATGATTCAATATTAAGAATTGGGCGCTAAGGATCGTTTTGTCAACCAACGAATTGTCGTCGCGGAAGGGGGTTGGAGGCTTTATACTCGTTTGCGACGGATTCACCTGAATCAAATCGGCCCCTGATTAATCGTTTCATCGTAAGTAGCGT
Source organism: uncultured Isosphaeraceae bacterium (assembly GCA_964510225.1). GTDB lineage: Bacteria > Planctomycetota > Planctomycetia > Isosphaerales > Isosphaeraceae > CAZEAN01. The sequence goes on from CAZEAN010000058.1 coordinate 36,035, forward strand.
ACGTGAGTTGCATGCAATAAACGAGGATTTCCGATGTCGAGGGTGGAAGTCGTCTGTTCGAACCCAAGCTGCAGGGCCTCGTTTCGAGTCGACGAGAGCTTGCTTGGTCGTAAAGCAAAGTGTCCACAATGCGGACAGCCTTTTGACTTGTATTCGACGATGAGTCAAGAGAATTCTACTCGTAACGCTCCTGCAGAGGAGATGCCCAGGACCGGAGCTATCTTCGCCGGCCGCTATCTGATCCGTCGGGTTTTAGGAGAAGGTGGGATGGGTTCGGTCTATCTGGCTCGAGATCAGAGGCTCCGAAGGATGGTTGCGCTCAAGATTCCCCACTTTGATCAAAAACGCGAGTCGTCGCTGATCAAACGATTCGAACGTGAGGCACGGGTGGTTGCGAGCTTTGATCACCCTAATCTTTGCCAAGTCTTCGATGTCGGGGAGTCAGGTGGATCCCACTACCTGACGATGCCGTTCATTGAAGGGGTCCCCCTGGACAATCTGATCAAGAACGGTCCGCTGGAGCCAGCACGTGCGATCGAGATCGTGCGAACCATCGCCAACGGACTGGCTGAGGCCCACCGCCAAGGGATCATCCACCGAGATCTCAAGCCGGCCAATGTGTTGATGAAGAATGGGAAAGTGCCGGTGGTGGTCGATTTTGGCCTCGCGAAGCATGATGATCCAGAAGATCCGATCAAGACGCAGACCGGTGCATTGATGGGTACGATTCCTTACATGGCTCCGGAGCAAGTGAGGGGTAAACACCAAGCCATGGGACCGTGGACCGATGTCTACGCCCTTGGCGTCATTCTCTACGAGTTGTTGACTGGGGTCCGTCCTTTTCGAGGGACTCAGGGGGAAATCTTTGCGCAGATCCTGAGCGACGAACCAATACGCCCCTCGAAACGCCGGTCGGAACTCGATCGTCGCTTGGACGCCATCTGCCTCCGAGCGATGTCGAAGGACCCGGCTGTTCGGTTTGAATCGATGGAGGCGTTCGCTGAGGCCCTCGGAACGATCGCCGCCGAAGCACCGACTGAACCACAAACGAAGGCCACCACCCGGAGTGTTGAGCCACCAAAAAGACGCCCCCGAATCGGTTGGATCACCGGGGTTCTACTTCTCGCTGTAGGCTCAGCCTTGGTATCGATCTTGGCGGGCGTGATCATCCGGATCAAGACCAATCACGGGACGGTGATCCTGAAGATCGCCGATCCTGATTCGGTAGGTGTGGTGTTGGTCGATGGTCGCGAAGTGGCGGTTGACGTGTTGGGTGAACCCCTCACGCTTCAGAGCGGCCCACATAAGCTGAAGGTCACGCGTCGAGACATGGAGGTTCAGACCGAGGAATTCTCGATCAAGCGCGGTGTTGAGACCGTGGTCACCGTCTCGTACGAACCGATTGAACGGCCGGAACCTCCAGGCGACGAACCCACGACGACCCAGATCGAGCAAGCGGAGCCAGTCGGTGAGGAATCCACGGATCGTCCGATGGTGACCACGGGAGCTGCGAACGCACCAGCGCCGGTTCTCTCGTTAGACAAAACCAAGCGTCCTTCCTTTGCCGGGACCAAGGCGGGTGAGGAGCAGTCGTCGAACGGGTTGGGGATGGTGTTTTGCTGGTGTCCGGCGGGATCGTTCACGATGGGGA
>CAZEAN010000059.1:0-37634 GCA_964510225.1 uncultured Isosphaeraceae bacterium
AGGATTGCGAAGCTACTTCACTTGGTGAAAATCGGCTGAGCGAGCCAGGGGATGGAGTCAAGGGATCATCTCGCGAGAGTAGGGGAGTGGAGCGTTGTAAGGTAGGGTTAGTTGGCGAGGCTTATGTAACTCAGCTCTCCTGTACTACAACCCGTGAGGAGATTTGTGACTCGTTCGGGAGATCGACGAGCATAACTCGACGCGGCAGGTAAGATTCTTACTCAAATCGATCTTTTTGATGTAACAAGATGTCATAATTTAATTAGAAAATTCTTGGATCCCGAATCGCTCCTCCGTGCAGGCCACCCTCCAGGCTCCCGATGAAAAAATCATGTTGGTAGAGCAGTAAATTGGCACGGAGAAGTGTCCCAACCGAACGCACTCCACTTGAAGACGGAATTCACAGGGCCGAACGCCAGACAACAACTCAGACGGTTCTCCAGGATACGAAGTCCAATCCAAGCTGCAACATGTAATCATTATTGATAATTTGATTTGCCGTATGTTAGTATTGGACGCTTATGTATTGAAAGCAAGTTGAAATTATGCGGCGTCTTTGGGCCAAAAACGATGGAGCTGGTTGAGGATTGCGAAGCTACTTCACTTGGTGAAAATCGGCTGAGCGAGCCAGGGGATGGCAGCCAAGCGATAATCTCGCGGGTGCGTAGCCTTCTCCACTGGAACCTGATACTCCGTGGAGATTTCACTGGGGCAGGAATTGGGAATATTGGCTGCCAGCGTCGGCAACAAACCCCATAGTGCCCCTCTGATTGGTAAATTAAGCCCAGCCTTTCCACGAATTGGATTGCGTGGAAGGGCTGAGACGAGAAATTGCGAACAGTTGCACCAGAGCGATCTTGTAATCTTCGGAAACTGATCAGCCCTGAAGTGTTAAGGTCAGACAGCAGCGTTGACCTTAGGCGCGGCGTGCTCGGCGGTAGCCAACAAGAGCGAGACCGCCAAGACCGATCAGACCGGAAACCAACGAAGTCGGCTCGGGAATAGCGACACCAATGTCAGCTTGAGCAGCTTCATTGTCGAAATTCGTGGCGAACGAGCCGTTAAAGCCGGTGTTCGAGGCAATGATACCGCCGAGTCGGCCTTCGTAGAGACTCAGGACAGCAGCGTTACCACCAGTGGGAGTGAAGGTAAATTCAAGAATACCACCAGCAGCGTTCGAACCAACCAGTTCGGTCAAATCTCCGGTCAAGAGCGGCGAGGTGTCCGCACCGATGGATGGGATAGTTCCGGTAACAACAACCGTACCACCGAGCAACGTGCCAGAATCGTCAATGATGGCTTCGATCGTACCAACGCCGCCTAGAATGGTTTGAACGCCGTTTTCATCGAGAAGTTGGATAGCCAATCCCTCAAATGAGTATTCGTCCGAAGTTGCGTCATATACCGAGTTGGCGAGCTGGACAAGGATGTCTGGGGTAGGTTCGAGGATGAGTGAGGCGCGGGCGGTGTTAGCGACGCTGAGAAGTGTAACAGCGATAGCTGCGAGGCCGAGGCGACCGAAGAGCGAAGAAAGTTGCACAGAAAATCTCCGTGAGTAAAGTTGTCAGTAATCAGGGTGTGGAGAGCGAGTCACTGCATCGGTGAACGAGGACGGCTTGATCCTCTGTGGTCGGGAAGTTTTAAACTTCACACAGACTGAATCAAGGCCGTGTAGATCACCTCATTTCTCCTGCTGAAAGCCTAAGCCAGGATGACGAATCCAGGAAGGTATCCCACATTCCACAGTTCTTCCACACATGCTGAGCGGATGGAATCAAAGATGGAATGAGGCCAGCTAGAAGATAGTGGGGATTACAACCTCGTTCATGGCTGCATTAGTTTATACTGGGCTCACCGGCGGTTGTGAACCTTCTCGACGTGAGATTTAAATCTGGTGTTGCATCTGGGCAACATCGCAAGGGTGCGAGTGGAGAACGTGCTATATCACGTAGTCAAACCGGGATTGAAGCGGTCAGAAAAGCTATTTTGGGCAGCACCTCTTAAGTAAGCCGTCGTGGGTGCGAAAAAGCCAGTCAGGAAGTAAAGTCTGAGAAGTAAAGAGAACCTCGATCGCTCCTGTCACAAAATATTTATACATGTTTTGAAAAACATAACGCATAGAAGAGCGTTTGAACTAAGCCCAATCCACTGGAACGCACAATTCAGGGGCGGAACTGCAGTAAGCCGGAGCCAGGACTTCAGAGGGATGACGATACTTCTGCATCAGCTTGGGGAACTCCATCATTGTGTTCCACCCCCCTCATTTCCGAGATTCACACTACAGGGGATTGATTCCAAGAGTTCCGGGATCCAATGAACTCGGGGCTTGCGATTTTTGAGGAGAACATTCCAGGACCCTTACAAAGAAAAAAGGGCTCTAGTTGCGCGCACGGCAAGAAATCGGACAAAAAAGTTTCTCCTGAGTTAGCAAGATGTTACGTCAAATAGTACCAGTGCATAGCAAGAAAACCGGACGGTTTTCGTGACTTTGAGCGTTGCGTGATCGCGATGATATGGGCGAACTCCACGAGGGGCGGTCAACGGAGACCGCTGTGGGTGGATCGACGTGTGATCAATCAAAATGAGGCAATGATGTCAACTTTACTTGGTCAAACCTTCGGAATGGGCACCGCAGCATCGACTACGTTTAACATCCCTACTGCGGTCAACGTGTCGTGGAATCAGTCGGGCTCGGTTCCGTCGGATCGTCAACTCGAGGAACCATTCTCCATGGCACGCTTGTCGATCCTCGGAGGCTCCGATCTCGAATTCAAACAGGTCCTCGACGCGATCCGTCGCGAGCTGAGTCCGCAGGGACTCATCGAGGCCCTCATGGTTGATCAATTCTTAGTTGCAGTCACTCGACTCCGACGCGCGATTCAACAACGTTCGGAGACTGTCAGTGATGACATCGCCGAGGCAGAACGAACGATCGCATGGTCACTTGGCGAGTTAGACAAGCATCGGCAGCGCGACTCGGTACGCTGGGGAACCGCTTCCAAAGCATCGAGCAAGGTTGAATCGATTGAGTCGTTGACGCCGCTTTCTGCTGATGATCAGTACGTCGGTAAGGCTCCGGAATCTCAGAGCAGTGGACAGAATCCAGAGTCCTTCAAGAAGGCTCCCCCCACAATCAAATCGGATGACGATCGGAGCTGGTGCACCAGGCTCTGCATCGATGAGAACGTTTCAGATGAGATCCCCGTGATCAAGGGGACTTGGGTGACGACGAATCAGGTTGTCTCCCTCCTCGTCGATGGTTGGAGCTGGGATGACATCCTTCGACACTACCCCGAATTGACAGAATTAGATATCCGCGCCTGTCTCAATTACTCGGTTGAGCAAGATGGTCCGATTAAGGTCTGAAGAGCAAAGAAGTCAACCAGAGGAGGGGATCATCCAGATTGGCGATCCCCTCGTCGCTTAGTAAAATTAGTTAAGAATTTCGAGTTTAGGAAGCTTAGGAGTTTTGAGATTACGGATGCTCACCTGTTGCGCGAGCGATTCAACGACCTGCATCAAGTTCAGCTTCGCTGACGATTGGTCAGAGATCACTTCGTGGAGTTGACCGATCTCACCGTCTTCGCGAATCTTGGTCAAGAAGGGAACTTCCCCGAGGAAGGGGATCCTCAGTTCTTCCGCTTTACGACGCGCACCGCCGTGGCCATAGAGATAAACCCGTTCGCCACCGCCCGGAGGATCGAAGTAGCTCTTGTTCTCGACGATCCCGAGGATCGGGACCTTCAATTGCTGGAACATCGAGACGGCACGGGTGGCATCGAGCATCGCGACGGCTTCAGGCGTACAGACGACCACTGCACCCGTCAGTGGGAGGCTTTGCGAGAGGGTCAACGGGACGTCCCCCGTACCAGGCGGGAGATCGATTATTAGGTAATCAAGCTCTCCCCATTCGACCTGTCGGAGAAACTGATTCACGATCCCGTGGAGCATTGGGCCGCGCATCACCACGGCTTGTTCCGGCTTGACCAAGAACCCGATCGACATCAGCCGGAGGCCATTGGCTTGGATGGGCTCAATCCGCTCGCCACGGGCCATCGGCCGACCCTCTGCACCGACGAGATGGGGAATCGAGGGGCCGTAGATGTCAGCATCCATTAATCCGACCCGCGACCCGTAAGATTGCAGACCGAACGCAATGGCGGCTGCCAGAGTCGATTTTCCGACTCCACCCTTTCCAGATCCGACCGCGATCACGTTACGGATTCCCGGAATATCTCCCTTCTCGATCACTCCTTTACCGCGGACATCGGCAGTCATATTGACTACGAGGGTTCGTTCCGTTCCGAGTCGATTTGTAAGCGCTTCTCGGACGTCGGCCTCGATTTTTGCCTTCAATGGACATGCCGGAGTTGTCAGGTTGACCGAGAGTTCCAGACGATCGTCAGTGATCCGGATGTCCTTGATCATCCCGAGATCAACGAGATCGCGTTGGAGGTCAGGATCCTTGACGCCTTCCAAGGCTTGGAGCACATCTTGTTCGGACAAATGGGGTGCGGAGCCAGTCGACATCGGTGTACCTCCGGTTGATCCGGATCCAATAAGACTTTTACTGGGTGGATCGAAAGAACGAGTGAGCAGGTCAGCAACGAGTGATGGCGTTGAAACGTTGCAGTTCGAGATCAATCAGGTAGTTGGCGTTTTGTTCGTCTCGCTTGGTTTCTTCGAGGATCACGGGGCTGGCAGTAGCAGCCCGATGTTCTGCGAGTGGAAGCCACTGATCGATCAGCGAGGCAACGTAGGGCGGGGGTGTAAACCCGGTGAGTGCCAGCGTCGCCCCAGCAATCCGCGCCAGTCGACTCAACTCAGGACGATTCTCCGAGTCGAGCACCAGAAACAAACCGTTCGGGGATTGGGCACGTATTGTAATGAGACGCTCGAGTATGAGGGTTGGCTGGGGAGTAATGTCCAATACCACGATTGGACACAACGTTCCTTCGATCGACGCAATCAGATCGTTCGGACCTCTTGACTCAACCCAACGGATGACGCGGCTCCGGAGTCGTTCTCGAAGTTGTCGAGCCCAGAATCCTAGGCGTTCATGAATCAAGACAAGCTGAAGTTCCAGAACTTCACTCCAATCTCTTGAGTTCCGATCCTTAGGATTTTCTCCAGAATCGTTTGTTACACTATTCTAAATGATTCAGCTTGAATCGGCGAACGCCGATTGATCGTGGCGAGGTCAAGAATTGGATAGAAGTTAAACTGATCGACCGGGGTCGCACCTGAGGGTAAACAGTCACATGGCCAACAATGATTACTATGAGACACTTGGGGTGGGCCGTGATGTGTCAGCCGACGAGCTGAAGCGCGCCTACCGGACTCTTGCACGGCAGTATCATCCCGATCTAAATCCTGATGATAAGGGGACAGCCGAACTCAAATTCAAGCAAGTTCAAGAAGCCTATGACGTTCTAAGTGATCCTGAGAAGCGGAAGCGGTATGACCTCTATGGAAATGCTGCGTTCCAGGAACATAGTGGCTTTGGAGGAGCGTCAGGTGCTGGTCCATTTAGGGGTCAGTGGTCGGCACGACAGGGCGGCCCTTCGGATACTGCCCACTTCGACTTCGGAGACTTGTTCAACCCGACGTTCCAACAAGACGACGCGGCAGCCGGTTCTGGGTTGTTCGAAGATCTCCTGAAAAGGATGCGGGGCGGGGGACGTCGTCATGAGGGGCCGAATCAAGCCTCTGGACTTGATATCGAATCATCTGCACAAATCCCGTTCCTGGTCGCCGTGAAGGGTGGGAAGCAGATGGTTTACGTCACTAAGCCGGACGGTTCCTCAAAAACACTCGATTTGACAATCCCGATCGGGATCGAAGACGGCAAGAAGATCCGACTGAAAGGAGAAGGAAATCCCGATCCTCGCGGCGGGCCTCCTGGTTCACTCTTCCTCACGATTCATGTTGATTCCCATCCGTACTACAAGCGCGAGGGTGCGAACCTGTTGATCGACTTACCGATCACAGTCGGCGAGGCGATCTTAGGTGGTCGCGTCGATGTTCCAACCTTGGGAAATCCTGTGACGTTGACGATCCCACCTGGAACTTCCTCGGGCCAGAAGCTCCGCCTCAAAGGATTCGGTGTACCGGCCCACGGCGACAAGCCTTCAGGTGATCTCGTTGCGGTCGTCAAGATTCATGTGCCCAAGTCTCCCGATCACAAAAGTAAAGAATTGATCAAGGAATTCGTGGAGCGCAATCCAGACGATCCGCGTGGATCAATTTGGTAGCAGCACAAGAGTTCTCACTGATGGCTGATCTGACTCCAACCTCGCTCCCCGATAAGGACAACACGTTATCCGCCGAGCGGTTCCGACCACATGAGCGAATTCGTGATCCGAATGACTTTCGGCGCGCTTTTCGTCGTAAGCGATCTGCGTCAAATCATCTGCTGATAGTTTACGGGATTGAAAACAATTATCCTTATTCAAGGTTAGGCATCTCGATTTCTAAGAAAAAAGTGAGAAAGGCAACCGACCGCAATCGGATCAAGCGAATGATCCGGGAAGCCTTCCGGACCAATAAACCCGAAATCTCAACTGGACTCGATCTGATTGTAGTCCCTCGAGGTCCGGCTTTCTCGTTCGAAGATTCCTGCCGCTCGATCGTTCAGCTTGCAACGGTCATTCGTCGCAAACTAGCACAAGAGCGAACCACTCCGACTCGGTCGAAAGGTCAAAGCTCGGGGGACCGCGCATGAAGAACGTCGTCAAGACAAACGTCACGATTCAATGGTGGGAATGGCCCAACCGGATCGCGGTTGCGAGTCTCTGTCTCGTGATACGGGTTTACCAGCTAACACTGTCACCGCTTCTCGGAAATCTCTGTCGGTTCGAGCCAAGCTGCAGTCGATATATGGTGGGTGCACTGCAGAAGTATGGACTCGTGATTGGCCTCTGGAAAGGTACGAGGCGACTCTTTCGCTGCCATCCCTGGAACCCGGGTGGTTACGATCCTCCCTAACCGCTAACATTGCATGGGCGTTCGATCTCAAGGCTTCAAGCGTTTGGCTGAGGCCTGATCGGAAGCCGTCGAATAATCGTGAGCGGGTCCGCCGAAAGTTGATTGAATCCGCGCGTACTGATCATGCGTTGAGCCTTTTCCACGGAGTAGTACCTCAAACCTCGTATCATCTTGTGCAAACATTTCTTTCTTTAAAATTTCTAGCTCATTAGTTAACAATTGGCAGCAGTCATCGAGGATCGTGAATCGCGCGTTGGAATCAAAGTACGCTGGTGTTCCGAACCGGACACAAGCGACCGGATGTTCTTCTTGCCAGTATTCAAACCTCAGTGCGGTCGGGACGATCAGGAGACGACCGGTTCGACGCAACAAGAGGCGGAGCCCACCCTGGAATTCAAGGGGGCGGACGTCGTTGCTTACGATCTTTCCCTGCGGGAATAACCAAACGCCCGATCGAGGTTTCTGTAGTAGCATAGCGGTGTAGTCAATCGATGCCCGGATCGAAGACGGATTCGTCCGGTCTACCGAATACGCGCCGATTCTTTGGAAAAATCTAAACTTGATCATGTTGGAATGATCTGTCATCCCGTATCCATCAATTGGTATAGATGAGTTTAGCCAGTGTGCCATAAAGAAATCCCACCAGCTTGAATGATTCGCCACAAAGAGAAATCCCGATACGCATTCATTCAATTGTTTTCTAAGTTCGCTTAAGCCTTGTCCCAAAATCAAGTGAAAATGTGATTTTAATTTGTGGCGGATCAAGGCATGCACGGCGTGACGAAGCCAGCCGTGCTTTTTTGCTCTGATGATGGGCGAGTCGGAGCGAAATGGGGGGGAGTCGTCGGAAGCGCCGACGTCCGCTGCTGGGGACATGAAGCAGCTCCACTGGAGGGCAGAAGACTGGACGGAGTCGGCTGATCTTATCCCGAGATCACCCAACGGGCCAGCTCTTTGAACCCAGGCGGCTTGCCATGAAGCAGGAGGCCAACGCGGAAGATCCGGCCCGCCGCCCACGCGCAGGCCGTCGCCGTCAAAACGGCGAGGAAGATTCCAAGACCGATCTGCCAGACCGGAGGCGCAGGTCGCATCGCCATCCGCATCGGCAATAAGTATGGTGTGGCCGGTGGAAACAAGGAGAGACCCACGGAGACTGAGGAGGTGGGGTTCTGCAGGATCACCGACCAGACGAAAACCGGAAGCATCGAGAGCAAGAGGACGGGCATCATTAATGATTGAGCATCTTTAAGTTCACTGCATGCGGCGCCGACTGCCATGTAGAGCGAGCCATATAGCAAGACTGCAGTGGGGAGAAAGAGGGCCAACGAGACCAGGAGCGTTGGCGTAACCACATCTCCGTACCCGTACCAAGCCGCGACCCCATAGGCTCCACCGACATAGATTGCTGCGAGTATCAAGGCCAGCGCGACGTTTCCTAACAACTTACCCATCATTAGTTCGAAGGGAGTTGCAGAGCCAAGCAAGACCTCGCTGACACGACTCATCTTTTCCTCAAGGACCGAGTTGAGCAGTTGTGGTGCGGTTGACATCACAATGAAGAAGGTCAAGAAGAGAACAACAGCCGGCGGGGCGAACGCACGAATCGGATCTACGCGTTCTGCGTCGTTGATTTCACCCTGACTTGTGGTTCCTTCCCCAGCAGAGTCTCCCTCTGCAGCCGACCGTGTCCTGGTCACGAGACCGAGGTTATCAACGATCACAGGGCGAGAGAGCTGGTCGATCAATGTGCGATCAAGATTTGCTTCAGTAAATCTTATATTGCGTACGGTGTCGTTGATGATCCCCGAGATCCATCCTCGGAGTGTGTTGTCGCTGGGACTATCAGAGTAGTAGCGTACCTCAATGTCTTGGATGCCATTGATCTCGTTCGATTCGATCTCAATGAATGCAAATAGTTCACTCTTTCTGACCTGATCAGAAAGAGTTAAGCGTATTTGTAGCTTATCTTCACCCTCGGGCTCAAAATCGATCAACTCAAAGGTAGGGCCCGTGGGCTTGCCGTCGTCGCCAATCAAGTTTGAATTCCTCGCCTCGACTCCGTCCTTGATGGTGGGCAAGAGTTCGCCTGACCTGTCAATGACGACAAAAGTCCGTGTCTTCGTATCCTCCTGGTCGGCGACAAAGAGTTGAATCAGGATCGAAGCACCAACCATGATCGGCATCAGCATGATCCCGACCAGGAACGACTTCGTCCGGATTGCCGACCCAAACTCCGTAGTTGCAATCGTGTAGATTTTATCAAGTTTCATGATTATTTTGCCTCCGCGATTTCTTGGCGTTCTGGGTTCGCAATCCGGATAAAGAGGTCATGAAGCGAGGGACGGGCCACCTCGAATTGATAGATGGTGGTCCGATCCGCGACCATACGGAGCAATGCCTGTGGGTCTCCCTGCCAGCGGACTTCTTGAAGATTACCGTGGTCGTTCAGCTCGACGATTCCTTGGAGATCATGAAGGGCACCGACTCCTCCTTCGGTTCGGAGTCGGATCGTGTCGAACCCGTATTGACCTTGAATTTGATCAATTGTGCCGTCGAGTACTTTTTGACCTTTATAAATCATGAAAATCCGATCGCACATCCGTTCCGCAACGGCCATGTCATGTGTCGAGAATACAACTGTTGTTCCTTCACGTTTGAGGTCCAACACCGCCTCCCTTAAGACCTCGACGTTGACGGGGTCGAGACCAGAGAACGGCTCATCCAAGATCACGAGGTCGGGTTTCGCCAAGACGGCGGCGATGAACTGAACCTTCTGAGACATCCCCTTGGAGAGTGTATCAACCTTGCGATCAAGCCAGTCGACCAGGCTCATCCGTTCGATCCAAGCGTAGATCGCTCGATCAAGCTCGGGTTGCCTTGCACCTTTCAAGGTGCCGTAGTAGCGAAGCAGCCGACGAACGGACATCTTCTTGTAGAGCCCACGTTCCTCAGGAAGGTAGGCGACCCGATCGCGTGCTGCATAGTGATCGCCGGAATCGAGAAGTTCAATTTCACCAGAATCCGGGAGTAGGATCCGGAGAATCATTCTCAGGGTTGTCGTCTTTCCCGAACCGTTGGGGCCGATAAAACCATACAACGATCCAACAGGAACGGTTAAGTCAAGATTATTGACGGCCAAATGCCCGTTGAATAACTTTGAGACTTGACTGATTTGAATTGCGTTCATAGTACCCTTTGTATTTGGTTCTCCGTACCGAGTCTGGTTAACGACCAGCGACGGCCCTGTGACTTAATCCTCACGAGTTGACTGGAGAGAGATTCGAACCTCAGCCCAAAATATTCTTGAATCGAGGCGCAACGGTTCGAGAAGACGTTTCCTCATTCACGGGTAGGTCCACACCACAATTATCTTGCCTCGCGGTTTTCCACGATCTTCCGGTCATAGCTCCTACCTTTCCAGAGAACCCGACCTTGGAAGTACAGTAAGACACTTTCGGTTGTTATCGCGATGTATATCGAGAGACCAATCGGTAAGGCGAAAGCGTACCAAGGTGGGATCGATAAGAAAACGATGACGGGGCTGGTGCTGATCGCTTGAGCGAGCGAGCCAACCAGACCGATTCCGATCAAGCTCCAGGAGGAGGCTTGATCTCCTTGCCCGGTGACCAGGCCGAGAAGACCGATCATGATGGCCACTAGCGGCATCCAGGCCATTATCAATCCAGTTATCGAACCAAAGATGAACTTGTGTAGACGATATTGCATTCCAGCGAAGGCGTTCTTACGGAGCCCCTCGCGGATCGCCATGAGTGACCCGTACATGTGGGTCTGAAGGAGATCGGGGGCGGGCGATGCTTGAAGACGATAACCGTTGGATTTCACGAGCTGAGCGAATTGGATGTCTTCAACTATTTCTGCTTTTACTTGCTTGATGCCGCCAATCGCTCGGTAAATGTCACGCCTGATCATCATGAACGCACCGTGTGCGACTGCGACCGAACCCGCAACACGATTGACCTCTCGAAGCGGATAGAGCATGTATAAAATGTGAACGAGCGCCAATCCAATCGATGCTTGCCAGAAAGTTCGACAACGCGGTTGTCCGAGGAGGCTGATCATGTCAGCACCGACCCGACGTGCTTCGGACCAGGCGGTGGAGAGTGTCTGAGGGTGGAGAATGACATCGGCATCGATCATGCAGATCCAGTCGCTCGTAGATGCCTCAATTCCTTGATGGAGCGCCCAGGTCTTACCGACCCAACCATCGGGTCGATCGGTTCCGCTCAGGAGTCGGATCGGCGGTGAGTTGGGAGGCGCCTGCGCTGCGGACTCCTGAACAACCGACGCCGTTTGGTCTGTCGATTGGTCATCAACAATGATGATCGCCAAGTGTGGATAATCTTGGGCTTGGAGTGATTTCAAGGTTTGTGCAATCCACTTGTCTTCATTGCGTGCTGGTATAATCACATCAAGGGGAGGTGGAGAATCATCTTTTTGAAGTGCGCTCGGCTTGAGTCTCCGTGAGTGGCGAGCCGCACGAAGTGAGTAAAACGCCAAGCCGAGCCACGCGATCGTCACCACGAAAGCAAGGAGTAAGAGGGCAACCATCAGCAATCACGTTGTTGGAAGTAGGGGATTCTTGTTAGGGTCGTTGACGAATGTCATTCGCTCTGCGTTATTGACTGGAAACCGAATGGAAGCCCCGAGGGGCGTTGAGATCGAACCTGGGATGGATTGTCCACGACTAGATCGTCGCGTTTGCGTAACGCCCAATTTCGATATTGAGGCAAACAAACGTACCGTTCTGGAGGGGACCGAGCATCAGCAATCGGGTCCTCGTAGATTCATGCAAGCTCCCAGTTTCCAAAAGAAGCGCGGCAACTTGGTCCCTCTCGCGTAGAATGAGGGTAAATCATGGTCTCTCTCCCCATACATTTAACTTTCCTTGAAACAACCTCGGATCAGTAAGATCCGGAACGGTTTTTGCGAGCGATGTAACGGGAATGATCGCCCGTGATCATCCGTGTCGTCCCCTCCATCAATACAAAGATTCATTACTAGACGCCCAGTCCTTGAGAATATCCCATGGTTGACCCGATTGACGTAACCGGCCTCTGGTCGGGTTCGTTCACAAGGCTTGGTCAGTCGAGGAGGGTTGCAGCACGAATTCAGCAGGTTGGTCAAACATTGGTCGGTACGATGAATGATGACTCGGTCGATTTAGAGTCGACGATCAGCGACGTTGCATTGTTGGATGCTCTGCCACCTGGAGCCGACGAAGCGGTCGTTGATCAGATCAGGGCGCTCATTCCCACGGGCCCCTGGCAACCTGTCTTCGTGATGTTTCACCTCCCGGAAGAATCAGATCTCCGCGGTCAGATTCAAGGACCGCAAGTCCAACTCTGGAAGCGCTATCGAGGCCACCACTTTGCGGGGTACCGAATGGGAGACTACCGGATCGGCACCCTCGGCGAAGGTCAGGAATTTGTCCTCCAGGGCAGTCTGAATAGCGATGGTTCCGAGATTCACGGTCGATGGCACGCGGTCGGCGAAGAACTCTCCCTCTTCCATCAAGCGAGAGGTCCTTTTGTTCTCCGTCGATCACGGATGATCGGTGTGAACTAAGTGCCAACGAGGAGATTTCTAGCCAGGGTGGAACCGGTGCCCGGACAGCATGCCCGGGGGAGATCGCGCAATTTCTAAAGGAAGATCTGGAAGTTGCCTGGTCCGAGTGGGTCCAAGCTATCAGGCGCCTTGATGACCCGACTTGAGGCAATGGGTCGCCTGCCAATTCCCAACGGGACTGAGTTCTGCTACTGCGTCGGGCCCTGTCGGGTCACAATTGGGACGTAGCCGACTTCGAGACCATCGGGCGGTGTCACGATGAGGTTAGGGTCGATCTTCGCTATGCTCCCGAGTCGGGGTGTAGGCATGAAGCGACGTTCCTTGGTCCAACGCCGATGGATCTGTTCAACGCGACTCTGAAGAATCTCCCGTTCAGCGTCTGAGAGGTCCGCATTGAGCAACGCTGGTTGGTCTGCAAACCGATACCAGTAGTAAGTCACTTCGCTGCCGTCACCAGGGTAGGCCTTAAACGGACCAGCGGTCGGTCCAGGATTCTTCCAGGAGGTCTCTTGACCTTGGGGAGTGACATAAGCGTCAGCGACACGCTGGTCCGGTCGTCCGAACTGGAGTTGGTTGAGCATTGTATCGCTCGGAACATCTTTTTCGATAACGGCTGCCCATCGTGATCGCCCGCTCTGGTCCTGCTCCAGCCGGTAGTATTCAGGCAAGGTCACACATCGGTTCCCTCTAAAGTCCCGGATCCCTACAAGGTCTTTGTTCCACTGATAGCCGAAGGTGTCGTCGGCAAACGCGGTCGGTTCCGCGAACGAACTCCAATCGAGTCGGACACGATCCTCACGATCCGATCGGGGCTGGTAGATCCGCCAAGTTGCGCCGCCGTTCCCAGGAAATCTGTGGACGATTGATTCATCCGGATTGATCTCTCCGGTTGCTTCCGGGCCACCGTCGAACCATGCTTGAACCGCCTCCCAGAGTGCGGCCTTCCGGTAAGATGTCACTCGGTGAACCGTGATCGTGGTGTCGTTCTTGTAGTTCGAGGGAAAGAGTGTCGGAGCTACCCGTGCGTATTCGACTCCGTCCAGTTCCGCATACGCGGCAGGAACATACTGCGTCTCCATCTGGAGCGCTCGGTTCGGGTTTGATGGCCTGACGTCAAGAAAAAGTCCAGCTAAATCGGGCCGTTCGATGCTCGGACGCGACCAAAAATAGGGGGCGAAGAAGGTGACTGGCCCTTTGAAGTTCTCCGCATTGACAAAGAGTGTCCAACACTGATTGCCCGTCGGAACCTCGGCACCGGCAGTCGATGACTTCGGCTCGGATAATGGTAACGGCAAGTAGCCATAACCAAAAAGCTCTCCGCAGGTCCCTTGCGCGAGATTGAGGCCGTCGGGTGGCCAGAGAATTTGGGGGCTAAGTTGGACGACGGCATACTTCCCGTTAGGTCGATTCCAGTCGCGCCCCTTCCCCGCTCCTGGACCGTTTGCCCACGCGCTGAAGTTTAGGGTCACGCCGCCCATGATAAATTTCGGGGTCTCGGTGGCGAATCGCGTATCACGCCACCAGCCTAATCCCCCTTCAATGTCCGTATAGAGCCGTTCGTTGGGTTTCTCTTCATAAAACGGGTGCATCCAGGTCCCGAACAAGCCGGTCTGGAACCGGCTTCCGGGGTACGCTTCGAGGAGAGGCCAAGCCGCCACATACATCGAGAATCCGCCGTTGTACTCGTTAGGGACCTGTTCGTTGGGAACGAGAAGATACCCCGACATCTGCCATGACTTGTCCGGCTCTGAGGCATAGATCCAGGACGGGGTCCCCAGCATAAGCAGTACGATTAGGGTGGAACGATGGAAATGGGCTTTGAGCTGCGTCGTCATGGCGTTCCTCAATGAAGGCAAGTGGCCGTTTCCTTGCTCGGAATCTGACAATACCGAATTTACTCGATATCCACAGAGGATGGCGGATCGCAGAGTCACTAAGGCATTGGCTCTTGAGGTTTGGGATGGAGGATCAGAGGGAGCCTGTCTCTGCAGCCCACGGTCTACCGGTCTTCAGGCTTCAGTCTGCCCCAAGGATCCTGAGGGATGATCCGATTGTTGACGACTCGAACAGGATTGCAGTCGTCGACTGTAATCGTACTTTCGAACATGATCACCTCAGGTCTGATCCTCGCTATCCGGATCAACCTGAAAGAAACGAGAGGTCGAGAGCATCGAGGCGATCACCAACTGATCGGATGGCGTCGCAAGCTGTCGAGAGTTTGATCAGAAGGCCCCCAGATAACCAGGAGAGTGGAAAGATCAGTGGGCGGCGGTGTCAGGTCAGGGATGGAATTCAGTCATCATCATGACTACGAGTGGAAGCGTCGAGCACAGCTTCGAGCTTGACCGGCTTGCCCTCGCGGTCAACCGTGATCTGAACGCGATCGCCTGGCTTTGACTCCGAGAGTCCCTGCATGAAGTCATAGATCGTCCCGACCTCGATTTCACCATACTTGATGATGATGTCACCTTCCTTCATCCCTGCCTTTTCGGCGGCGGAACCAGAGCGGACACCGTTGAGTCGGACCCCTTCGATGCTCTCGTCGTAGTCCGGAATGGTTCCGAGCGAGACTGAAACCCCTGAAATCGAACGTGGCTCTTCGGGTTCTTCAACTCGGGTAAAGAGGGGGGCTTCCGGTCTGCTCAGAAAGTCGAGCAGGAGCAACTCAGCGTAATCGGAGATCCGGACCATGCCGTCATAGTTGATGAGTTCAATGTCGTCGGAAGGACGATGGTAATCTCGGTGAGTCCCCGTAAAGAAACCGGCGATCGGGATCTCCCGATCAATGAAACTGGCATGATCGCTGTTACCCGGCGCACTACCGTTGGCGCGGACATTGAGGCCATGGGTCGGTCCCAGTGCGGTCACTAATTCCCGGAGACCAGGGGAGCTGTCGACTCCGAAGACGGTCAGCGTTTCTTCCTCATTCAACCGACCGACCATATCAAAATTGAACATCGCAACGGTCTGGTCGAGCGGGATTAACGGATGGTTCACATAGTAACGTGAGCCGAGCAAGCCGCGCTCCTCTCCTGAGAAGGCGATAAACAAGACTCTCCGAGGAGGGAGTCCCGGCCGCGCTGCCAGCCGACGCGCTAACTCGATGATCAGGGCCGTCCCCGACGCATTGTCATCGGCTCCGTTGTGGATATCAGTCGAGAACGGTGCCAATGAGCCCATGCCACCACGGCCAAGGTGATCATAGTGGGCACCGACCACAATCGTCTCCTCTGCTGTCGGACCCTCCGCCTCAAGTAATCCCACGACATTATTGGTGAGGACCACTGGTCGCTCGATCTCGTACTGGATCGAAGCCGTAAGTCCTTGGAACTGCTGACTCTTGGGACTCGGCTCTAACGGATTTTGACGGATCGAGGACTCCAGCTCGCTGAGCGTCGGGGCTCCGACTCCGCTTAAGAGCTGATCCACCGTTGATCGTTTCACCATGACAATCGGGATCGTCGTGAGTTTCTCCGTCCCGGCCGAGGTGAAACGCAGAAGTTCGTCGGCCACCTCACCACCTTCGAGACTCTCTTCGTCGTTGACCATCACAACGGCTTTGGCACCATGTTGGAAGGCGTTGACAGCTTTATGACGAAAGGTTGCATATTCAGGCGGCTGATTATTCCGTGGGGCGAACGGTCCCTTGCCGCTTGCGTAGCCGGGCGCTCTCCGAAGGATCAGGACGATTTTGCCTTCGACGTCAATTCCCTCGTAATCGTCATATTTGAAATCGTCGTCAGGATCTGTGCTGATCCCAAAGCCGGCAAAGACAACCGGAATCTCCAGAAGGTCAGCAGCTCCACCGATTCCGAGTGGTGCAAACAAATTGCTTGAAATCCGGGTGCTTTCAACGGAGTTATCACTTGCTACCATCGCTTGAAACGAGGGATCGCCAGCGAGCCGCGCCGCACCTTGGATTTCAAACTCCTGGAAAAATCCTGGCGCACCTGGGGGTTCGACAAGGCCAGCTTTGCGAAACTCATCCGCAATATAAGTAGCGGCCAGTTCGATCCCCGGCGTCCCTGGTGCTCGGCCTTCCAGCCGATCATCGGCGAGATAAGCGACGTCGACCTTTAGTCGCTTTAATGCCGGACGATCTGCGACTCGCGTCTAGGCTGGGCCTGCATCGAGGCGAGTCTGGGCCAGGAGTAGGAGCGAAAATGGAAGTAAGCGCGCAAGTGCTGAACGCACGATTAAATATCGGGTCGAACGCATAGTCTTCCCTGTTCCGGATCGTTGGTCCCTGGGGTCAGAGGCCGAAGCCAATTGAAGTCTCGATTCTGGATTCCAAGCTTCAGGATCGTCAATCCTTAGCCCCTCGGAAACGAACGCAATTGCCCTAACATGATTTCAGGGGGTTTAGAGGGTTGGAACTCTTGTGTTGCTTTTCACGTCTAAACTGTTGCTAAGACTTCATTGGGAAGGATTCCGCCTCTCCATTCGGATGCGACGGCCGTGCCGGTCAGAAGATCCTGCTGACAGTTGTTCGGTCTGGGCTTGTTTGACCGCGACCAAATCGGCCCTTAAACTTTGTCGTCAGATGGTCTCACTCAACCGATTACGCGCTGAGATGGTATCGATGGCACGGATCTCGCCTTGATTCCGTCCTCTACACCAATCCGGCCTCTGCCCTGTCATTTGTTTAGCATCGGGACCGGTCAGCAGACTTCGACGCGGTGCCCGGTCGATGGGAGTTTCGATCTATGGCAACCGCCAGTGATTCTCAAGGCCTCAAGATTGCGGTGGCGATCTTCGTCTCCCTCACGGTGATTCTCGCCGTCACAGCCTACTTCATGTACTCCGAGTACGACAAGGCGTCGACCACCTTGGCCGAAACAGAGGCCGAGCTTCGGAACGCGAATTCACAACGCGATCAGGCGAATGCTGACTTCATCCGACTCCGTGATCGCGCTGGCTTCTCGGGCGCTGCCGATGCCAATGACGTCATGACGCAAATTGAGGATAAGCAGCAAGAACTCGTCGCCGAATTCGGTGACGCCGTCAGCACGGCAATCAACACATTAAACTCCGCTGATCCAGGTCAAGACAACTCCGTTATCGAGTCCTTTCAGAACAGTCTGAACTCGGATGCTGATCTGTTCCGACGGCAATCATCGACGCCCTCGGGAGGGAGTGCTACCTTTAGTGGCTCCTTGGATACGCTAGTCACGATTGCTTCGAACCAGGCGAAGCTGGCAACGGACTTGGCGATCGACAATATTCGACTCCGTCGCCAGTTGGAAAGTGTTAACAACGTCAACCAACAAGATCTCGATACTCAGCTTGCTGAGGTCGACCGCTTGAATCAGCTGCTCCGACAGGCGAGTGGAGACTTTGCAGCCGAGACTGCGGAGATCCGCCTAGATATGCAAAACCTCCAAGTTCTGAAGGCGAGTGCCGAAGCTCAACTAGACGAACTCCAGAATCGCCTCGATGCACAGCAGATCAAGTACGATCGCGATATTGCCGAGCAGCGGACTTTGGTCGATGAACTCCGGACAGTCGTCGAGAAGGACGAAGTAGTGCTCGACGTCCCTGATGGCTTTGTGACCTATGTCAACTTCAACACCGGCGAGATCCAAACAACCTTGAGCCGGAGCATGGGTGCTCGTCCGCAAATGCTCTTCTCAATCTTTGACGCTGATGCCCCTGGCTTGCCCTCGGATAAGCCGAAGGCACGGGTCAAGTTAATCCGCGTCACCGCCGATGGTAGTGTTGCCTCGATCGAGGAAGATTTCGATTACCGGAATCCAATCAGAGTGGGTGACCAGGTTTACTCATCCGCTTGGGATGCAAATCGTCCCCAACGCTTTGCATTGATCGGCCCGATCGACATGAATCGGGACGGACGTGACGATCGTGACGCCCTGATCCGCTTGATTGAAGCGGCGGGCGGTGTGGTTGACTACGACCTTCCCCCCCAGAACGTCGGTCAAGAGCGTGGTGAACTCACGGGTCGGATCTCTTGGTATGTGATCGACGAGCGAGACCCACTCCGCGATCCAGGGAACCAGCTTGCGGCTGAAGTGATCACTGAGGCTCGTGAGGAATTCCTCCAACAACAGAGCCAAGCGGTTGAACAAGCCCGTACGAATGGAATTCGGCCCCTCGCGATCGAGCACCTCCTCTCATCACTCGGCTACTCGTTCCGGATGCGAATCCCAGGTGTCGTAGAGCGAAGAAACGAAGAGCGGATTCGCGAACTTGTCAATCCTGATGGATTGCCTGGACCTCTCCCGGGTCAGGAAGGCTTTGGCTCCCAATAACAGTTTGATCTGTCGTCGCAGTACCTTAACTCTAAAAACTGCTTAACAAATGCAGCCGGAGTGGGATGGCCTCGATGTTGGGTCGACCACTCCGGCTTGTCTTGATTCATGGGTCTTGCTTAGCCAGAAACTACTCGTTCGAAGACCTCGCCCTCATTCAGTGTCGCTCGTTCGGGTCTTCCCTTGTGGAGATAAACGAGTGCATCGGGATCGAGGCCGATGAGTCGGAGTATCGTGGCGTGAAGATCATGAACATGGAGTCGATCTTCGACTGCATGGAGTCCGAAGTCATCGGTCTTGCCTATTACTTGGCCTCCTCTGACGTCACCTCCCGCGAGCCACATCGTGAAGCCATACGGGTTGTGATCGCGGCCGTTCCCCTTCTCGGACATCGGAGTCCGACCAAACTCGCCCCCCCAGACAACGAGCGTCTCCTCCAGGAGCCCTCGGCGTTTCAGGTCGGTGAGGAGGCCCGCAACTGGTTGGTCCATCGACGCGCAGTTCTCAGTGTGATTTTTCTCGATCCCGGAATGGGCATCCCACTTGCTGCCGGCACCGTGATAAAGCTGAACGAACCGAACTCCGCGCTCCACGAGTCGACGAGCCAGCAGACAGTTGCGGCCGAAGGTCGCGGTCTCTTGGCGATCAATCCCGTAGAGCCGCTGAGTCTCGGCCGACTCGGCACTCAGATCAACCGCTTCTGGAGCTTCAGCCTGCATCCGGAACGCGAGTTCATAGGATGAAATCCGCGCCTCAAGCTCCGTGTGGTGATCATGTTGATCGGCATGAACGCGGTTGAGTCGGTTCTAGTTATCCAGTGAGGCGCGGTGGCGGCGGTCACTAATCGATTCCGGTGGATCGAGATTGGCGATCGGTTCTGGGCCGCTCTTGAGTCGAGTACCTTGGTACGCTGCCGGCATGAATCCAGCACCCCAATTCCTCGCTCCTCCTGCAACCGTCGCCTTTTCGACGTCCTGAAGAACGACATACGCGGGAAGGTTCTCATTTTCAGTCCCGAGGCCGTATGTCGCCCAGCTTCCCAGTGAGGGGCGACCACCTCGGATCGACCCGGTGTTCATTTGCGAGACGCCGTTGACGTGGTTGAGTCCGTCCGAGATGCAGGACCGGATCACCGTGATGTCATCGACTAGTTTTGCGGTTTCAGGGAGCCAATCCGAGACCCAGATTCCACTCTCACCATGACGCTTCCAACGACGTCGAGAGGGAAGCAGGGGCGCTTCCATCTCGCCCATCGGCGTAATGACCCGTTCGATGCTGGCAGGAAGCGGTTGACCCGCGTGTTTGTTGACCGCTGGCTTGGGATCAAAGGTGTCAATCTGGCTCGGGCCGCCTTCCATGAAGAGGAAGATGACATTTTTGGCCTTTGCTGGTCGCATCCAGGCGTCGGGATCGGGCTTGAGCTCGGGTCCATCTTGGGCCTTTGACGGGCTCGCCCCAAAAAGGTAAGCCATTCCCAGCGCTCCGAAGCCTGCGCCACCTCGGAGGAGCATTTCTCGACGACTGATGGGGTTGATCCGATGGGGGATGGGCCCGGTCTTAGGAGTCTCGAATGAGTTCATTGATCTGCCTCGTCGACCCGACATGGTTGTTCTCATAGTTTCCGCTTCAAGCCCGTGGATGAGTCGATATAGACTAGTCGATATAGATAAACTCACTTGAATTGAAGAGTGCGTGGCAAAAGTCCACCCAGGCATCGTCTGTGATCGGATGAGGTTCGAAATCGCACCCACTGAGTCCTGGCCCAGGCTCGTTGAGGGCGATATCCCCAGCCGCGTCAACGGAAAGTTCTCGGAGAAATTGGAGGGTATCGGCGATCTCAGTAGGACTGGCGGGTCGACCGAACGCCATTTGAAAGGCGAGATCAACTCGTTCTCGATCGCTTTGCAGATCTCCGTTGAGTAATCGATCACTGAACGCCCGAGCGCGTTGGATTGTCCAAGCGCCGTTGATCATAAGCAGCGACTGGATCGGTGTCGTCGTCACGTTCCGCCGACTCGTGCTGAGATAACCACCAGCGACATCAAACGCGCTTAAGAACGGATCTTTGGCGTTCCGCTTGAACTTGGTGAAGATCGAACGGACGGGTTGGTCAGGGTCTACGCTGGGTCCGCCGATATGGTCGCGATCAAGTTCGCCACTTACGGCGAGCATTGCATCACGGATCGGTTCCGCTTCGAGTCGACGGATCCTCATCTTTCCGAAGAGCCGTTCCTGATTCTCCAAGAGTTTTTCGTCGTGCTCTGTAAGCGGATGGTCGGAAGCTTGCTGATACGTCGAGGAAGTTACCATGAGCCGATGAAGATGTTTCAGGCTCCAGCCATGCTGGATGAGTTCGTTGGCGAGCCAATCGAGTAATTCGGGATACGTTGGCGGTTCACCGAGTCGACCGAAGTCACTAGGTGTCTCAACGATTCCCTCACCGAAGTGATGCTGCCAGAGTCGATTGACAATCACCCGAGGCGGTAGTGGATTTTCAGCGGGATCCGTGAGCCAATGAGCCAGTGCAGACCTCCGTCCGGTGCTCTCCGACCAATTGACGGGACGAATCTCAGACGGCTCCGGATCAAGGATCGATAGCGGGCCTGGGAGGATCTCTTCCTCAGATCGTTTGCCCGGAATCCTCGTCGGAGGGGCTTCGGCGCTGACATCAACAATTGCGTCGAGACTTGGCCCTGGCGGTTTTAAGAAGTCAAACTTATCGAGATCAGCAAGCAGCGTTCCTCTTCGTTCTTTGTCTTCACCCTTGAGCCGACTCAGAGCGTTCGATTCGGCGAGGGTTACCTGTCGGTAGGCAAGCTCCGCCAGTTGATGCTCTCTCAGGGTCCGTTCCGCCGGGGGTGTCTTTATCATCGACCGCATCTCGGGTTGGAACTTGGAGATTGCGTCGAGGGTCACTGACCGGGTCACATCTTCTTCCAGGCTTTTAAGTTCACTCCGGAGCTCCAACGTCAAGAAATTCCAGACCGCTTCCCGTTCCGCCCGTCCGGTTCCGGGACCCTGCTGTAAGACGCTGAGATCCTCGCGTGGAAGGATCGCAGCGAAGTGGCTCCGGAGTCGGTAATAGTCACGCTGCAGAATTGGGTCATATTTGTGGTCGTGACAACGGGCGCAACCCATCCCGAGTCCGAGGAAGACATCCGAGGTCACATCGGTCAAATCATCGAGAATCGCATCCCATTGCGCTTCAACATCACGTTGGTTTGATTCATAGACCCAGAGACGGAGATATCCTGTCGCAACCTTAGCGCGCGGATCATCAGGGGAGAGCTCATCGCCCGCGATCTGTTCCTTGATGAATTGATCATACGGCAGGTCGTCATTGAGGGACTGAATCACGTAATCACGATAACGCCAAGCGAACGGACGGAATTCATCGGCCCGGTAACCGTTTGACTCCGCGAAGCGGACCAAGTCAAGCCAATGGCGGCCCCAACGTTCGCCGAACCGAGGGCTATCGAGAAGTCGATCAACAAGTTTCCGATACGCCTGAGGATCGGAATCATTTAGAAAGGTCTGAACCTGGTCAGGGCTCGGTGGCAATCCGGTCAGATCGAAGTAGAGCCGACGAACCAGAGTCCGTCGATCAGCCCTTGGAGCAGGGGTAAGTCCCTCGCGTTCAAGCCGATCGAGTATGAACTGATCAATCGGATTCGAAAGCCAACGCTGGTCCTGTACCCTCGGTGGGGCGACTGGTCCCAATGGTTGATATGCATACTCGGCCCGGTCGGCATCCGTGAATAAACTAAACCCTAGGTCCCGTTGTTCAGCTTGATCCTCCGGAGTCCAAGGTGCCCCGAGTTCGACCCATCGAACGAGAAGATTCACCTTTTCCTCAGGAAGTGGACCCTCCGGCGGCATTTCAAGACCTTCATAGCGGATGGCTTCCACGAGGAGGCTCTCCTCAGGATGAGCAGGGACCACGGCAGGCCCTTGAATTCCACCTTGAAGCACGGCCGACTTCGAATCGAGCCGAAGGTCGCTGCGTTGGCGAGCTTGACCATGGCATCGGTAGCAGTGCTCGACGAGGACCGGTCGAACTTCGCGCTCAAAAAACTCAAGTGCCTCTCGTTCGGGAATCGCGAGATCTTGCTCAGCCTGAGCTAGGTTGGAGCGTAAAAACAGCAACAGGATGATTACCTGAAACGTCCAATAAACTTGTCGCTTAGACCAACTCGACTCTTGCATCGCAGACCCCCTGCTCAACCGACTTGGCGATCTTGTTCAACCAACATTAATCAATCGATTGAACATCGATTTTACCTCGAATCTACAACAAGAGCCATGGAAACCTGCGCATTATCTAGCCGACGACTGAGCCGCGATGACGTCGGAGAAGGGCGCCCTGTTGTTTTCAACTAATTCATCAAATTGATTGTCTATATATTTTATGTCATTGTGCTGGCTTTGGTTCGTTTCGTAGTGCCGATGTCTCACTGGGCACCGACTGTGGCTGTGAGAATTAGAGAGACATGGGTGCGATCATTTTAAGAAGTCGCTTTTGAATCTCCCAAAATTAAAAGTATCTCAATAGTTGATTGCCAAATAGAACGTAAAAGATTCATGGGTTTGCAGTTTGTATCGACTGCAAAGTTTGCATGATCGTAATTGGCATCGGTTCGAGTTGTGCGTCGATTGGTGAGCGTTCTTCGTAAACCAACGCGCTGTGGTCTCTTGGATCGAGATCGCCGTAAGCTAGGTGATTGAAAAAGAGATGGCTGCAGTGTATGGTTATGATGCTCTAAGACTGGGTTTTGCCTGAGACATGGCAAATGTCACCAAACGAGTGGTCTGTTTTCTATCTTGACCATGCGTTTTTTCATCACGGTGGCGAAGGTTTTACCGATATCTTCTCGACCCAAGTTCAGAGCCCATAACGTCGTTCCGATTGCAGAGATTGCCATCGACTCGACCTCCACTGCTCAGAGACCGTGCGGCGCTGGGCCGATTATTGGCCCTGTGTTGCTGCCCTCAATTGGGATAGGTCTCTGATCAATTTACCTGAAGTTCTTGCGGCCGGTCCTCGACGAGAGTTAGGACATCGGCTCCTCCGAACTTCAGCGCTGGAAATCAAGGACCCCAACGCTTCGCGAGTTTACGAGGGCGTTCAACCTTGCCAATCTACAGACTCCTTCCGTCGGATCATTCCAACATTCCATCGCCCTATTCTTAGCCAACGATCATTTCATCACCCAAGCGTGCAGCATTTGCTCATTTGACCCAGTCTTACTTAACTTGTTTTCCATTACTTGACCCTTTTCAAAGACCGAGGACCACCCACCATGAAGACAGTCGACAACGGCGATCAGATTCGGACGCTCGCTCCTCTTCGAGAAACCCATGATTTGGTGATTGCGTTACCCGAGCCTGGTATGACGCTCAATCAAGACGAGGAGTGGTGCGTTGTCCGAGTCGATGGCCAATGGCAAGAGATTCGATTTCATGACTACGCGCAGGTCTTCGAAGTTGAGGGGCTTTATGAACACATCTTCTATAAAACGCTCGGTTGCAATTCGCCGGAGGTGATCGTTGGCCAGCTCTCGAAGCAACTAAACTCTGCAGTTGTTGATCCTGGAACTCTCCGGGCCTTGGACCTCGGGGCGGGGAATGGAATGGTTGGGGAAGCACTCCGAACCGCAGGAGTTGAGACGGTTGTCGGGGTTGATATCGTCCCGGAAGCTGCTGAAGCGACTGATCGTGATCGGCCTGGACTCTATGAGGATTACGTCGTCTGCGACATGACCCAGCTCAGCGACTCGGACTACGAAACGCTCCGATCGCATCAATTCAATGTCCTCACTTGTGTCGCTGCGCTTGGATTTGGTGATATCCCGACTGAGGTCTTCCGGGTTGCCTTTAATTTGGTCGAGCACGGTGGCTGGATCGCGTTCAACATCCGCGACCGATTCCTCGAAGACCACCGAAATTCTGAATTCGCTACCCTAATTACCAAAATGCACGAAGATGGCATCATGAACTTGGTTTCGCGCCATAAGTATGTGCATCGTCGCGCGACCAATGGCGACTCGCTCGAATACTATGCCCTGATCGGTCGCAAGATGGGTGACCTGTAGGAGTGAGAGCAGTTTCGGACTTGGCCTTAATCTGGTAGAACTCCGTATCTGGTTCCGAACGGCTCTCGGATTGAGAGCATTCGGAACCACTGTCGATCTTCGATCGCCCCTTTTGCTTTAGCTATCGTGTTAGAAACGCCGAGTCTCATCCACGTCGACGTTTCCGTTGATCCACAAAGGATGGATTGATTGAATTCGACCTAGGGCGTACCCTTCGTCAGTAGTACGCTTCATCGCTTCGGCAAGGAAGGCTGAAGTTTGGCTGAGATTGTTCGTGGGAGGTTGATGGCGGTGCTATCCCCCTCTGAGGAATGGAATCCTCTACATCGATCACTAGCGCCTCGGATTTTCTCGTTCCTGCTCGCTTTAGGAATGATCTTTGGTCACTCCGGCTGTGCCTCGATGCGACGATTCCAGCCCGATCGTGACCTTCAACCCTGCAACGATGGGTTTGCCGAAACTGCCGACGGTTGGCGACTAGGCGTCCGTCACTATAAGCCCCGGTATCCCGATCCGGGCAAAGAGCCCGTGGTCCTCTGTCATGGCCTCGGTTTGAACGGTACATTCTGGACGCTCACCAACAATCATCTTCCTGAGCAACTGACGGAACAGGGCTACGACGTCTTCGTCGTTGACCTCCGAGGCTCTGGAGCCAGCCATCTCAAGGGAACGAGGGGTCTATTGAACGGTGGCCTCCGTGAGACGATTATCCCTGAGATTGCGAGTGCCGAGTGGAGCATGGATCACCAGGCAATTTATGACGTTCCGGCGATTCTCGACTATGTCCAAGAGATCACAGGACACCAACAGGTGAACTGGATCGGACATAGTCTCGGCGGGATGCTGATGTTTGCGTTTTTCGATCGTTCACCCGATGCCGATCGGATCTCGAATTTTGTTGCGATGGGAAGCCCCGCGTGCATCGCGCAGTCACCTGAACGAGAACAAATGCTCCGAGCTAATCGCGGGCTTCAAGTTCTCCTTCGGGCCTTTAGCACCGGCCGGATTGCACGTCCGCTTGCGTTCGTGAGGCCACCAGGACTCGATCGGATCGATCGATTCTATTACACGGCTGCCAACGTCGATCGACGAACCGTTGACCGCTTTTACGGCTTTACCCTCGAAGATCCCGGACCAGGGGCCCTCCGTCAGATGGCCCTCTATTTAGAAACTGGTCGGCTGGTCTCCGCAAACGGAACGCACGACTACTTCGATGCCCTCCCCAAGATCAACGTCCCCACGTTGGTCGTTGCGGGGGATGGAGATATTCTTGCAAACCTCGAATCAAACAAATTGACATTTGATTTCATCGGGAGTGCTGACAAGACGTTCCTCAGATTCGGTAAGAAGGAGGGCCATTTCGCCGACTATGGCCACTGCGATCTCGTCTGGAGTCGTTACGCCCCATCCGAGATCTTTCCGGAAGTGATCGACTGGCTCGACGAGCGTCAGCCAGGGGTCTACGCCTCTCCACAGTCGAGCCCACAATCTCAGAGGACGAACTTAACTCAATGGACTGTGCAGGAATGAGCGGATCAGGATTTGGGACCATGACTCGAACTCGTCGACTTTCTCGCGGACGGTCGAATTCGGCATAAATCCTGGGTTCTCAAGAACTGACTCCGCGGCCTCGACGTCACCCGAAGCCAATTCGAAGAGATACGCGATCCCGAGGTGAACGGAGCCGACCTCGGTGGAATCATCGTTGATGAGTCCGATCCGCCTCAGCTTCCCTGCTGCCCCAATTCTGACCTCCTCTTCGAGTTCGCGTCTTAGGGCATTTTCGCAGGCACGACTGGGATCAAAGGTATCGTCGGTCGCGTCTTCCAAGTCGACGTGACCGCCAACGCCGAGCGATCGGAAGGTTCGGAGTCGCGTCTCTGCTCCTCCGGTGCCTCGGGTGTAGCAAAAGATCGACTCGCCGTGAAGGATCATCACATAAGGAATGAATTGCTTGAAACTTGGATCTTGCTCGGCGCTCCCTCGGGGCCGGAATTCGGCGACTCCTGGGTCGAGAAGTCGGTCCAGGTAATGATCTAGGTCACTTGAGAATCCTTGAAACCGCCCGAGGCGATCGAACTCCGCAGAGGGAGCGCCCAAGACCTTCTGTGCCGCCTTCGTGGTCTTCATCGCCTCTTCCTTCATGAAGCGGGCCGAGCCTTCGACCCGGCCCGGTAGACTGAGATCTTCAACGTTCTCGGATTCGGCTCGGCTACCCTCTGTTCTTGCACTCTTTTCGGTCAGAGGATGAGCATCGCATCTCCGTAACTATAAAACCGATAACCTTCTTGGATCGCCGTCCTGTAAGCTTCGTGGAGGAAGTCGAGGCCCGTCAGTGCCGAGACGAAAACGAGGAGGCTGCTTCTCGGAAGGTGAAAATTCGTAATCAATGCATCGAGACCAGTAAATCGATGACCGGGACGAATGTAGATGGATGTTTCTCCCACTTGAGTGTGAAAGAGGCCGCGCTCGTCCGCCGTAGTCTCCAAGACTCGACCCGAGGTGGTCCCGACCGCGATGATCCGCCCACCGTCTCGTCGCGCTTCATTCAAGAGATCAGCCGAGGCTGGATCAAATTCGAACCGTTCCGGGTGCATCTGGTGCTGGTCGATCTGATCGACCTGGATCGGTCGGAAAGTGCCAATTCCGACGTGAAGGGTCAGGTCGACGCTGGCGATCCCCTTCCGATCGAGTTGTTCAAGGAGATTATCAGAGAAGTGGAGTCCTGCGGTCGGTGCGGCGACAGAACCGGCTTCGACTGCGTAGCGAGTCTGGTAGCGTTCTCGATCATCCGGTCCTTCAATTCCTTGGCGGATGTATGGCGGTAATGGGACCGTGCCATGCTCGTTCAGTACGAGTTCGGGATCCCGATGGTCATTAGGTCGTACCAGGCACTTTCCTTCGGGTTGGACTTCAACGATCGTAAGAAGAAGTCCGCCATTGATCTCGATGATCTCGCCTGGCTTTGGTCGCCCCCGAGTCTTCGTCAGCAATTCCCAGAGGCCGGTCTCCGTGGCATTCAAATAGAGACCTTCCCAACGACCACCGGTCTCGGCCCGGATCCCGTGGAGCCGAGCAGGAAGAACTTTTGAACGATTACGGACTAAAAGATCCGTCGGATTAAGTAACTCTGGGAGTTCGAAGAACTGATGGTGACTGATCGATCGTTCCTGACGACGGAGAACCATCAACCGGGACTCGTCTCGGGAAGGGGTCGGGTGTTGAGCGATCAACTCTTCCGGAAGTTCGAAGTCAAAATCACTGGTACGCATGGGAGTTGCGAAAAGGGGGCCGCTGAATTGATTGATCCTCAGTGCGTTGGGGCGCTCCATGATTAAGTTGGATCGCTTCCAGAGTTTCTCCCGGAGATTAAGGAGGTCAGATCAGTCGCCTCGGCCAATTCCCGTCCAACCAAGACCGATCGCATTGGTGATCACGGATCTCGACGTTGGTGGTGCCGAACGTGCACTCTTCGAACTAGTCACTCGGCTGGATCGACGTCGATGGAATCCCAAAGTAATCTCCCTCTCTGGTCCAGGGCCATTTTATCAGGCGCTCGGGAAGCGTGGAGTTGAAGCCGAATGCCTTGGACTCCGAAATAGCGAGCCGGTCCGAGGGATCATCCGGCTAACCGAGGCGATCCGGAAACATCGACCGGTATTGATCCAGAGTTTTCTCTTCCATGCCAACATTGCCTCGCGGTTCGCCGGGATGCTCGCCGGGGTCCCTCGGGTGATCGGAGGGGTCCGTGTCGCCGAACGGGAAAAGGCTTGGCATCTCATCATCGAGCGACTCACTGCCCCGCTCACATCCGGAGTTGTCTGTGTATCCAAAGGAGTCGCCCGCGATCTCAAGAAACGGACTCGGTGGCCCTGCTCAAGGCTCGTTGTGATCCCGAATGGCATTGACCTCAGCCGCTTTGGAGACGATCCGGAGGAATCATCCCCACTCGTCGAAGAACTCCGGATCCCTCCAGACCAGGTGATTGGCTTGTTCGTTGGTCGAATCACGAGACAAAAGGGCCTCAGGACACTCCTCGATGCGCTGGAACGCCCCGAGATCTTGAAGCTTCCGCTCCACCTTGTCATCGTCGGGGAGGGTGATCAACGCGAAGAACTCGAAAGACGGACCAACTCGAGCCCCGCGCTCCGCGGCCGGATGAGCTGGGTCGGGTTTCGAGAGGTCAGTCGATCGCTCTTCCAAGCGGCACGATTTTTGGTCCTACCGTCGGAATGGGAAGGGATGCCCAACATTGTTCTCGAAGCGATGGCCAATGGGCTACCCGTGATCGGTACGGCGATTGAAGGTACCGAAGACCTCGTGATTGACGGAGTGACCGGTTGGTTAGTTCCACCCCGAGATCCAAGTTCACTGGCATCAGCGATCATGGAAGCGACGCAATCCCCCGAAACCGCGGCCTCTCGCGGAGTCGAGGCTCACGCATTTGTACTCCGCCAATTTCAGCTCGATCAGGTGGTGGCATCCTATGAGCGACTTTGGGAATCGGTCCTCGACTGATTGATATCAAAGTGCAGAAGGTTCTCGCAATTGGCCGGATTGATCGCTAACTTCGGGAGCGGTTTTAAAAATGCAGAGGCAAGTAAACGTTGGCTGCAACACTCATCGACGGCAAAAAGACATCAGCCGCAATTCGCGCTGAACTCGCGGATCGAATTGCCCACTTCAGCACGAGTTATGGCAGGGCCCCCGGACTGACCGCTGTCCTTGTGGGTGACAACCCAGCGAGCCGAGTCTACGTCCGGAACAAGCAAAAGGCCTGTCAGGCCGTTGGGCTTCATGGTGTCGTCAAGCAACTCCCCGATAGCCTCAGGGAGGCGGACCTACTCCAGGTTGTGGACGAGCTGAACGCGGCTCCTGATGTTGACGGCATTTTGGTTCAGCTCCCGCTCCCAACCCAAATCAGCGTTGATCGGGTGATCGAAGCGATTCAGCCCGATAAGGACGTGGATGGCTTCCACCCCGAGAATCTCGGGCTCCTGGTTGCCGGGAGACCGAGATTCGTCCCGTGTACGCCCCTTGGAGTTCAAGAACTTCTGAAGCGGCATGGGGTTGAAGTCCGGGGCCGGAAGGTCGTGATCCTGGGGCGGTCAAACATCGTCGGCAAGCCATTGGCCTTGCTCCTGATGCAGAAAGGGGAGGCTGCCGATGCCACGGTCACCGTCTGCCACTCTGCGACTCAGGATACGGTCGAGATTGTCCGAGAGGCGGACATTGTGATCGCCGCCGTTGGTAAGCGTCAGATGGTCAAACGCGACTGGATCAAACCAGGCGCTGTCGTGATCGATGTCGGGATCCATCGGAATGAGGATCGAAGCTTGTCTGGCGACGTCGATTTTGACCAGGTCGCTGAGGTCGCAAGTCAGATCACACCCGTCCCCGGTGGTGTCGGGCCGATGACGATCGCGATGCTATTAGCAAATACGATGAAAGCTGCCGAACTCCGCGAACGCTCGCAGTAGGCGTCAATCAAACTGATTTCCCTCACGTAGTTTCATCCGTCTCCGCGACGAACATCTTCAAGAAGGTCAGCACGATGATCCGTTTCGGCATCTGCAACGAACTCTTTGATGGCTGGCAACTGGAAGCAATCTGTACTGAGGTGAAGTCGCATGGTTACGAGGGGCTAGAACTCGCTCCCTTCACGTTGGCTCCTCTGATCACCGATCTTGACTCAACGCGGAGGGCTCAGATCCGCCAGACCATCGAATCATCCGGCCTTGAGGTCATCGGACTCCATTGGCTCTTGGCCAAGACTGAGGGCTTGCACCTCACCTCACCCGATCTCGGAGTCCGGCAGCGGACTGCCGCCTATGTCGTTGCACTTGCGGAAGCGACCCGTGATCTTGGCGGTTCGTTAATGGTCTTTGGCTCGCCTCAACAGAGGGATTTGCAACCTGGGATCACGATGGAGCAGGGAATGGAGTGGGCCGCTGAGGTTTTCGGAACAGTCGGACCGCGCCTCGACGAGTTCGGAGTGGATCTCTGCATTGAGCCTCTCGCCCATACCGAAACGAACTTTCTCCAGAGTATCGCGGAAGCCAACCAACTAATCGATCGTCTCAATCATCCACGCTTCAAGCTTCATCTTGATGTGAAGGCGATGGCAAGTGACCCGGGAGGTTCCATCGTCTCCCTGATCGAAACACATGGGTCCAAGGCGGGCCACTTTCACGCCAACGACGCGAATCTCAGAGGTCCAGGGATGGGCGAGATCGACTTCGGACCGATCATGAAATCGCTAGTCCGATCAGGTTACGATCAATGGGTTTCCGTCGAAGTCTTCGACTTCACTCCGGGTGCGTCCGAGACATCCAAGCAAAGCATCGAAACGCTCCGTCAAACGCTTGGGGCGGCGACTTCATCTTCCTGAGAGTAATCGACGGAATGGTTGCCGATGCTGTAAGCTTCAATCAAAAAACAAGATCGGTCGAAACTACTGGTCTCGTGTACTGTGGCGAGATGATTGAAGATTGGGCAAAGCGCAAATCTCTGGGCTCCGGAGATCCCGGAGCCTTGATTGGCTCGTTGCCCAATCGTTCCGCAGATCCTTGCCCCTGACCAAGATGCTCCTGAATCTTTCTCGATTGTCTTAGTGATTTTTTGTACATTAAAAGCAATTGCTCTTGGGAGGAAGACCGATTATGTTATTGATCAAGATCATGGGGGAGCCCCAGATGGTTGGTGATCCACGATCGCCAAGGCTAGCAAGAGACAGGATTGACGATGGCTCGAAAGAAGCGTTCGGCGGCAAAGTCTGGTCGATCCGCAGATGCGCCTGTTGCTGAGGTAGTCTTAGATCGTTCGTTTGCTGAAGCGACTCGTGAGCGTTATCTCAACTATGCCCTCAGTGTGATCACGTCGCGGGCTTTGCCCGACGTCCGAGATGGATTGAAGCCAGTTCAGCGACGGATCCTGTACGCGATCTGGAATGATCTCCGGGTGAACTCAACCACCCGTTATGTGAAGTCGGCGGCGGTCGTGGGCGAAGTGATCGGGAAGTACCACCCCCACGGAGATCAGGCAGTCTACGATGCGTTAGTGAGGATGGCGCAGGAGTTTACGCTTCGGTATCCACTCATCGAGGGTTATGGAAACTTCGGTTCGATCGATGGGGATCCACCGGCCGCCATGCGGTATACCGAGTGTCGACTTCAGCCAATTGCGGAGGCGATCCTCGACGAGATTCGACAGGGGACGGTTGAGTTTAGGCCTAATTATGCAGCGACACACGATGAACCGACCGTTTTGCCGGCTCAAGTTCCGAATCTCTTGATCAATGGAGCGTCGGGGATTGCAGTTGGGATGGCGACAAACATCCCGCCCCACAATCTCCGAGAAGTCTGCCAGGCATTGGTTGCACTCCTTGATCGGAATCGTGATCTCCCGATCGAAACAATCCTGAAGCACATCCAAGGCCCCGACTTTCCGACCGGTGGCCTCATCCTCAACTCAGCCGAGGAGATCCGGAAAATCTATGCGAACGGCCAGGGCACGATCAAGGTCCGCGGTACCTACGAACTGAGTCCAGATCGACCGAACCAAGTGGTCATAACGTCGATTCCTTACGGGGTCGAGAAGGATCCGCTTGTTTTGCGGATCGGCGAACTCATTTCCAAGGGTCAAGTCCCTCAGCTAACGAATGTGAAGGACTTGAGCACGGACGATATCCGGATCGTTCTTGAGCTCCGTGAAGGTGCAACTCATGAAGCGGCTTTGGCTTACCTCTTCAAGAATTCACCGCTCCAAACCAATTTCAATGTCAATCTAACTTGTCTTCAACCTGCAGCAGATGCGGAGGTCGCGGTTCCGAGTCGGCTCGACCTGAAGACACTCCTCGTTCACTTCCTCGACTTCCGACTTGACGTGGTCACGCGACGGCTCCGCCACGAACTTGAGGCTCTTCTCCGTCGGATCCATCTCCTTGAAGGCTTCGCGATCGTTTTTAATGCGCTCGACGAAGCGATCAAGATGATTCGAAACAGCGACGGTAAGGCGGATGCGGCTCCGAAGCTCATCAAGCGTTTCAAGTTGACCGAACTACAGACCGATGCAGTACTTGAGACAAAGCTCTATCGCCTTGGGAAACTGGAGATCAAGGAGATTCTCGACGAACTCGAAGTGAAACGAGCGCGTGCGGCCGAGATCGAGCAACTCCTCGACGACGAGCAGGCGCGTTGGAAGATCGTTCGTACCGAACTTAAGGCTGTTGCGAAGAATTACGGCGATGACCGTCGAACACGGATCGAAGAGCAGGCGGAACCAATTACGCTCCGGGAAGAGGATTACATCGTCGATGAGGATGCTTGGGTCATCGTCACTCGAGACGGTTGGGTAAAGCGTCAGAAGTCGTTCACCGACGTTGCGAGCATCCGGGTTCGTGAAGAAGATCGGGTTGGTTGGGTTTATCGAGCTAAAGCTCGCCAGACGCTCATCTTGTTTACAAGTCGAGGGCTCGCCTACACGATCCGGATCAACGATATTCCCATGACAACGGGCCACGGCGAGCCAATTCAACGGCAATTCGCCTTCGAGGACGGAGA
This sequence comes from uncultured Isosphaeraceae bacterium, assembly GCA_964510225.1. GTDB lineage: Bacteria > Planctomycetota > Planctomycetia > Isosphaerales > Isosphaeraceae > CAZEAN01. The sequence goes on from CAZEAN010000059.1 coordinate 33,496, forward strand.
ATCGATTGTCGGTGTGCTCTGCAACGACCCCCGCTGCCTCCCCGCTCCCCAATTATCAGCGGAACGGAATGGGAAGCACCATCAAGCGTATCTCTCGGAAGAGCTTAAGCCCGAGAACGGGAGCACCGACCCCCAATCAGAAGGGCCCTTTGCGATCGCAATCACTCGTTCTGGCAAGGCAGTCCGGTTCGAGCTTGACAACGTCGGAGCCGTTTCGACGCGAAAAGGTCGGGCCATTGTCCGGTTGGATGGGGCGATTGGCGATGATGGAGTCGTCGGCGTCGAAGTTTCGGATGGGAGCGAACAGGTTCTCGTCGTGACTCAAAAAGCACGCGCGATCGTGTTCCGGAGCGTCGATGTCAATCTGGTCTCGGGTGTTGCGAAAGGGGTGCTTGCAATCAAGCTGGACCCGAAAGATCGAGTCCTCGGATTCCTCGTCGCTACCTCTAAGGGAGACCAGATTCAAGTCCGGACGAACCGAGGGGCGATCCAGACGATCCGAGCCTCGAAGTATCCGACCGCGATGCGTGGGGGCAAGGGTTTTGCCTTGATGCAGCGCGGGTCGGTGACGGAATTGATCCTTCCCGATCCATCACCCGTTCCTCCTGTCGATCAGGTCGAAGAGTAATACACTCCCGATCACTGCTGTTGATCGTCCCCGTTGTTTCTGGGAACGTCCCTTACCGAATTCCTCTCGGATTCCTGACTGAGAGCAGTAGCTATGGCCACGGCGGCAACCTCAAACACCTACTCTGCGAAATCGATCACGGTCCTTGAAGGACTGGAAGCGGTTCGTCGTCGGCCCGGGATGTACATTGGCGGCGTTGATAAGGACGGCCTCCATCACCTTGTCTGGGAAATTGTCGACAATTCCATCGATGAAGTGATGAATGGTCATGCCACCCGGATCATCGTAACGCTCCACCAAGATGGTCGGTCGATTTCCGTCGCCGATAATGGACGCGGGATCCCCGTCGACACCCACGAGAAAGCGGGACGAAGCGCACTCGAGCTGATCTTTACAACGCTCCATGCGGGCGGCAAGTTCGATAGCGATTCCTATAAGGTCGCCGGTGGCCTTCATGGAGTGGGGGCAAGCGTTGTTAACGCGCTCAGCAGTAAGCTTGAAGTGCAGGTCAAGCGGGATGGTTTTCTCTGGAAGCAAGAGTATCGCCGCGGCAAGCCTATTGGTTCGGTGACGAAGGTCGAACCTGCTCGGGGATCTGGAACCACGGTCCAGTTCACCCCGGACCCTGAAATCTTCCCAGAGATCTCCTACGATTCCACGACCATCGCCGAGCGCCTTGATGTCAAAACATATCTGAACAAAGGGCTGAGCATTCAATTTGTCGACCAGAAAGCGAAAACTTCGGTCGAATTCTGTCATGAAGGCGGTGTCAGTGACTTGTTAGACGCAATTACAACCACGCGCGAAGATATCCGGATTGCCCCAACTCCGTTTGTCTTGGAGCGGGAAGACGAAGAGATCCGCGTTGAGTTGGCGATGACTTGGACTGAATCCACTGACGAAGTTCTTCGATCCTTTGTCAACACAATCCCGACCCGAGATGGCGGGACCCATGAGCAAGGGCTCCGGGAGGCGGTCCGCATCGCGCTCCAGAAGCACATTAAAGACCACGAATTCGCAAAAAAGGGTCCTGAGGTTAAGTCTGAGGATATCCGTGAGGGCCTTGTAGGTGTTCTCTCGGTCTGCGTGCGCGAGCCCCAATTCCAGGGACAAACCAAGGGGCGACTTAATAATCCCGAAGTACGCGGACTGGTTGATTCTGCTGTCCGCACACGTCTTGAAGATTACTTACTGAAAAACAAAAGTAGTGCCGATGCGATTGTTCAACGCATTCTTCAGGCTGCGAAGGCTCGCGAGGCAAGTCGCGCCGCGGCTTCTCAGGTCCGCCGGAAGACCGCGATAAGCACTCGGCTCAACCTCCCCGGCAAACTTCACGATTGCGACACGACCGATGCGAGCCGTTCTGAGCTCCTGATCGTTGAGGGAGACTCGGCGGGCGGATCGGCGAAGCAGGGACGGGACCGCGACTTGCAAGCGGTGTTGCCCCTCCGAGGGAAGGTCCTGAATGCCGAGCAGGCGGGACGGGCAAAAGTACTGGACAACAAAGAACTTACTGACATTGTGAGTGCACTCGGTTGTGGAATCGACGAGCAGTTCGATCCTGCCCGACTCCGTTACGGCAAGATCATTTTGCTGACTGATGCCGATAGTGATGGGCATCACATTGCGACGCTTTTGCTCACATTCTTCTATCGTCACCTCCGTGGTCTCTTCGATCACGGTCATATCTATCTTGGCTGCACACCACTTTATAAAATCTCTGCGTCGAAGCAGAACTATTGGGCGCTCGATGACCGCGAACGTGATCAAATCCTTGCAAAACTTCCGGGAAACGTCCGGCCAACGATCGTTCGGTTCAAAGGTCTCGGGGAGATGCCCGCGAAAGATCTTTACGAAACGACACTCGATCCATCTCGCCGACGCCTCATTCGGGTGGTGATTCCCGAGGATGATCGCCCGTTTACGGAACAGACCGTCCGTGGCTTAATGGGTCGCGATCCGGAAGCTCGATTCAAGTTCATCATGGAAGAAGCCTATTCTGCGAGCGAGATCGATATCTGATTGTTTGATCCGTTACGATCCTTCTGTTTTCTCCTGAGTTAGCTCATGATCCTCTATCCAAGGTGAGGAGAAGTGACTAATCTTGCTCTTCAGCGATTCCGAAGGACGATTGAGATGATCTTTCTTAACGAGAGAAAACTTCTTCAATGTCCTATGATCTTGTTCGTGGTTCTCGTCCCTCTGCCCAGGAAGCCAATCGGTCCTCAGTGATCAAGTGCTCAACGTCGGAGAACCGCAGGACGTCCAACTACCTTTCCCGCCTTCCCTCGAAGCCAACCCAGGACTCAGAATGAGCACGGAGATTACAGCACCATCCGCGCCGAAGCGGATCGCGTGGACCCCATTGATTTGGATCGGGGCCCTTCACGTGGGCGCCCTATTGGCCTTTGTCCCGGCCTTCTTCAGCTGGGAAGCACTCGGGGTCTGCATCTTGTTGCACTGGCTGACCGGCGGTGTCGGAATCTGCATGGTCTATCACCGACTTCTTACCCATCGAAGTTATGCCGTCCGACCTCATTGGTTGGAGTATGTGCTCACGACGATCGGCTGTTGTGCTTCTGAGGGAGGACCGATTCACTGGGTTGCCGATCACCGCAGGCACCACGCGCATTCGGATGAAGGGGAAGATGTACATACTCCTCTTCAAGGATTTGCTTGGGCTCATATGTTCTGGTGGGCGACTCCAGAAATCACCTCCGATCATACGCCGGCTTACCACGCACGCTGGGCACCTGACCTAACCCGAGATCCAGTCCATGTCTGGATCGATCGTTGGCACTTCATTTTTCCCTTGATGTTGGCAGGACTCCTTTTCGCAATCGGTGGTTGGCCGATGCTCATCTGGGGGCACTTTGTACGATCGGTTCTCGTGCTCCATACCACCTGGTTGGTCAACTCAGCTACGCATGTCTGGGGTTATCGGACTTATCAAACCCGTGATCACTCGACCAATCTCTGGTGGGTTGCGTTGGTGACCTACGGCGAAGGATGGCACAATAATCACCACGCATTCCAGACCTCAGCGCGGCATGGCTTGAGGTGGTGGGAAGTGGATATGACCTATGGTCTCATCCGGTTCCTCTCTTGGTTCAAGGTCGTCAACAACATCAAATTGGCCAAAACAAATCGCAAGTCTTCGTTATCGGCCACTGTTCCTGGAACGACTCCGGCAGAAGCAACCGCTGCTGCAACAGCCTTGCCGAATTCAGAGGAACAGAGTGGTGTTCATCCAGCGCCGATCGAATCTCCTTCCTTCGGGCTGAGCGATTCTCTTGCAGTCAGCAAGTCAGTCGCGTCATAGTAGTTTTGATTGCTAGGCGCGGCCCTAGCTCAACGGTTAGAGCAGGGGACTCATCAAATGGGTGGCGTCGGAGGGTAACCTTCGAACTGCAAACCGGGTGAATTGCGGGAAACCTAAACCGAGTTGACCGGTGATCTGAAACAATCCAGGTTGATTCAGCATGGCAATCCGCAGCCAACCCTGGTCGGG
>CAZEAN010000060.1:0-34856 GCA_964510225.1 uncultured Isosphaeraceae bacterium
CATGTCTACCAGTCCTCCAAGGGGGGCAAGACCTTCTGCCCACTCGACCGTGACGCACGCATCGTCGTCAGCTCCACACCCCGATTCGCCAAGCAACTGGCCCATCGGTACGGGGGTGACAGAGGCGGCTTGTAAGGTGTTGGTGAAGCAACGTCTGTGCGGTTCGGGGATGAAATGGAAGGATCGTGGTGCTGAGACGGTATTGAGCCTTCGTTCGTTGTCGTACACTTCGGGTCGCTGGGATCAATTCTGGAATCGTCTCAGTGAAGAAGGCTTCCCGTTGGCGGCTTGAAATGAAGTGAGCCACATCGTTCCGAGGTCGCACCCAAGTGATCGAGGCGCCCCTGAGCCCGATCTGACGCAATCGCCCCGGCTGCCACTGCAGGGACAATCAACATCGCGAATGTGATCTGGACACCGAGAATTGCAAAGAAGTAAGCGCGAGCAACGTCGGCTTGTGCGTTAAGCGACGACGTATCTTGACCAATAACCCGACTCACCCAAATCGTCCCCATCGCAATCAGAAGTCCGGCTACAAAGAGAGTCCGGAGTCCGAACAATCGCCAGCTTCGGGCCCCAACCCGACGCTCGGTAAGGAAGATAGTCGGCAAGCCCATCAGAATTGCTCCCGCTTAGACCCCAGCCGTCATCACTCCGAAGAAATTCGTCGTCACAGAGATGATTAGAACATCGAAGCTGGAATCTGTCGAGCAATTGGTGCCCGACTCTTGCCAAGGAGTAGGCTGATCGCCCATAGTGCATCATGCGAGGATTGCCCGATGCGAAATCAAGTCGGCGCATTCGACTCGATCTCAATTTAACGTTTGTATCGGCATCATCATTCCACGATCCGCCATCGCGAGCAGGGAGTTTCCAGAGCGATGCCAACACATGGTCCCGAAGTCCCGGAACGTCCCGGGCACAGTCGCCGCGACTTTTTGCGAGGCTCAAGTTTGGCCGCCGCAGGTGCGGTCCTGGCTACGACAACTGAGTCGGCGATCCAGGAAGCGCAAGGAGCCGTCGTCCAAGAGGACGGTGTTGAAATCCTGAGCGGTCCACAAGCGATCGAGCTTCAGGTCAATGGTGACGTGATGAGCTGCACCGTTGAGCCCCGTTCAACGTTGCTCGACACTCTCCGGAACCGTCTCGAGGTCACCGGGCCAAAGCGAGTCTGTGACCGTGGAAGCTGCGGTTCTTGCACCGTCATTCTTGATGGAGAACCGGTCTACAGCTGCACGACGCTTGCCCTCTCCTGCGTCGATCATGAGATCCGGACCCTGGAAAGCTTCGACACCGGTGAAGGTGACGTCCCCCACGCCTTCCATCACAACGATGCGTTGATGTGCGGTTACTGCACTCCAGGCTTCGTCACTGCCTGTCGGGCCTTCCTGGAAGCCAACCCAGGTAAGGAGCCGACACTCGAAGAAATCAAGAAAGGGCTCGACGGAAACATCTGTCGATGCGGCACTTACGTTGGTGTCTTCGAAGCGGCTCTCGACGCAGCCAAAGCAATGAAGGGAGGGGCCTAAGTCATGGCAAACTGGCCAAGTAACCCGACGATCCTCGGGACTGAAGTACCTCGGCTCGATGGTTTGGCAAAAGCCTCAGGCGCGGCGAAGTATCCTTCGGACATCATTCCGGATGGATTACTCTTCGGCTGGATGCTCGTGAATCCTCACGCACATGCCAAGATCCTCTCGATCGATACGAGCGAAGCCGAAGCGATGCCGGGCGTCAAGGCGGTTCATCTGATCGCCAACGAAGGGACGACTCTTCGCTACCAAGCTGAAGAGATTGCTGCTGTCGCGGCTGAAACCGAAGAGATCGCCAAGGACGCCTGCAAAGCGATCAAGGTTGAGTTCGAGGTTCTCCCTCACGCCGTGACTGTCGAACAAGCACTCGCCGACGGCGCTCCGAGCCTGACCCGACGGGGTAACACCCAAGAAGGCCGTGAACAAACAGACGGTGATCCTGAGGCAGCGCTCTCGGAAGCTGCTGCATCAATTGAAGGGACCTACTCGGTTCCGGTGATCACCCACGTCTGCCTCGAAACTCATGGGCAGACCGTCCGTTGGGATTCTGAGGACTCGATGACGGTCTGGGCGAGCACCCAAAACGTCGACGGCATCGAGCAAGAAATGGCTGGCGCATTCAATGTGCCGAACACCAATGTCACTGTCTTGACCGAAGTGATGGGCGGTGGCTTTGGCTCGAAGTTTGGTGCCGATGTCTGGGGTGTCGCTGCGGCGGAACTCTCCAAGAAATCTGGGAAGCCGGTCCGCATCTTCCTTGATCGGGCCCACGAGCACCTTAGCGCAGGGAATCGCCCGAGCGCAAAGGCCTCAGTTAAGCTCGGTTGTGACGAGAGTGGTAAGATCACCGTGCTGGTCGCCGAGACGAGCGGGACCGGCGGAATTAGCCGAGGGGCGAACTTCCCGTTGCCTTACGTCTACGACGTCCCGAACAGTCGTCGACAGCACACGGATATCCGGGTCAACGGTGGTAACGCGCGGGCGATGCGAGCTCCTGGCCACCCGCAAGGCTGTGTAATGATGGAGTCGGCGATCGACGATCTTGCTGAAAAGCTTGGGATCGATCCGCTCGAAATGCGACTCGCAAGCCTCAAAGAGGTCGACAACGTCCCGAGCAGCGCCGGTGAGCCAGTCAATCGCTCCGATCTCTATCGAGACCAGGTCGAACTCGGCCGAAAGGCGATCGGCTGGGATCAACGCAAGAGCCGTGCTGAAAACAAGAAGGCCGAAGGAACCATCAAACGCGGTTGGGGGATGGCCCTCCACCAGTGGGGCGGCGGCGGAAGCCGTGACAAGCAAGTCGCTTGTATCATCAACCCCGACGGCTCGGTCGAACTCCGAAGTGCGACCCAAGACATCGGAACGGGAGCCCGGACAATCTTGGCGATGATCGTCGCCGAAGTCCTCGGGATCAAGACCGAAGATGTGACGTCGAACATTGGCAACTCGACCTATCCTCCTGGTCAGGCTTCGGGTGGTTCGACAACCACTCCCTCGATGTCGCCTCCGGCCTTTAATGCGGCAACCAAGGCCAAAGCCGCCTTCTTCGATCGAATCTCGCGGACACTTGACGCCGATTCAAGCGATCTTGAGGTCAAGGACGGTGTCCTTTACGTCCGAGGCGAACGTGAGATCCCTTGGAAAGCAGCTTGTGCGCGACTTGGGACCATGCCAGTAAGCGTCACCGAAGGCGTTGCCGACGGGCTTGCTGCGGTCGGAGTTGGGGGTTGCCAGTTCGTCGATCTCTCGGTCGACACCGAAACGGGTGTTGTGAAGCTCAACAAGATCGTCGCTGTTCAGGACACGGGTTTGATCTTGAACATGTTGACCTGGAAGAGCCAAGTCTACGGCGGCGTGATCGGCGGCCTCAACTACGGGCTCTTCGAAGAGCAGATCATGGACCCCTCAACGGGCCTAATGCTCAACGCCGATATGGAGCTGTACAAGCTCGCTGGCTCGAGCGACATCCCTGAAATCGAAGTCATCGCCTTCGATAACGAACAGATGCGTAAGCGAGGCGTGATTGGTGTTGGTGAACCACCGACCATCTCAACTGCCGCAGCGATCGGTAACGCCGTGGCCAACGCCATCGGTGTCCGCGTCTCCGAGTTCCCCATGACCCCAATGAACATTCTCAACGCACTGACCAACCAAGCCTGAGCAGGGAGCCACTGAACCGATGAACGCCTTCGAATATGCCAGTCCGGCTTCCGTCGACGCTGCTGTTAAAGCACTCGCCGGCTCGGAGTCGAGCGCGGGCCTCGCCGGCGGGACTGACCTGCTCGGCCGGATCAAAGACTATGTCAGCAGCCCTACACGGGTTGTCTATCTGAAGGATATCAAGGACTACGACTTCCGCAGTATCCGCACAGAGGACAGCTTAATCACGCTGGGTGCGGGGTCCACTCTCGCTCAAGTGATCGCCGACGAAACGCTCCTCAAAGCCTGCCCAGCGCTCGGTCAGGCCGCATTGTCAGTCGCCACTCCCCAGATCCGCGCCATGGCGACCTTGGCGGGGAATCTCTTGCAACGCCCGCGCTGTTGGTACTACCGATCGGGCTTCGGTCTGCTTGGTGGCCAGCGAGATCAGAGCGGAGCGCTGGTTCGTTCCAACGGAACCACTGAGTCTGCATTCCCGGTTTCTTCGTTGAACTTCCCGGCAGATGGCCACCTTGTGCGGAACGGCGATAATCGCTACCACGCCATCTTCATGACCGACACTGACGCCTTGTTCGTCAGCCCGTCGAACCTGGCCCCCACCTTGATTGCCCTTGGTGCGACCGCCGAACTCACTGGTCCTGACGGAAGTCGGACCGTCGGAGTTGCCGATCTCTATCAAGTCCCGTCGACCGAAGACGAGCGCGAGATCGCCATCGACGATGCTGAAGTCTTGAGCCGTGTGGTGATCCCTGACACCAGCGGGAAGCTCTCAGCACATTACGAAGTCCGGCAGAAAGCGTCGCACGACTGGCCGCTCTCCATGGCGGCAGTTGCCCTTGAGCTCGACGGAGAAATCGTTTCGAAGGCGAGCATTATCCTCGGCGCTGTCGCTCCGATCCCCTACCGTGCCGAAGCTGCTGAACAAGCGATTGTGGGCAAGCGGATTAACCCAGAGACCGCTGCTGCCGCCGGCAATGCTGCAGTCCAAAACGCGAAGCCCCTCTCGAAGAACGCTTACAAGGTCCCGCTCACGGAAGTCGCTGTGAAGCGCGCCTTGTTACGAGCGGTTGGCAACCCAGCATGGAACCCAATGGAGGCCTGATCCATTGCGATCGATGAAACCGAAGTCGACTTCGGACTCGGTTCCGTCGGATCGACCGGACGACGCAACCCTTGGTCCTCAGGCGGAGACTCCGCCTGAGGCCGAAATTCCGGCCGAACCGCCGCCTCCTGAGTACGAAATCGTTGGACCATCGTGCAAGTTTCTTCGGAGCAAAGGAATGTACGTCTACACCGACGGTTCCGGTTCCGCTCACGAAGACTACGACAACACCATCTTCTGGTGCCTCCGGACTCACAAGTCCTTCGGTCCCGATGATGACCTTGTCGAACGTAATTACTGTTGCGACCCCTCGCGGTCCTGCTACCAAGAGTTTTGAAACGAGCGGCGGGTAAGGTTCTCGACTGGAACCCGCCCCGCCTACACAACCGATCGACACCCTTTCCTATGGCGCAATCATCAAGCCTCGGGCAATCATCGCTAACCAATCCGTAACGCTAGAACTTGTCCAGAGTGACCACAGTAGAGTAATCGTGAGAAGTGTGCTGGCGACCTTGAGCGATCTGATCCCAATCGACCAACCAACGAATTGCTGACTAGCTCTCGAGCTTGTGCGACGTCGAGGACCGTGCCGGGCATCAAGCTGCACATTGATCATGACTAGTACGCCCAGGATCCCCCAGAAGAGCGCATCGGGCCAGCTAAAGCCCCACGAACCAGTAAGCCAGAACGCCTGATAAGCATGTAAAAACCAAGTCGCCAGGAAGACCGCCCCCGTAGCAATACTCAGGCTCTGCCAAACTGGGCGTCGCTTGAATCGGAACGCGATCGGATTGAACACCAGCCGGACCATAAAATCTTTCCAATAAATGTTGATCCGACGCCAATAATCTGTAAAACCTGTGGCAAGGAGATAGCGATGGTGCGTCTCTGGGAGTTTGAACCCGAAGAGGTGGAGCAACCCGCAGGCAACGTGAAACTGTCCTGAAACATGCAGATATAACAAATAATTACAAATCAAAAAGCGAAAAAGCGAACTCGGTCCCTGGACCTCTGATGGCGGGATTACCAGTTCGTGGTAGACGACTCGATACAACACCAAATGGACAAATCCAATCAAGATCATCTTGAGACCCTGACGCTGCGTCTCATGGATCTCCGCGCTCAGATAACTCCGTTCCATGGTCCGGTAATCCACCACCGGAAAATGCAGAAAGCAAAAATTAGGAAGGAGCATAAAGTAAGAGGCAACCCCGGTGATCGGTTCACGCTGTTCGGTGTGCTTGATCTCATAGAGGAAGATGATGGCACGGAACATAAACAATGTCCCGGCAATGGGAATCACTGGGGCCGGTAGAGGTGTTGTCACGAAGCCAGCATGGCAGATTCCGAGTCCCAGCGCAATCGATCCTACACCAAGTACCTTATAACGCCACTGAAGAGAACTCAGACAAATCGTTGTAATTGCGATACCGATCACCCCGACGAAGATCGCGGTGGTCCATCCGAACACAACAGTAAGCCCGAGCGCTGATGCCCCGAGAAAACAGGGGCGTTTCCAACGAAATGGCAGTAGATAATGCAGCGGAAGCGCTACCGTCGCAATGGTCATGATGAGTTCAAAAGCACGACCTTCTAGCCGGTAGACTTTGGTCACCGCTAGGAGGAGCACAAGCTGAAGCATTACCAACAGGAATTGACCAAGACTCCTCCGGCAATGCTCAGGTTCTCCCCGGTAGAGACCTCGGCGCTGGTGTGACTTCGAGATCGATTCGGGGCCGACCCGGACAAATCGTCGATGTGGTGGTAGTCGAGTGGTACGCTCTCCAAGGATCGCTAGCCGCATTAAGCATCCCCCTCCCTGGCGGATGATTCTGAAGCGTGATCAACTGAACAATCAGGAGTTCATCAATTCCGATGCTCGTCCTGACTGCTGAAGCAGCAATCCACTTGGATCACGAAATTGTAGAGGTGAGTAGCAGTAATCAACTGCGACGCTACTGTCAACACAAACTGTGTTAAGAGAAACTCGATTCAAGTTCCTAGGCTCGGGTTGCCGATCTTAGCGAATTCCAATATCGTCCTTTTCTCACCGCATCCTTCATCGATCCTCTCGACCTTCACGACGGCCATGGAGGGCTGTAGACTATGTTCCAGCAAGGCTGGAGGTTGCTCCGGATCTATGGCCCGGAACTCTCCCTTGCACTCTGTGCCCTCGTTACGTTCTTAGGTCTACTAGGCGCGGTCGATCTCTGGGGGAAACGTGAGCAACGTGCCGCAGCCGAGGCTTTAGACACTATTCAACACGATCGCTGGTTGATAGCGGAGATACAAGGCCGTCCGCGATTGGAAAAACCACCACTACCCCGGTGGACATCAGCCTTGCTCTTGAAGTTTACGGGCCAAATCGATGAGTGGGTTGTTCGGTTGCCCTCAGCATTATCCGCTGTATTGGTAGTAGCACTTGTTTTTGATCTTGGACGCCGGATAGGTGGACGATCGATCGGATTCGTTTCAGGGCTTGTCTTTTGTGCGACCTTCTACGCAATTACCGAACACCGCCAAGCAGGAAATGACGGTCCCCTTTCGTTCTTTACATCCTTAGCGATCTATGCGGGTTGGAGGCGACTCCATCGGCAAGGCCCCTATCCCGAATCAACCGGCCCCACCGATGACCCAGGACATGTAGGATGGACATTCGCTATGTATGCCGCATTGGGGCTCGGGATGTTGACCAAAGGACCAATTGCCCTTGTTGTGACGGCATTAACCCTCGTTCCTTATCTGACGATGGCGCGTCGCTTGCAAGCTGGGCTCCGAATCCTCTCCGACTGGCGGGGCATGCTCCTGATGGTGCTAATCGTCCTCTGCTGGGCCCTCCCTGTCATCATCGTCGAGAGGGAGTCGCTAGATATCTGGCTCCTCGAAATCGGGCAGAAAGTGGGATCGGCGGGGATTGCACATCATGAAAGCCGACCACTCTTTCTTTCCGAGTGGGTCTGGATTGTCATGCCGTGGACACCACTTGCACTCCTTGGTTTTGTCCGCCCGTTCACCCGACAAACCACACTTGAGCGTCCCACAATCTGGTTTCCTTGGTTTTGGACATTTGCGAATCTGGCAATGTTGAGTACTTGGTCCGTTGCGAAACCGAACTACTATCTTCCTTGTTTGCCTGGTGTCGCGTTGGTCGTCGGACCGGAGTGGATCCGAGTTGCTCAACAAGCGCGGAAGGGAGTACGAGCGGCTCGAATCTTGCTCCAAGGATTCTGGGTCTCCTTGTTCGTCATCGCTGCTGTAGGGGCGATCATACTTACCAAACGAACACCCGAGTATTCAAGCGCTGCACTGATCATGGGGACAACAGTGATGATTGGCGTAGTCATATCAGCAAGAATATGGCATCGCGGTCACGATGCGCTCTCGATTGCGCCGATTGTGGGTTCGATCTCTATCGCCACATTGATCGCTTATGGAGCCATCGCGCAGCCGTTCTTTAATGCTCAAAGTCATCGTCCACTCGCACGAATCATTGAACGAATCGTACCCTCAGAAGAACAGACCATTATGTTCTTTCATGAAATAGACGAAGGGATTTGGTTCTATCTACATGACCATTACTTGAAACCAGTCCCGCTAAGCCAGCCAAAGTACAATGACGGATTCGATTTGGTTCGAGATGCGCAGAATGACCAACTCGTTCGTGATCCGGCAGAGCGACAGCGTCTCCATCGACAACTTCTCCTTGACTGGATCAACGATCCAAATCGCAAGATTCGTTATGTCTTGATCCGTGATCGCTTCTATCAGGCTTATGCTCCCGTACTCGCCGGGCAGGTTCGCGAACTCTATCGTGAGACTGACCTGATGCGTAATGAACTCGTGCTCCTCGAAATAGCGCAAGCTCCCCATCATCAACTCTCGGTTCAACCGCCTCAACCAAGCGACGTGCGGCAGATGCGTTGAACCCCGCATTCCTTCCCGCATCTTGAACGACAAGCAGGATCTCAAGAGACTCGGTTCCATTGATTTAGAGCCGTCTTATTATTCATGTGAGCACAACCTTACCGATTAGCAAATCGCTTCCGGTTTGGTTGTGCTGGTATTTAGGGTCACTCCTTCGGCCAGTCTTCTGTAGTCCGCAGGGCTTACCAGATCGTAGCGACCGCTATAGAACAATCGACGTAAACCCTTGCCTGAAAAGGGAAATACGACTCAAGGGCCGTCGTTTGATGGGACGATATAAATGACCGGCTCGCCAAGGTACTGCCGAGGCGGAGGCTGGGAACATCACAAGGCCCGAGTTTGCGTACTCCAGCGGTTGAGTCATTCGGCTCCAGGCGATCGGGAACGCCTGCCGTCGGGAGGCGCCGTGACTGAACTTCCTCGAGCACCTATCTTTCAACAATTGAGAATGCTTGAAGATCGTGCTCGCACCGATCACAACCATTCAGGAGCGTGTTCTCCCATGTCCAAGAACGTCATGATGGCCGTCTGCCTGGCCTTTGGGTTCGCAATCTGTGGTCAGGCTCAAGCTGGTGGTCACGGCAAGCATATGCCGACCCCGCAAGTCATTCCTTCGAAGCAACACGTTGTTGCTACCGAACAGTGCTACCCGACTGAGCAGTGCTATCCTTCAGCACAGTGTGCTCCGACCGTCTGCCTCCCCAAATTCTCTCTACCCAAGATCTGCCTGCCGAAGATTACTCTTCCGAAGATCCACCTGCCGAAGCTTCAAAAGACCCATCACTACGAGTGGGTCTTGAAGAAGCGAACTAGCTGGAATTTGTGCAAGACTTACGGCCACGTTGAAACTGTTCATGCTTCTGGGCAGTACGCTTCGCCGCAAATTCACGGCAGCAGCCAGTTCCCGACCTACAGCAGCAGCCAGTATCCCACCTACAGCGCTGCCCCTGTACTCGGTACCGGTCAAATTCCGGCTACTGGATCGGGCCAAATGGAAATGGTTCCTCCTGCTCCGACCATGATGCCGCCCATGGAAGAAGGCGTCGAATCAGTTCCCCCGATGATGGAAGAAGAGATTACCGAAACTTCGTTCAATCGTCTTGGTGCTTCACTCTTCGGCACCCGATGAAATTGAAATGAAGCTAGAGCAGACTCTGAGGGAGGCTGCTAGTTCAACTGAGATAGAGCGAATTCCCACACGATTAACGTTCACGACATCAACCGCTTCTCTCCATGGCGGAACATCCATTTGGGTGTTCCGCCATGTTTCGTTATAGTAAATGGAGAAGTGGTGCAGCAGGCTCGACCTGAAAAGCAAGCTTGCACAACACCAGGAAGATCCTTTCCGGAGTGCCCCTTAAGGGTTGAACTACAACGCGAGAGGAACACCCAAGGATCATGCAGAGCAGCGCCCCCCATGAAGGACCATTGGTAGATGTCGAACCTCCCCCTGTTCGATTATGGGACTGAGAACGGACGAGTTGAGGAAGAAAGCCTCGGGAGTGTTCCTGATCTAGCGTCACCAGATGTTCTGAGCGTCACGGAACTCACTCGGTTAATCAAACGAAAGATTGAATCTCAGTTTCGAGACCTCGTCGTCTGCGGTGAAATCTCAAACCTTTCGCGACCACGTTCCGGTCACCTCTATTTCGATATCAAAGACGAAGGGGCCCGACTTCGATCAGTCCTTTGGAAGGGGAAAGCAGCCAAAGTCGCCTTCGATTTAGAAAATGGTCTCGCCGTACGAGTCTCTGGTCGAATTGAAGTTTATCCGCCCCAGGGTGCCTACCAACTGATCGTCACGCAGATTGAACCTGAAGGTATCGGACCCCTTGAACTTGCATATCGACAACTCTGTGACCGCCTTCGAGTTGAAGGTTTATTCGACCCGACTCGGAAACGTCCCCTCCCAAAGTACCCTAAGCGCGTCGCTGTTGTGAGCAGTCCAACGGGTGCCGCCATCCGAGACATCCTGACGGTTACTCGTCGCCGCTGGCCTCTTGCGGAAGTCTGGGTCTCACCTGCCAAAGTCCAAGGCGAGGGTGCTGGTTCCGAAATCGCTGCTGCTATCGAACTCATCAATCGATGCGAAGGTCTCGACCTTGTTATTGTCGCTCGGGGTGGTGGAAGTCTCGAAGACCTCTGGGCCTTTAACGAAGAGAGGGTTGCCCGAGCCATCGCCAACTCGAAGCTCCCGGTAATCACGGGCATTGGTCACGAAACCGACCAGACAATTGCTGACCTTGTGGCCGATCTCCGGGCACCCACCCCCAGTGGAGCAGCAGAGATTGCAGTACCGGATCTCCACGTCATCCACCGACACCTGGATCAAACTAGAGCACATCTCGTACAGACACTTCAACGTTTTATTGTTGATGCCAACACCAGAATTCAGACTCTAGTCGACCGGGGATCGAAGGCGATGGAGCATCGCCTGGAACGACTCCGTAACAAACTTGCAGCGTTGAGTGCCCAACTCGACGCATTGAGTCCACTCAGAGTCCTCGGACGAGGCTACAGCTTGACCCGGATTGAACACAACACCCAACTTCTCCGGTCGAGTCGTGATGTCATGCCAGGGACCCTGCTTCGAACTACCCTCGCTGAGGGCACACTCCTAAGTCGGGTCGAGGCGTCGAGTGTACCAGCATTGGAAGTACCGGGCTGCGACCCTGAGCCGCCTACCGACAGTGATGGTGATCAAACTCAAGATCGATCTCGTCAGTCTTGAGTCTACTCCAGGAGCAAACCTCTATGCCAAAGGCAGCGACCGCAGAGAACAATGACCATCAGCCAGATCGTGAAGAGCCCAGTTTTGAAGCTTCGATCACAGAAGTCGAAAGTATTGTCACAGCGATGGAACGCGGTTCCTTGGATTTAGATCAAGCACTCGCAGGATTTGAACGCGCGGTTCAATTGCTGAATCGCTGTCGAGTCACACTCAATTCAACTGAGCGTCGTGTCAGACTTCTTACCAACGTCACAGAGGATGGTCATCCAGAAACAGACCCCTTCCCTGAAAACCCGGGGGACGGCGACACGTAAGCCATCGAAATCATGAACTCTCGAAATCGCCCCGTCAAAGCGCGTTGACATCAGCATTAAGACACAATGAAACTGTCCCAAATCGATTTGAAGCAGGTCCGTCTCCCCTTGGTTCGTCCGTTCCGAACGAGTTCGAGTGTCAAGGATCACTTGGAACACATCTTGGTCCGAGTGGAGACAACCGATGGTGCTGTAGGATGGGGTGAGGTTGCTTCTCCTTCCGATCCATTCTATTGCCCCGAAACGGTCGAGACCTGTTGGCATCTATTGCATGACTTCCTCGGTCGGATGGTCCTGAATCAAGAGTGGGAGTCGATCGATGAACTGATCGACTCCTATCGACTTGTCAAGGGAAATCGATTCGCCAAGGCCGGCCTCGAGATGGCCTGCTCTGACCTCGCGGCAAAAGTTGCTGGAGTCTCACTCTCAGAGTTTATTGGTGGCGTACGTCCCAAAATCGCATCTGGAGTGAGTCTGGGGATCCCGGATGATCTAGCGATCCTCCTCGATCAGATCGCCCAGTATCTCGAAGAAGGATACCGGCGAATCAAGCTCAAGATTGCTCCTGGTGCGGACATCCAGATCGTGGAAGCCGTCCGTCAACAGTACCCTGAGATACCGTTACAAGTTGATGCCAACTCAGCGTACACTCTCAACGATCTGCAGCGACTCCGCGCGCTCGACGACTTCGGCTTGCTGCTCATTGAACAACCACTCAGCGACGATGACATCGTTGATCATGCTCGCCTCCAAGAACAACTGCGAACCCCGATCTGTCTCGACGAAAGCATTCATTCAGTTGCTGATGCCAGGAAGGCGCTCGAACTCGGAGCTTGCCGAGTGATCAACATCAAGGTGAGTCGAGTCGGAGGGTTGATCGAGGCGCGACGGATCCATGACCTCTGTTACAGTCGGGGGATCCCGGTCTGGTGTGGAGGAATGCACGAGTTTGGAATTGGTCGTGCTGCAAATCTTGCGATTGCGAGTTTGCCCGGATTTGTCCTACCGGGTGATCTTTCGGGCTCTGACAAGTACTATAAACGTGATCTTGTTGAACCGCCAATCCGAGCCGTCGATGGCTACGTTACGGTTCCATCAAAGCCAGGAATCGGCGTTGAGATTGTCGAGTCCAGGCTCTCGAAGCAAATAACACGGGAAGCAACACTAGCTGCAACGAGTTGACCCGTCCCAAGAACTACCGTGGTAAACTAGGGCACAATGACTGCAACAGGACTCCTTGACACCCTCAATGGTCGTCGGTCTCTCATGCTTGAGCGTCTTCGCGCTCTTGTTGAACATGAATCTCCCAGTAGGGATGTCCAACAGCTTGATCGTATTGCCGACAAGATCGCGGTACTACTTCGAACAGTGGGCGCTGACCAGATTAAGAAGATTCCTAATTCGGAGGGTGGTACTCACCTATACGCCGAGTTTGGGTTTGGACACCTCGGCGACGATCACTCTGGACCTCCTCCCGCCGTGGTCATTGGGCACTTTGATACCGTCTGGCCAGTCGGTACTTTGGAATCCATGCCATTCCGGTTCGTCGGAAACCGGGCCCATGGTCCAGGGATCTTCGACATGAAGGGCGGACTCGTGTTGACGATTGCAGCACTTGAAGCAATCCGTGACCTTCACTTGAAGCCAAGCCGCCCCGTCAAGATCCTCTTCACTTGCGATGAAGAGGTAGGGAGTCCCGGATCGAGAGCACTTATCGAAGATACAGCGAGAAACGCAGCTTTTGTACTCGTCCCAGAACCCTCACTTCCGGGTGGGACCTTGAAGACGGCTCGGAAAGGGGTCGGACGCTACACTCTGGCGATCGAAGGTTGTCCAGCACATGCAGGAGTTGAACCTGAGAAAGGCCGGAGTGCTCTTCTTGAGCTTGCCCACCAAATCATCGCAATTCAATCGCTCTCAAACTTGAGTGTAGGTACGACCCTCAACGTTGGTTCTGCCACGGGAGGTGGTGCAATTAATGTGGTGCCCGCGCATGCTAAGGCAGAGATCGATCTCCGAATCGCAAGCCCTTCCGAAGCCGAGCGAGTCGATACCGCACTCCGATCACTCCAACCCGTACTCGATGGCACAAGACTGCAGCTTAGTGGTGGCTTAAACCGTCCTCCGATGGTCCGAACCGAAGCCTCGGCGAGGTTATTCGACCAAGCAAGAATCGCAGCCAAACCCCTCGGAATCGATCTCAAGGAGGGATCCACAGGTGGTGGTTCCGATGGCAACTTCACCGCTGGACTTGGCATCCCTACACTGGATGGTCTTGGTCCAATCGGTGATGGACCACACGCGCTTCACGAACACATCGAGATTGATTCCCTGCCTTCCCGAGCTGCACTGATCGCAGCCCTCCTGTTCTCTATTTAGTCAAACACAACCGGACCTAATCCACACTACGCTTTCCGGTGATTTCTGGCTCAAACTGCTGCTGAAATCACTCTGAGACTCGAAGACTCAATCCAACAGTGATGAGTCACTCGATTGCGTCCTTGTCCTTTGGAAGAGTAGAGTGCCAAATCGGCCTGTTCAAGAAACGCTAATGAGTTCGTTATACATGCCGAAGTAGTCGAAACTCCGAAGCTAGCGGTAATCGGACGCAATGGCCAGTCGTACTCTTCAATCGCGCGACGAGTCCGTTCAGCGACTTGGATCGAGGCTTCCTGATTCGTATTGGGGAGTAACATGGAAAATTCTTCACCGCCGTACCGTGCCACAACGTCAGTCTCGCGCGTGCTGTCAGTCAACAGTTCCGAGACAGTCGACAAAACCTCGTCTCCCGCCGGATGCCCGAAAGTGTCGTTGTACGACTTGAAGTGATCGATATCGATCATCACCAAAGAGAGAGGCATCTGTTGATGGTCGGCAATCGAGCAGGAAGTTCGGAGTGCATCGCGAAAATAGGCACTATTCTTTAACCCCGTAAGCCCGTCCGAGTTCGCGATCTCCGTCAGACGTTGATTCATTTCAGCAATCAGATCGAGAGCCTGTTTCGATCGAAGAGCAGATCGAATCCGTGCCAGTACAATCCGGCTATTGAATGGTTTCGTAATGTAGTCGTGTGCGCCGGCATCGAGCCCTTCGATTACATGCTCATCCAGATCTTGAGCTGAAACCAAGATAATAGGAATCGAGTTCATACTCTGGTCCTTTTTAAGGAGTTTGCAAACTTCGATTCCATTGAGATCTGGCATCATGACGTCGAGCAGGATCAAGTCTGGGTGCTCGCTGCGTGCGATCTCTAATGCTTCAAGGCCATCGTAGGCAGACAACGTATCGTAGCCGTGGTCAGCAAGTTCGTAGGTCAACAGTTTCACGTTGTCGACGACGTCATCGACTACCAGAATCTTGCTCATCGGTTAGTCGCTCCTTCCATCAAATGGGCTCGGACTATCCCCCAGAGCTGTTTTTCGTCGATGGGCTTGGTGACCAGTGCGGACACTCCTGAGTTCAAAATCGCTTGGTCTTCACCCTTGATGGCGTGTGCAGTAACAGCAATGATCGGCAGATCGGCGAAGCGATCCTGTATCCGGATTCGACGCGTGGCTTCTTTGCCATCCATTCCTGGGAGCGAAATATCCATCAGGATCAAGTCGAATTCACGGACGTTGAGCATGTTCAACGCGGCCTCACCGGAGCTGACCCCTTCGACTTTGTAACCCTCATCTTCGAGGGACCAGATCATAAATTTCATGTTATCGGGATTGTCTTCGACCACGAGAATTGAAGCACTCATTGTTTTTCTCCTGTGTAAATTTGTTGAGAAGAATAAACGGTCTGAAAAATCGATTCGATCACTTCTGTGATCTCTGTCGTTCCTTTGATCAGGATCGCTGAACAAAGCTGACTCAGCCATAACGTTTCAGCAGGTTCCAACGTCTTCGAGGTGTAGACAATGACGGGGATCTTGCGCCAGAGTGGATCGTCTTGGAGTCTCTCTAAGAAGGTAAAACCGTTCATGACGGGGAGCATCAGGTCGAGGATAATGACCGACGGACTTGTTTCCGTAAGGCGTTCAAGCGCCTCAGCCCCATTCGTTGCCGTAACGCTGTCGATTCCATAATCAGCCAGTGTCGTTCTCAGGAGCTCGGTCGTTTCCTGATTGTCCTCAACAACCATTGCAGTCCGAACAGATTGCAAGAGGATGGTCCGCACTGTATTGATCAGGAAGTCAGCTTCTACGGGTTTGGTGAGATAGCCCGAGACCCGTGTACTTACCGAGCGGACCTCCTCGGAGTTGGCCGAAACAATCACAACCGGTACATCTGAGAGTTTTGGATCACTCTGAAATCTGTTCAGCGCCTCGAACCCGTCTTTACCAGGGAGTGCGAGGTCAAGACAAATGAGATCTGGTCGGACCGATTTCGTCTTCAAAAGTGCATGATCGTAACTGCAAGCAAGGATAACGTGATAACCTGCTTCTTCGAACGTTAATTTCAAGTACTTCAGGATATCGGGCTCATTGTCGATACAAAGGATCGTCGCTCCCTGCTGTCTTCTGAAAGCACTGGCAGGCGTTTCCTCAATGGATTCGGTCCCAACCTGCTCACCATACAACGATACGTCAGGAACAGTACTATCTGGAGATTCCCGATCTGCCACCTCAAGAGGTAGGATGACGGTGAATTCACTTCCCACCCCATACTGACTGGTGACGTCGATTCGTCCCCCATGCATCTTGGCGAATTGATCGGTAATTACCAAGCCAAGACCTGTACCGCCCACCTTTCGAGTCGAACTAGCATCGAGTTGGGTAAACTTCTGAAAGAGTCGACGAAGGTCTTCTGGCTTGATTCCAATCCCAGTATCTCGAACGCTAATCCGTGCAGCACGTCCTAGTGATTCGTCCTTCGTCTTCTCCGCTGTAACCGTAACTGTTCCTTCGTTGGTGTACTTGATCCCGTTGGAGAGGAGGTTCAAGATGACCTGCCAGATCCTGACTGGATCACCGTAGTAACGGAACGGCTCGTCAGGTAATTCGAGCTTAATCTCCACAGGTTTGTTGTCCAGAAGGGCAGCAGCCTGTCTTGATACGTCTCGGATGACGTCCAGAAGGTCAAAGCTCGACTGATTCAACTCCATCTTCCCCGACTCAATCTTTGAGAGATCGAGGATGTCGTTGATTAGCCCTAAGAGGTGTTTGGCATTTCGATCCACCGTCTGGAGTGCATCCAGTTCACGCCCTTCCAGGCTTGGCCCCAGTTTCTTGAGGAGTCGTTGGGTAAAGCCCATGATCGCGTTCATCGGGGTCCGGAGTTCGTGCGACATCGTCGACAGAAACTCGCTCTTGACGCGATTGGCTGACTCTGCTTCCTCACGTGCTTCGCGCTCTCGGATGAGGAGCTTTGTCCGTTCTACCTCAACCAGTTTGCGGCCTATACCCTGTGCAATTGCACCGGAAACCGTACTCAGAACTTCGAGGGCTTCCTCAACAGGCTGCTCCGTGTATAACGCAATGACACCCTTCGTTTTGTCTTCGATGACGAGTGGATAGCCCGCAAACCCGATTGAGTCGCCGTTCATCTTGTCTTGGTGAGTCCTCAGCCCGATCGGCAGATCATTGATCACATCATCAGTGACATAGGGTTGACGATTCTCAGCAATCTTTCCGATCACTCCGTCTCCCGGCGTCAAGTACAGTGGTACGGGGCTGAGGTCGTCCTCATCGCCGACAACCGCAATACGCTCAAGACGGCTACCTGTCTCATCAAGTATCCAGATTGCAGCAACTCTGGCGTGGAGATACTGGACGACAGGCTCCACACAGCGTTGGAGGAGATCGCCGAGTGCATCACTACGAGTTAGGGCCTCACTGACCTCCGCTCGGAGCATCGCCTGCCGTGCACGTTGAGCTTCACGCAACCACTCCGTACGTTTTCGATCGGTGATGTCACGGGCAATCGTCGATGATCCGGTGATGCATCCTGAAGAATCCTTGATCGGACAGACCGAGAGCGAGACATGAATTTCCCCGCCATCTTTCCGGACTTGTACGGTCTCGATCTGTTGATCAAGATCACCTCGATAGAGACGACCCAGGAATTCTGGGTCTTTGGCAAGGCAGCCCTGGGGAAAAAGTATTGGTAGATTTTCTCCGATGATTTCTTCAGGACAGTACCCATAGAGGAGTTCAGCCCCTCGGTTCCAGCTCCGGATCCTACCATCGGGATCATTGCCGATAATGGCATCGTTCGATGACTTCACAAGCCAGGCAAAATGCTCGGCACTTCGATTGGCTGCCTCAAGCTCAGCCTGCTGATGTGCGATCTCTCGTTTCACAGTGAGGCTTCGGAGACAAGACTTGATCAAAATCACGTCAACACAAAGCACCCAGGCGGCATGTTCAACCCATCGCCAGCTTCCTACCGTCAGCACTCCGAAGATTGAACGAGGCCAGTAGACTCCTCGAAGATAGTGGTCTAACACCACTACTGCCGACGCCACAACAATCACTCTCCAACTCCGGTAAAAGGCCAGGAATGCCAACGATGCATAAATATGAAAGTGAGTTTCAATTCGACCTCCTGTCAAATGAATGAGTATCGAACCCATTAGCATCTGTGCAATCGCAATCGCATATCGAGTGACAACAGCACCCGGCATCATCAGCGCAAGTACGACCGGGAAACTGATGATGATCCCACCGAGTCCAAAGGCAACCCACAAGTGGAGATGCGGCTGACTGAAGGTCCCCTCCCATGTGGTCGGCGAGATGACCAACGCGGCAATCATGGCACCGAACCACTGGACGATCATCAGACTCGCAAAAAGCCGATCGGTATCATGCGCGATTCGGGCTTTTTGCTCCTCAAAGAGCGTTCGAGCGCGCTCTTCAATCGTCTCATGACTTCGAGCGCTGGTGCCCGATGCAGGTGCCATTGTTTGGACTCTCCTTAGTTCTCCGGATCGAGAATCGCGCAACCAAAAACGGGGAATTCCCGAACGCCTGGACCGCAATCGTCATGGATCAACGAATAGAGCATCTTCGATCCCTGGTTTGGTCCTTCGTGGCCTCGGAGTCCAGTGAGGCCTCCGGCGTAACGCAATTCTCCAGAAGGACTGTAGAGCAAGACTTGCCCAGACGTTGCGGCTCCGAATTGAGATGCGTTCTCGCCATTTACGTCGGCAAGAACAGTGACACCCTCGATCGATGCGGCGGTCCACCAGAGGTCGGTCCGAGACCAGTCCTCGGGGAATTCCTCAGGCTGATAGAAGAGAATAAATCCCTTCACACCCCCTTGAGCACGAGCCATTAGCCGCGCAAGTTCGTTCAAGCTCGCACGGGTGCAAGGGCATCGAGGATGCGCAAACATCAAGAGCGTTCCTGACGAAGAATCCTGTTGGATCGGGCTTCTTGCTGGCCAGATCATCGGCGGTTTTGCAGGTGGGCTTGGTGCACCTGAGTAGTCCAGAAGCACCGACATCCCTGCTGCTAGACATACCCCCCAGCTAAGCCCTCCGACGACAACGCTAAGATTGGGGCTGACGGCAGCTCGCATCTCGCCCTCCCGCAACGATTTACAAATCGGTCGGCGTCCGTCCCCATTCGCCTATTTCCACCATAGTTCACGTTTTAGAGAAGTTCTGGAGCATCAACCCCAAGACAGTTACTGTACTGCTTCTCGACAGCGCGGATCTCTGACCCGTTCAACGGCGCGCAGTGAAAAGACCGAGCGTCTACTTCCTAGGGATCAAGCCAAATGGCAAACACAAAGCAAGGAATCTTGAGACGGATTGCCTGCAAGTTCAAGCCAAGGTGCTTACAAGTTCGGTTTCGTGCTACTCGATCGATCGTTTTCGGCCTGAGCTTCCTGGCCATCGGTTGTGATCAACCGGATCTGAGGGCCCCCGATCTGGGCAAGACCACGATCACGGATGAGGTTGGGAACGCACACCATCGAAAATCGATTTCAGCCAACAAATCCAATAGAAAAACACATTTGTTGTTTATAGGCAACAGCCATACGGCAATGCACGATCTTCCCAATCTAATTGGTCAGATGATCCGATCTCAGGGCCAAGCGACATGGGTCGAATCAGAATATCTCCCAGTGGTCTTTCTTGAAGATGGCGCACGTAATCAGTCGGTTCTGAGGGAGGTCGAGTCCGGAAAGTGGACTCATGTCATTCTCCAGGGACAGAAGATCAGCATGAGCGGGCAGTTCGAATATTCTCTTGATCCTGGAATTGATCTCGCCAAGCGTGCAAGAGAGAGGGGGGCCGAGGTGATTTTCTACCCAGAGTGGGGACGACGTGGAGTCGATGGTGACGGAGCCCGTCAGGAGCAGATTTACGGAGGGATGGCAAAGGCGGCGGGGGTTGGAATCGCTCCGGTCGCTTGGGCTTGGGATCTTGCGCTGGCGGCTCGGCCTGAGATACTACTTTATGACGCTGATGGCAACCATCAGTCAAAACTCGGTGCATTTTTGACTGCTGCGGTTCTCGTCGGAGAAATCACCGGAACAGACCCAACGACGCTGGCCGAGTTTGATTACCCGGCCGGAGCCGCGACTGACCGACGATTTCTCGCCCGCATCGCTGCCGACGCGTTGAAACAGAAGAGGGATTTAACCAACGAACCGTTCAGTGCTCGTGCTACTCAATGAAGACGACGTACCTTGCTGATGGGCGAGTTGAAGTGCACTGGCGACGATTCCATCCACATCGAGCCCGACTTCTGCAAGCTGTTCAGGACGTTCGGCATGCATGACGAAGCGATCCGGCAAACCGAGACGTCGGAGGTGGCTTGTGTTGCGCCCCGCTTCGTTGGCGGCCTCCAACACGGCAGAACCAAAGCCCCCCATCAGGCAGCCTTCTTCAATCGTCAGCACAAATCCGCATTCGTCGATTGCTTTTAGAATTGTGGCAGTATCGAGCGGCTTCAAGAACCGGGCATTGATGACACCGACCCGAAGCCCGTGTTCTGTCCGGAGACGCTCGGCGGCTCGGAGGCAGTCGGGAACGAGCGCACCGAGGGCAATGATCATCCCATCGGTTTCCCAATCGATCACCTCAGCCTGGCCAAGCTCGATCGGCTGGGGGTCCCGTTCGACTTCTTCGAGGTTCGCTTTGGGATAACGCAATGCTGTTGGATGCTCTTGCACCAGAGCAAAATCGATCATCGGCGCAACGTCGCGTGCATCTCCAGGCGCCATGAGGACCATGTTCGGAAATACCCGCATGTAGGCTAAGTCATAGGTCCCGTGATGGGTCGGCCCATCGGAGCCAACCACACCGGCTCGATCGAGACAGAAAACGACCGGCAAGTCCTGGAGCGAGACCTCCTGGAAAATATGGTCATACGAACGTTGTAGGAAGGTGCTGTAGATCGAGACCACCGGCTTCGCACCCGCCTTCGCCATCCCTGCCGCAAAGGTTACGGCATGAGCCTCGCAGATCCCAACATCAAAGAAGCGGTCGGGATAATCGTCACGGATCTTCTGAAGCTTGTTTCCTTCGCACATCGCAGCCGTTAAGACGGCGACGTTCGGGTCACGTGCCATCGCCGCGTGGAGTGAATCGCTTACCGCGTTCGTGTACGCCTTGGAGCTAGATTTCTTCAGCGGGACAATGCCGTCATCGCTGCGTTGGAACGGCGCAGGTGCGTGGTACTTCACCGGATCGGCTTCGGCGGGAGCGAATCCTCGACCTTTTTCGGTCAGTACGTGAAGAAGGATCGGCCCCTTGAGTGCCTTCACCTTTTCAAGATAGCTTCGGAGCGATTTCAGATCATGGCCGTCGATCGGTCCTAGGTAGGTGAAACCGAGTTCTTCGAAGATCATTCCGCCATGGAAACTCGCCTTCACCGCATCCTTGAACTGTTGAAGGAGACGCTCGGCCTGGTCACCGACCAGCGGAATCTGTGGGAGAAGCTTGCGGACCGCTCGGTTAACCGTATTGTACTCGGGGGCCATCCGAGCCTTATCTAAGTAGTAAGCAATCCCTCCGACACGAGGGCAAATCGACATCTTATTGTCATTCAGAATAACAAGATATTTGTTGCCATGCTGGTGACCCGCCGCGTTGTTCAAGGCCTCGTAGACAACTCCAGAAGGGAAGGCACCATCGCCGATCACGGCGACGCTGTAACGTTCGTTACGACCCAGAAGTTGGTCGCCCGCGTGGAGGCCCAGAGCAGTTGAGGGAGCAGCGCCCGCGTGGCCCGTCATGAACAGGTCATAGGGGCTTTCCGACGGATTCGGATAGCCCATCAATCCGCCTTTTGTCCGGATCGTATGAAGCTGATCGGCTCGACCCGTAATGAGTTTGTGCGGGTAGATCTGGTGACCTGTGTCCCAGATGAGCCGATCTTTGGTGAAATCAAAGTTGAGGTGAAGCGCCAGACAGAGTTCGACCACCCCAAGATTGCTGGCGAAGTGTGCCGCCCGAAGACCAACCACGCCGATGAGTTCCTCACGCATCTCGGTGGCGAGCTGGTTTAGCTCGGCGTCGGAGAGTCCCTTGAGGTCGGCCGGCGAGCCGATGCGTGGGAGAATCGAGGTTCCCATCGTTAACGGTCCCTTTCCAATAGTTCCAACGCCAGTGCTCGAAGTTGATCACCGCCCGAGCCGAACGGTCCGAGAGCATCGATTGCGTTTTGAGCAGCTTCTCGGGCCCGTCGACGACTCTCGTCAATCCCGAGTAATCCGGGATACGTCCATTTCCCGAGATCCGAGTCCTTGCCCACCCGCTTCCCCATCTTGGCCTCATCACCCTGAACGTCGAGCAAGTCGTCGACGATCTGAAACGCAAGACCGACTCCTTGGCCGTACGCATCGAGAGCTTCAATTTCCGCGACATTCGCGTGCGCGGAAATCGCACCCATCCGGAGCGAGGCACGGAGCAATGCCCCCGTCTTTCGACGATGGATTGACTGCAACGCCTCTAAAGTCACGTCGGTCCGACCTTCAGCCTGAAGATCTGCCATCTGACCACCGGCCATTCCGGTCGGTCCTGCACCGATCGCCAACTCTCGGCAGCATTGAATTGCGGCTTCGGCTGGCTTCGTTCCACTCGCAATAGTCTCGAATGCCAACGTCAACAAGGCGTCTCCGGCAAGAATCGCGGTCGCTTCATCAAAAGCGCGGTGGCAGGTGGGTCGACCTCTTCTGAGGTCGTCATCATCCATCGCGGGGAGATCGTCGTGGATCAACGAATATGTATGAACCATTTCCAACGCACAAGCCGAAGGGATCGCGACCTCCGGATCGGCACCGACAGCCTTAGCAGCCATCAAGGCGAGGATCGGACGGAGTCGCTTGCCGCCACTCAGCATGCTGTAACGCATCGCTTCTGCAAGCCGAGGTGGACAACCTGGAGGGGGATCTTCCGCGCTCGGGAGAAAGCGCTCCAGTGCCTCGTCTACCCGCTCGCGTGCCTCTTGGAGCGAGGTAGCCAGCTCAGTTTCAGTGGTCGATCGACTGCTCATAAGCGAACGATTTAGGTCATGTTGCGGACAATTCCGATATTTCAGCCGCATAAAGTCACACGCCTGAAATTGGTCGGCAATCGACCGGCCAAAACTCGTTCGACTATTGTTGGCATTGATCGACCAATTGTCTACCCGCCACCCGCTTTGCACTTTGCATCGTAAAGTTTGCCGGCGGTCATGTCAACTACGTTGGAGCAGATAGTAGCTTCGACCAGGTTTGAGTCGGTCGTCACGAAGAAGTTGAGTCGCCTGATAACCAAGCTCGAAGGCCTGGGTAAAACCAGCCCTGAGGGCGAACCGCCATGATTGAAGAAGCTGGTGATTTCCGCGACGCAAAGACTTCAGGTCTTGCGGAACCTCAAGAAGGACCTCTGATGCATCAGCATTTATGGCTTGAACTTTTGGAAACGACTGCTCTCCGTCCCCAGATTCGACTACCTTCGGCACGTGATCAACAGCCGAGGGCTCTCGTTCGGAGGTAGGAGGACGATCAGGGTACCAAACGGCGATCAGTCGATCGGTCGGCATTCCAACATTGAGGGAATCGGTCCGCGGCCCGTACATATCGACAACATACTCCGATACTATCGCCCCAAGTTTGTTGAGGTTGAACCGCGCATTCCCTTCCTGGATCGGGTCAAACGCCCAAGCAACACACTCTAATCCTTGCGCGCGGGCGAACTCAAATTGGCGCTGTTTTAGCCTCCAACCAAGCCCCTTCCCTTGAAATTCAGGAACGACGCCCGTGAGTTGGGAATAGAGCCCGATCCTCTTGCCGATTCTCGCGAGGAAGCCAAACGAGAGGCCAACCGCCCGACCATCATCTAAGAAGGCCCCGAGGACAAGACCGCCATGACGATTTGCCCCTACGAGTGTAGCGACGGGGACGAGATAACCCTCTTCCACGATTCCCCACGCACGTCGCTGGGCTTCTTGGCAAGCCCCGTAATCTTCAGGAGTTACCGGCTCTCGAATTAGCACGCTTCGATCTTTTGCATTCATCGGGCTATTGACACCGTTGCCTGCAAACTTGATCAACTCACCTCAGGTAGGATCTACCAAAAAAGTAGCAAAATCTGGGCACGGTTACAGTTGGAATCGTGCCCAGATCAGTAGCGGAGAACTCAGACAATCATTACTGCAAAACTGGGGTCACTAACCCGAGAAGCAATTCATTAGTACTGGTCGGCACTGATCACTTCACGACCCGAACGAGTGCTCAACGCTTGCCAGACACCCACCTTTGTGCCAGGAGCAAGTTCAAAGAGTCCATCGACTCGAGTCACACCAACCGGCAGACCAGTCGTGCTGTCAAAGGCCCAAGTGTCAACCGTATCCTTGAGGAACCGGACGGAGCCATCCGTCATTGCGGCATTAACACCCCCAGGGTGGAAGCTGGAAGCGCCCGCAATGAAAGCGGTCGAAGAACCGCCACCTGAGTCCACGTCATTAATCCGCTTCTGCGGGTTAATTGGGAACATGGTGTTGAACATGGTGTCACCGTAGTTACCCGAGGTCCACCAGTGCCAATCTTGCAACGCACCTGCCTCAAGAAGACCATGAGCCCGTTCACTGAAGGCGATGGTGTTGCTCAAGCCATCTTTGATGTCAGCAAATCTAACGACGTTAAAACCGGTATTGAACAGTCCGTTCATCTGAGCCAGACGCGCGCTGTTGGTGGTGAATTGGAACCAAGTCCCTGCGTTTCCAGCATAGTTGGTGTAGTTCATCGGGTATGGCGAGACACCTTCGTCGGGAAGCAGAGGTGCATCGTAGAGTCGCTCTTCTTCGATAGTCGGGTCGCTCGGGCACCACAACGTGTCGATATTGGTGCCGGAGACTGTCCAGTTAGCGTCGTCGTACATGTGAACATCGTAGTTGGTGATGTCGTAAAGTGCATTTTGCTCAAAGTAGGGAGCAAGAGGTACGAAAATACTACCACCACTCCACCATCCAACACCATTGTGACGTTGGAAAAAAGCGTTGGGCAGCGAGCCATTGGCATCGACGTAATTGTGCGCGGCCAAAGCAATTTGCTTCAAATTGTTAGTGCACTGCGCTCGGCGGGCAGCTTCACGAGCCGACTGAACTGCTGGCAGTAACAACGCAATCAAAACGCCGATAATGGCGATAACGACCAAGAGTTCGATCAGGGTAAACCCCTTAATCGACTGGATTCGAGCACGAATCATGGGATGAAACTCCTCTGAAGGTTGGAAAAGAGAGTTCGAAAAAGGCAATCAATCACCGATGCCAAACCGGTCTGGAAAGAAAAAAAGAGCAACGGCAACCGGATCGGCTAACAGGAAATGTAACACCGACGGACATGCAAATCAGTCGATCATTACAACCCGGAATCAAACGAATATCACGGACGTTTGATATCTGCACTTACGGGGTTGTGGGCTCACCAGCCGTAGCCGATTGTCCACCTTTTAACGACTTAGGGGCTGCACCGCCCTGACCACCCTCGCTGAAGTCCTCTTTGACCGGATCGCTTTCAGCGAATGGATCGACCAAGCTGTTTCGATCTTCCGCTGGAGCGGAAATGCTCCCCATTTTGTTTTTAGGATCCGCACAGCCACCCGATGTGAGCGTCATGACAATGAACGCCATGAGTGTTGTAAAGAGGGACTGAATAGTCAGCTGCTGCGAATTTGATCGCATGTATTGAGCCTTTCTAAGCATGACAGAATCATGCACTGATTCCGCCAAATCCGACTGTTTGGGGAATCAATGATGTGATGCCGAGATTCAAGAACGATGAAGGGAGAGGATCTTTCTGAGATACCAAATTGAAGGCGTCTTGACAAACACTTTAGTCTCCTGTTTTTCATGAAACCTTATCATTTACCAGGTTGCCGTTGTTTTTACCATTAATGAACATATCACCTTTACGATTCACGGAGTGGGCGATGTGGTTAGTCGGATCATCCCGTTTTGCGCCTGGCGATTCAGTGGGTCAGCTAACAAGGCGAGTTCAAACCAAGCACGAGCCTCAGCAAACCATCCAACCTGTTCGCACGCCCCTGCTAACTTGAGGAGCAACTGAAGATCAACGGCCTCGTTGTCATTCGATGCATCCTCAAAGACGCTCGACATTTTGTCATGAAGGCGCGATTGCTCCAGGTACGTCTGTGCCTCATCATCCCGCCCGAGGCTCTTTAAACTCGCCACCAAGTCATTTAGTACTGCCCGATCTCCAGGGCGTGAGTCGAACGCCTTTTGAAACAGATCAACTGCTAGGTCGAGATTGCCACGCAGCATCGCTAATCGACCTTCCAATACCCAACGTTCTGGCAGTTCCTCGGGAGCCTCATCAAGTAGTCGTGATGCTGTTGTGGTCTCTCCCTGTTCCAAGGCCAATTCCGCCCTAAGCATTCGCCCTTGCAAGTCATCTTCCTCCACTAGAGCAAGGACTTCCTCCGCCTGCTGATAGCGCCCCGACCGAAGATGCTTACGTGCCAGCGCCAGTCGACTCAAGCGATCAGCAGGGTTTACCACAAGTGCACGTTCCAGACGGAGAACGTTTTCGTCGACATCCCAATCCCAACGTCGTGTGAGCGTCCAAAAGTAGAGGTCTTGAAAGCTGAGTGTTTCCTGTGCATCCAGTGCCTTAAACTGGGCTCGAACGTCATCACGGCGGAGCTGGATACTGTAGAGTCCGATGAGTTCTCGACGTGCGGTTAGATTCATGGGATCCAGTTCAATCGCCTTCAAGAGCTGTGCTTCTGCAGGAACAAGTTGATCCGACTTCCGAAAGAGCTGCCCAGCACGAAGGCGGGCGAACGAGCCCAGCGGATGGTCATCGGGAATCTGCTCCAGTTCGTTAATGGCGTCATCGATCATCTCCTGACCGATTGCTACTCGAGCCCGGAGGAGATGGTCTTCAGGAGTTGGTGGACGGTGCGCCTCAAGTTTCTGGAGTCCCTCGAACGCTCGATCAAATTCTTGGGTTTCGACATATTGTTCAATCTCTGTAACAAGCTGATCTGGGTCGGAGCCCAACAACCAAGGCAGTAACACCACCGACACCACAACTACCGCTAAACCTAGCCCCCCGAACCCAATCCATCGGAACAACTGTACATGGTTCAAAGGCCTGTCATCATTTGTCTTATCGACGATTTCCAAGATTATTCGCTTCCAATCGTGGTGCATCGAACGTGGTTAAAACATCTGTGCAGTCTATCGGCTTGCACCTGACTCGACCAGAGCCTCACCTGTACAACGAAGTTAGAAGTCGCGATTGAAACGAGAGATCCTTCCGCGCCTGCTTCACCAACCCGCCGCTGGACTTCTTGGCGAGGCCCATATTCCTCTGGTGTCCCCGACCTTCATTCGAGACCGATGCTGAGACACAATTCAGACGATGCACAATTGAATATAAAATAAACTATTTACCTTGACCAATAAGACAGAGCCAGCCACTCATCACCAAGACTTTGGGTACACGACCTTGTTTTTCTACGTCTTCTTGCGGAGGAATCCTACGCAATCGAGTTCACTCGCTTGTCACCTATGTAGTGTGTCGAGAGCAGAATAAGCCCACTAAACGCTATCAATCGACAATGAGATGCCGCCCGAAAGTACCATCGCCTCTCAGTTCACTGCGGTGCGGTGCAATCGATAAAGCACATGAGGTAAGTCAGCGTGTTGGACATTGCGTTCGAACTGAAAACCAACTTTTTCCATCACGCGTTGTGACGCTCGATTAGTCGGTAGGGTGAAGGCAACAAGTTCGTCGAAGTGGAGAACCTCGAAGGCGATCCGGACGGATTCGGCAGCGAGTTCGGTCGCAAGACCGCGGCCCCAATAAGGCTTCAAGAACGCGTAGCCGATCTCAACTTCATCAGCACCACCGATCGAGACGTGACGGATGCCGCCTCGTCCGACGAATCTGCCGTCAGATCGATCAAAGAGGGTATACCAGCCGAAGTGGTGCTGGTCCCAATGGTCGATCAGCTTCTGAAGACCGTCAGCGGTTTCTTGAGCGGACCGAAGACCACCGAGAGTCGCCATCACGTCGGGGTCAGCGTTCATCCGGCAGTAATCAGAAAGATCAGTAAACGAAACTCGACGCGCTCGGAGTCGTTCCGTCTCTATTGATTCAACCGACGTCATGATCACGATTCAGGTGGTGGAGTCAAACACTCGAGGGTGATGCAATCAAGGATTGGAATCGCCCGTATGCCTCTTCCCAAGCAGTCGTTTCGCCTGGCTCATACACCGTAACTGGGAATGACGAGGCGACGACTTGCCGGAGGTCGCCGATCGAATCGATCCGACCACAGGCCTTCGCTTGCATCAGGAGATTACCAATCGCGGTTGCTTCCACGGGTCCAGCGAGAACCTGCCGACCGGTGGCATCCGCCGTAAACTGGTTCAAGAGCGCATTACGTGATCCACCCCCAACGATATGAATCGTCTTGATCGGCGTCCCGGTGATCTCTTCGAGACGTTCCGTCACCCACCGGTACTTCAGCGCCAAACTCTCTAGAGCACAACGGACAAACGCACCTTCACCCTCGGGAATCGGCTGGTTCGAACTCTTGCAGAAGTCAGCGATCCGCGCGGGCATGTCGCCAGGACTGAGGAACGAATGGTGGTCAGGATCGACCAGCGATTGAAACGGCGTCGCGGCTTCCGCTTGGGGAATCAGGTCTTCGTACGAATACTCCCGACCAGATCGTGCCCAGGTCCGTCGACATTCCTGGACAAGCCAGAGCCCCATGATGTTTTTGAGGAGCCGCGTGGTCCCGTCGACTCCCCCTTCATTGGTGAAGTTGTAGCGGTAGGTCGTTTCATTGATAATGGGCTCGGCCACCTCGACTCCCATCAGGCTCCAGGTTCCGGAGCTGAGGTAGCACCAATCGGGACGATCACCCGCCGACTTCCCTGCTGCTGGAACAGCGACCACAGCGCTCGCGGTGTCATGCGTCGCTGGTGCAATCACGACTGTCGTTGTCGACATCCCGGTTTCTTCAGCAATCGAAGACCGGAGTGTCCCCAGTGTCGTCCCTGGTAGAATCAATTCGGGAAGGATCCTTCGTGGGATTCCGAGCGACTGGCAGAGTTCGTCCGACCAGCCTCTTGACCGCGCATCAAGCAACTGCGTGGTGCTGGCGTCAGTAAACTCACCCGCCCGACGTCCGGTGAGAAGCCAGCCGAAGAGGTCAGGCATCATCAAGAGGGTCTCGGCGACTTCAAGGAGGGGTGAGTTGGCCTGCTTCAATGCCAAGAGCTGATAGATCGTGTTGATCGGGAGAAACTGCAAACCCGTAATCTCATAAATCCGTCCGCGACCGACAATCTGGCAGGCCGCCTCGATCATCCCGTCGGTCCGAGGGTCCCGATAGTGGACTGGATTACCGAGGAGCGTCTCCCCACGACCGACGAGCCCGAAATCAACCCCCCAGGTATCCAGCCCGATCCCTTCCGGCTTGGCACCGCCGGAGGCCGACTTGCGGAGGACCTGCTTCACTTCTTCGAAAAGCCGAGGGAGATCCCAGTAGAGCGTGTCAAGCATCCGGACCGGACCGTTCGGAAACCGATGGATCTCTTCCAAGGTCAAGTGCGTACCGTCAAATCGGCCGAGTAAGCCTCGACCACTCTCCGCGCCGAGGTCCAGGGCCAGATAGTAGCTTGTCGAGGCCATCGGTGTCCGCTTTCGGATCTTGGGGGCGTCTAATCTCCGTTACGTGAGTCGCCGGCCATCTTACGGCTGCACTCCCTCTCGAGCAACCAACCACCCAAAGCCAGTGACCAGCGCGAGGCTCAGTTCAGCATTTCTCTCCAATATCCGAGCATATCAGCCAAGGTTTGTTCGATAGAGTAGCGGGGCTCCCAACCAGTCTCCTCGCGGAGCTTCGAGGAATCGGCTAAGAGCAGCGGCAAGTCGACAGGACGGACTCGATCGGGGTCGACCACTACCTCAACGGGAACCCTTGCCTGGTTCTGGAGGATCTCCAAGAGGCTCGTGAGCGACTGATTACGACCAGTTCCGATATTATAGATTTCGCCTGGTTTTCCACGGAGCGCCAGGAGTCGATAGGCAATCACAATGTCGCGGACGTCCGTAAAGTCGCGGACAACCTCAAGGTTCCCTACCTCAATCCGATCACGGTCTCCCCGTTCAACCTCGACAACCTGCCGAGCAAAACTACTGAGCACATAACGATCCGATTGCCTCGGACCGGCATGGTTAAACGGCCGGGCCACGATGACATGCTGCTTGAATGCGAGCGTTTGTTGGATTCCCAAGAGATCAGCAGCAGCCTTGCTCGCGGCGTAGGGATTATTTGGACGGAGCGGACATGATTCGGTCACTGGCAATTCGTCGGCCCGAGGATTCCCGTAGGCAACCCCTGACCCTGCCAGGATGATCCTTGGGAGGGGTCCGACCTTGGCATGCCGGACTGCTTCGAGCAACGTGAGGGTGCCGCCGAGATTCAACTCCCAGGTTGACTCGGGGTCATCAAAACTCTCCCGAGGATTCGCTTGTGCCGCGAGATGATATATAGCCTCCGGGCGGTTCCGACGAACCCAATCGATGAGCTTATCAGTCGGACCACGGACAAGGTCAAACGGTTCGATTTCGGCGTTCCTGGCATATGATGGAATCGGCTCGGGCCATTGCCCCGATCGTGATAACCCGATGATCGAATCACCCGCATCGGCCAGATGTTCCACAAGATGTCCGCCGACGAAACCATTGATTCCCGTGATTGCGGCACGCATCCATCCAACTCCCGGACTTTGAGGGAAGAACGACTAGATATAATGTCTGAACGGAATGGGGAGGTCTTTACAGAAACCACTCGTCCATCACGATGGTCACCCGAACTTTCCTGGGTTGAGATGAGTTCAAAGTTCGGGCGTTGCCAACTCCTGACTCTCATCAACTTCAAGGATAAGATAGAGTAGAATGGAGTCGTCGAGGCTATATCAAAGATCAACACGCTGCATCCGATCTCTAAGTTCATTCTTGGCTCATTGATCTAACTCAGATGTTGGGTTCGGGGCACTCGATCGCCAAGGTCGGATGAACGTGGAATCGCGTTTGATTGGTTCGAGCCGGGGATTTTTCCATGATTCCGATCAATTGTCCGAGCTGTGGCGCCTACGGTGAGATCCCGCTCGATCGACTCAACAGCCGGATGTCCTGCAAAAAGTGCCGGTCCATCTTCTATATGGACAGTACCGGTGCCATTGTCATGGGGGACCCTCGGGAGGCTTCTGGGAAAGGGAAAAAGAAGGGAGCGGGAAAGCAGCGATCGAGTCGGGATGAAGGAATCGATTTCAGTAATCTCAACCCGTTAGCTGTTCTCAAGAAAGTACCGACACCTGTGCTACAGGGAGTCCTTGGTGTCGCTGTTGCGGTCGGTATTATTTATGGTGCGGTGAATTACATTAGCTCGTTGGGTCCTCCGAGTGATTTGGAAGCGCGTGCCGAGTACGCTGGCGGACTCTTTGCAGATCGAAACCTCGACGGGCTCCAAAAACTCGCTCTTGAAGGAACAGAGGGAGATCTCCAAACCTGGTACGAACAGTATCGTGACCGGCTCGACTTCGAGGGGCCTCGTCGTGGAAAAAATGATGTTAAGATGTCCGCGATCCTCCGAGGGGGTGGCCGGGCCGATCGCAATGAGTCGCTGGTGAGTCTTACTGTCGTAACCGGTAAACCGCTCACGAATCCACCAGCAAACGCTCCGGAACCTCCAGCCAGAAGGCTCGACCTAGTGCTTCATTGGATCGAAGAGGAAGGATCGGGCTGGAAGATTGACGGAACGAAGACTCTTGAATCTGCGACCGAGCTAGCCTCGACAGGAATCTAATATCCTTCCAACTGATTGCTCTGTTCCGAACATCCGGAGAAGCTTGCATCCAAGGCAAGTACTCCGCATTTAGAACATCCGGTTGGGATCGATAAGACTCTTCAATAGGTGGTCTTCTTGGGTGGCTCTTTGGAAAGGTCCCCAGATCTTGAGCCAAGTATCATTGACTCCCGTCATGAAGCTGGCACTTCTAGATCAGCAGGGAGGTCGAGAACCCGTGCTGGCTGACCGGGGCTAATGTTGCGTCGGAAGAAAGTTTGGCCATCAGTGGGTCTGCGCCGAGTGTGCCGCAGAACGACTCGAACCACTCCCGAGTCCCACCCAACAGTCAACTACCAACCCAGAGATCAATCGGATCGTTAAATCAGTAGTTCAGCCAGCCAAGGTAGACCGATCCATCGGTGACTTAGCGCCTACAGATTCTGCAGAGGAGCCGTTTCAAGTTTGGCCCGACTCTGGTCGGACTTCCCAAGGGCACTGCATCGCCCCATGAGCGAGCCAGAGGTGGACTGCCTCAAGAGAGCCCAGCGGCTAGTTCCGAAGGTCCATCAATCAATCCATCAAGAGGATTCCACTCACGAGATTTCTGGGTCACCTTCCTCCGAGTCTTCTGAGGCTGTAGCCCCCACGTCATCGACCGGAGAAGCGGTTGATTCCGTATTCTCATCAGAAGAGACGATACCAGGTTCTTCTCTTTCAGAATCGATCTCCGAGTCGAGTTCTTCGGTCGGGAGCTTGGCGAGCGAGCCGACACTGTCACTTTCATCCAATCGGATTAGACGGACTCCCTGTGTATTGCGGCCGATCGAGCTCACATCCGCCATCCGGGTCCGAATCAAGATTCCCCCAACGGTCGTGATCATCACCTCGTCTTCGTCGACAACTTTCGCAATTGCCACCACGGTTCCGTTGCGATCGGTCGTCTTAATATCGATCAAGCCTTTGCCCCCGCGTCCTTGCGTCCGGTATTCGGAAAGTGAGGTCCGTTTGCCATAACCTCGAGCGCAGACCGTAAGCAACGAGTCGGACTCTTCGTCGCTGTTGGCCACCACCATCCCGACAACTTCATCATCGTCGCCAAGCGCGATCCCCCGGACCCCATGCGCGGTCCGCCCCATCGCACGGACATCGGTCTCCGCAAACCTGATCGCCATCCCTTGCTTAGTCGAGAGCAGGACATGGTCTCCTGTCTTGACCCGACCGACGTCAATGAGTTCATCTCCTTCGTCGAGCCCGATCGCGATGATCCCTCGACCCAAGGGACGCTTGAATGCTGTCAGAAGTGTTTTCTTGACCGTCCCTTTCCGGGTAACCATGACCAATGACTCATCCTCGGCAAATTCTCTGACGGGGATGAAACCCGTGATTCGCTCCCCTTCTTCGAGTTGCAAGAGGTTCACGATCGCCCGACCACTGGCGGTCCGACTCGCTTCGGGAATGTCATAGACTTTGAGCCAGTAGACTTTGCCTCGATCTGAAAAGAAGAGAATGTAATCGTGCGTCAGGGCAACAAACATATACTGAAGGAAATCATTATCACGCGTGTTTGTCGCGGAGATCCCACGGCCGCCTCGCCCTTGGGATCGGTACGTGGAAGGAGGCAAACGTTTGATATAGCCGTCATGAGTAATGGTGACAACCATGTACTCTTCACGGATGAGAGCTTCTTTGTCAAAATTACCGATTTCTTCGCTACTAATAACCGAGCGCCGAGGGTCGGAATACTTCTGCTTCAGTTCACGGAGGTCGGCCCGGATCAGGTCGTAAATGAGTTGTTCATCGGCGAGAATGGCCTCGAACCGCGCAATTTCCTCGCGGAGCTTGCGGTATTCGTCAGCGAGCTTGTCGGCTTCGAGACCGGTCAGTTGTTGGAGCCGCATCGCGAGGATCGCGTCGGCTTGATTGCGCGTTAGAGGGCCGGTCGCCCGAGCTTCGGGATCATCAAGGGCCCGGCGGAGGATCTGGTCCGATACTTCCAGACCCATCAATCTTGCTTTGGCTTCAACCGGGTTTGCCGAGGTCCGGATTAATCGAATGACTTCATCAATGTAGTGCAGCGCGATCAACAAGCCTTCAACGATGTGAGCACGCTGTCGGGCTTGCTTGAGTTGGTACTGAGTCCGACGTCGGATCACATTAACCCGGTGATCCAGGAAGAGCCGGAGCATTTCCTGAAGGGGGAGAGTTCTCGGCCGACCATCAACCAGCGCGAGCATAATCACGCTAAACGTATCTTGAAGCGGCGTGTACTGGAAAATCTGATTGAGGATGACGTTCGGGTCTTCACCACGCTTGATCGTTACCGTGATCCGGACAGGTTGTTTTAGGTCACTATAATCATTGACTGCGGTGATCCCATTCACGCGACCGCTGTTGACCAGGTCTGCAATTTTCTTCTCGACGACATCCTTCGTGAGTTGGTACGGAATCTCGGTGAAACTGATGTTGGTCCGACCGTCCTTGAGTTCCTCCATCTCGTACTTGGCCCGGAGCGTGATCCGGCCTCGGCCGGTCCGGTAAGCTTCCATGATCCCGAAGCGGCCGCAGATCGTCGCTCCAGTCGGAAAGTCGGGACCGGGAAGATGTTCGAGCAAGCCATGGAGGTCGATCTCCGGGTTGTCGATCATCGCGACCAACGCATCACAGACCTCGCCGAGATTGTGCGGCGGGATGCTCGTCGCCATCCCGACGGCGATCCCGCCTGATCCGTTAACCAATAGGTTTGGGAACTTCGAAGGTAAGACCCGGGGTTCTTCGTGCTTCCCGTCGTAGTTCGGCTGATAGTCGACGGTGTCGTACTGGATGCTGCGCATCCG
>CAZEAN010000061.1:0-34577 GCA_964510225.1 uncultured Isosphaeraceae bacterium
ATGACATCCGACGAGCAACACCTTTTGGGCGTCCAGCAAGAGCGCAACCTCCAATACCTCCGATTCCGCCGCCACCAAGACCGCCACCTCCAAGAGCACCACCACGACCACCTCCGAAGCCTCCAACTGCTCTACGTCCTCCGCCCAGTTGGGGGATCCGTTCTCGAGGGAGCCGAGGGGCACGGACAGAGCCTGGAGCACCCGTTCTGACAGAGCTGAATCGGGGAGAAGACCGGCCAAAATAACCGATCGGAGCAGGGCCAGCTTGTTGGCCAGGGACTAAGACCGTTGCTCTCCGGACTCCCGAGCGTTCCAGGATGGGGTCGACATCAAAGTTTGGTGTCCCCGTAAAGGCTACCGGAGGAGCCGCCAGTGCAGCAGCGCGGCGATCAAGTGCATTTTGGTTCAAGGTCGCTGTGGCGCCAAATGATTGCTGGGCACTCAGGGCTTGCTGCCGAGGTAGAAAATACCCGTAGTAGGCGCTGAATGGGTCTGCCGAGAATATCGCATCAATTCCACCGACCGCTTGAGCTTGAGCAGCGGGAGCTATCATCAAGAACAAGACGGCAAGACCGAGACCAATCCTGACTCGTACCATTGTTTCGATCCTCCTCCGAATCACTCGCGAAGAGCAAACAGGCTTTCGATCTCGGAATCGGGAATCGGCAAAACCTGCCTGACTGCTTATGCACCATATTATCTTATCGTTACCAAGCCGGATGTCCAACCACTCGATCAGATTCTTAGGCCCAGTTCACTCGACAGAATCAACCGATTAGCCGGCTTATCAGTATTCTATTAAAGAGATCATCCGATGTTCGGACTTGATAGCGAAACAGTCAACTTACTCGCCGGGACCTTCCTCGTTGCTCTTCTGTTGGTCATTGCCGCAATCGGCACCAAGGTAATTGAGGCCTATCGACGGAAGGCTCACGGTGATGATCAAGACGAGTCTGACCCCGAAGCTTCGTTTCGCAAGGCTTTGGAGGCTGGAGAATTGGGACCAGAAGAATTTGAGCGGATCCGGGCATCACTCCAACGCCGAGATGGGGCTTCGGAGTCTATCGAGCTAAAGAAAGGGCCGCCCCAGACCTAAGTCAAGCCAGCCACTCAGCTTGGTAGGCCCGCTAGAAGGTCCGCTGAAGCCGCTCTGATCCTCGGACCTGATTCACGCCACGCTGGCTCGATTCGATAAACTCCAACAGCTCTAGGACCTCGGGAACATCAAGCATCGACACACGGAGTTGCTCGATCGTGGAACCAGTCGACCGTTTTCGGTCTCTGGAGAGATCACGGAAAACCTCGCGGAGCGCAGCGACCGTGGAAGCTTTGATCCCGGCACGTCGGAGCCCGACCAGATTCAAACCAGAGATCGCGTTGTGACTCTGGACCAGAACAAAGGGGGGAACATCTTTGTCTGTCGAGCCCAATCCGCCGATCATCGCTAATCGGCCGACACGGACACCATCGTGAATCGAAGAATGCGCTGAGAGGACACACCCGTCGCTGAGCGAGACGTGATTGCCAATCGAGGCGCCATTAACGACCGTGCAACTGTTCCCAACCACCGTATCGTGACCGATCGAGACATTGATCATGATGTAATTGCGGTCACCAATCCGGGTCTCACCGCCCGCTCGTCCCCGTTGGATGGTGACATATTCGCGGATGACATTACCGCTACCGATCACCAACCGACCATTCTGATCCCCTTCCGGCCTTGGATCGGGATGTTTACCGATCAATGCCCCATGCCCTACGAAACTCTCGGGACCAAGGATGACCGGTCCGCTGATACAAGCGTGTCCCTCGATAATGCACCCAGGACCGATCTGAGCGGGGCCATCAATGATGGCGAACGGGCCGACCTGGACATCGGGAGCCAGTGCTGCTTCGGTGCTCACAACGGCGGTCTGATGGATCCGATCGGAGTTGGTCAGGGTCGTCGACATCGCGCGGGCCTCCTGCTACGTCGGCGTCGTCTTGTGTTCTTTCGATGCCTTTGGTCGTTCCAGACTTCCTGCCGTCGGACCTTCACTTTTGGATTTCGGCAAGGCTTCAGCCGAGCAAAACAGTTTCGCCCGTTCGGGCACTCCGAACTTCCGCTTCACAGAGATTTAAAGCTTGTCTTGCTAATCGGCCGGAAAGCTCGGCGACTTCAATTCCAGTCTTGACCACCCGACTGGCGGCCTCGATCTCCGAAGCAAATGCAGCAATCGGATCTCCGTCACCCAAAGTCGGATATTCAATCTGCCCATCATGGTGCATCACCATTAGCTGGGTCGCAACATGGGGCGTGTCACCGAGCGTCGCAAATTCGAAGCAAAGGGTCGCGCGATCAAGGTAAAACTCAAAACCGTGATTAAAGGCGCGACCGGCCATGCTCAAGGCTCCCGAAATTGCTGAGACGGATAACTCGGGATCATCAAAAAGATACTGGGTATCGAGATGAATTGCGTGGCCATTTTCGAAGACCCCTCGGCTTCGGACCGCCCTTGGAGTCCCGACGACCAGTCCCACGTAATGGGTATCGTGAATATGCAGATCCACGGCAGGCCCGCCGGTCGCCGCAATCGCTTCGTCGTCAGACATATCGGGCTTTGAGATCACTCGTTTGAGATGAACTGCCTTCAATTTACCGAACTGATTCGATGCAATTGCTTCGCGGGCGAACTTGAATTCGGGAAAAAACGGCAAGACATGAGCGACCATCAGCGTCTTACCGGTCCGCTCGGAAGTTTCAAGCATCCGATCCGCATCCTCAAGCGACATCGCAATCGGCTTCTCGACCAGAACGTGCTTACCTGCTTCCATCGCTTTTACAGCGAGATCAGCATGCAAGCCATTCGGTACACAGAGGTCAACCAGTTCCACATCAGGAAGCGTCAGGAGTTCGTCGAACTCACGAACACAGGTTTGCTCAGAGAGATCCATCTGAGTGCCCGGCGGTCCAAAATTCCCCTGGATCCCAGTCCAATCTCCCGAGAGCTTTTTCTGATCGCGACTGCAGAATGCAACTACCTTCGCTCCGGCAACCCGCTCCGACGCAAGGTAGTGGATCATCCCCATAAATCCGATACCAACGATCCCGATACCAACCATCTGCGACCCTCAACGAAACGATTTCCGAGTCTCATTACTCAAGACCATCATCGTTCCTTTGGTATTGGGCAGCAATATAGCTCGAACCTAGAGACTCGACAAGCCCGCTCCACGAGTCTCAGCGGTTCCCACTCATCACCAATCGAACCCTTCAGACCTTTGTGTGAGAATATAGTGAATGGCCTCGGATTGTGATGCCGACTAACGGACGAATTTGATATATTGTTCAGTGCACTATTCCAGAGATTTCGACGAATTGATCCATTCTTCAGCCTTCTTATCATCGGATCTCTTATGAATTGTCAATTTAACATATTGGTCTGGGTGTTACCAATCCTCTTGAATCCAGGATCAACGTTGGCCGATGACACCAGCGCGTCGGCCGATCAATCAAGACTTCCGGGGTTTCCGATCAAGTCAATCAGAGGACTCGACGGTGCTCAGTTGTCACTTGAAGCACCGAGTGACGGGGCGCTTGCGCTCGTTTTTCTCTGGACAGAATGTCCGGTATCGAATCAATACATCCCGACCTTAAATGCACTCAGGGAGCAGTTCGAGGGGAAACCGGTCCGCCTCGTCGGCCTCTTCGTCGACTACAAGACCCCCATCGAAGAGATCGCTGCGCACGCTGACGAATACCAGGTAGAGTTCCCGACCGCCCGGCTGGACTCTGCTGACCTCCCCCAAGAGATCGGTGTCGAGATTGTCCCGACCGCCTTGGTGGTCGATGATCAACGCCAGGTCCAATACCTTGGCCGAATTGATGACCTCTTCTTTGATCGGCGTCCTGAGAGTCCTGGGAATAGTGTGGGAAAACGCCAACGGATCCGCGTCGAAGATCTCCGGGACGCGATCGAAGCCATTCTTAAGGGAGAAACCATCGCCGAGCCTCGGACTCGTGCAATCGGCTGTACCCTGCCTGTTTTCTGACGCCGAACGGAACCCATTCCCGATTGAGTTCGAACGGTAGTTGTTCGTCACGGATCACCACAGAGACAACAAGCCCCTCTTGGATTCGCTCATTTTTTACCTCTTCCGCCCCGCTGCGTTCTGGAGTTCCTTAATGCGACGATTTCTGCAAGCCCCGACGAAACCGGCACGTTTCACCGCTGTCTTCGGTGTCGCGGTCCTCGGGATTTCAACCGCCTTCGCCTACTTCGATCCTGACCGATTCGATCGGCTCACTGGCTTGTCCACCGGTGATGCACTGAATCGGACCTGCTCAACTCTCGCCGGAGGTTGCCCATACTCCGACAACATGGAACTATCGTGCAACGCGGATGCAGCCGCGCAGGCTGACGGGCTCTGCCCGATGGAAACCGCCTGCGCTCTTGATGTTGACGCAGACGAACTTGACTGCTGCGCCACCGGAGCAGTTTCGCGATCAGCGATGTTGGCCGGGATCAGGGCTCCTGAAGCCGACGTCCTGCTTGCGAGTGTCGATCCTGCGGTCGATGTCGAAGTCGTCGCAAGCCTCGACGAAGCCAAACTCGAAGAAACTCGGACTCCAACCTGGGTTGACGATATCGCTCCCTTGCTCCAACAGCATTGCCAAGAATGCCACCGAGCAGAGCAAATCGGTCCGTTCCCCCTCGAAACCTACCTACAAGCCAAGCGCCACGCGTTTGACCTTGCCACGGTCACGCTGGACCGTCGGATGCCTCCTTGGCTGGCCTCGCCCGACTACGGCGATACCCCGTTCCTCCATGATCGGTCACTGACCCAAGAAGAAATCGCAACCTTCGAAGCCTGGGCAGATGCCGGTGCCCCCCGAGGCGAAGGTGAGGCTCCTGAGGCTCCCGCATTCCCAGAAGGCTGGGCCCTTGGCGAGCCGGACCTCATCATCGAGATGCCTGAAGAGTTCGAAGTACCGGCGAGTGGTT
This sequence comes from uncultured Isosphaeraceae bacterium, assembly GCA_964510225.1. Classification (GTDB taxonomy): domain Bacteria; phylum Planctomycetota; class Planctomycetia; order Isosphaerales; family Isosphaeraceae; genus CAZEAN01. The sequence continues at coordinate 4,986 of CAZEAN010000061.1, forward strand.
CGGACATCTACCGATGCTTTGTGATCCCGAACATTCTCCCTGAAGATGCTGAAGTCATCGGGATCGAGTACCAACCAGGAAACCCTCGAGTCGTCCACCACATCCTCGGCTACATTGACACCAAGGGCGAAGGAGCGAAACTCGACGCTCAAGACGAACTCCAAGGCTACGAATGCTTCGGTGGCCCGATGATCGACATCACCGGCGACCTCAGCGGTTGGGCACCCGGCGCAAACGGCCAATTCATGCCGGAAGGTACGGGTCGAAAGCTCCCAACTGGCTCCGATGTGATCATGCAAGTTCACTACCACCCGACCGGAAAAGTCGAGAAGGATCGAAGCCGAATCGGTCTCTACCTCGCCCCGAAGGACCAGCCGATTAAGCAAGCGTATCATGTCTGGGCCGCTGGCAATACGCGGTTCAGAATCCCCGCCGGCGACAGCTACTATCAAGTCACTGCCGAGACGCTCCCGATCCCCGTGGCAATTGACATTCACAATGTGATCCCGCACATGCACGTCCTCGGGAAGGACATGGAAATGTTTGCGGAATTGCCGAGCGGAGAGAAGATCGAGCTGATCCGGATCGACCAGTGGGATTTCAACTGGCAGCTCCACTATGAACTCGCCGAGCGGGTCACGCTCCCTGCGGGTTCAAAGGTCAAGGTGATCGCTCACTATGACAACTCGGCTGACAACCCGAACCAGCCGGTCTTGGAACCGATTGACGTCACCTATGGTGAGGCCACGACTGACGAAATGTGCTTTGGCTTCTTCGGAATGACCAAGCACGGCCAAGACCTTACCCAAGGTGACAAAGACGATCTCACCGAGCTCTTCGCCAAGCAAATGGAAGAAATCCGCAAGAAGATGAGAGAAGAACGTGCTCGGGCAGAAGCGGCTGCCGCTAAAGCCTCGGAATCAACCGACGAGTAATCCGACTCTCAAAGTGAGACCAATCATTCATTTGATTGAGTCGCCAACTTGGTAACAACCAGAACGCTCGGGTTGCTCTTCCTACAAAGAGTGGCCCGAGCGTTCTTCGATTCCGGGAAACTGATTCTGGATCGTCGCCACATCAGCGATTCAGCCTTTAGGATTCCTGCGTTGCATGCGTTATTGTTGATCGAAGCCGGTCTCATCACTCTTTTTAGAGAGGATCTCGCGCCGCGGGTTTGTCCTGCGATTGCCTGAAATGGGGGAGATCGGTTATGACCTTGGGCTAGGTTGAAGAAAACCGACTGAAGGCGACGGTAGGTCGACCTAAGCAACGGAGGCGTGGGTTCCCATGAAGACCGACCAATTCCTGAAACATTACGGCATTACGGGCAATCCGTTCAGCGAAGAAGACGCCCAAACCGATACCGTCTTCAAGAGCGGATGCCTCTGGACGATCCACCATCCCGCCTGGGACAAGTTCTTTGGGAATCCCGCCGATCCCTCAACCGCCTTGGTGTTTGGGGAAAAAGGAAGCGGCAAGACCGCGATGCGACTCCAGTCGATCGCCGAGCTCCAGGCCTACAACGAGCAGCATCCGGACGCACGCGTCTTCATCATTTCATATGACGAATTTAATCCATTCCTCGATCACTTTCGGACCGCGATCAAAGCTTCCGACACAACAGAGGCTCTTAGCCGTTGGAAGCTCCACGACCACATGGATGCCATCCTGTCACTTGGCGTCACTCAGTTGGTCGATCAACTCACTCATGAGCGGACTGACTTGACCAAGCTTTCGCTCGACCGACGTCGCGACCTCCTCTTGCTCGCTGCCCTGTATGATAGTTCCACCGGAGAACCGATCGAGAGACGCTGGGACCGCATCCGGAGGCGTTCAGGATTCCGTCCCTTGTGGAGCCGTCGTGACATACAAATTGGCGTTGGCGTCACCGTGTTGGTAATTGGCCTCCTCATTGCATTCGAGGCGCTCCGGAGCTGGTCGATTACTCCGTGGTTGGTCGGCGCGGTCGCACTTGGTTGGCTCTACTGGGGCTGGCGACTCCTCCGGGCGGTCTGGGCTTCTGGCGACATCCGTCGTGCCTTGAAAGTCTTGAGCCGCGACCCCGCTGCCTTACGCTGGGAACTCCTCTGGTTCAAGCCAACCGAGCTTGCCGGGCAACCTCTTCCGACAGCTTCTAAAGGGGGCGCCGGTGAGGAACGCTTCGAACTAGTCCGCAAGTTCCAAGGGGTCCTCTCCGATCTCGGGTACGCCGGGATCGTCGTCTTAGTGGATCGGGTTGACGAGCCCCAGGCAATCGAGGGCGACCCTCGGAAGATGAAAGCGCTCGTCTGGCCACTCCTCGACCACAAATTCCTCCGATTCCCCGGAATTGGGCTCAAGTTGTTGTTGCCGATTGAACTTGCCTATTACTTGGACAAAATGGACAAGGAATTTTATGACCGCGCCCGCCCTGACAAATTAAATATGATTAAGCCTCTGAGGTGGACTGGCCCTTCCCTTTATGATCTCGCTACCGACCGCCTTCGGGCTTGTGTCCAGCTGGAAGCAGGTGAGGGCGATACAACGGATCGAGGTCCCAGGCTCCGAGAATTTGTCGATCAAGAGGTCAGTGATGATGCGCTCAAGGATGCGCTCGGTCATTTGAGGACTCCTCGGCAACTCTTCAAGTTTCTCCATCGGCTCATTGAGGAGCATTGCCATCGCCATACCGAGGACAATCCACGCTGGTCGGTCGATCAAGATACCTTCCGATCGGTCTATTCTGACCACTTACGCAACATCGATGCCTTTGACCGTGGCTATGGCCATGGATAATCGGAGCGCTCAGCATCACGCCTGATGTAGCAAATAACGACCATAAACCGGACAGAGTCAACAATGCATGAACTCTGTTCCGGTTGTCTTGTAGGATTGACCCATGCACTTAAGTATGGAATGGAAATAATCAAGAATAATAATGAATTACTCGCTTGAACCTGTGAATCGAATTCGCTAGATTACGACGATGTGGAATGAGGCGTATCAGTCATCGCGCCACATACACACAACAGTTGAACCTTTCATATCAATGAATCGACACGTCCGAACAAATTCGGATAGCCAGATGGATGCACCCTCACACAACAGGTAGTTACCCTCCCCTACCTTTGATCCATCTGCAAGATTCAACCACTTTAGCGATTCCTGGGATCAACAACTGATGCACAGATTTCATGCTCGACGGCTTGCAGCAATCGTTGCTGCAACTTTCGCCAATGCGCTCTTCTGCGCCACTTCTTTCGGTGTGGAGATCCCTATCTCCGCGCTGCTAGGCCCTGCTCCCACATTCGCTGGGGACGGCCTCCTCGCCTCGTATTATGATGTCGACACCGTCACCAATCTCGGGGAAGCCGATGAGGTGATCGCTGCCACCACACCGAATGCTACCTTCAAATCAACGCTTATCGACTACACCCCTGGTGATGTCAACGTCATCGAAAGTGAGTCGACCATGCTCCAATCGTTCCTCGGTGGCGATGCCGCTGGGTTGGATCCTACCGCTCGGACTTCAACGGTCAACGGTTCTATCTTCTCATTCAGCGGTTTCATCCGGATTGACGAGAGCTTTGACCGCGATCTCTCAGACGATGGAATCGATGTCAACTTCAAGGTCGGCTCGGACGACGGTTTCCGACTCGTCATCGGTGGAGTTGAGGTTTCTTCATTCAACAGTCTCCGTAACTTCAATTTCAGTAACGGACATGCTGAATTCGCTGCAGCTGGCCTCTACTCGTTCGAGCTGATCTACTTCGAGAACACTGGCTTCGCAGGACTCGAATTCAACAGCAGTATTTCGGGTGGTCCAGACTCGGGGGCTCCGAGCGGTTCTGCTGGGATCCTTCCGGCCGATATCCTCTATTCCAGCCTTCCTCTTTCGACTCCCGAGCCTTCGAGCCTGTTGATGGCCGGAATGGGCTTGGCCGGTGCGTTCGGTTGCTACCGCTACACCCGTCGTCGTCGGTAAGTCGATCCTCTCCATCAGGCTAGATCGCTCAACTTCCATGAGCGAAGCTCAGCAATGATCTTCAAGCCGCATCTGGTGGTTCATCTTATCCGGATGCGGCTTGTAAATATTCTGTCGTCGTGCAGCAGTATTAGCTTATCTGGGAAAATAGATCTGATAAGCCTCTCACTCGAACCTTATGCTCCTGGAACGGTAACGCCGAGCTGATCAGCGAGTTCTTTCAATTTGGACCAATGGCCGTCGCTGAGCGGTATTCCCGATTTCGATCGGTCTGTGTAGGTCTGGTGCTCGGGATCACCCGGAAGCGTAATCTTCTCCACTCCGTCAACGGTGGGAGTATTCCGCACAAATTGAGTCACGCCGTTCGATTCACGATTGAGTGTCTCTAGACCAGCAAACTGTCTGGGATCCAAGAGAAGGAAGAGGATGTTGTTACCTCGGGCCGGTGGGGCACCTTCATGACACGCTTTACCTCCGGAGAGTCCTCCAGCGAGGATATCAAGCACCAATCCGAGACCGAATCCTTTGTACGACTGAGCGCCACCCATCGGTAAGATCGAACCCTGGGGTTGATTGTAGAGGACGCTGGGATCGGTTGTTGGCTGGCCTTCAGCGTCGAGCAGCCACCCTTCCGGCACTGGTGTTTGATTGATGTTGTACACCCGGACCTTTCCTTCAGCCGCGACACTGGTTCCAAAGTCAAGGATGACGGGTCGGTCGTTGGTGGGGATCCCCGCACAGAGCGGATTCGTTCCAAGTCGTGGTGCCTTTCCTCCAGGGGGGGCGACTCGTTGCCCTGCACCGTTGTTGTTCACGGTCGCAATGAGGACGAGGTTATGCTCGGCGGCTTTCTCGGCATATTCGCCGAGCCGCCCGATGTGCCCACACTCTCGGGCTGATCCTGCGGCGATCCCCAACTCCCGAGCCTTCGGAACTAAGAGTTCGAGAAGCCGGTGCGCCTGGACTTGTCCGAGACCCCACTGCCCATCAGCGAGAATCAGTCCCGGGGTCTCCTGAAGGACCTTCAGCGGAACGCCGACCTGGTAACTCCCCTCTTGTAGGAACCCGATATATTGTGGGAGCCGCATCAGACCGTGGGAATCGTGGCCTCGGAGATTAGCGCCGACTAATCCCTGGGCGACGACCTGGGCATCGTCGTCCGGCACCCCCATAGTGTGGAGCAATCGGACGGCAAAATCGGTCAAATCGGACGCACTGAATGTGGGCACAGGGTCACCTCGGGCCAATGATTGTCAACAGGTGACATGGTGATGAATGGCCCGGTTGTAGCCCCAGAGCGTCTCGAAAACAAGCACCAGGTGATCAAGAACGACCGTTGGGTAGCCCTTAAGAATGGCCCATCAGATCTATTTATGATTATTTGACAATCGAGGATTCACCGCTTGCGAAGCGGGCTTCAGACGATTCCAATCGAAAGATCAAACGAGAAATAACGTTGAAGAGGAAGTGTCAGGGAGCAAGAACAATGAGTCATCAAATCCGGACTGAGCAACGTGGTGATCGAGAGATCCTGACCATGGTCAACGATGCCTCAGGAGCCGAAGCATCACTGATTCCGTCGTATGGGTTTAATCTGTTCGACTTGAAACTGCCGGCTGCCGGTGCGCCTCGCTCCTTGGTTGTGACCGGAAAGGACTGGGAGGCCAATCCCGAACGCCCTGCACGCCATGGATTTCCCGTTCTTTTCCCTTTTCCAAACCGGATTCGGAACGGTCAGTTCCACTGGAACGGATCCGATTATCAGCTCCCTTTGACCAAGCCACCGCACGCCATCCACGGCTTTGCGCTCGATGCCGGGTGGAGTGTAATCGATCAGGTCTCGGGCGACGATTTTGCTTCGATAACAGGTCGATTTGATCTTGTGGCAACCGATGGAGCAGGCAATCCTCGATGGCCGGGCTCGGGATCACTCACCATTCGTTATCAGCTCGGAGAGCGATCGATTCGACTCGAAGCAACCGTCAGCAACACATCCGACGTCCCTCTTCCGTTCGGACTCGGCTTTCATCCGTACTTCCGCCTCCCCTTCGAAGCCGGCGGTGACTTATCGAAAACAAAAGTCATCATCCCGGCTGCCAAGCAGTGGGTCCTTAAAGAGACGATCCCGACCGGTGAAATCCTCGACGTTGACAATCGGATCGATTTTCGGAGAGGGAAATCCATGGCGGGGCTCCAGGTTGACGATGTCCTGACGGGCCTCCTCCCTGATCAGGATGGTCAGGTGATCTGCCGACTCATCGACGAAGGTATCGGCGCTGAGTTTCAGATTCGATTCCTCGCGGAGGACTTCCGTGAGCTTGTTGTCTTTACACCGCAAGGTACTGACGGCGTCATCGCTGTCGAACCGTACACCCAAACAACAGATGCAATCAACCTACAAGCAATCGGTGTTGACGCTGGACTCCGTATCGTTGAACCGGGAGCCTCGACAGCATTCCAAGTGGTGATGGAAACCATCGATCCCTAAGGGAGCTTCTGAAGTCTGGAGGACACTCAGCCTCCGCTCACTGGCGGGATCAACGCGACTTCATCCTGATCATCCAACAACTGATCCTCCTCAGCATAGTCATTGTTGACCGCGATCATCGTCCGTTCCAAGATCGGCCGGAGCTGGGGATAGTGTTCTCCGATCGCCCGTTTCAAGTCCGTGACTCGGGCCGATTCTGTTAATTGCACCTTAATCTCAGGGGCGCCCGCAAGTTCTCGGGCGATTGCGAAGAGACGGATGGTCAGTATCATCATGCCCGGTTTTCTGTTGATCCATATCGTCACGTTGTCGAATCTAGAATGAACCCGACTCGATAGTCTGATCGGTCCCAAGGAGGACCGCAATTGCAGAGAAGGATCGGATCCGAAGGATGGAGTATTCAGGACCGGAATCAGCCGAGCCAACAGCAGCCAAAGCATCAGAACTTGGGCCAGTAATCCGGATCCGAGGCGCACGGACCCACAATCTCAAGGCGGTCGACGTCGATATTCCGCGCAATCGCTTAGTGGTTCTCACAGGGGTCTCCGGGTCAGGGAAGAGTTCTCTAGCGTTCGATACGATTTTTGCAGAAGGACAGCGACGCTATATCGAAGGCCTCTCTTCCTTCGCCCGACAGTTCCTCGATCAACTCGAGCCACCCGACGTCGACCTCATCGAAGGGTTACCTCCGACAGTTGCAATCGACCAACGACGGGGCGGAGCGAATCCCCGGAGCACCATCGCCACGATCACTGAAATCCACGACTACCTCCGGTTGCTCTACGCCCGGACTGGAACGCCACACTGCCCGAATTGTGGCGTTCCGATTCAGTCCCAGACTGCCGAACAGGTAGTCGAGGGGGTCCTAGGTCTTGGCGAACGTCGCAAAGTGATCCTGCTCGCCTCACTCGTCCGAGGAAAGAAAGGGGGACACCTCGACGCCTTCGAAGCGATCCGACGTGCGGGTTTAATCCGTGCCCGAGTCGATCGAGAACAGGTGGAGTTGACCGGCGAACCTCTTAACCTTGACAAGTCGAAACCACATGATATCGAGGCAGTGATCGACCGCCTCGTCGTCCGGGAAGGAATCCGTGCCCGCCTTGCCGATAGTGTCGACCTCGGATTGAAGCTTGGAGATGGTACCTTAATCATTGCAGTGCAGCATGATGATGGTCATTGGGAAGACAGTGCATTCAGCACAAAACTCGCGTGCCCCCAGTGTGGTCTCGGGATTGTGGAGATCGAGCCGAGGACCTTCAGCTTCAACAGTCCTTACGGTGCCTGTACTTCCTGTGGTGGTCTCGGTAGTATCCGAGAGTTCGACCCGAAGAAACTCCTCACAGATCCTCAAAAGTCATTCTTCGAGACTCTGGAAGCGTTCAAAAAATCGCTGACACCCGCAATGGTCAAGCATGTCGAGAGTAAACTCTCTGTCGCCCAATTCCTGTCAGATCACTCGCTCACTGGGACGGAAGCAATCGCGACGTGGCCTCACTCCACACTTCAGGACTTCCTCGGAACTAAGCAGAAGAGCCCGGGTAACGGATGTCCTGGACTGATCCCAACGCTGGAGATGATCCTTAGCGAGGGTCGAGAACGTCAGGTTGAAGCACTAGAAGCGTTCCGGAGCAATTTCCCATGTCCTGAGTGTGCAGGTAGTCGACTCCGTCCGGAAGCACGTGCAGTTACCATCGGCGACTTAGCGATCCACCAGTTGACTTCTTACTCCATCGACGACGCAGGATCGCGCTTGGCAACGATGAGTTTCGATCCTGCACTTCAAGACGTAGCACTGCCACTCGTCGCCGAGGTGCAGCGTCGACTTGGCTTTCTCAGCGACGTTGGACTTGGCTATCTCACACTGGACCGAGGCGCTCAGACTCTATCTGGTGGTGAACTTCAGCGGGCACGACTCGCATCACACCTGGGATCAGGGCTAGTTGGTGCCTGCTTCGTCCTTGACGAGCCAACCGCAGGCCTCCATCCGCGTGACACTGATCGTCTCCTGGAGTGCCTGCAACGCCTCCGCGACCGTGGCAACACTGTCCTCGTAGTGGAGCATGATGAAGCAACGATGGTTGCTGCGGATTGGTTGATCGATCTTGGGCCTGGTGCCGGTCCATTGGGAGGGCACATCACTGCCGAAGGAAGGCCCCACGAACTCATTAAGAACTCTAACAATCAATCAGCGACGCTCCAATTCCTCTCCAACAAAGTGAAGGGTACTGGACATCAAATCCTGGGCCAAGATCGGCTCCAGCAGAGCCCTGGTTCGATTAAGATCACGGGAGCCTCAAAACACAATCTCAAGAAGCTCGACGTGCAGATCCCTCTCGGTACCCTAACGGCAGTATCGGGAGTCAGCGGTTCGGGAAAAAGCACGCTCATATTAGAGGTCTTCAGTCCTGCTGTTCAACGCTTCTTAGAGGGAGGACCTCCTCAGTCGGATAGCTATCGATCGATTGACGGACTCGATCAAATCGACAAATCGATCGTCGTCGACCAATCCCCGATCGGGCGCACTCCGCGATCAACCCCAGCGACCTACACTGGGGTGATTGATCCAATCCGCAAAATCTTCGCCACCACTCGCGAGGCGCGGATCCGTGGTTATGGACCACAACGGTTCAGCTACAACTCGAAGGAAGGACGCTGTGCCCGTTGCGAGGGGCTTGGTGTCCGAAAGCTCGAAATGACCTTCCTTCCCGATCTCTACGTTATCTGTGAATCATGCCGAGGGCTTCGGTTCAATCAAACTACATCGGCAATCCGTTTCAAAGGACGATCAATCGGCGAGGTCCTCCACTACCGTGTTGACGATGCGATCGAACTCTTCGCTCACGTACCAAGTGTCTTGAAGAAGCTTCAGTCACTCCAAGAGGCGGGCCTTGGTTACCTCACTCTCGGTCAGTCAAGCACAACTCTCTCCGGGGGTGAGGCCCAACGAGTAAAGCTCGCCACAGAACTCAGTCGACCTGCAACGGGTCGCACCTTGTATATCCTCGATGAGCCGACAACCGGCCTCCATTTCTCTGATGTGGAAAAGCTCCTCCAACTCCTACACCGCCTCGCGAACTTGGGCAACACAGTCGTTGTGATTGAACACCATCCGCAGATTCTCCGCGAGGCCGACTGGTTGATCGATCTTGGGCCTGAAGGAGGAGAGGGAGGCGGTTCATTAGTGGTGATGGGGCCACCTTCAGTGGTCGCCGCGACTCCAGAGAGTCAGACAGGACGGTATCTCTGATCATTGAAGCGCATTCTTGAAGAAGCTGTCTACTAATTCTATGTACTTCACCGGATTATCGAGATACGCTTCAGTGTGCTCGACTCCGGACAAAGTCACGAGTTGACATGCGGGACCGACTTTCTTTGCAATCGCCCTCCCCTGCTCCACGGGAACGATTGAATCCGCCTCACCGTGGATCAAGAGCATAGGGCGGTCTCCCCAACCTCCAGCACTTTGGATAGGAACCAGGTCCTTTGTCCGAACACCGAAGACGTGGTCGGCCGCAGAAATGATTCCTGGATTAAAGAATGAAGGTAATCCACTATGGAGGGTCAGCTGATCATCGAGGAGGCTCGGCAGATCGCCGTAGGGACTGTCCAGAACAGCCGCGTTGATTTCCTGATTCCGGAGCGCTTCGAGAAGGATCGTTGATGCGCCCATTGAATAACCAAGCCAACCAACATGGTCAGACTCAAAGCCGTTCTGATTGGCCCACCGTAACACTGCACGGAGATCTTCACGTTCAGTTCGGCCCATCGATAGTCGGGAAGGATCACTTTCACCATGCCCTCTGAGATCGAAGAGGAGCACAGCATAGCCAGCGCGATGAAGGTCAACACCGAGCCTTGCCATTTCTTCCCAGGACATCTTCATACCATGTACCGTGACGATCAACTGCTTGCTGATTTCGGCAGGAAGGTACCATCCTCGGAGCGTTAAACCATCGGAAGTCACCGTTTCCCAACGAACCGCTTCGCTACCGAGCCTGATCTGGGGTGGATGGTTGGTCGGACTTGTCAAGACATGAGCCGAGTAGATGGCAATCCCGACATAAGCGATCGCGACAATGAGGGCAATTATCAGCAAGGCCACGATCGAGAATCGTGCAATCGGACGTCGATAGCTAAGCGTTCCTGTCATTGCATCGGCCCCTTGTTCATCACGGGCGGTACGGTTGCGATCTCTGATCGTAACTCGAGAGACTCTTCGAACGCTGCGAGTGTGCTCAGTTCTCAGTCGAGTCTCTGACTCGTGTATCCGATCGCTGGAATCTATTGGTGGAGTGTACCCAGACGATCCAACGTTCAGTTGACTCGGCAGACTCAGAAACTTTGTCGCAACGCCGCCTCATAATTACCAGAGGTAGGCACTATTTGTCTTCTCCAAGTTGCTTTGACCATCACATTACAGAGCACTTCAGGATCTCTCGGAGCTTCTATTGCACAAGACTCAACTTCTGGTGGAACAAGATCGAGCATAATCTGTTTTGCCAGATCACCCGCATTAAGCCTGACGTTCCGTCAACGATCGATGATCCTCAGTCGTTCGTTCAGTCTAAGGAGCGGACTAGTTCCCAGTGGATTGTCCCATCATTGCTATCGACCCGGACTTGGAATCCCTCGGATGTTCGTTGTACAGGAATCTGTTTGATCCGACGTCCAGAGACGTCAAGTGCATACGCCGTCACTGGACGATCTTGACGCCAAGTGAGGTTCCCTTGGATCGGCTCGAGACGGAGAGGAGGTCGACCAGGATCGGCTACCTCACGATGCCAATGATCCACCCAACGAAGACCAGTCGGCTCGACTTGAGCGATAGCAGTGATGAGTAATCGATCCGCACGAGCAATCGGCTCCGAGTTTGTGCTCGACGCAATAATCACTCCAAATCGATTCTCAATCTTGATCGTGAGATCACTAAGCGTGCTCGGACGGCGGTTGGTCCAGCCCGCAAGACCCTGTGTCGAAGCCGTGTCGATTGCCAAAATCCCCCGTCGAAAATCCCAACCCAAATCACGATCATCTCGACGGCCTTGATTAACCGCCGGGGAACGCTGGAGAAGGAGCGAAGCTGAGTGGGGCAGGAGCCCAAAGACTTGTGGATTGCCGTTAATGACTTCGGGAACGATGTAGACGTCACGTCCACCGCTCGTCCCTGATGCAGCCGCTCCCCAGTCTTCCGGATGGGGCCCGATCGCACGTCGCACTAAACCACCCCAACCCTCTGTTCGAGCGATCTGTGTTGCGAGAAGTAAATCAGCTCCTTCAAACGGTAACGCCCAAGCACCTTCAGTGTAGGAAGCATACTGCCCGACAACGTACGGCATCATGCCCAGATCCTTCTTCTGAGCCATCGTGAGCAAGTCGTTCGCGCGCTGGCGGAGGAGTGAACGTCGATCAGGGCTTGAGTAGCTCGGTGGAGACCAGTAGAGGCGGTCGTCCACAAGATCCAAGCCATTTCCTTGTTGCGCTTCTACGAACTCCTCATCACGACGCCAATGGGAACTCCCAGCGATCGGAACTCGGACGCCGATTCTCTGAAGTTCTTCCGCCAAGGATCCCCACTGAGACGCCTCAACAGCTTCCCACGATGATTGTCCTGAGCTTGATCGGAGATCATTGATTCGATTCTGCAAGACTTCGGACTGTCCTGCTGGGAGGATTCCTGGGCTGTCGTTGAGATCGAAGAGGGAACACTCACCCACGAGCGTGATCCATGCGAGTACAGGGTCGTCCTTCAACGCCAGTCCCGTCTTGGGATTCTGGTGTGTGAGGAGTTCTGTGGCGATCCGTCGTGCTCGCTCACGAATTTGGGGATCAAACGCTGCTGCTGGCCCACCACCAGGAGGTAAGACGCGACCGTCCACCACACCATCACCAGAACGGAATCGCGCCTGCCCCTGCAATTCAATGCAGAGGTAGATCCCGCGCGACTTCAAGGCGTCAACAAAGTAATCGAAGTCGTCAACTGAGAGTGGGTCTAATGTGCTCGTGTCGTCCTGGGCGTCATCAATTAAGGAACCACCAGGTCCTAGAGGTGCATCCAGGCCATCGATCCTGACGAGATTCACACCGGATCGAGCAAGGCGATCGATCAGCGCGTCAATCCGAGACCTCGATCCAAACGCAAGCGAAGGTGTCAAGGAAACCCCAAAGAAGCGAATTGGAGTACCATCCTCGAACTGGAGCTGGTTATCGCGGTGAGTCACAAAACCATGGCTTCCAGCTGGTGCCTCAAGGTGGTGGCTCGCATCCAGTGCTGAACCAGCTTCAACCCCTTCCGAAGCCGAGAAGGGAGGCCAGTCCGCCCCTGATCCTTCAAGATGGAATGGACGCCACCGAGCCACTCCAGACCGATCAATCCGATCGCCCAGGACCTCCACACGGTCGATCCGGATCTCTCCCCGACGGTCTCGTTTCTCGAGCTGGAGGACAGCGATCGCTGCACCAGTCGGGACAGGTATAATCGCTTGGTCGGTCCTCCAAGGGAAAGTACCAGACCACCGGATCACCTGAGCGACACCGTTACGTCCCGATAACTGTCGGCCTTCACTATTCAAGAAGAATAGGTAGGCAAGTGCTCCTCCCGACCCTCGGAGATCGGTCCCTGCTGCCCTCATCCGGACCGAAATCCGTCGGAATTCATCGGCCGGTAGTCCAATTGTCGCAATCGCACGATCTTCCGCCTCAGCAAGTTCAAGGGCCGTCGATGAGCGGTCACCCGGATGAACCCGCCTCGCTTCTCCTTCGAGAATCCAGTGGGCCGGATCCGATCCACCAAGTTCAAATCCACCGTTGACTATCAAATTTGTTGTTTCGATTCCATCGACAGGAACTTGCTGGATCGTTAAGCCGTCGATGTCAAGAGTCCCCGTGGCACCGAGGAGCCCAACGGTTAAGATCGCGTCGCGGGTCTCGGGTGGGACGGCAATCCGAGTGGAGTGCCGGACCCAACGACCCTCTGGAAGATTGAGCCAAGGGCCGAGCGTTCCTCGTGCGGTGTTCCGGAGATTTTCGTCGAGGAGATCGAGCAGCAACAGCGGTTCCTCACCAATCCGCTCTCCTGGCAAGAGCGGCTCCGATCCTCGACGAAGCCAGAGTCCAACAATCAGCGCTGCTGTTTCACGACCATCAACACCGAACGCGCGACTGATCCGTGCCGGTCTCGAGGGCTTCGCTGCCTCAAACCGTAAGAACGTAGCGCCATCAACCCCATCATCATCGACCAGAGCGGCGTCTCGACGGTTGTACCACAGATCGGGAACACCATCCCCGTCGCTGTCGGTCTCAAAGTCCTCGCGACGAGGCGCCTCGGGACGGTCGATCAAACTCTCCTGGACTGCGATCGAGCCGACCAGGCTGGTATTTTCGATTCCAGGGGATCCTGTGGCGAATCCGAGCGCAAGGAGGAAGAGTAACTGTCGGTCCATGACAAGCAAACTCAATCAGTGTGACAACGGTTCATTCCTACGAACGATCAGGCTGATCCTTCTCTTCCGACTCCCGACGTTCCGCGGCATCATGTTGTGCTTGACCGGTCATTGGAACGAAGAGGGTCGGACGGATGGCACCCCCTTCGAGTTTGCCATTTTTCTTGTCGAAGACGTAGACCTTCTGATCAAACCGAGACCCGATCGGGATCACCATCCGCCCCCCTTCCTTCAGTTGGTCGATCAGGGGTGGAGGGATGGATTCGGGAGCACAAGTGACGATAACCTTATCGAACGGAGCTGCCTCGGGCCAACCGACGTAGCCGTCACCGACCCGACTCTTGATGTTTTCGTAACCGAGTTCCTTCATGACCGCCGCCGCGCGGACACCCAATGGTTCATGGATCTCAACCGAGTAGACCTCGGCGACGAGCTGTCCGAGAATCGACGCCTGATAGCCTGATCCGGTCCCGACTTCGTAGACCTTGTCGGCCGGCTCCGGCTCAAGGAGTTCGGTCATAAAGGCGACATCGAACGGTGGGGTGATCGTCTGGCCTTCGCCGATCGGAATCGACTCATCATCGTAAGCGAACCGGCGGTATTCTTCAGGAACAAACCGGTGCCGGGGAACGCTCCGGAAGGCCTCAAGGACACGTTCTGCCTTGATTCCACGTTCCACAAGATGCCGCTGGACCATCCGCTCTCGGGCTGAGGCAAATGGATCTGAGGGTTGAGCCGGCTCCTCTTGGGGAATCGGGATCAAAGGGCTTGAGAGCAGTGCTATTACAACGGTTTGATGCAGCCAGAGCGCTGAGATTGTCGCCATCCGCTCTCCTCCCGTGGTCAATCGGCGTTCTCGAAGCCCCTTTTTAAAGAGATCTTCCTGATTATCGTACGATCCGATTCCTGAACACCAGAGATTTAGACCGTCTTTGAATCGATCCAACTCATCAGACCTCGGAGCCGCTTTCCGACCTCTTCGACCGGGTGCGAGCGCTCGAGACGCTTCGTGGCACTAAACACTGGTCGTCCACCCCGATTTTCGAGAATCCACTCGCGTGCGAACTGACCGGTCCGGATTTCGTGGAGAATCTGCTTCATTTCGGCTCGAGTCTGCTCGGTGATGATCCGAGGACCTCGGGTATAGTCACCGTATTCAGCGGTGTTCGAAATGCTGTAGCGCATGTAGTTGAGGCCTCCTTGGTACATCAAATCGACGATCAACTTCAATTCGTGGAGGCATTCAAAGTAGGCACTTTCGGGCTGATAGCCGGCTTCAACGAGCGTTTCGAAGGCCATCTTGACCAACGCGCTGATACCGCCACAAAGAACGACTTGTTCACCGAAAAGATCCGTTTCCGTCTCCTCGGCGAAGGTGGTCTCAAGAACACCGCCCCGAGTTCCGCCGATCCCCTTCGCATACGCAAGGGCGAGTGATTTTCCTTGCTCGGAGCATCCATCACCGGTGGCGATCAAGCAAGGAACACCACCCCCCTTGGTGAATTCGCTCCGGACAAGATGCCCAGGGCCTTTCGGAGCGACCAGTGCCGAGTCCACGCCATCCGGAGCGACGACCTGTCCAAAGTGGATGTTAAACCCATGCGAACAGAGTAGAAGGTTCCCCGGTTTGAGATTGGGCTTAATGTCGTTGTTGTAGACATCAGCTTGAACTTCATCAGGGAGAAGGATGTTGATCAAGTCACCGTTCGTCGCCGCCTCGGCTGCCGAAACCGGTGAGAACCCATGCTCAACCGCCAAGTCGTGGTTCTTCGAACCCGGACGCTGACCGACAATCACCGTGCAACCACTGTCTCGGAGATTCTGAGCGTGGGCGTGCCCTTGGCTCCCGTAACCAATAATCGCGACTGTTTTTCCCTTCAGAAGCCCGAGATCGGCATCCTGATCGTAGTACATCGTAGCAGGCATTGAAGAAACCCTTCAATTCAGTTGTTGAGCATCTGTTGTTGGATTCATCGGAGAGAAGTCACGGCCGATCCTCGATCTCGCCTCAATTCCGAGGAAGGCGCAACATGGTTGCCTGTCTTACCATAACGAATGCCTCCGATGCCAGTCGGCCGCCGGATCTTGATGAGTCGTGAACCGTTTCGTTTCCTAGAGTCTCTAGTTGTTTGGGTAGTAGACCCTCTCAATCGATGTTTCGCTCAAACCTTGTTCCAGCTTCAGCATCTCCCTGGATCTCTCGTTTGAGAGCGTCACCCCTCGATGTCAAACGGGAGTTTGACCCAATGAGCAACCTATCGGACGACGTCCGGCACGCTGATGAGGGCGAACCAACCTGGGAGATTGCCAAGCTCTTTCCGGTTCAAGGATCCTGGAGCCCCGAAGAGTACTTGAGACTCTCTGGAAACCGACTTGTCGAGTTCAATGAAGGGTTCGTCGAGATTCTGCCGATGCCAACGTTGACTTATCAGTTGATCGTCCAATTCCTTTATCGGTCATTGCGTCAGTTTGTCGTTGATCGAGGTGTCGAGACTGTTGTGGTCGCACCGTACCGGATCAAGACCGTCGTTAATCGGTTTCGGGAGCCGGAGGTCGTTTTCCTAGCCAACGAGCGGGCTGCTCAGGTCGGCGAGGTCTTTGCCGATGGTGCAGATCTGGTGATGGAAGTCGTCGCAGTCGATGACCCTGCAAGAGATCTTGACCTTAAACGAGTGGAATATGCCGAGGCAGGCATCCCCGAATATTGGATCGTTGACCCCTTCGAGGGACGGATCATTGTCCTCGTGCTTGAGCCGGGCAGTTCAACCTACCAGGAGTACAAGAACTTCCAACGCAGCGAACAGGCGTCATCAGAACTCTTGTCTGGTTTTGAAGTCTCTGTCACCGAAGCACTTGCAGCAGCGCCCTAACAGTTGCGGTTTTTCCAATGAACGTCGTAGACTGAGATGGGCAAAATCGACCCCAACATCTGGGATGACACGTTTTTTCGCCACACGTTCTGAATTGAGCACATCAATGACTGAGACAGCGACTCAGCGACTCATGACCGGCCGAAACCGACACGTTCTCAGTGCCTTGGTGCAGAACCAGCCTGGGGTCCTCGCCCATATTTCGGGGATGCTTGCCTCCCGAGGATTCAACATCGACAGCCTCGCCGTCGGGGAGACGGAAGATCCCGGGCTCTCACGCATTACCTTCGTGGTCATCGGCGATGACCGTGCACTTGAACAGATCCGGAAGCAGCTCGAAAAGGTCGTCACCGTTGTCAGAGTGATTGACATCTCCGGCGAAGCCTTCGTGGAACGGGACCTGATGCTCATCAAGGTCGACGCGACACCCTCGCGGCGGATTGAGATCCGAGGGCTCGTTCAGGACTTCCGCGGCCGGATTGTCGACTTCGGCGCGGAGCAGCTCATCATCGAAATCAGTGGCCAAGAACAGAAAGTGGAAGCCTTCATCGACCTCATGCGACCTTACGGAATCAAAGAACTGGCACGGACCGGCCGGATCGCCCTCGTTCGTTGCAGCACACCTACTCAGACGGCTCCCGGCGCAATCAACGAGCCGGAACCCGAACCTCTTGAGATCGTTGGGCACTCTCAGCTCTAAGGATTAATGAACGTCGGACGGGGTGATGGTCCTACTATCACCCTTCGCAGCAACTTGGGGATACAGCGAATTCGCTACCGAGGATCTTGAAGAGGGATGTCAGAACGATAATTTTCACACATCGGTTCTCGGATGATCGTGATGTGTTTGTAGATGACGTCGGTGGCTTGTAAGGTTGTTTAAAGTAAAGGCTTGAGCAGTGGGACCATCGGCTCGCAGAAGTTCCAGCTTCCTCGACTGTCGGGCGATCGCCAGCAGGAACCCCACAAAGCACACGATGCGGTCCTGCCATCGGCTCAATTTTTCAGTGGTTGAAAGTCGAGCTTGAACGATGCTGTTGTTGAGGCGACCGTCAGTCGATCGTTAGAACGCCCCGGTTCAGCCGCAGCAGGACCATCACCCCACTCATTGGCGGAGAAGGACTGCTAAGGCACCGAAGATGTAATACTCTGTAATCGGAGCAATTCGATCTACCTTCGGAGAATAGCGCTGATGCTTGGACGCACGATTGGCTGGACTCCTCAGAAGACACTCAACATCCGGAGATCACAGATCTGCTGCCTCCTCGTGATTCTGACAGGAATCCTCCCAGGCGAGGTCGCTCACGCGCAGGAAGCTCTCCATCCTCTCAAGCCGACAGACTGCTCAAGCCCTCAAGCAACCCTCCAGAGCTTCATCAGCAACATGGAAGAACTCTTCCGACTCGTCAAGGAAGATGATGCGGTTATCGGTGACCTCGAAGCTGAGATCTTCGTAGACCGTGCCGTTCGCTGTCTGGACCTCAGTCAGATCGATCCCACTTCGGCAGACGATCTCGGCGCCCGACGGGCGGTCCTCTTGATGGAGATCCTGGATCGCATCGAGGTCCCAATCGACCAAGCGCCCGACTCCACCCAACTCTCCGACTCTGAAGGGGATCGCTGGCGGATCCCGAATACCGAGATCACGATTGCGCGGATCCCGGAGGGTCCCCGAACGGGTGATTACGTCTTCACGGCGGAAACGGTCGCCCAGGTCCCAGACTTCCACGAGCGAGTCAGAGCGCTTCCTTACAAGCGTGACACCATCCTCGAAGATCCTTTCAAGACAATGTTTATCAGACAAGTGTTCACAGGCGATGACAATGCACCGTTGAAGCCAGCCGATACTTCGAGTCCGAGGGCGACACTCAGAAGCTTCATCGACAACGTCAATCTGAGCGCAGCGGCTTTGAGGCTCGAAGGTACCGGGCTTGATGCCTTCAATCGACGACAACGCTCTCGAGATCGTGCCCTCAGTTGCCTCGACCTAAGTGAAGTCCCACCTACGGCCCTTGCGGAAACCCAGTTATCGGCGGCGATTCTCCTGATGGAAATCTTCGATCGGATCGAGATCCCAGATTATGATCAGATCCCGGGGCCGCTCCAATGTCGCGACGAGGAAATTACCCATTGGACGATACCTGATACCGAAATCACGATTAGCAAAGTTACTGAGGGCCGCCGTGAAGGAGAGTTTCTCTTCTCTCCAGCCACAATTGACAAGGCAAAGGAATTTTATGAACGTGTCAAACATCTACCTTATAAAAACGGGACTGTGATTAAAAATGGGTATGAATTCTACATGCAGAGTCCGGGACCGATGATCCCGATGGCCTGGGTCCTCCGACTCCCCGCCTGGACCAGGCAGATGGTAGGCGGCCAAGCCTTCTGGAAGTGGATTGCCTTGGGAATCTTGATGATCCTGTTACCCGGTGGACTCTTCCTTGGATATCGCTTTGGTAGTCGAAAACGTGAAGAAGATGACCAAGCCCCCTTTCTGAAACGGATCGTTTTCCCGATCAGCGGAATCGTACTTTCACAATTCACAGAGCTTGTTGTGAAACAACTCCGGATTGCTCCCGATGTGATGTTTGCAACTTCTACTTGCTTTACCATTGTCTTTGCGCTGAGTGCTGCCTGGCTAATTTCAGTCGTCACCAAAGCCATTGCCGAAGCGATCATTGCCACACCTCGGATCAATTCAAAAAGTATCGATGCTCAAATGGTCCGGATCGCCCTTCAGCTCGTAAGTTTGATCGCCTTGGTTTTCATCATCCTGAGAACGACCGATCAACTCGGGATTCCACTGACTCCGGTGCTTGCAGGTCTCGGGGTCGGCGGCGTTGCCGTTGCATTGGCAGCGCAGAACAGCATTGAGAACTTGATCGGCGGAGTTAATCTCTTCGCCGATCGTCCTGTCAGTGTCGGTGATTTCTGCCGGTTCGGAGACCGGACGGGGACCATCGAGGAGATCGGGATCCGGTCGACCAGGATCCGATCGCAGGACGATACGCTGATCACAATTCCAAACGCCACCTTCTCCAAGATGGAGTTGGAGAACTATTCAAAGCGCCGGAAGATCTGGTACCACCCTCGACTCCAGCTCTCCAAGTCCAGCACTCCCGATCAAGTTCGGTTCGTCTTGGTGGAAGTCCGGAAGATCCTCTACGCTCATCCTAAAGTTGATCCCGAACCAGCCCGGATCCGGTTTGTGGAGATCAGCCCCTCGTCACTCGACCTCGACATTTACGCCTTCATCTCCGTAACCGACTACGGTGAATTCCTTGAGATCGCGGAAGACCTAAACCTCCGGATCATGGAAATCCTCGCCAAGAGCGGCGTCACCCTTGCCGTCCCCATGCAGCGGACTCTCCTGGAACGCGCGGAACCACCAGACGCGGAACTCATCCGGGAGGTAGAAGGGAAGGTCGGCCAGTGGCGCGCGCAGAACGAACTCTACCTTCCTTCCTTTCCCGAAGATGTGGTCAACGGGCTCCAAAAAACCCTCCCGTACCCTCCTTCAGGGTCGCCTCAGAAGGAAGCTCAGAGGGAACTCGTAGCAAAACCCGCCAGCTTGACAGAGCCAATTCCCGATGATGAGGATCGTGCCGAGTCACTCGTTTGAGTCATCAATTTGAGCCATCGTTTGGTCAGACTACGATCGAGGATCGGCCCAGCCTTCACCGGCATCCAGCCGTTGACGGAAATCCTGAAGTGATTCGGTGAGCGATTTCATGACTCCAGGCAAGACGCTGTTGAGCCGAGTGGTGAGGAGGCCACCGTTGAGGGGCCGAGGGGCTCCTTGATTTAATTCGGCCGTCGGTTTAGAGCCAACCACGCTCGGATCGAGATCGAAGGCACGGGCGATCGCCATCGCGAACTCCGGACGGCTGATGACCTCCGGACCAGCGATGTGAAACAGACCGGACTGACCTCGCTCGGCGAGGATCACTGTCGCGAGCGCAACATCGGGAGCATAGCTTGGGCTCGATCGTTGGTCTGACGGAACCATCACAGGATCACCGCCTACGATTCTCCGGATCACCTGGTAGGCGAAATTCTTCCCTTGGCGTTCGGGACCAAAGACCCAGCTCGTCCGGGCAATCACGCAACGATCGCCCAGAAGTTCACTAATAGCAGCTTCGGCATCGAGTTTCGCTTGACCGTAAACGTTGGGCGGGTCGGCAGGGCTATCTTCGTCGTCAGGTCCGCTGATTCCTCGGAAGACGTAATCGGTCGAATAATAGACAAATTTTGATCCGAGTTCAGCAACGACCCTCGCCAAATTGAGCGGCTCTTCGAGGTTCGAGTCACGGGCCTTTTGAGGATCACGTTCACAGCCATCGACCCAAGTAAATCCAGCAGGGTAGAACAGAACATCTGGCTTCTGGTCGCGGACGACTTGCGCGGCGGCCGTCCGATCGGCCGCATTGAGTGGAATCAATCCAGGAAAGGGATTGCTGGCGAAGGTCCCAAGGGCTTCATGATCCCGGTCTGCAAGGTGTTTTAAGAGCCAGCCGCCAATCTGTCCTGATCCACCGATGACAAGAGCTTTCATTCGACCCGGAACCCTTTCCGACGGTGGAAACTGTAACGCTGGAGTGAATCTTCGATGACCGGTGCAGTGTTCGCCGCCGATTGGATCGCATCGACCTCGACCGACTTACCCTCCAGGTATTTGTAGTCCTGAAAGAACCGACGGAGCATCTGGAGCCGGTGAGCTGGGAGTTCTTCGGCATCTCGAAAGCTGTTGAATTCCGGATCCCCTTCCGCAACGGCGAGGATCTTGTGATCTTGCTTGCCAGAATCGAGCATGGTCATCAGCCCAATCGCCCGCGCGGTGACGAGCGTCAGAGGCGCGAGGGCTTCCTGGCAAAAAACCAAGACATCGAGCGGGTCATTGTCTTCGGCATAGGTCTGAGGAATGAAGCCATAATTGGCCGGATAGTAGACGGCTGAATAGAGGACACGGTCCATCCGGAGCATCCCCGTGTGTTTGTCCAATTCATATTTAATATTCGCCCCGGTCGGAATCTCGACGATGGCGTTAAAAACCATCGGCAAGTTCTCGCCCGGAGTGACATCATGCCAGGGGTGAATCATCGGGGAGTGGAGCTCCGTCCGGGGAACTGACGTTGCTGGTGGGTTGCGTAGCACTCGTTGTGGCAAACAATATACACCATAGGGAATCTCGCCACCAAGCAGCCGGTTGATTGTCTGATTCTCAACCTCTTTCTAATATCGACATTAGACGGTTTTCAACATTTCTCTGGAATCAAACTGATGACACTCGCCACACTCTTCTTACTCGGCATCGGTTCCACACCCCCAGTCACAATCATTGAGCACTCGGAGATCGAGCTAAAGGTCGAAACTGCTGACGGACGAACGACGTCGTTTATGGATCAGACCCCGCCTCCTAACGGCAAGAATCCCAGACCAGTCGCCAAAGCCAAGGTAGGCGAACTCGTCCACGCTCAGTATCTGATGACGAACATCTATCCCCACAAAACAATTAAAGATGTCGTTGTCCACTTCTTCGTGGCACCGATCGATGCAGTGGGGCAATCTGAGCTACCGAATTTGGCCGAGAAAGAGGACGTCGTCTTGGAAACGGCATTCGACATGGACTTCCGACCTGGGGGACACGCTGGTGCTCGGGCATCGTTCCGCATTAGCGAACCAGGCGTTTATTTGATCCGGGTGGAATCACG
The DNA here is from genome assembly GCA_964510225.1 of uncultured Isosphaeraceae bacterium. GTDB lineage: Bacteria > Planctomycetota > Planctomycetia > Isosphaerales > Isosphaeraceae > CAZEAN01. The sequence continues at coordinate 27,461 of CAZEAN010000061.1, forward strand.
AAACACAGAAAGCGACCACGAGCACTTTGCCGCCATCGATCTTGTTGTCGGAGGCGAGTAGACTCGGTGATCCTTTAGCCAATGCCAGGCCCAAGATGATTGGCTTCGGTCGGTGGCACAGCAGAGGCATTGGTTCTGTCCGCCAAGAATATGCCCACTTTTGTGATTTCTTCAAACTCTCTGATCGAACAACTGACAACTCCACCGGCTGGAAGCCGGTGCAGTCACACGTCGGCTGAAAGCCCGACTGAAGCGAAGGAAGACTGCGGAGACCGTCTGTGCTCGTCAGATCCCGTTCCGCTCAACAAGTTCGCGTCAGAACTCAGAGGACCGTCCTCGGTCACACCGACGAATTGGAAGTCGCCACCCGAAGGTGGTGTTTTTAGATCCCAAGAATGGACAATAAGATCGCCAGGTTCATTTCTCTTGGCTTCCAATTGTTTGGCCACTTGTTCCGAAGTAATCCCAGGTCACCACAATAAGTCGTTGGGTTTCTTAACCGAATAGAGGCCCACTGTTTTTGACCCAAGCGCGGACCCTGCGGCTGTCTAGTGTTCCGAGAGTCGCTCGAGCTGCCGATCGAAGCTGTTCACAGAGTCCATCCGGAGGAGGATGGCTGCCAATATGTAACCAAGTGTCACCAACGTAAGAAAGAAACACTGAGAGTAAAGATCGTCTGAGTTTCCCAAATCAGCAAGGAGGCCGGTGGTATATCCAACCCCGAATAGAGGGCTTGCTGAGCAGAGAATGAGAGAATCTTGACCACCACCTAAGAGTAGAAGCAGGAACGGAAAACCGAAGGTGATGAACAGAAAGATGCCAACAGTCAATCCGACCGCACGACCGAGCTTCGGATTCCAGATCGCGATCACAAATCCAAGACTCGTGATCGCTGCACCAAACGCAAGGAGATAGAGCCCGATCAAGACGGGCCCGTAGAATGCTCCCGTCTCAAAGGACACTACCGTCGCAACAAGAACCGGGAGAATAACGATGGCGGGGACCATCTGAAACGCTCCCCACCACTTGCCTAAAACAATCGTCTTGGTCGGCAAGGGAGTCGCGAGCAGCACATCGAGGCTCCCGCGTTGCCGTTCTTCTGACAAACTCGTTGTGGCAGGGACGCTCAATAAAAGCAGACCCACTCCTGCTTGCATCGCGTTGAGGACCGCCGCCATTTCGAAGCCCGGCATAAATCCCCGACGAAGCAAGAGCTGGCCTACAATCAAGAGGCTAAAGCCACCTGAGAAGAGAAAGTAGATTGTCCAGATGGCAATTGTCCAGCGACTCGGGCGGCGTCGATGCCACTCGCGCCAAAGGACAGGGTTTCCGTCGAGGGTTGGAGATGGGATCCCTGGGAACACCGAGTACAAGCCCGCCCACGTTCGACTCAGTCTGTAGTTTCCTCGTTGTTTGCGAACGTATCCTCGTTGTCGGGTGACGACGGATCGGATCTGCCAGATCGTGAAGCCCACCAACACCACCGAAACCGAGAGTCCCACCGTACCGAAGAAAAGCTGCTGTGCGATGCCACTGAGCCCAAAAGGACGGAAGGTGGCATCAACTGGCTGAAGGACCTGAACAGCAGGATTCAGCAGTACTAACGTCTGATAAGGTGCGAGGACAACCTGGAGCCAACCGCCCGGAACCAGCGTCCGAAAAACCAAAAGGACCACTGGGGCCAGAAGCCAACCAATGCCGAAAAGATAGGTCCCCATCAGAACTTCGTGTGTCTTCTGACCCCAGACCGAGAGCGTCATCGCTAATACACACCCAAATACCGCACAGGTAATCACAACCAAAACTGCACCGGCCAATTCGATCGGCTGGAGTCCCCCGAAGAGGAGGCAAATCGCAAGAAGCGGAATGGTACAACCCACGAGACCAAGTACAGGGATCAGACGCGCAGCCAGCTTTCCAAGGACAATCTCAGCGGTTGAGAGATCGGTCGCAAAGAGAAGATCGAAGTTTCCTCGGGCCTTATCAAGACAGATTGAGCCCGCTGTGGCACCGGGGGCAACAAAGCCGACGGCGCCGAGGAGTACCCCAATCATGACCACGTAGAGATCAACACTCGTCTCGGCCATCCTCTCTCGGGAAACTGTACCGCTCCTCGTAATCGGAGAGACAGAGCAAACGAGGACCAGAACCGCGAAGACGGCAGCGACAATCCCTGAGCGGAGTGCATATCCTTGCCATCGCCTGGAGGATACTAACCACTCGGCGTGGAAGACCGGCCCGAGACCGAACCGTCCGATCATCGCTGCACTCCGGAAGTCTCAGGCTTAGTCATCGTCCGCAGCCTCTCCCGGTCGTGCTTCATGTTGTCCTTCAGAATCGGGTCCCGGATCCTGTCTGTAGACCAGAATCCGATCATGGGCGATCAAGACAAGGTCGGTTCGGTCATCGCCGTCAACATCACCAAGGGCGATCTCCCGAGGTTCAATCAAGTCACTGATCCCTCGGAACGATTTTTGCTCAAAGACCTTGAAAGTAAGGCCCTTCTGCAACTTTCCTCCGAGGTACGGGACGATTTCGATGACGTGTTCAATAGTATCGGTCAAGACGAGGTCGGTCCGACCGTCGTTGTTGAGGTCGCCGGCGATCAGATCAGTCAGCCTTCCTTGACGACGATCACTGGCATAGCTGTCCAATCGTTGTAGCGACCGTCCACCGCCACTCGTCAAGACCACACCGAAGAGATCGGCACCACCGATCAGCAGATCATCACGCTGGTCGCCGTCAACGTCAGCCCGGAAAAGGCCGAGGAAATCGAGGCTTCCCACCGCTAGTGTCTTCACGATCCGATACGGGCCACCCTCCTCGGTCTGTTTCAGGAAGAGGAGCGACTTGGTCGTCCGATCAAGCAGGACCACCTCCGATTGATCATCGCCGTCGAGATCGATTGTCATCGCCGCTTCAATCCGTGCCGTACTCCGACCGGTGTTGAACTGTTCCAGCACCTCCCAACCGTCCGACTCGTCGAGCTTGATGCTCCGGGCAAACGAACCTCGGGCAACGAGTACGGCCTCACCATCTCCCATCGGCGCAACGGTAAGTTCACTAGGGTCGACATTCGCCAACGGTCCTGTCCGACTTTCACTCTTCGAGAACGGTTGATTTGGTCCGTTTCCAATCATTAAGACGGGTGGTGCGTAGGGGTCGAAGATAATCAAATCGAGCTTTCCATCACGGTTAATATCAACCACCTTCAGGGCGTCGGGAGCACCGGTCAACCCTTCGATTTCTGTTCCGTCACTCTCTCCCCAACGGAAGGTCTTGAACTCCCCTTCCTCGTCCAGGTCGAGTGCTCGGAGGGTGTAGCGATTGCTGTTCCCTTCATTTTCGTCCCGTGTGAGGTAAAGCACCTCATCGTCATTGTCCGTGTCAAGATCAGCGATTGTCAGACCGATCGGAAGATCGCCGGCAATCGGGAGTGCATTTGGAAAGCTTAGACGACCGTTCTGGAATCGACTGAGTCCGATCATCCGTTCTTGCTCTGAGAGCACCACTACTTCGTCCGTGCCATCCCCTTCCAGATCTCCCGATGCAATGACACTACCATCAACGAGCCCTGGGGATGTCAGCAACGTCCCCAGCCCGAGTCCTTCATCATCGCTGATCACTGTGAAGATCTGGGCATTCGCGGGATCCGTCATCAGGACGTCGTTCCGACCATCCCCATCCAAATCACCGACTGCCATGGCGCGATCGCGGCTGTTCCCTGGAGGCATCGGATAGACGACAAGTCGGTTTTGCTCTTCCTCCCCAGATTGACCCTCACTAAGTGTGAAAACATTAGCTCGACCTGATTTCACTTCGATTGTTAAGACTTCTGCACCTTGCTCATTATTAAATTCGCCGTATGCAATGGCACGCGATTGTTCGACACCGAATCGCTCTTCAGGACCAAGGGTCCCATTTTCTCTTGAGTAGCGGACTCGGATCGGGTCATCATCGCCCGAGAGCAGGACAAGATCATCACCGCCGTCCCCATCGAGGTCGAAGAGTTGCAAGACTCCAGGTCGACTCGCGGTGTGGGGGAGTCGTTTTGGCGGGCTCATCGTCCCGTCCGAACGTTGAACCATGGTTAGAAGCTCGTCGGAAGTCATCATCGCGAGGTCATCCCGACCGTCTCGATTGAGATCTCCGACAGCAAGTGTCGAACTGCTCTCGATCGCCGTTCCAGTCGCGATCCGACGCGGACGACCAAACCGCGCCTCTCCTTGGTTGTAGAGAATCGTTAGTTCCGCCGGGGTTCCATAGAACGCGAGATCGATCAAACCATCGTTGTCAAAGTCGCCCGACTTCAGACTGACAATCTCTTTGTTGACCGTGACGAACTGTCGACGCAACCGCGAGGAACTGACGATTCGATTCGGGCCGAATCCAAATGCGCCGTCGTCGGCAGAGGGTCCGTCAGTCGAAAGCAGGAGGTCAATCCTGCTCCGCGCATTGTTCGCCACGACAAGATCACCGACCCCATCACCATCAAAATCGGCAATCTGGAGGTTGCTGATCCGACGCTCGACCTTGTAAATTTCCAGGGGCAAGAACCCGAAGTAATCGGCGAGTTTCGTTGGCTCCTGTGCCAAGGTGGCAGTCGGGAGAGTCGCAAGAACGACGAAACAGGACGTAAGCGGAATCAGTGGTAAACGCATCAAACTCTGGTCCTTCCTCTCTGCTGGTCGATAGAGTGCGGTCTCGCTCTTCCTCATCGTCGTCTTCGCGATTTCCGCAATCTCAAGTTGAAATCGAGCTTAACGAGACTCCGAGGAGTGCGGCAAGGATCCCGCAGCGCGCCGCTGTCGGGGGTTCTATGAAATAGATCTAGTCACGTTAATCTCGCCATTACGCCTCGATGGGCTCTATAATAGCCTATCTGCCTGATCGAGATCCGGAACTGAGACATGGATTATGACAAATGGAGTTGGCGTTCAACGGCTTGATCAGCAATGGGTCGATGACCTCTCCAGCGAAGGGGATCGTCGCGATCAAGCCCTTGCTGATCTCCGAGACCTCATGTTCCGAGGCCTCCGTCGCGCCGTCGGTTCCAACCGAGGGCTTAGCGATTCAGCCCTCGAAGACATCGTGCAAGACTCATTGCTCAAGACGTTGCGGAAAATCGATACCTTTCGTGGTCAGAGCCGGTTCACCACCTGGGCGATGTCGATTGCGGTCCATGGGGCGATGTCTGAACTCCGACGTCGACGTTGGAAAGACATCTCGCTCGACCGAGCCGCCGAAGACTCTGAATTCCAACCTGAACTCGCCGTCGATGCGGGCCTCAGCCCCGAACGTGAGGCCGAGCAGCGTGCGATCCTAGACGCAATGCGGTCGATTATCGAATCAGAGCTGACCGCCAAACAGCGTCAGGCGTTACTCGCGACTTTCGGTGGAATGCCGATGGAACAGATCGCGGAAAAGTTGGGAAGTAATCGCAATGCGGTGTATAAATTAACGTTCGATGCACGCAAGAAACTGCGCGACGGCTTGCATCGCGCCGGCTACGCTGCCGATGATGTTCGCACGGTCTTTTCCTTTTAGCTCCTCCATTTCTCCAATTCCTCCGGTCTTGTCGGGGATCGAAGGTCATGGCGCTGTCACGAGATCAAATCCACACTCTGGTTCGTGAAGTCTCCGAGACGTGCGTCGAAGAATTCAGCTGCGAGTGCTGCATGGCTGAAATCGGAAGCTACGTCGAACGGCTCTCTGCTAACGAGAATCTCTGCGAAACGCTCCGCGCCGTTAAAGCGCACGTCGCTGTCTGTGTCGAATGCCGCGAGATGTTTGAGACCCTCCGAATCGCTCTCTCAGCACTCGACGCTTTGGGGAATCACGAGGAACCTTGCCCCGACTGATTGAGGTCTTGAAATCTGTTGAATCCCGAATACCTGGCTCCTGGCCGCGCAACGATTCGTCGCGACAAGTGATTGTTAGGGATTGCTTCCTCGCGCTGGTTCCGGGGAGCCAACACGTAGGTCATTGATCAATGATGGCTTACGCCGATCAAGCTACTGGCTCTGTAATGAACTGATCTGCCTGAGAATGATGGGAGCGAAACCGAGTCGGCCAGCGCCCTCCTTCAACAATATCACAGGCAAATCTTCATCAAATCCGAACAAAAATTGATGGATGCTTCCAAGCAGGATGTCTATAATCCAATAATCCCACTTGCTGGTCACTTATTCTCGATCTAGTGTTTGAGTGATCAGGATGGCTTGAACCGGCCATTGTCGGTGATTCGATGCCCGAATCCCGACCAAGAACGGTGAAAAAAGAGTGATCAATTTTTTAAGCATTGATTCTCGAACACCTTACGATCAACTGGAGTTCCACCGTGTTGAATCCGAAGACAGGACGACGTCCAGCCTTTACTTTGATCGAATTGCTCGTGGTCATTGCCATTATTGGCGTCCTGATTGCGTTGTTGCTGCCGGCGGTGCAATCAGCGCGTGAGGCCGCACGTCGGACTCAGTGTGTCAACAATTTGAAGCAGATTGGCTTGGCACTCCACAACTACGAATCATCGTTCGGCAGCTATCCTCCGGGCCGGATGGATCCTGACCTCATTATCGCCGGTGAGCCAGTCTATGACGGCTATTCAAGCTACGGTGCAGCCACTCCGACCCCTGGAAACTGGACCGGATTTTATTCCGTCCACTGCCACATTTTGAATTACATGGAGCAAACTGCTGCCGCCGATTCCTTGAACTTTGAAGGGGTTAACACCTCGCGGATGCGTAGCAATGGACAGGTTTACTCCCCAAACTTCACGACCTTCATTCTGACCCAAAGCCTTTTCCTCTGCCCGAGTGACTCTAACACCGGCTCAGGCGGTACTTATGGTGGTGAGAACAACTATCGCTACAACTTCGGAGGCGCTACGATCTACGCTGGTGGGGGACTCCGTCGCGACAATTTCCCTCGATCAAACACGGACAACGGTGCCTTTACTTATGGACGAGCACTCGGGATCAGTGACTTTAAAGACGGCTTGAGCAACTCAGTCGTCTTCTCGGAACGAACCAAGGGGACTGCTGCCTTCAATCCTCCGGGCGGACCGAGCGACAGCTACGGGGTCTTCGACTTCACACCGACCTTCGACCCGGTCGCG
>CAZEAN010000062.1:0-34504 GCA_964510225.1 uncultured Isosphaeraceae bacterium
TAGAATATGCGAACAAGCCGCGGCGGTCACGAAGAATCGGTTACAGTAGAACTAAGTGGTTATCAACAATGAATTCGATTGGCACTGGCGAGTCCTAAGGAGGCCAGTGCCATCATCTTGGCAACTTTAGGTAGTCCGTCCGTTCCCGATGCATCTGTTGCCTCGGTGGGACAATACTCCGGACCCTTAGAGACTATCTTGGTACTCTTCTAGCTTCGCAACCTCTTACTCCAAGGGGAAGTCCGTCAAGGAGTGGTGGCGTAGGATATTCGGAGAATCCCCAGCGTTACACGGCAATGATGACATTCATCCGCACGGCGAATACGATTCTTGTACCCTGTCATGGGTGTAGTATGTTCCTTGGAGCCAAGAGTTTCTGATTGACTAAAGGTGGCTTAGAACGTTGGTTTCAGACTATTCGAGTACTACTCATTCCGATCCGTTAGGTGCCTCCAATACGTGGCCAGTCATTTCGACCCATCAACATCGACCGCTTCACTCGGCAATTCCGATTGAGAGACCGTCTCGTTCATTATTGGAGCCGCAGTAGGCGATGTCTTCGTCCCACCCTTCGACCGAGGTGGCTCGGATAGATGGACGGCGCACTGGGGGTGAATGCCCGCTCGAGAGTAAACAGGTTCGTTGCAAACTGGGCAGCGAGGCCTCGTCGAAGAGGCCCGGGGAGGGTTATGATAATATCCCGGCATGGTAGGCTCCTGACAAAGTCGTGAGGTCATGTTGCCGGTCGGTTGTCCTTGGCACACTTAGACTAAGCGCCTGGATAACTCAAACGAGAAGCTCACCGGGCGTAGAATGCCCGGCTGCAACTACCGACAATTGCGCGAGGCGTACTCAATAGCGACCACTGCCACGGCCACCCCGGCGATCTTCCCTGGGCTTAGCCTCGTTGACTGTCAGCCGTCGACCATCATACTCGTGCTCGTTGAGCGACTGGATCGCGGCTTGTGCCTCGGCCTCTGTATCCATCTCCACGAAGCCGAATCCTTTGGAACGGCCAGTATCCCGATCCGAGATAACCTGCGCACTTTGTACAGATCCGTAGTGCGAGAATAGTTCCTGGAGGTCGGCGTCATTAATCTTGTAGGTCAAGTTACCCACGTACAGCTTCTTACCCACCGCTGGACTCCTAGCGATAAAGCGAAGTTCCGCCTCAAGAGATTCCGCAACGAGGAATAGATGCTCCGGGCGGAGCACATCAGGTGGGAACGGCGAAAGAGAGGAACAGTGAAGGGCTCGAAGAATGCCAGCAGTGCCGCTCGGTCGTCAGACCAACCAGTCATAACCATAACAAGAATAGCGCAAAATAGATAGTTCCCGGCAAAAAGCAATCATCGGAGCAGCTGTCAATAGGGCAAACCCCTAGACACCATACATTCTTAATAGGATTACTTAATCATTTGTGCACATAATTTCTGTCCGTAGTCTACTGTATCGGAGGCTCTTTCCTCAGACTAATGAATTCTCAATCGAAATTGACGAGACACTACCAGACTTAAGCAATCGTGCCTGCGATCTACTTAGAGCAAGACTTATTACTGCTCTTATTCTCACTTAAGTTCTCTAAAAGCAATCAGGACTTCGCCTGCGTTGAGCGATTCGATTTCGGATGGAGGTTCGTACTTGCTTTGGATGGCATCACTTGGTCTGGTGGAATCTATTGCAGAGCCAGAGGGTCCATTTAGGAATACCGTTACGAAAGTGTTATCGTTGTCAACATGAATCGAATGAAGTACTGCACAATGAACCACCGAGTAATGTCCAAGGGGTGGACACAGCCTTCGTTGCTGATTTATACACTTCTGCTGATGTTGCTTTGTATCGGATGTCAGTCAGAGTCAGAGTACCCCAACAAGCCAATCTTGATCATTTGTCCGTGGGCTACAGGAGGTGGTACTGATCGACTCTCCCGACAGTTGGCGATCCAACTTGAGCAAGAACTAGAGGTTCCCGTTAATGTGATCAACGCGACAGGAGGCTCAGGTGTTGTAGGGCATGCCCGAGGGGCGCGAGCGAAACCTGACGGCTACACCCTCGCGATGACCACTGTCGAACTGAACATGTTGCATTGGCGGGGGATGACCGACCTCACCTATCGTGATTTTGAACCGTTGATGCTTTTGAATAAAGACAGTGCAGCACTCTTCGTTCGCGCAGATTCTCCCTGGACCGATCTCAGAGCCCTCCAGAAAGAACTCCAAGACAGAGAACAGCCTTTGAAAGCAACCGGGACCGCACAAGGTGGCATCTGGCATCTGAGTTTGCTGGGATGGCTAGATGCGGCCGGAATCCCTCCTAATGCTACCCTCTGGGTCTCTATCAACGGCGCTGGGCCATCGCTGCAAGAGCTGCTCTCTGGGCGTGTAGATCTAGTCTGCTGTAGTCTTCCCGAAGCAGCAGCACTACTACGGACGAATGAGATTCGCTGCCTCGGTGTGATGGCCGATGAGGGTCTTGCCGCCTTTCCCAACGTCGAGACATTTCGAGACCAAGGAATCGACTGGAGTTCCGGAGGGTGGCGTGCGCTCGGATTACCACAGGGTGTTCCAGAGGATCGGGTTGAACTTCTTCGAGCAACGTTCGAGCGGATCGTTGAGAGTGACCGGTACCGGCAGTTCATGGAGGAGAATGGCTTCAACATCTCCGAAGCGAGTCTGGCCGCCTGGAGTGAAGAACTTGTCAGGCTCGACGAACAGTTTGGAATAATCATGACCGGTGAGGTGTTCCAATCCGCTCAAGAAGTCGCCTATGGCCCCTACGTGTTCCCGACCATCTTAGCGCTCCTGTGTTCCATCGCATTGGTGGCGCTCATCGGTTCTCGGAAAATGAAGGGAAGTGCCCCAAAGAACCCTCGCGACAATCGGAATTTGCTGTTTCCAGTGGGTTGTATCCTTGGTTTATGCTGCTATGGATTGGTCCTGGAGACTCTCGGTTTTATCATTGCTTCGATCGCCTTTATGTTTCTTATGCTCAAGATACTTGACGCTGGATGGTCTCGATCGTTCTTGATTCCGCTGATCGTTGTACCAACAGCCTATCAGGTTTTCTCAGTCTTCTTACGCGTACCGTTACCTCGAGGATTCTGGGGATGGTAAAGCAATGATCGAGACGATCCAGCAAGCAGCAGAGCAACTAGGATCTTCACCCGAAGTCTGGCTTGTGATTCCGCTCGCTGCCCTCTTTGGTGTCTTCGTCGGTGCCATCCCCGGACTGACCGCAACCATGGCGATGGCATTGCTGGTCCCGGTTACTTATTGGTTGGAGCCAGTACCGGCGTTGGCGGCAATCGTTACGATGGTCGCCTGTGCGATCTTCGCTGGAGATATCCCTACAACACTCTTAAGGATCCCCGGCACCCCTGCCTCGGCGGCCTACGCAGATCTCGCATTTGGCTTCACCAAGCGTGGGGTCCCTGAGCAGGCTTTAAGTCTTGCGTTGCTCTCAAGTGTGGTAGGAGGTCTCTTTGGTGCAATCGTCCTCGTCGTGATCGGTCGACAATTGGCTCGGCTCGCTGTTCTCTTTAGTGTTTCTGAGTACTTTTGGCTTTACTTGATCGGCCTCAGCAGTGCAGTGATTGTGTCGCGTGGTAACTGGATCAAGGCACTACTGGCGACACTACTAGGGCTCCTGATTTCGACCGTCGGATTGAGCGCGGTTCATGCAGAGGCTCGGTTTACGTTTGGCATACCGGAGCTTTACCAGGGTATTGGGTTTATACCAGCGATGATCGGGCTCTTTGGCTTCTCCGAAGTACTCAAGAATCTCAGTACGATAAACCAGGTAAAGACTAGCGATAATCGATCAGAAACCGATCTGAACGCGAAAGCCATTTCACGATCAACGGACAATATTACCCCACCTCGACATCGAATTGGTAGAAGGATTGGTCCTGCGTTGCGTTCGGGTGGAATCGGGACCGTCATCGGGATGCTCCCCGGAGCCGGAGCGGATATTGGAAGCTGGGTCTCGTTGGCGGCATCACGGCGGTTTGGTCGCGAATCCGAGGGAGAAGAGCGCGACCTCAACGAGCTAAGCGACGCAACCACGGCGAACTCTGCAGCGTTGGCCGGCGCCTGGGTTCCTGCACTCGTGTTCGGGATTCCGGGAGATTCGGTCACTGCGATTGCAATTGGTGTCCTGCTAATGAAGAACGTGAGTCCCGGGCCGTCAATTTTCGACGATCAAGGGCCCTTAGTCCTGAATCTCTACCTCATTTTCATCCTGGCGAACATCGTACTACTTCCAATCGGTTGGCTTGCCATCAAGACTGGGAAGCAGGTAGTCAGGATTCCAAAAGCAGTGTTGCTGCCGATCATCCTACTATGTTGTGTTGTCGGAGCCTTTGCGATCAGTGGCAGCCGATTCGATATCGGCGTGATGATCGGTATGGGAGTCCTCGGGTACACTTTAGAATATTTCCGCATTCCACTCGGCCCAGTGGTGTTAGGGATCATCCTCGGCGGTTCTCTTGAGGAGCGGTTTCTTCAGACCCTGACAGGCTCCAGTAGCTCACTGATTGGGTTTGTTGATCGCCCCGTTGCTGCATTACTTGCTCTATGTTGGATCTTGATGGTCCTGATTCCGCTCGGCATCGGGATCAAGGAGCAAATGCGACGCTCGACAACAACTGAGGCTTGACTATCGTGCCATCCCGACGTGGTGGAAACTTAGCCTCGGCTGAATTTCGGACTCCACCCAAGGCTGGTCATACTCACCAAAAATGCTCAGTGCGTCCTCGATTGGATACCGTTGCGGCCATTCATCCACCTCTCTATTTGTTCCACGCTCGGTGTTGTTACGCTTACCTGGAGTTTGTTGATCCAAGCTCAGTTGAGGGCGTTGTGGGTTGGATTATACTCAGGTCGATCGGTTCGTTTGGAGTGAGGAGAATCGTCTGGCCAACTTCAGCGAGGCGCTCACGAATGGTGGTCTCGTGGAGTCGGCGGATGGCCAGAGCCCGATGACCGGAAAGTGACTGTCGGAGCGCCTGGAATCGGTCGGCTTCGGCCTTAGCAAGCGTAACCGCTCGATGCGACGCTGCCTCCGCACGATCAAGGCGGGTCTGGGCCTCCGCATGGGCCACTGCCAACGTCCTCGTCTGATAGCCTTTGGCTTCTTCGAGACGTTGATCAGCCTGACTCCGCGCCGATTGTGCCTCGTCAAATGCAGGGGCAACTTCCCAAGGCGGCTGAACGTCGGCAAGGCTCACATCGAGTATTTCCAAACCCACCCTCGCTTTATCCAAATCACCGCTTAGTACATTCAACAGTTCGGTTGCGATAGCAAGCCTCTCGTCTCCAAGTGCTTCATCGATTGTCCGCGATGCTAGTGCCTGGGAGAGCCGTGCGGCAGCGGCTTCCTTAAGAAACTCTTGAACTCGCTCACCGAACAGCACAAACGCTGTCGGATCTGCAACACGGTACTGGACGATCGCCTCCACTCCGGCGAGATTAAGATCTCCCGTAAGGAACTCGCCCAGTCCCGGTGCTTCCGCGGCATCAGGAATCCCTGCTCCCCCAAGAACCAAACGCTGAATTTCATCAGTCCGGACTCGATCAAGTCGATCCAGACCCAATGGCAAAGACCAATGAAGCCCCGGGCGTAAAGGTGTTGCAAGCGCCTTGCCTAAACGCTGGACGACCATCACCTCGCCCGTGTCGACGACGACGAGCCCTGAAAGCAGGACAACGACTAGTCCGAGCAAGCTGATGGCCAGACCGATCCTCCTCAAGATTGACATCATTCCTCGCCCTCACGGGGAGTACTAAATTCAGTTTGAGTTGAGGCGTCGACTGAGGAATCCGAATCGGCTGGAGATGGAATCGGCGGCTCTCCGTTCATCTCATCTCTGGGTGGCGCAATCGATAACGATGCGGGTCCTTCATTGAGGAGCCGGAGAAGAGGGCTTTCGGAAGAGAGAATGAGCGTTGACTGTCCATCGAGGATGGCTCGGTATGTTTCGAGTGTTCGGAGGAAGACAGCAAACTCTGGATCAAGCGCATGGGCTTCGTTGAGGAGACGGGTTGCTTCCGCCTGACCCTCCGCCTTAATACGTTCGGCCTCAGCTTCAGCTTCTGCCAAGATCTGGTCGCGGTCGCGGTCCGCTTGGCTAGCAATCGTTTGGTAGGCCGCCTCCCCTTGAGCCCGGAGTTCAGCCGCAACCTGTCCCCGTTCTGATCGGATCAAATCAAAGACAGCCGGTCGAACCTCTAACGGATGATTGAAGCGACTGAGCTGTACATCCCGTATAGAAACGCCAAGTTCGGCTTGAGCTTTGGTGTCGAGCCCAACCCTCACCATCTCCGTCATTTGCTCAAGCTCGCGCACGCCAGGATCGGTTGTAATGAGCTGATCGAGTCTCCGCTGTCCGATTGCATCGCTGACTGCCGCAGAAACCCGCTCCTCCAGTCGTTGTTCCGCTGCTTCAAGAGAACCTGCCGCCCGGAGGAATCGTGCCGGATCAACAACCTGCCATATCACTAGACACACAACCTCGAGGTTCTTCTTGTCGCCCGTGATCACCTCGCGGGGCCTCGGACTAAAAATCTGAATGCGCCGATCCACAGCAAGCACACTCTGCCAAGGCCATTTGAGGTGGAGACCGGCTTCACGCTGATTCACGTTGTACAGAACTGCCGGCTCCCCAAAGTTCGTCAGGAGCACTGCACTCGATTCGTCGACAACCAAGAGTGACCGCCAAGCAACGAATACCGCCAGTACAACGGCGAAGATCAAGGCTACTAATCGAAGTCGGATACGACCCACTTCGCTACTCCTCCCGATTCGGAGTTCCCTGGGAAATCTGACTTGTTTGGCCCTGGGCTGGACCCAATCTTGTTGTATCGATCATTGGTTGTGGCAGCCCCACCGGATCAACGCCGGTTCCCAAGATCAGATGACGGCGAGCCATCGGATCTACTCGATCGAGGATGAGTTTGGACCGTCCTGAGAACGACGCCTCGATCGTCTGCTGGTAGAGCCGATCATCTGTCAGATCAACAGAGGTGGCACGTGCCTCAATAAGTGATCGAAATGCGGCAGCCCGAGCTGCGGCTACCGATGTTGTGCCGTGTCGGATTGCTTCGGCCTTTGCCTTCAGTTCTGCAGCAACTCCCCCAGCATTCGCGAGGCGTTCTGCTCGGTAAGCCTGCGCTTCATTCGTCCGGGCCAGGCGATCACGGTCAGCCCGTGAAACGTCGCGGTAGGCATCAACCACCTCTAAGGGCGGATGAACATCACCCAGATTGACCTCAAGGACGTCGAGACCGAGTGGTGGGTTGGTTATACGGTGACGAAGCTCTTCAAGTACTGCGGATTCGAACAACCGACGGCCTTTCGTGAGGAGAGAGTCGAGAGATTGCTGTGCCACTATTGAGCGCACGGTAGCCTCTGCAATCCCTTGAAGTCCTTGGACAGGTTCATCCACACCAAATGCAAAAGTCTTCCAATCGCGGACGGTTCGTCCCGGACGGTATTGGATGGTGGCAGTCAGCTCAACGAGTCGATTGTCCGCAGTCATCACAAGGGCTTCATCCATCGCCAAAACACCTCCGGGTGCTTCTCGACGATGAAGACTCTCCCAACTAATCGTTGCATCGTTCATCGACCCCGTACTACGGAATCCCAGTGTCAAGGATCGAACCTGATCTGGTTCCACAATCGTGACGCGGCCGATCGGCTGAGGCCAGCTCCAGTGGAGTCCGGGCTCAAGTGTAGTTTCGAACCTCCCAAAGTACTGCAATAACCCGATTTCACTGGGCCCGATCGTGCGGATCCCAGTGATGAAGTACCCCAAAAGCCCGATGATTCCGAGCACCAAGAGTCCTGCTCTCCAACGGATCTGAAGACGGCCGACCGTTTGGCCCAGATCAAGCCGATCTTCCCATTCCCGGATCCTCCTTCCGACTCTCGCTGTGTAGCGGAATGGTGCGGCTTCACGCCAATCACCAAAGGCAAGAAGCCGCATCGCATTGAGAAGTACTAAGAGTGATCCAGCTTGGTGGAGGATCGCAGCAGGAACGGGGCCGAGGACACCAAAGAAGGCAAGTGCAATAGCAATCCCATTCAGACCGAATGCAAAGCCGATGATGTTCTGCCGGATTACTCGGACCGTCGCTCGGGAGAGCTTGACAAAGTCTGGAAGCACCCTCAGCGGATCACCCAGCAGGACTACATCTCCCGCTTCTGCTGCAAGATCAGCACCTGCACCACCGAGAGCAATCCCGACGTCCGCGGTGGCGAGTGCCGGAGCATCGTTGATTCCGTCACCGACCATCACTACGCGATGGCCTTGCTCTTGCCGCGACGCAACCCAGGCGGCTTTGTCAGCAGGGAGCTGTTCCGCCTCCACAACTTTTAAGTGGACCCGCTGTGCAATCGACTCCGCTACGGAACGACGATCGCCGGTTAGCAGCGCGAGTTCATGGAATCGCAGGTGCTTTAAGTCATGAATGACATCGTGCGCTTCAGGTCGGAGCGTATCACGGACCCCGAGGAGCCCCACAAGTTGACCATCCTCGGCCACCATCAAGATTGTCTGACCGTCGTCGTCAAGAGCCGCAATCAAGTCCTCCACATCCGAGTTCCAGGTAATCTCTCGCTCTTGCAAAAGTCGTTGGTTGCCAACGAGAACAGTCCGTCGATTATGAGAATCTGGCGCCTCGATAATCCCCTCTACCCCTGCCCCCGGTTGTACAGTAACTTCAACAACCGGCCCCCACTTAAGCGATCTGGATTCGGCAGCTTTTGTGATTGCCTCAGCTAAAGGATGCCGCCCTCCTTGCTCAACCGAGGCGGCCAGCGCAAGAAGCTCTTCCTCAAGACGACCGTCGAGCGGTTTGAGCGTGACCAGTTCAGGTCGACCGATTGTCAGGGTTCCCGTCTTGTCGAAGGCAATGACATCACACTTTGCAAGTCGTTCCAAGGCGAGGCCGCTCTTAATCACCAAACCGTGACGGGCTAGCCATGCCATACTGGCCATCACCGCCGCTGGCGTCGCCAAGATCAAGGCACAGGGACAGGCGACCACCAAAACCGCAACAGCACGCTCGCCGGCATCGGGCCAGCCCAGGAGCAGCCCGACAATAAAAGTGAAGAGTGCTGTTCCGAGGACGACTGGGAGGAATCGTCTTGCAAGAAGATCGGCTGTCTTTTGGAGAGGTGCTTTCTGACGTTGGGCATTGGCAACGAGCTGCAAGACCTGTCCAAAGGTCGATTCATGGCCAACCCGCTCAGCCTCAACTTCGATCTGGCCAAAGAGGTTGATCGTCCCGGTGTAGACAGACTCGCCTGGACCTCGGTCCACCGGGATCGATTCGCCGGTAATCGCCGATTGATCGAGGGTGGTACGCCCGAGAATGATCGGACCATCCACTGGAACGCGATCACCGGGCGCCACCACCACTATCTCGCCCAGCTCCACTTCATGGGGACGAACCTCCACAAGTTGACCGTCCCGACGTACCCGGG
Organism: uncultured Isosphaeraceae bacterium; assembly: GCA_964510225.1. Classification (GTDB taxonomy): domain Bacteria; phylum Planctomycetota; class Planctomycetia; order Isosphaerales; family Isosphaeraceae; genus CAZEAN01. The sequence goes on from CAZEAN010000062.1 coordinate 9,487, forward strand.
CAACTTTGGGGGATTGGTCAAAGAGCCTCCGGATCGACTTTAAAGCCCGATCGGCCGTGATCGCTTCTAATACCTCACCGACGAGCGCGATAAAGACGACTTCTGCCGCCACGAACGGCTCACGAAGTAATAACGCCGCTACAGCGGCAATCGCCAATGCCACATCAGCACCGACGCTTCCTCGGGTGATCGCCTCAAGGGCCTGGTAGATGATCCGAGCCGCTCCAATCACCGCAGCGATCCAGACCGGCCGGAGCCCGAAGAGAGCCTGCCAGCCCGAAGGCGCGATCGCTCCGAGAAGCAGATCAACCGCAATCAAGACGCCGAGCGTGATCGTAAACCCATAAAGCCACTGATGTTCGCGACGATGGTCGTCATCATGATGCGTCGACCCGACATCTTCAAAGGCATGTGCCTGAAGATGTTCCATATCATCAGGATGGTATTCGCGGTGCATCAGGGGCTCTCAATGCTCGACCGAATCGACTCTCGGTAGTCACTGCGGTTACGCTGCCGGTCACTCGGTTGCCGGCGGAAGCTGATTCTGGTCCATCCCGGCTCTCGCTCCGATTGTCTCCCATGGGGAGGCTGAGCGAAAGGGTCGGGAGATCCCATAGAAATCGTCGGAAAGCGACTCCGGACTCGGAGCTGACCAGTCGCCAGTCCTTCGTCGTCACCGAACCTCGCCTACGTCGCGTCTTCTCGTCGCCGAAACTCTCAAAGATCCCGCCTTGTCGGGGATCGCAATGGCCGCTATGCTCCGCCGGGTTCAGTGGGATCGTTCGGTCGCGCTTTATGGCAGGCGACTGCCGGACCAACGCCATCGGAGAGAACGTGGAGGTCGACTGATGCCGAGACGTCACCGACGTCGCTCAAATCCAAGCGGCCTCAGGCTGATGATTCTGACGATCACCATGCTTTGCCTGGGTGTCGGCTGTGTCGAACGGCGGTACATTGTCCGTGCTGCTGATCCCTCGGGGCGTCCTGTGAACGCTCGAGTGACAATCAACAGCACACCGGCAGGGATTAGCCCAGTCTCAATCAATTATGAATACTACGGAACTCGGAGAGTCAAAATCGAGGCCGAGGGATTCGAGACTGTTAATACAACGCTCCCAATTCGCGCACCGATCTGGGACAACGCAGTCACCGGCTTCTTCACCGAAAACTTGATCCCAATCACACTCCGTGACGAGCGTGAGTTCACGTTCCAACTCAAGCCAACGGTCAATCCGCCCATCGGCGATCTCATCGGCCGTGGTGAAGCGCTCCGACAACAAGCTCAAGGGGCTCCTCCCCCCGAACCTCCTCGGTTCTTCCGTTTCTTCGCACTCTGACGGATCCGGTCACTTTAGCTTCAATGACTTCTCGCACCGTTCCCTTGCCTTTAAACGTGAAACTCGTATAGTTCAGACGTTCAGTACTGAACACAGGGTTACACAAGGGAGGGTGCGATGTCGGAACTAGCAACCAACAACCCACCATCTCCACAGCCAAAACTCATCCAAGTTCATCGTCGTGCTTCGATCCTTCGATTAGCACGGGGGGTAGCAGGGGTCAAAGGACTCTATGGAATCGATCTTACTGCTGGCTGTTTTTCAGGTTGCGCATTCTGCTTCCTGAAAGAGACCGCCCGATTTCCAGGCCCCGACCGCATTCTATTTGATCCCGATATCATCCGGCGAGTCGCTTCGGAGATTGACGAAGCAGAAATCCCTGTTCGTCGGGTCGTCTTAAGTCCTGCAAGTGAACCTCTCCCAACAATCACGTCGATCCGTGAAACCGCTCTGGCCCTGATCCGCCTACTCTTTGAGCGCGGGATTGAAGTCTACATGATGACTCGGGAGCGGGTGACATCAGACTTCGTTGAAGTGTTAAAGACTCAACCAAGACTGAGTCGTGTGGCGATTTGTCTCAATACGCTGGACCGAACGATCTCCCGGAGCCTTGAACCACGAGCACCGTTGGGATCGACCCGACTTCGTGGTGCCCGCCGGCTCATCGATGCAGGCATCGCTGTAGAAGTCCGACTAGAGCCCGTGATCCCTTTTCTTACTGATTCCACTGAGGTGTTGCGTCCCTTATTTGACAAACTCAGTCGGATCGGAATTGATCAGGTGACGGTCCAGCATCTTTTCACTACTCCAGCGATTCAGCGATCAACCAGGGAGCGACTTCAAGTTTTGGGGGTCGCTGATCGGATCGACGACGCCTTCGATCAAGGGCCTGTTATCTCGCTCGGTGAAGTGGGACGAGTGAAGCTCCTTAAAGCCGAGATTCGACGCCAATCAATGGCACAGATCATGGCAATTGCCGCTGAATTTGGTCTCACCGCGCACACCAGCACCGCCCAAAATCCCGACCTGCCAGCATCTAATCGGGATCGCCCAAAAGTGTTGCCCACCTCAAGTCAAGAGGCCATGAGAGGATCGCGCAGAAAGCTGAAGAGCCGCTTTGTCCCTCTTATTCGAACAGAGCCTGATAGGAAATCGGCTTTGACTGACGTAGAATCCGACTCCAACCAGCTCGGGGAGTCCGAAGCAGCTAGGGTTCGGGCTTCCCCGGTTTAACCACGATTCCGAAATACCAAACACGATTGATCAGTCAGGCGTCTGGATATGCAACATCAGTCTGCGTTGATTACCGGTGCAGGAAGCGGAGTCGGTCGAGCGATCGCCATCGATCTCGCAGCGAGAGGCCTCCGAGTCGCGCTCGTCGGTCGCGATCCAACGAAGCTGGAAGAAACCCAGGGACTCTTGGGCGATGCGGCCAACAAATCACTCGTTGAGCCGTGTGACGTCGGAAACCGTCCTGCGGTCAATCTGATGGTCGACCGAGTTGTCCAACGCTTCGGCGGTCTTGACATTCTCGTTTGTAACGCCGGAGCAAATATTGCCAAGCGTCGGCTGAGTGAACTCGACCCAGACGAATGGGATCGTCTGATCACAACGAATCTTACCGGCGCATTTAATCTCGCACAGGCCGTCCTGCCGACGTTGAGGAAACAACAAGGCGGACTGATTATTCAGATCTGCTCCATCGCCGGAATCCGCGCGAGCGAACTCGCTGGTCCTGCGTATTCAGCCTCGAAGTTTGGCCAAAACGGGCTTGGTTGGTGCATCGGCCTCGAAGAACGAACACATGGGATTCGATCCTCGGTAATCCATCCTGGCGAGATCGAGACCCCGATCCTTGATCGACGCCCTGTGCCGGTCCCTGCCGAGCGTCGTGCTCAAATTCTTCAGCCCGAGGATGTTGCTCATGCCGTCCGTTTTCTCGCGGACCTTCATCCCCGAGCCCATATCCCCGAACTCATTATCAAGCCAACCGTTGACCCGTTCTCGTGACTTCCCGAGTTCCGATCAAAGGTTCGTTTGAGCGATTTCATCCCTTCAACTGAGCGGGCTCCTCATTCAGGCTTGGAATTCACCGACTTCAACCTCGCCAGCCGCAGCAAAGTGGTTGAATTCCAGGTATTGGAGGTGCCTGAAGATCATGCTCTGGGCTTGAAGTTCCTTAGCCGTACCGAGTGCTTCGATCTTTCCATTGTGCAATACAAGTACCTGATCACAGCTCCGGATTGTTGAGAGCCGATGTGCGATGAAGATGATCGTCCGATTCCGCGCAAGTCGGTCGATCGTATCTGCGATTAGTGGTTTGACTTCATCATCAAGCGCAGCGGCCGGTTCCTCAATGATCACTAGTGAAGGATCATAGAGCCACGCCCTTGCAAGTGCGATTCGATACTGTTCATCAATCCGGAGATAATGACCGAGCGGACCGATGTAAGTGTCGTAATTATTGGGTAAGTCTTGGATAAAATGATGAGCGTGTGCGTTTTTGGCCGCCTCGATAATCCGTGGGAGGGGGTAACTTGGGTCCCCAAGCCCGATGTTATTAGTCACGGTATCACTAAAGACGAGGTCGGACTGAAAGACGGTGGTGACTTGAGCACGGAGCGATTCTAGGGTGACCTGTCGGACATCGAGGCCGTCGACGACGACCTTCCCCGACTTCGGATCGAGGAGCCGGGGAAGAAGGCAGACGAGAGCTTGCTTACTATCCTCATCATTTCCCATCACCGCAGTCTTGGTCCCAGCCGGAATTGTGAATGAGATCTGGTCAAGGAGTCGCCGCCCGGTTGGGGCTTCGACGGTCACATCGCGGACTTCGATCTGCTTAGTTAGCGGTGGGATAAAGAGCGCGCCCGGGTTTTGCAGCAACTCGGGCTTTCGATCCAGAAATCCTACGATCGCCGAGGCAGCCTCGGCGGCGCCAAGTCGAGCCCGATCCATCCGTGCCCAAGATTCGATAGGGCGGATCATCACCGTAACTGCGGCCAACAGCGTCAGTGCCGTTGCCGGTTCGACCCTTCCTTCGAGCAGACACCAGCCAATCATCCCAATTGCTAATGTTACTCCCGAACCAATGAGGAGCAAGAAGCCGGGGCCAAATCGTTCGGGGATGGAGAGTTGGGCTTGCTCGGAGTCACGATACGCGTTGAGGTGGCTCACAAACCGCCGCTCCTCAACCGACTCCATTCCGTAAACTCGAACGGTCCGAAGCTGATTCAAATCTTCGAAGAGCAGCTCTCGAGGAACTTGGGTAGACTTTTCCGTGATTTCTTCGCGTCGTTGGTCACTCTGGACTAAGACTCTGGCCGCCAAACTGACGACCACTGCAATCAGAGCGAGCGCAAAGAAGAGTTCCCACGAGAGCATCAAAATCAAGATGAGAAGCGCTCCGACCGATACCGGCCAACGCCAGCGTCCTCGGAGCCCTGCCCTAATGCCATCTCGAACCATATCGACCTCACGGGTGAAGAGATCGACAATGGGTCCGAGTCCTTCGGTCGGCAACGCGGAGAGTCCGAGGCGATACATTTGTCGATGGATCTGACGGCGAAGACTTGCTGTCAGTGAGGCAACTACTTGAGCAGCGATCCGTCGACGGATCGCATCGACCCCAACAATCAGAACGATTAAAACGAGCATGCTTGCCAAAAGGATCGCGAGCGAACCTCGTTCTAAGCTTCCGACAGCGGCTTCGAACTGGCTGACACTGATCGACTCCAGATCATCAATCGACGGCGTCGTCCAGCTCTCAGGAAGTGAAATGATCGGTAGGCCGCCCGATCCGCGTAAGACAACTCGTCGCTCTTCAGGCGATCGTAAGGCCAGAGTTGCAATGAGCCCGAGAACTAATAGTGTCGCAGGAGCGAGTAAGGATTGAAGAATTCCCAACGCATGCAAAGTGAGCCGTGCCCACGAACTCACCTTTGCGATGGTGAAAATCCGCCGGTAATTCTCCCAGACCATGTCTAAACGCCGCTCCCGGTGCCATGGTGTAACCCAACCATCAGGAGTCCCTGACGACGTCTCAACAAATGTCCAGCCGTCGCAGTAGTTGCCAGGAAGAGGTTAGGCCACGTCCCGTGTTTCGAACAAGAGGAACGCAAACAAGAGTGCCGCTCCACTATACAACACACAATAGCCGAAGGCAGGAACCACGTACGAGGCCCAGGGAATAATCACACCGGTTGAGATCGCCGGAGTCGCATTGAAGAATTCGAGAAACGGCAAGGCCCATTGGAAAAAACGTGCCATAAAGCTGACCAACTCATTCGCCTGGATTGCGTCAGTTTGATTCACCAGGACTTCGGTCAAGTGGCCGAGGAGGAAAATCGAGAAGCACGTAATCAGGTTGACCAAGATTGGTAGCCGAGTCGAAATCGCCACACTGATGGCGGTGAGCACCGTGACTTCGAAGAAGCCAAGGGTAAGACCAGGTAAAACCTGCAGAACCTGTTTGATCCGGAGCGCAGAGTCAACAGCACCCCCGGACGATTCTTTCAAATCATAAGCATACTTATACCAAACACCGCTCGTGAAGAAGATTCCGAGGATGATGAACATCACGAGGACCGCGAGTTCGATCCCGAGAAACTTGCCGACAATGAACTCGCGACGATTCACTGGCTTGGAAAGCAGTGTGACGGCAGTTTTTCCTTCAATTTCTTCGGCAACCGATGAACTACTTGAGAGCAATGCCAAGAGGAGACAAAAGAAAGTAATTGCCGTAAGCCCGGTGTCCTTAAACATCTTGATGTCTTCGCCGAACGTAAAGTACGGCAGGAAGATTGAGACCACCAAGATGATGGCTGCAATGACCAGAAGGACCAAAAACGCCGGTTGTCGGATTGATTGAAGGGCCGTCGCTCGAGCGATGGTCAGGGTCTTCATGGTGTTCAGGACTCGGGCATCGAGGAGGGTCGATCGAGACGCCTTGAAGGCTGTCAAAGGAGCTTAAACGTAAGTACCGTCGTCGAGTAACTCCGGATCACCATAATACGCGAAAACTCTCGAATGGTTCGCCCGCTGCAACGACTTCCACCGATTCCGAGTGGATATGATGTCCCAGGTCAGCCCGGATTGCCTTCAGAAAGCGATCGACAGCGTTGTCCTCTCCCTCGACAACCAGTTCAACACGTCCATCTAACAGATTCCTGACCGTCCCAGCCACGTCAAAGCCCAGAGCGATTCGCGCCGTTGAGGCCCGAAACCCAACCCCCTGCACATTCCCTTCATAGTAGATTCGCTCTCGGATCATCCTGCCCTCATTTTCTCTGTACCACTCCGAAGCCAGCAACCATCAACGACTGGCGTATCGACAGGAAACGCTGTCCATGAATGAGGTCACTTACCTAATGATTACTGATGCTTAAGCCTTACTATCCAGCTTCTCTGAGGAATCGAGGGCCAAGTTGGGAGGGATCCGCCCCAAGAGTTTCCCCACCCGACGGCAGGAGTTGATAGAGATTGGGGTCGCCTGGTGGATTAGCCCGATCAGGATTCGCAAAGTCAACTTGCTCTTGAGTGGAATCATCCTGCCCCATCAAGTCAACCCAAGACTCAAGGTCGGAGGGAAGATCCTCAGATGTCTGGAGACCGTCATCTGAGGTCACCACCCAATACGTTCCGAGGATTCCGTAGCGATTCCCCTGCCCGTTCCACTTAAGGCCTTGAGGAAAGGGGGTGGGCTCGGCATCATCCTTGCCCGGCAACCATCTGACCAACGTCTCGGCCTCGATTGCCGAGTTCGAGCAGTTTACGACCAACTTCGTCAATTCAGAAACACCTCGGGTCTCGATGAGGGATTGAGCGTTCCGGGTTGTGCAATCTTGGATCAAGAATTCCGACGAAAGGCCTCCCAGGGCGGGCCGAGCAACGAGCCGGACCGCAACACCGTTCCGACGATCGGTGACACCTGGAGGCCAATCAAACACACAATTTTCAATCTGATATTCGTGCTTAGGGTAGACGTAGATTTCGATCACACGATCAAAACCAATAAAGATCGAATCCTCAATGACCGCATGCTGGCCACGAACCACGGCAAGCCGAGTCTCCCTCCCAACACTCTTGACGACTTCGAAACGGCAGCGGCTGAGTTGGAATTCTGCCGAAATGTCGAACAGAGGCGCTCGATCCAACCGCGCTTGATCCCCGCCAAAGGAGATCTGAAAATCAAGGTCTTGGATCGTTAATTCTCCGTCGATCTTCCGGAGAAACGGCTCCGTACCATCGAGTTCGATTTGGATCACCGTCGGCTCTGATTGATCTCGAGGCTTCAGCGTAATGTTCTTTCCTGGTGCATCAAGCGACCCCATCTGATCGTGAAGCTGGATCGGCTCTACTTCGGAATCAACAAGGATAACCCCTCCCTGGGACGGCAACCGACTCAGTGCTTTCTGAAGTGTCTGGTAGGGAACAGGTTGGTCACTCCCTGGGACCTGAACCAAGAAGGCCCCATCTCCGTTTTCAGTAAACGAACTGTTTCGTTCAAGGTCTTCAGAGTCTGAGGGGACCATCGAGTTCGATTGCTCGCGTTCTTGTCTCCAGATCCCTGTCTGAATCAGCCAACCAGCAACGATTCCTACGAAGAGGACCAAGAGGAGAATCAGCAAGCCTCCGATCCTTCGCTTCGTCCGTGGGGAGAACAAGACGCGCTTAGGCGTCTGATCATCAACACCAAGGTCTTGGTCTTTGGGGCGAGATCTGACTTTGGCTAGGCGTTTTTTGTTCGATCGTGTTGTGTTCAAACGATCGCTGAGAGGGAGTTCAGGACCGAGATCGATTGGGAGTACATGCCCGTCGCCACCTTCGGTAGTCTGGTCGTCGAAGTTCGAGTCTTCATGCTGACGCCGAGCCTTGAGTCCGACAGCGGTCGGCCGAAGATGTTGGGTCGGATTCTTCGATTCGGCTCGACTCGATCGCTTCTCGCCACCGGTGTTCTGCTCTGGGCTCTGGATGTTCATCTCAAGATCGCCAGGAGAGCTAAACTCGTTGGGGGCGGGCGGGCGGTTCATCGATGCCGCGACCAACCTCCCAACCTGGGTGATCCCCTCATCGAAAGGTCGGAGGAGTTCGGCCAATTCGCCAGGTGTCTCGTAACGCTCCTCCGGAGCTTTGGCCATCAGCTTAAGCACAATGAACTCAAGGCCATCCGGCAGATTGGTGACCAAGTCGGATAAGGAATCGGGTGCCTTGATTTGATGGGCATAGAGTTTCTCTGGAAGGCTCTGCGACGGAAACGGAACCTGTCCCGAGATGAGTTGATAGAGCGTGCAACCCAACGAATAGAGATCACTCCGAATATCAATCTCACGAGGATGACGGGCCTGTTCCGGGCTGATGTAATCAAAGGTCCCGACCGTAGCGCCATCGCGGGTCACGATGTCATCCGAATCATCGACGTCGATCGCCAAACCAAGATCAGCGAGTTTGGCAACACCTTCGGTCGTCAATAAGACATTTTGCGGATTGACATCTCGGTGAATCAGTCCCTTTTTTCGTGCATGTTCCAAGCCCATGGCGACTTGACGAGCGATCGAGACTGCAGCCGGAGGCGGAATCATCCCGACTTCGGAGAGGAGCTGGGCGGCATTCCGGCCCTCGATGTGCTCCATCACGAGGTAACGGAGCTCCCGCCATTCACCTTCGTCGTAAATCCGGACCAGATTCTCGTGTTGGAGTTGAGCGCCTAGCTTTGCTTCACGATTGAACCGAGCGACCGCCCGGGGGTTCTTCATGCGTTCTCGGGATAAGATCTTCAGGGCAACCCGCCGATTCAACCGTGTATCACGGGCAAGGTAAACGCGACCCATCCCTCCCTGTCCGATCAGGTCGAGAATGATGTAACGATCAACTCGGAGACCGAGGGATCGACCCGAAAGAATCATCCGCGCTTGCCAGAGCGTCAGATGACCGGAGGCGATCAACTCTCGAGCAAGCCGGCGATCAATCGTCTCCACGTTCCGCTTCGACTCGGGGATTGATTCCCAGCAATCATTTAATACGGAGGGTTCGATCAGACCACTCCGTGAGAGTTCTTGCCAGAATTGCGACCTTGAAGGGTCGATCTTCATGGATCGCACCGATTCCGGCTCGTCTTCAACGAGATTTCGAAGAAATCCGAACCTACGTATTACTGAGAATTCTGTATTGCCGCAGTACCACTATTACGATTCTAGTAATCGCTTCGGATTCCATGCAACCCGCACCTTCCTCGACGCGTCGTTGGAAGATCGCTCACGCATCAAGACCGGTTCGAGTCCTCCCCATGTCCAGCGAGCTGCCCGAATTGACTGTCCGACCGCTGACCGCTCCTCCTGCTGTAACGATCAGGGTCCCGGGTTCGAAGAGCATCACGAATCGTGCCCTCGTGGTAGCCGCATTGGCAAACGGTGAGAGTCGACTCACCGGAGCGCTCCTGAGTGATGACACGAAGGTCATGGTTGAGGGACTCCAAAAAGTCGGTATTGGGGTCGACCAAGAGGAAAACGGCACGACAATCAAAATCCAGGGGGCTGGAGGAAGATTCCCTGGCCGCGAGGCAGATCTCTTCGTCGGAAACTCGGGAACCACCATCCGCTTCCTTACTGCGATGCTCTCGACCGGCGTTGGTCGCTATCGACTCGACGGTACCGCCAGAATGCGTGAGCGTCCCATCGGCGATCTCTTACTCGCCTTGAATCGCTTGGGGGCCTCGGCGCGGAGCGAGTTTGGAAACAATTGTCCACCGGTCTTACTTGAGGCTTCCGGGCTCGACGGCGGTTATGCTGAAGTCCGCGGTGATGTTTCGAGCCAGTTTCTCAGCGGTCTTCTCATGGCATTACCGATCGCTCGATCAGAGACCGTGGTCGATGTCCTTGGGAACCTCGTCTCCAAGCCTTACATCAAAATCACCACGGCGGTGATGTCGGCGTTTGGCAAGGAGATCAGCAATCGCGACTATCGGAAGTTCAGCATTCTCCCCGGGAGCTACCGCGGCAGAGCTTATCGAATCGAACCCGACGCCTCAGGCGCGAGTTATTTCTTTGCTGCTGCGGCAGTTACCGGTGGTGCGATCACGATCGAAGGGCTTGGAACGACTAGCATCCAGGGAGATCTTCAATTCGTAGAGATCCTGCAGCATATGGGGTGCCAGGTTGAATCGACCAAAGATCAGACCACTGTCAGAGGCCCCGATCGACTCCAAGGGGTCGACGTGGACATGAACGCCATCAGCGACACTGTGATGACGTTAGCCACAGTCGCGATCTTTGCAGACGGACCAACCCGGATCCGCAACGTCGCCCATATCCGACACAAGGAAACAGATCGGATCGCAGCCTTGGCGACAGAACTCCGAAAATTGGGCGCAACCGTGGACGAGCAACCTGACGGACTCGCGATCTTTCCGCCGACCAAAATCAAGCCATCAGCGATTGTTACGTATGATGACCATCGAATGGCCATGTCATTTGCGATTGCTGGGCTTAGAGCAGAGGGAATCACGATCCTTGATCCTCATTGTGTCGCCAAGACTTATCCGGGATTCTGGGACGATCTGAATACCCTTTATGGTGGCCGTTAGCTACTACTCTCGGAGGAATTTGCTCAGTCTCGGGCCTTCCGGAGTCAAAAAGTGAGAGTCGAGACAACCAAACGTGACGTCGGCTCGTATTGGTCTTACCAATACAGCTGAAGAACGGACTCCGCCCGAATCAAGCTCCACTCTCTGAGATCGGAATCATATGCTGACTGCAGACCAAAAGCAGCTTCAGGTCGAGCGATTGGTAAACCTGATCGACCCAAACGCCAATGTCTTTCTCAACATGACCCAGGATGAGGCTGCTGAGAGAATCCAGTCGGGAGATCCAACACGAGTCCGCGAAATCGATGGGCAATTTGCAATCCTCCACAAAGAAGGGCGGAAGGTCTTCCTCGCGCGGTCGATCGGGCGACCGATGCGTTACTTCCTAGCGAAGCGGAGCGAGGGGCCCTGCTTAGTAGTCGCGGAACGAATGGACGAGATCCGAGGCTTTCTCCAGCGTGAAGGGCTCGGAGAGCAATTCCATCCCTCTTACACTCGGATGGTTCCTGCACATTATGTCGTGACCCTTGATCTCGTCGGTTGTCCCGACCCTAATCCAATCTACATACGCTACTTTACCCCGGAACGAAACACACTACCAAGCGATCTCGATCAGATCGGACGCACATACATTGGTGCTTTGGCAACCGAGTGTGACCGTTGGCTCAATACCATCGATGACGATGAGCCAATCGGTGTGTTGTTTTCGGGAGGGATTGATAGTGGTGCAGTCTTCCTGACAATCTATCATCTCCTCTTACGTCGTAGCCAAGCTCCAACTCGACTCAAAGCGTTTACACTGACCACAACAGAGGGTGGAGAAGACGCTGATCAGGCTTATAGATTCCTGGATCGGCTCGGACTCTCAATGTTCCTCGAATTAATCGAAGCTGATCCGGCGGATCTCGACTACACGAAAGCGATTCGGACGATCGAAGATTACAAGCCTCTCGATGTGCAGTCAGCGACGATGGCAGTCGCGCTCTGCCGAGGGATCCGACGTCAGTATCCGAGCTGGACCTGGCTGGTCGATGGTGACGGCGGGGATGAGAACCTCAAAGACTATCCGATCGAAGAAAACCCTGAACTCACCATTCGGAGCGTCTTGAACAACTTAATGTTGTATCAAGAAGGGTGGGGAGTTGATGCGATTAAGCACTCACAGACTTACTCTGGGGGCCAGAGCCGAGGACATGTCCGAACTTACGCTCCAGCCCGTGCCGAGGGGTTCGCTGGTTTTAGTCCTTTCGCATTACCAAACGTGATCGAAGTTGCCGAGGCAATTCCGTTCATCGAACTCACTGACTGGGACCACAACCGACTGTACAACCTGAAGGGTGAGGTCGTTGCGCGAGGGATCGCAGCACACTTTGGAATCGAGATGCCGATCTTCCCAAAGCGTCGCTTCCAACATGGTGTTGTGGATGGATCCAAGACAGTAAGTCTCTTCCCAAGTGACCCGTCTGACTACCGGAACTACTTCAACAATACCTGTGTATGAACCTCGGCTCGACCCCCGTCCTTAACGACAAAGAAATCCTCGATGCAAGGCCGCCGCGACAACTAGTCGATCCCTGGCGTCCTTATGGTGTCTTCAACGAGCCCGAACTGCAATCGAACGGGCTCGTCGAAGAAGTCACCACTATCCTTCTCACGAATCGGGAATGCCCGTTTCATTGTGTAATGTGCGACCTCTGGCAATACACGACCACAGAGACTGTCCCAGCCGGAGCAATCCCGACTCAGATCGATGACGCGCTTGCCGGAGTTCCTCCGACACAGCATATCAAGCTCTACAACGGTGGCAACTTCTTCGATTCAAAGGCAATCCCAGTCGACGACCACGCTGCCATTGCCAAACGAGTCCGCCACTACAAGACTGTCATCGTCGAGAACCATCCGCGACTCTGTAGTCCTTCGTCTTGTGCTCGTTTTCGAGACCGTTTAGAGGGTAGGTTCGAGATTGCGCTCGGACTGGAAACCGCCAATCCTGAAGTCCTCAAGCGACTGAACAAACGGATGGATCTGAACGACTTTCGATCGGCATGCCAGATTTTGACCAATCTGGATATCGACATCCGAAGCTTCGTGATTCTGGCCCCGCCCTATCAAGCATTTGACCAGGCTGTACAGTGGGCAGTACGGTCGGTCCAGTATGCTGTAGAGTGTGGTGCTCGTTGTGTCTCGATTGTTCCTAGTCGCGCTGGCAACGGAATTGTCGAACGACTACAACACGAGGGCCTCTTCAAACCCCCTACCCTCACCATGATGGAGGAAGCGTTCCTCGCTTCCCGAGACCTCGTTGGTGACACGACTCGGGTTTTTATTGATCTCTGGGACGCCGATCGTTTTGGGAATGGTACTCCTGAGGATTCAATCCGCATTAATCGGTTGCATTGCCTTAATCGTGGATCAGCTCGACTTCCATAGGTTTGTCGTCAGCTCAAACTAGACACGGTGTCAGGTGAGGAGATTCAATTGATCTCAGTAGCCATCCTCACCCAGTATCGGAGATCAAATTGTCGGTAATTCCGCTGTGAACTTAGCCCACGCAATCGTCACCAAGTAAAGCAACGATAAAAGTAGGAAGGGGCAGATGAAGAGAATCGTCCCAACCATTTCCCAAGAGAGCGGCAACGCTGGAAAGTAAAACTCAGGGCGACGACCAAAGAACCACCCTACCTTTCCTGGTAGGCGCCGGAATCCGATCAGAACGACCCAAAAACCGGTTACTTGGAAGTCAGCACGATAGAGTTTGCCTTTGTGGAGTTGCTCGACATACTGAGTGGATTCCGAAAGTTCAGAGACAATCGCAGGAACGACACTCGCGAGTTGTCGTTGGAGATCCCGACCGATCCCATCATGGACAGGGCGTGGGAGGAGTGCTACACGATCTTCGACAAGCGGGACTTGGTAGTACGTTCGCTCCTCAGCATCTTCCATTAATTCCGGAAGATGGTTGTGTGGCGCTGTCTGTGTTGGCAACAAGCGCTCCCACTGCGTATTCAGAGTCTGGTGACTCACAACCCGTCCATAACCTGAGCAACTCGAGCAGGTCACCCTACCGCTACCGCCACAGCCCGAACAACTCACTTCGTAGGTTCGAGTTTGTGTGGCTGACTGTCCACCATTATAGGTTGTGTAAGTTTCCGTCCGAGTCTGACGTCCTGTTCCACCGCACCCCGAGCAGTTGGCCCGTCCTGTTCCACCGCATGGAGAACAAGTGGTCACAATGTCCCACTCGGATCCCAAGTGCAATGGATCAAGCCAGTTGCGATACCCTTCTGGCGGTTGTACAGGAAAGAGCACTTCATTCCAAAGTGGGACGACAGGATACTGGAGGTACCGATTCGTGCCACCACCGCTTGATGTCGTCACAAAACGTTGAACTGTGAGGTAGCGCAGCATCGCCGCTACAAAGTGCTCATAGTCGATTTGCACAAGTGATAAGAATCGCCCGAGGTTGCGCGTGGTTAAGAAGCTGGACTCCTCCACATTTCTGGATCCCTGCGTAATCCGACGGCCCAATTCTACCTCATCGAGCGTGGCGAGCCGACAGTCTGGTCGTGATTTCATACCCGCCAAGTATGGGACTAATACGGAGAGCCTTTGGGCAATCGGTTTGGAGACATCGCGGATACGATTGAACCGTGCTGCATGCAGGAGATCGACTGCCCAACGAATACTGAACAGCAACCCAAGTCCCACAATGATTACACCGAGGTGTTCGTCCGAAGCATTGAACATGGCTGTGGACGACCACCCGAACAACGCTAGCAAACCCACTAATAGGACTGTGGTCGGAAAACGAAGAAGCGTGTAAGTCTTGTTAGTGAATAAGAGTAACCCAAGACCAAGACCGGCAGAGGTCCCTACGAACAGTGCCCAATGAGGTGGTACCAGGGGCAACAATGATCTGAAGTATCTGATCACCTCAACACTGGCCGCGTCAATCTCCTGCTGTTTACCCCAATCTGTCGCACCTATGATCGCAATCCCGAGACAGGAAAGTCCGGCGACAATCAAGACTCCCCGAACCCAAAGACCTCCGGTGTCTCCATACGCCAGCATTTCTGGAAACTGTTCCCGTCCGAGGTCTGCCAATCTTTGCTCGCAAATTCCCTCCGATTTGCTGACACCCTGCACCGCTACCGTGGGTGGTGGGTTATGGTGCATTCGGATCAGTGACTTATAGGCCAGTAACCCAATTAGTCCAGCCAGCAACCCTACAACTGAGGCCCAAAGCGCAACCTTCCGATATCCGTCACCTGATAAATCATAAGAAGCCCAGCCGTAACGAATTGCAATCACCACTCCGACTGCAGATACCAGCCAAGTTACCAGGTGGAATGCGTGAAAGATCAGCCGGAGCGGTGGCAACTCATAGCAACGAGTGCGGACGAGTTCTTTTAGTGACGCACCTATGGCAATTCGGATCGTGAGGCTCGAGGTGAGCACAATGAGACTGGCAATGGCATAGATCATGAAAAGATCGTCCAGCCAGAAGCTGCTCAAAGTAACGGCTGCATTTGCTGATGAGAGGTCACTCATTCTAACTGCTATCCCACTAGTGCGTGACTGATTAGGGAACCATTTGCGTTAACCAAGACGTCTATCAATCCAACTAACTGCGCACCAATCTCAGTAGGAACGAGAAATCAACAACATTGGGCTAGGAGTCTCGCGGTTGTTGGTCTTCAATGAGAGGTCTTCGACATTAGCCCAATGACTGAGGCGATTAGAAACAGGGTGTCTTCACCGTAACACGATCCCCGTCGAAATTGAGAACGAAGGCCGTCCCCAAGCAATCGCACCACAGTAGTTCATCTTGATCATTTTCGGGGGCGTCGCCACCTCGCTTCGTAACCTCAAGCTTAGCTGGAGATTAAGTTCCCTAGTCCTCCGGTTGGAACGAACAAATAGCTCGGCAACTGGGGGCCCCCTGGTGGAACCCTGTGCGAGTGGGGATGGACGCTTGGATTCGGGGCAAGTGGATTTCGATTACATAACGCTAAATCAGGTATTTTACCCCGTTTAGGGCAACCAGGCAGTTCGATCTCAGAACTTACCTAATGAACAAAACACTACTAAAACTCTCGCTTGAACTTGATGCAATTGGGAATCGCTGTCATGATGAAATATTATTGAAAGGGTGTGACCGCCACGTCGGCCGCCCGGCGATGGTGTGGGGAGAGGAGGAGTTGATTGCGTATTAGCTTCCACGGCGCAACGCGTCAAGTGACCGGCAGCGCCCATTTGGTTGAAGTTGGTTCTCGAAAGATCTTGCTCGATTGTGGACTCTTTGAAAGCGATCGATTCAATCCGGAAAGTCCCAATCGTCACTTCGGTTTTGATCCAGCCAAACTCGATGTCGTTGTCGTCTCGCATGCACACAATGATCACATCGGCCGACTTCCTTGCTTAGTCAGGCAAGGTTACCAGGGGCCGATCTATCTGACTTCGCCAACAGCCGACATCTTAAACATCATGCTTCGTGATAGCGCTCGGATCCAGCGTGAAGACGCTCGACAGGCGCAAATCCGGAATCCACTCGCCGAACCTATCGAGCCATTATTCGAAATCTCCGACGTCGAGTGGGTTGTCGAGCGGCTCGTCCGACTACCTTACGGACGTACCGAGACGATTCTTCCGGAGGTGGATCTCACCTATTTTGACGCCGGTCACATTTTGGGCTCAGCCTTGGTTCAACTCGATATCAAGGAAAATGGCGCCACGCGTCGCTTGTTGTTTACGGGTGACCTGGGCCGCCGCGACATGGGGATGCTTCATAATCCTTCCGTCGTCCGTGATATCAACATCTTGATCTCTGAGAGCACCTACGGCGCTAAGGAACTCGACACGTACAATCTTTTAATTAAACAGCTACACGCGATTGTCCTAAGAGCGATCCGGCTTCAGAGCAAGATCATCGTCCCGGCGTTCAGCCTTGGCCGCACGCAACGGATGATCTATTGCTTCCTGGAACTCTTCCGGAACTACAAAGTAAAGCCGATCCCGATTTACGTTGATAGTCCGTTGGCAACCCGTTTGACCGAAGTCCACCGCGAACATCCAGACCATTACACCGAATACTCCAAGCGGCTTCTTGAGTCTGAGGACGGCTATTTCCACTCCGATATTGTGAACTTTTGCCCCGGTTGGGAAGAGTCTCGGCGACTCAACTACCTTACTGGACCCCTCATTACAATCGCCTCCAGTGGGATGTGCGAGGCTGGGAGGATTCGTCACCACCTCCGCCACGGCGTCGAAGATCCCGACAATGCGATCGTGATTGTCAGTTATCAAGCGGAGAACACGCTGGGTCGCAAAATCGCAGAAGGTGCTGAGCGGATCCAGATCATGGACCGTTGGCACGATCTCAATTGTGCCGTTTATGTGCTCGATGGATTCTCGGGGCATGCGGATCGGAACGACTTCGCCTGGTGGTACGAGCAGACCGGGGGTGGAATCGAAAACGCTTTCCTCGTCCACGGCGAGCCCGAAGGGATGGAAGCGCTTGCCCCGGTCCTCCAACCGTACGTGCAGAACCCAGTGATCATTCCCGAAAAAGGCCAGTCGTTCGACGTCTGAACTTCAGTGAAAGATCACCGTTACCAAACTGGCTCCCGAAGTACCTTACTCATCCAATTCCGCTTCAACCGGATTGGAGAGCCTCCCGATCCCTTCGATTTCGGCGTGGAGCGTTTCGCCGGGTCGAAGGAACCGATTCCTCGATTTGCCGACCCCAGCGGGGGTTCCGGTAGCGATCAGGTCACCTGGTTCGAGGGTCACAAACGAGCTGATGAAAGCAACGATCGCGGCCACAGGGAAAACCATCTGTGAGGTGTTGGAATCTTGCATCCGTTCGTTATCGAGGTCGAGGCGGATGTTGAGGTCCTGAGGATCACGGAGGCTGTCGGCAGAACGGATGCAAGGGCCGATCGGGCAAGAACCGTCGTGCCACTTGCCATGGAGCCAGTCGAAAAAGATGTCTCGTTCTCGTTTGGTCCGGCCGGGGTTCGGCCGAAATCCTCGGTCACTAATATCGTTAACCACCGTGTAGCCAGCCACCATATCGAGTGCGTTCTCTTCAGCGACGTTCTTGCAACGCGCCCCGATCACCACGCCCAGTTCTACTTCCCAATCAATCGAGTCGGGGGAGATCCGGGGTAAGACGATCGAATCTCCCGATCCTGCAATCGTCGTCGCGGGTTTCATGAATACATAAGGGAACGTTTCGCGACGTTCAGCAGCGATGTCTCCCATCTCCGCACTATGGTCGGCATAGTTCCGCGCCATCAGGAAGATTTTGCCCGGACGATCAAGCGGCGGCAGCAAACGGACGGATTCGGTTGGCACGGAGAGATCTTCGAATGCTTTTTCGTTGAGCCGGTTCATCCATTGGAACAAGTCGCGAGTCGCCAGGAACGAAGTCCCTCGAGGTGGGAGCAGGTTCAAGAGGTCCTCAGTGTGGGTCAAGAGAAGTTCTAAGTCGTTCGACGTCGTGAAGGCGTCCACTGCTTGATCGATCGGGACGATGCGATCGTCGTCGTAAAGACCAGTCAGGGGGACCCCATCGTCGAGGCAGAATCGACAGAGTCGCATAGATCACTCTCCGGTTCCATTGTCCTGATCGCTTCCGCGTCGCCTTCCCAAGGCAACTCAGAAGAGTATTGAGAGACGTATTTGCCATCCTCCGACCACAATCCCAAGTTAAAGGGGAACTTGTGTAACCGAACGGAGACCGATCAGGCTCTTTAGATAATAGAGACCCGAGGATCGGGAATTCAGAGTGGTCGGAGGTCGAAGGCATCCATGATTCAGAACGGGATCTCAAGGAGCTTGGGACAGCTCTATAGCGCTGGGACACTCAACGGGCTTTCCGAGTCCGAGTGGATTGATCGCTTCGTGGCCTCCCGAGACGAGTCTGCGTTCGAGGCGATCGTGGAGCGTCATGGGCCAATGGTCCTCCGAGTCTGCCAGAACGTCCTTGGTGATCGCCACGAAGCAGAGGATGCATTCCAAGCCACCTTTCTTGTACTCGCGCGTCGAGCCAGCTCGATTCGGAATCCAGGACTTCTTGGCCCCTGGCTCCATCGCGTCGCTCGTCGGATCGCTCTCCGTGCCCGATCCGCGATGGACAAACGCCTCCGTCGAGAGCGATCAGAGAGCGATCAGAGCAAAGCCAATACAGCATCAACGAACTCGTTCTCTGATCCTGATCGTTGGTTGCTAATCGAGGAGGTGGACCGACTGCCCGAACGTTACCGACGGGTGGTGATGCTCTGCGATCTCCAAGGGCAATCGCATGCTGAGGCCGCGCGTCGACTCGGTTGTCCGATCGGTACGGTCAAAGGCCAACAAGCAAGGGCTCGGAATCTCCTCCGGCGTCGTCTGATCCACCGCGGGTTTGCAAGTTGTGCGACTCTGGGATTCTCGATCAACTCCGATGCCGCTTTCGTGTCGCCCAAGTTACTCCTTGGAACCGCACGGGCCGCCTCCGGAATTGTTGGGGGAGGCACCCTTGCCCAGGGGATCCTCCCGACAAGCGTTTTCAGTCTTACACAAGGAATTCTACCAATGATGTTCTGGAGTCATCTCAAGCCAGCCGCCGTTGTGGCCTTGATCGTTGGCGTCGTAGGCCTCGGAGTGTATAGCTCCTCGAACGGATCCCCCTTCGGGGCTCGGTATGGCGACCAGGGAGAAGCCAAGGTCAATCCTACCGCCTCGGTCTGGGGAGGGGACAACAATCCAGAGGCAACCGGACGACCACGAGGGCAAGACCTTGAGGCGGTTGACGACCAGGTCCGACCGTACCTTGGTACCTGGGAGTATCTCTCGACCAATGGCGAGCCGGCACCAACGGGCTACAGTCGGAGAATGGAACTCCGGAGGGCCCGACAAAACTTCGCGGAGGAGATCGGTGCTATTGGTGTTGCACTCGTCGCTACCTTCACCACGAACAACACTGCACACGATGAGCTTGTGATACTCAATTCCGATAACACCCCCGATCAATTCATCTTTTTACCACTCAACCAGCTCACTTCAAACAATGACCCGATCAATCATGGATTCGGTGGCTCCTCCAAAATTGAAGGATACCTGCTGACCCTCCACCTTCAAATGAATGCTCCTTATCCCAACCACTTTGATCCAGCGAGTTTCATTCCCGGTTCAACAGTCATCCACCACTATCGCCGTGTTGATCCTGAATCAAACCAGCCGCCAGTACCAATTGAAGAGGAGACCAAACCTGAACCGGATGAGGCCTCCAAATTGGTCGGCCGCTGGAAGCTGATCTCACATCAAAACGAGCCAGTTATAGAAACAGAAGGAACGAAGTTCTTAGAGATCGCTCGGCTTCAAGGCGGCCTACCGGAGAATCCGGACTCCGAGACACTCTGGCTCGCGACGCAAATGTTCTCCGGGCTTAGGGGCAGCCAGAGCCGACCGACACTTGGGATTTTCGTGTTCACTCCGACCACAGATCCTCCACAGGTTGATCTCCGATTCGGTAGCAACCTTGATAGCATCGTGACATTCCCTGGCATCTACAGTCTGATGGATGATCTTCTCACGATTCATACCTCGTCAGAGAAAGGCGGCCCCAGACCGTTGAACATGGACTGGACGCCAGAATCTGCATCGTCATTGCTGGTTTATCAACGAGTTAACTTGGAGGATCCTTCTGCAGTCGAGAGCACCCAGGGGAATTTTTTCGCCGAAGCGCCTGATGACGTCGTTCAAGTTGATGCAGATGACCCCCTCGTTAAGTCACTGCTTGGTGCCTGGAAACGGGTTTCGAGCAATCGAGGTGCAACATCAGGAGTCACAAGACTGGAAATCAAGGTAGACGATAACCCAAGGCCAGAGTCAGCCGGGGCCATCATCGGGCTCGACATGAAGTGGTCGCACATCAGTGAGCCGGGTGCACTCTCAAGGACGGCAGCAGCAATGTACGACCCATCACAAAGTCCAGCATCAATCAACATCGACTTCAGCCGAAGCCAACCCGACTACAAGTCCGGTTCACCCTTCGGACGACTGGGTATCATTCGCGCTGAGGGTGATGTCCTGACGCTCTGTTGGCGGTCCGGTGGTGGCGGAACTCCGCCACACTCCTTCCAAGGCGATCCGACCGAGGGGATCATGCTTGAGGTCTATATTCGCGACCGGTCCTTTGACCGAGGAGCAGCCAATCAGTTCGAGGAATTCACTCCTGACGTCCTCCCTCCTCGTATCGAAACAACCGCAGCAGATTCCGACCGACGCGAAGATGAGCAACAAGAGTACGACTTCCTGGAGCGTTGGACAGAGAAGGACGCCGTCCGACGACTGAATCAGCGCTGGGAGACGCTCGATCAAGGACTTTCCGATGCGCGGAATCGAGCCACAACTTCCGAGATCCGATTGGAGTTCATGAAGGGCGAACACCGCGAGATTAGAGAACGACTCTGGGCAATCGAACGACAGCGAGAAAAGGGAGAACTACTGACGAAGCAACAACAGGAGAATCTAACAATCTTGAAAACCAAAGTCGCTGAGTTGGAAGAACGACTCATTCAGGCGAGTTCCGAGCAGGTGACTCGGGAGTCTGAGATCCGTGCCTTTGAACGAGAGCAGCGGCTCATTGATCGCGATCTTGAGCAACTCGGTGTCCAGTCCGAAGCCCGTCTGGATCGGATCGAAGATCAGCTCCGCGACTTCGACACCAAACTCGATTGTCTCTTCAATAACGAAGATAAAAGATAGATTTGACACCGACATTCACAGAGGGCGAGTTCTAGTCGAGGTACTCGCCCAAGCCAAGGCAATAGACACCCTTCTTCCAGAGGAGTTGCCTCGATTCATCACTCTCGATTGCTTCAAGACAACTTGTGCATTTTTACTGTTTCTGAAACGATCATAAGAGATCCAGAATACGTCGAGAGAGGCCGACATTTGATTTTGGAGCCGTTGCACTCATCGTCGATCAGAGTAGAAATTCCCCTAACTCCGCTTTGCAGGAGAGTCGCCCCGCCAAAGCGGTTCTTCTTGGTTTGATCACCGCTAGTCTCAGCAGGGTACATCCCTTGAGATCCAAAGTTATCCAGCAGTTAGCATGACATACATACCCTTTGCAATCACTACCGCCTCGACAATTCTGTTCACTTTGATGTGGGTCCATTTCTCGAAGCAGGAAGATGTCAAACGAACAGTAATCCATAGCATCAGGATTGCCCTGTGTCTGACGATCTTAAACGCCGCGAGCTACTACCTTCTCTGCCAAGTCTTTTCGATCCCCGAGCACTTTTACCTTTTAGCGACTGCGATTGTATTCTTGATCGCTGCGGTCTTGGTCCCGGATTTCTATCCTGATACGGACTCTGATGAGATCATTGTATTCGTCTTGATCATGCTACTGGTCGCTCCACTGTATATCGTAAAGCAATTAGTGCTGGGGTTTCCTGATCGCAAACGTGTGATCTTGTCATCTGCAACTAACGCCACACCTGCTCTCGAATCCCCTAAGCCAAAAGGCCGAACGGGACTGACGATCTCCGCACTTCGTCCGATGGGTACAGTCGACTTTGCTGGTGAGCAATTCGATGCCGCATCTGCGACTGGCAAAATGATTGATGCGGGGCAAACGGTCCACTGGACAGGGCACCGTGGCAACATCTTGCTGGTCGAAGAGCTACCATCTCAAAATGCTACATAGCAGAGCCCTCCCCTGAATCCTGAGTGGTAGTCTTGCGAATTTCCTCCGGCACCCTTGCGTTCATTGATGAATCACCAGGCAGTACACAACGCCCAGGATAACGGATGGACGTTCCGGTTTGTGATTCTAACCAATGCGGCCCCGTTGATGGGTACTCTCAAATCGCAGACCTAGACCACCTCATGGTGCGAAGGACCGGGACCTTCCAGCTCTATTACATTCTTGGTTGTGCTATGGTATGCTCAACTGTTTTACCCTGCGGGTAAGTCCGCTGAGGTTGATCGCTAGCCTGGAAAATAGGTCTGCAAATGAATGAAGTGCCAACCCACATCCAGCTAATTGAAGCTGTATACCAAGCACTACACGAACTAGGCGGCTCAGGTTCGATTGACGAAATCTATGAAAAAGTCACTGAGATCCTTAGTTTGTCAGACCATATACTCTCTGTTCCGCATAACTCAGAAGAGAGTAATAGAACCGAAGTTCAATACCGTCTCGCTTGGGCACGCACGTACCTGAAGATCCACGGCTCATTGGAAAACTCGAGCCGAGGTGTCTGGGCAATCGCACCCGACAGAAGACAAATACAGACAATCGACGCCCAAGAGGTCGTTCAGCGTGTTCGCGAGCTTCGGAAGAAAGCGAACAATCAAGAGCCCGCCACCAATAAAGCAGACCCGATCGATGATGATAGCCCTGATGAAGCACAAGCCTGGCGCGAGGCGCTTCATTTTGTCCTCACACAGAAACTGAAACCTGATGCCTTCGAACGGCTAATCCAGCGTCTCTTACGTGAGTCCGGGTTTATCCACGTAGAAGTTACAGGTAAGTCAGGCGACGGCGGTATCGACGGCAAGGGAATCGCTCGAATCAATGGCATACTGAGCTTCCACGTCATTTTCCAATGCAAGCGCTATCAAGGCAGCGTCACTGCTGGCCATGTCCGCGACTTTCGTGGTGCGATGGTTGGACGTGCCGATAAAGGCTTGCTCATCACCACTGGTACCTTCACACGAGATGCAGTCCGCGAAGCAACTCGCGATGGCGCGCCCCCAATTGATCTCATTGATGGTGACCAACTTGCAGACAAACTGAAAGAACTAAGGATCGGGATTGAAACAAGGGTGGTTGAAGAAGTGACCGTCATTGAAGACTGGTTCCTTACACTCTGATGCACAACGAAAAAGCAACTTACAGATTACATCAAATGCAGAAATGACTTATTTCTAACCCATTACTTTCACATGCAATTATATTAGAACACTGAACACAAACCTTAATTAGGCATCCAGACCATACACTTGTAATCATTGTGGATAATAGACAGACTTGGCATCAGAATCTTAAGGTTAACTGAACGAAATCTACATCTTGGGTTTGGCTTAACGTGGTTCCCAATAACACAAGCCACCCCGAATCATTACAGAGTTGAAGATGTCAGCGACCGACCCCTTGAGAAGCCCGTTTACACGTGCCAGAGGTGGTGTCCTGGAGGGTGCCACTATTGGATGCTTCCTCCTCTTATTCCGATTTGCCCGGTTCTGGTGGAAAGGCAACGGCTTGGAGGAGTTCCAGGCTCACCTGGGTGAGGCTGGGCTTTACAGTGCAATCGTCATCGTCTCGACATCCTACATCTTTGGAGTTGGTCGGGGGATAAGTGGCGGATGGCTCGGGTCACTGGCGGGCGCGGCAACACTGGGTATCGCTGGAATCTGGATTGGTGGTCAAGTCTTTCCGATGGCAACTGGGCTATTGGTTGGGCTCCTCGCACCGCTCGGACTCGGTGCGTTGACCGGTGCTTTGCTTGGTGCGTTTCTTGAACGCTTCTTCACCAAGCGGGGTGCAATGCAGTCAGATCAAGCTCCCTCTGCAGAAAACCGACCTGGAGAAGAATAAGCTTCATCAGCACTCCACTGCTGGAAGTGGGATGAAGGTTTGAAAGTCACCGAAGTAGGTCCTCGCAGTGATCCCACTTTTGTTGTACTTTGATCCCGTTAGACCAAGTTCAATGCAGCAAAGATCAAGTACAACACCAGAGCGCTCCTTGTGCGCGCCAGTCACGAGCGTGGATCCACTGGGACTTTCTTCTCGAGAGAGTTGGAACAGGCAACATTCGGGGCTCAGAGAATGAACAACAATAAGCGCGGGGTTTGGGCAACGAGCATTTGTCTCTCTTTGGTCTTAGTTCTCAACAGGATCACGACAGTTGCCGCTGCCGATGCAGAGCAATTACCAAACATCATCCTCATCTTTGCTGATGACTTGGGGTACGGTGATCTTTCATGCTACGGACACCCCTATGCTCAAACACCAGCGCTGGACCAACTCTCGGCTGAAGGGACTCTATTCACTCAATTCTACTTGACTGGCGTTACCTGTTGTCCGATCAGAACGGTA
>CAZEAN010000063.1:0-34488 GCA_964510225.1 uncultured Isosphaeraceae bacterium
GCGCAGGAGGGGGGCTATCCTCAACCCCCTGACCCTCAGCCACGG
This sequence comes from uncultured Isosphaeraceae bacterium, assembly GCA_964510225.1. Taxonomy (GTDB): domain Bacteria; phylum Planctomycetota; class Planctomycetia; order Isosphaerales; family Isosphaeraceae; genus CAZEAN01. The sequence continues at coordinate 46 of CAZEAN010000063.1, forward strand.
ATTCCGGTAATCGAAGTCTAACCGTTTCGTCGCGTCCCCCGATATTTCGGATCGATTGGACTCTCTAACGATCAACGCGAGAAGATCTACGAGATTCGATCCCGGCGCGCCGGCGAGATTGCCGCCCTAGAACGACAGATTGAGCAGATCAAAGCGGGAATCATTGCCGAATGCGAATCTGTGCTGACCGAGACGCAAAAAACCCTCCTCGACGAGATCCGCAAACGCAAGGACAGCGACGGCTGATCCTCGAATGCGGTCGATTGACCGAGTCCAGGGCTCGGGTAAGATAATAGTCTGTCCGGTCGTGATCATGAGCCGGAGGAGAGGTGACCGAGCGGCCGAAGGTGCGGCACTGGAAATGCCGTGTACGGGTCACACCGTACCGAGGGTTCGAATCCCTCCCTCTCCGCTCCAATCACGCTAAATGCTGGGCCTTCGGTCTGATCTGTCCCGATCTAATCCGCAGAAAAACGACTCTGCTGCCAACCACTGACGGTCGGGTAAAGCGAGGGATCATGGCTGATCAGGGCGTCATGGAAGCGACTCAGAGAGATCTCTTTTCCCTCCTTCGGCGCCCTTCAACTTGGCTCCGGCTCACCTCAGTCTTGGTGATTGGCCTTAGCCTCTTTCTCCTTAACTCAAGTCTCCCAACAGCGTCGATCTGGGACGCCATTGAGATTGGGATCGATCATTCAGGAAACTGGGGCCCCATCCTCTTCGGGATCCTCTACGTTCTCGCGGTTGTGTTTATGCTTCCGGGATCGGGGCTCACCATTGCGAGCGGGGTGCTCTTTGGAACCCTCTTAGGGACCATCATCGCGTCGATTGCCTCCACCATCGGCGCAGCAATTACCTTTTTGATCGCTCGGACCTTAGGTCGCCAACGACTCGCCAGATTTATTCAGACCGATCCCCGGCTTTTCGCAATTGATCAGGCAATCCGCGACCGAGGTGTCCGGATCGTCGCGTTGCTCCGACTCTCACCGGTTGTCCCGTTTAATCTCCAGAATTATCTCTATGGTTTCACCGCGATCCCCTTCGTTCAGTGCATCCTGACGAGTTGGATCACAATGATCCCTGGAACCTTGCTCTTCGTCTGGCTTGGTGAACTCGGACGCGCTAGCATTCAGGCAACAACCAGCACCCCCAATGGAAAAACTCCGTTGGAATGGGGGCTTCTTATCATCGGCCTCCTGGCAACCTTCGCGGTCACGTTCTTCCTTTCTCGGATCGCGAAGAAAGCGATCAGCGAGATCCATATCCAAGAAATCGCCGACAAGCCATCCTCGACGATCACGGCACTGACGGAAGTGGATCCCCAACCGGCAAATCCTCGTGATCGCTTGACGATCTTCCTTCTTGGTGTTGCAACGCTTCTGCTGATCATCAGCCTGACGGCTCAAAGTCGCCGTGATCAAATCAAGCGATTCGTCGAGCAATTGATCAGCCCACCCCGAGTCGTTCTGAACGAAGCGTACGACGACTCCAATCTGGACGGAGAATTCGACCACTCCGATTGGGATCATCTGCTCAATGCCCATCTGCTTCCTGGCGGTTGGGTCGACTACGAAGGAATCCGAGCCGATCGTGCAACGCTCAGCCGCTACCTTGAAACATTGGGGGGAGTCGACTTTGATCAACTCAGCCGTAACGAGAAGCTCGCACTGCTCTTGAACGCTTACAATGCATTCACTGTTGAATTAATCTTGGAACACCCAGCAGTCAATTCGATTCTCGAGATCCGTGGTGAGAAACGTTGGAAGGACGTCCGCTGGAACCTCGGAGGTGAATTTTTAAGCCTTGAGCAGCTTGAGCACGAGCGAATCCGACCGAGGTTCCGTGAACCTCGGGTCCACTTTGCTCTGGTCTGCGCCTCGGTCGGTTGCCCGCCGCTCCGCGCCGAAGCCTATACCGGCGACCGGATCGAGGAACAGCTTGAGGAACAGGCCCAACTTGTTCACTCCAACACGCGTTGGTTGCGTATTTCCGACGACGGCTCCAATCTCTGGCTCACCCGCCTTTATCAATGGTACGGAAACGACTTTGCCCAGGTCGCTGGAAGCGAACTTAACTATATCGCCCGCTATCACCGAGGGGTCAGTCAAGATCTCAACAAGGGGAGGATCCCTCGGATTCAGTGGCTGGAGTACGATTGGTCCTTGAACGACGTACGGAATCGGCCTTGAATGGACTCTAGAGCGGAATCGATCTTCCAATCAGGGTAGGTTTCGAGCTAACCCTCGCGCGACCCTCCAACGTTTGATCATGGAGAGGAACCGATGACTCCCAACCCGACTGAATTCTCACGTCGACGGTTCGTTCAGACTACGGCTGCTCTGGGGATTGCAACGCAAGGAGCAATCGGAGGAGCCCAAGGCGATGATCAAGAAGTCAACGGTGGTGGACTGACCGTTCCTTCCGTCGTCCTCGGTCGGACCGGGATTGAGGTTTCTGCCCTCGGAATCGGCTGCGCCTATTTTCAACGAGCCCATGTTGATTCCGACGATGTCCAAGAAACCTTGAAGCGTGCGCTGGAACTCGGCGTGAACTACCTCGACGTCGCACCAAACTATGGGAATGAGGAGATCGGCTTCTCGGAAGAGAAGATGGGGCCGTCGCTCGCTGATCGAGCATTCCGCGACCGGTTCTTTCTCGTCAGCAAGACCGAAGAGGAAACCCGAGACGGGACCTGGCGACTCCTCGAACAGAGCCTAAAGCGACTCCAGACAGATCGGATCGATTTGATCCACCTCCACAATCTCGGCCACGAACCACGTTGGACCGATCTTCCGAAGGCGTTCGGCCCCCATGGGGCAATGGAAGCGTTACGGGAAGCACGCGCACAAGGGATCATCCGGTTCATCGGCGCTAGCGGCCACCTTCATCCTTCCCGATTCCACTATGCGATTGATTCGGATGAAATCGATGTCTTGATGAATGCCGTCAACTTCGTCGTCCAACATTCGTACGATTTCGAGAACAAGATTTGGGCCCGTGCCCGACTGAAGAATCTCGGGCTCGTCGCGATGAAAGTGCTCGGTGGCGGTGGTTCCAATAGCCAATCGCCGGGGAAAGGCGGCTTTCGGATTCCCCAGGATCGTTATGAACTCGCAATTCGTTACGCGATCTCAATCCCGGGGATCCACGTCGCTGTCATCGGGATGGAAGGGATCCCTGAGCTGGAACAAGCTGCTCAAACACTTACCAAGGTGAGCCCACTGACCGAGGAGGAGCAGATCACGATTGCCCGAGAAGGCCTTGAACTTCTCCGGAAAGATCAGTGGCGCCAAGCGTACGGAACACCAATCTCCTAAGAGCTGGTTCCGAAGCTTCTAATCTTAGGCGATCCGAACCTGTCCTTGTTTCTTGTAACCTAAGGCAAATTTCTCACGCTCGGCCAATTCGAGGTCGTGTTCGAGCATCATCTTGATCAGGCCATCGAGATCGACCTCGGGCTCCCAACCGAGTCGCTCCTTGGCCTTAGTCGGATCGCCCAGAAGAACGTCGACTTCGGACGGCCGCATGTATTTCTCGTCGAACTTGACAAAGTCGTTGTAGTCGAGTTCGAGCATTGAGAAGGTTTTTTCGAGGAACTCACGGACACTGTGGGTCACACCCATGGCAACAATGTAGTCGTCGGCGTTTTCTTGTTGGAGCATCAACCACATCGCCTTCACATAATCGCCCGCGAAGCCCCAATCCCGTTTCGCGTCGAGATTTCCCATCACGAGTTCGGATTGGAGCCCCGCCTTAATTCGGGCCGCACCGAGGGTGATCTTCCGCGTTACAAAAGACTCACCTCGCCTCGGACTCTCATGGTTGAAGAGAATTCCTGAACATGCGTAAAGCTTGTACGCTTCTCGATAGTTAATCGTTTGCCAATGGCCATAGAGCTTGGCACAGGCGTAGGGGCTCCGAGGATGGAACGGAGTCTCCATCGTTTGTGGTGCCGGAGCAGCGCCGAACATCTCCGAACTACTCGCCTGGTAAAACCGGACCTCTTTGGTCCGGTTGAGTTGCCGGACCGCCTCCAGCAATCGGAGGGTTCCCAGCCCAACAGCATCCGCCGTGTAAAGCGGCTGATCGAAGGAGACCCGGACGTGGCTCTGCGCACCCAGGTTGTAGACTTCGTCCGGCCTGATCTGGTCCATCAGCATCGCGAGGCTCGAGGCATCACCGAGATCACCGTAGTGGAGCTTGAAGCGGTCGCGATAGTCTGAGTTCCGCTGGAGGTGGTCAATCCGGCTTCGATTCAAGGTGCTCGTCCGTCGGACAAGACCATGGACCTCATAGTCAGGCTTCGAGAGAAGGAACTCAGCGAGGTAAGAGCCGTCTTGACCGGTGATTCCAGTGATAAACGCTGATTTCATCTTGTTGAGTTGATCCAATAAAGTATTGATTTGAGGCACTCAGCGTGCACTGAAGACCCCCTCTCTGAACCGTCCGACCCGATTGGATAAGCCTAAGCCACAACCTCAACTTTAGAGGAGGACGCAATCACGCTCCATTAGGGACGAAAGTAGCTCGCTCGATTGCTTGGCAGGGAGGGTTCAAGGCCAACCAGCACCTGGGAGACAAATTGTTGAAACAGGGAATCGTTGATTCCAGTGTCACCTGGGAAGAATACTTCAACCGTGAGGCCGGATCCTCGGGTGGTCCGTCCGTGACTGCTCCGGCTTGTGATTGGAAGACTCCGGACGAACTGTTCAAGCTGCCCTTCACCAAAAATGTAGTACCAGAAGCCAATCCGTTGCAAGAGTTCCCCCTTGCGGTACCCAAGCATCGAGATCGATTGTGGTCCCGATGGACCGTTAACCTCGACCACTTTGGTCGCCGATTCGACCTTCGTCCAACCGCCTGATGGCAAGCAGATTTCCGGCGAATGACGAAGGTTGAGCCCCAACTTAGAATAATTGATCCAGAGCCAAACCTCAGAACCTGGGATCGACCGATTCGAATAAACCCGATTGATGTATTCCGACGCCTGCGACTCCTTAGCGATCCTGGAGTCGACCGGAACGTCGTGACCGACCCAGTCGCCGAGTGACATCGGTAGCTCTTGGAGCGACTTTTTAAGGTCCGGCCGTTCGGTCTGGACCAGTTGTCCTAAACCTTGGTCAATCGCATAGCCGGAACCTAAAAGCAAGGTCCCGAGGACGGTCCTCCGTGTTGGATTCAATGTCGTCTCCTTCAGAGTCTGGATGAAGCTTAGGCCGGTTTCGGGATCGATCGCGATCTTGAATGCGGAAGGGTCACGATCATGTCGAGGACGAGGCACTCAAGCTTGAGCAGCCCTAATCCAAACCCCATCAACAGGAGCCCTTCTAACGTGTGAAACGTCCCTTGCGCAAGCTCGGGATCAACCGCCATCAGTCGACCGGTCAAGACCACCCGACCGATGTTCGCGGTCAAGGCAATCGGGATCGAGGAGACTACCAAGATCAGGCGATACCAGAGCGGACGCCCCGAGAGATAAGCCACCGCAGTGGTCAACGCAAGGAATCCGGTCAACTGACGCATCCCGCTGCACGCCTCGGCCACAAACATCTCGACACCGCCTGGGAGGGTCAGCCGGTTCCCTTCGCGGAGGACGGGTAACCCCGTCCCATCAAGGATCACTGCGGAGACTTCACTGACCTTTAACTGCAAGGGGCTCGCCAACAAGGTGTAAAGATGAATTGGCAAAGGAACCATGAACACAAGAAAAAGCAACGCGAAACTGAAACGAGTCAGCGCGCCGCGCCCCGCTCCGAGTGCAATGATCCCGCTAAGCCCTAGGAGAAACGAGAGATCCCCCACAAAGCCAACCGGGATCAGAGTCGTTACGAATCGGCCCACTAAAGCCATCGAGAGCAACCCAAGACCAATCCAGTGCCCTCGGAGATACGGAATCGGCCCTCGACGAGCTGCGGCATCGGCAAAGTAGAGCGCCAGGAGCGGAACGAGGAAGCCATGACTGTAGTTAGGATCAGTCGACCAGAGATCGACGAAATGGCGGAGATTCCCTCGGAAGAGCAGCCCCAGGATGACGAGGGAGACGAGCGATCCGATAATCGCCCGCCGTGACTCTGGCTCAGACCAAGCTGAACGGAACTGAGACCAGAGCGAGTACGAAGGGGCTGACGCCACCGGATTCATTGGTTCGATCACAACTGATGTAGACACGCGAACACTCCTTGTTCTCCGCAACGATCGCCTGGTGAGGCAAGCAGTTATGGGATCAGCCCCATCGAACCACCTGTCTCTTCGTCAAAATACTCGAAGGCACGAAACCATGCGTTGATGGCGCGGCCAGTGACTGGATCGTTGGGATCCTTATTCATCGCTTCCAAGAGCGCCTTTCGTTGACCTTCGCGTTGATCAAGTTCGTCAAAGAGATCCGCAAGGTTATACCACCAAGCTCGACGGGTTCCATCGAACGCTTGGGGCAACTCGTCGATCGCTGATTGGTATTGGGTCACCGCGGATTCGATCTCGCCTTGGAGCGCCATTGCTTCAGCTCCTGCGGCAAGCTGGAATGCATGAAGAGGGGCTCCATCGGACGTCGAATTTTGAGCCAAAGTGGCCGCCTTTCTGAGAACCTCCGCGGCTTCCGGCTCGTGGCGTTCCCGGAGGAGTCGACCGACGACCAATTGGGTCGGTCCTTCATCAGGAAGGAGCGGAAGCCAGTCATCGATTAACCACTCCCTCTGGTCAGCCATCGCGCGAACGACCACAGCGATCCGCTCCTCAAGCGGGACCCCAAAACGACCGACCCCAGGACCGGGATAAAACTCAGGGAAGTCAACAGAACTGGGCATTACACGTGAGACCATCTCAAGTGCGGCTCGGTAGCATTGCTTCGCTTCTTCTTCTTTACCTGCCTCCAGGAGATGGTCTGCATCCATCAGGAGTGGGACAACGTCATGACTCAATCCCGGGGCTCTCCGAGTTCCGGTCTCGGTGTCGCGCCAAGCGATCAGGTATTGGAGGGTCGGATGGGCAGGGGAGGTCCCTCGGGCCGTCGAAATCAGTTGGGCAGCCCGTTCCGTCACAGCAGGGTCACCCCGAACTGAAGGTGACGTTAACAGTCCTGCGCGAAAGAGAATCTGATCGGTCCCGCTGTTGCGCCACGAGGGTACTGGAAGCGTCCGCTCTAATTCGAGGAGGGCCTCAAGTTCGTCCTCGTCTGGCCACCTGCCGTCGAGAAATGGTCCGGCGATCACGCTCGCGACACGGTCTCCGGTGCTCCACTCCCAACAGAGGCTCGTTGTTAAGGCACCGGCAATCATTGCTCCGAAAGTCAAGAACAAGCAGATGACAGACCCGCCGGGGATCCGGAGCCCTTGAGGGCTCTGGAGTGTAGTCGGTCGCGGGAGTTGTTGCGATCGCTGCTTCCTCGGACGTACCGAAGTCCGCTGAGCCGATGCCTCCGAGGCCGCCAGAATCGATTGCGCCGTTGGCCACGACTGGTCCGAACGATCACCCAAGGCCGGTTCAAGAGCATCCGGAGTGGTTGGATCGTGTCCGGTCTCCCCGTTGGTTGAATCGACGGGGTCGCTCTGATCGTCGAAATCGTGAGGACCCGTTGTTTCAGGGACATCAAAAGGAGCAAGGGGTTCAACAAGCGCAACGGGGATAACATCACTGGAAGGTTCATCTGGATCAGTGATCGGTATGGCAACCCCAACCGGATCCTGTTCGAACGGCTCTTCAAACTCCGAGCCCACCGAACTCGGTGATTCTTGGAAGTCACTTAGACATTCCAGTCCAAATTCGGGTAGCGAGTGATTAGAGCTATAAGGGGCGATCACCGAACTCGACTCACCCGGTCGGAAGGCTTCCCAGGAATCCGAAGCTTCAGATGCCGCCGGCAATTCTAACGAGGTACCGAGTCCGTCCTGCTCAGCCGAGTCGAGGTCTGAGATTGGATTATCATTGGGCGATTGATGAAGACTCTTGACCGCATCAGGAGGACTGGCGTCGGCATCGATGACAGAGACCGTCTGAAGGTCGACTGGTCTGATGAAGTCATCGGTCGAGGGATCCTGAGGCTCCACTGACCGATCGGGAGCCTCTTCTCCGGCGATCGTTGGGTTGGTTGGTCCGGAGACTAGCGCTCCTTGATCAGCCGGAACCGTATCCTCTGGAAACTGGAGAGAAGCCTGAGCTTCGGTGGACTCAAGAAGCCCTTTCGATCCTGCCGGACGATGAGCAGCCGTTCCAGGCAATGGATCGAGTTCGGCCGTCGACGCTTGAAGAGAACGGTCTCTTATTAATGGTGAGGAAGTCGACGGAGATTTCCCTAAGGATTGACTTTGAGGCCGCTCCGCTGGGCGGATCGGAGGGGCCTCGAGCAGACTCCGGCTCGTTGTTGGACCAGATGGCGTCGACCTCGGTCTCCGTGCTCTTGCTTCTCCAGTTCTTGTTGTTCGTTGCTGGATCGACTCACCGACCGCACGCCAACGGGACTCCCATTGCTGTAATGATGCTCCGGTCTTCGGGTTGATCGGACGTCGAGGTCCCGACTGAGGAGGCTCAATCCGAGCGTTCGTCCGACCATAGCGATCAACCGTTCTGGAGCTTGGCTCTGGGATCGTCGGTCGATTCAGACTCGGGGAGTCTACTTGAAGCTCAACGGTCTGATCAATCTCGGCGGTCGTCGGCAACAGCCCCGGAGCCAGAGTCTGATCATCCGTCGCGAGTTCTTCATCCGCGATCGCGGAAATCCTGAGTCGGAACTGAGCAACGTTGAACTCACTCCCAACGGCCAGGGAGACAAGTCGGGAGACAGGGCGGTCGTTGATCGTCACCAACTCGGAACGGCCGAGCGGCTGAAGCTGCCAGGAATCCCCTCGACGGCGCAAGAGACAGTGTACAGCCGCCAAATTCTGGTCGTCGAGCATCACCTCACAGGTCCTTCCGGAGCCGATCCGGACGCAAGGCGCCTGGAGGCGGACAACCCGTGTCGACTGCTCAGCGGTCGTCTTGATCTGAAGAAACGCGGGGCTCGCCATCGGCGATACTCCTGAGCCTCGTCCCGGAACCAACCGGCAAAGGCAGAGATCCCAAAAAACCAGGGGTGTTATGCCGAATCGACAAAGAGGTCCGTCCCTCCGACGAACCAACGATCAACCGTCCCCATCAGTCCTGCAGTAGCGAGGGCCACTGCAGGCAACTCCAACGTCCAGTGGACCAAGGAAAACAACCCGAACGTGACGATCGAGCCGATGAGCCCGGCAGCGATCGGTCGGTCCGCCGATCCGATCGACGACCAAGCCTTCGGGAACCGCCAGAGGATCCAGAGCACTCCGAGGAGCCCGAGAATCCCTCCACACAAGCCCGACTCCACCAACCACTGTAGCATCGAACTCGACGCCGTCTGACTACTGATGTCGGTTTCTTTGTAGTGTGGGTGAATCCGCCCAAAAGTCCCCAATCCGGTACCGACCCAAGGAAAGTCGCGAACGATCCGGCAGGACTCTGGCAATCGTTTCGCAGGGTCGCTATTCGCATCTACAACCACTCGAGGGTCACCCTCTTCGTTCCAGCCAAGCTCGGCCCGAATCATCAGACCGAGACCGATAGAGAGGCTGCAGAGGATTGTTACGAGGACCGTGCTTGAGAAGACTCCACTCTTCCAGCCAGCCAAAAGGGCGATCACGAGAATCCCGATCAAGAACGGCCCAGCGAGTAAGGGATTCCCGAGGAGTCCGACAAGACAGGCTCCTCCGAATGCTAAGAGACTGAGGAGCGCGACCCTTGCACCATTACTGCCATACCGGAGTCGAGCACCGAGCGATTCGGAGCTTCCCCGGGGTGCAATTGATTGGAGCAAAAGACCGAGCGTGATCGGTAACGCGATCGACGCCAATGCCATCAAGCCGCCTGAATCGCCCGCGAGCCCTCCACCCAAGAGTGGTGGCTCCATTCTTGGGAAGAGCCAGGGGGACTCCGAAGGATCAAGCTCAGCTCCGGAATCAATCGGATGGAGTCGACTGAAGCCAGGACCACTCAAGCGATCCAATGCCGATGGCCCCCAGGGGAGTGATTGGATCAAGGACGGAGTTGGGTCGCCCGAGGTTGAGGCAGCGAGGAGTTCCATAAATCCTGAGAGGCTAGTCAAGCCAAAGACAGCGATCAGGCTCGACCAGACAACTAGCGACTTCCGGAGTCGAGTCGCGAACCCCCTGACCGTAATCAAAACCACGAGCCAGAGCAGGCCATCGACCAACCAACGGAACGTGAGCGCACGATCGATCGTCAAGGGAGACCGTGATCCAATTCCCGCAGGAAGCACTCCGTTTGGGTCGAGCTGTTTTGCGCGATGTTCTAAGACGCCTGTACTGTACAAGGCCCTCGATTCGCTTGAGAGGTGTCTTCCGAACGATCCTGGAAGCGGGACGAGTTGGACCGTCGCTAAACAGAGCGCAAAGAACGCGAGTACAGGAATCGGACTGACGATCAACCGGAGATTCCCTTGCACAACGACTCGGAGCAGGCTACTCGCCACCATGAAGGTTGCGATGACCGCAAGGGCAGGCCGCCACCACCAGGCTAATCCACCAATGGCAAGGACCGACCCGAGGAGAGCGCAGACAATGCTTACAGCTTGGGCACGGTCAATCCATCGTAAGGTCCGACTTCGGAACGGTAGCACCTTCGATCTCCCTCTCCGAGCGCCATCATTCAAGAGAGCGGCATCAACGTCTCGCAACGCAAATCGATAAGGGTAATGCCTCGATCAATCCCAGCTCTCCTGTCTCCCCACCGCCACTGCTGCTTCTTCTTCGACATGTGTTGCCGCGCGAGGGCCTTGCAGTTGAAGTTGGGATTCGGAGAACAACTCCTCGGCATGGTGCGATGACCAATTCGAGACATCCTCAGCGAGCCCATTGAAGACCACCCCCACCAGAGGAATCATCGACTGCTCGAACATCGCCTTGGCACGAGCGACGGGGCTCAGCTCGTTGCTACCGGCCCGAACGACGAGGACAGCGGCATCGACGATTCGGCCGAGCATCCGAGCATCGGCCAACCCAAGGATCGCCGGACCGTCCAAAATCACTCGGTCGTAGTGACCGATCAAGCCAGTAAGGAGTTGCTTCAGTTCCAAGGCCCCCAGAATTTCGATCGGTACACCGGCAGGATCACCCGCCGGGAGGAAATCGAGGTGGGGCACATCAGATTGAATGACGACCCGCTGCCAAGGGAGCTCGCCTCGGAGCACATCGACCAACCCTAGATCTGGGTCCACAACTGGATTCTCGAAGACGGGGCGGAGGCTGCTCCGTCGGAGGTCAACATCCATTAAGAGCGTCCGCTCTCCGGATCGTGCGCAGGTCGCTGCAAGATTCAAGGCGGTTGTGCTCTTTCCTTCACCGGTTTTGGCACTCGTAATCAGGAGCGTCGTCGGCTGCCTTCCTTGCTGGTCGGAAACGCCAACAATGCCGGCCCGGAGTCCCCGGTAGGCATCAGCTTCGGGTGAATAAGGATCGCCGGAGGTCCAAAGGTGCCCACCACGCTGAAGTCGTGCCGTCCTCCGGATCCGTGGTACAACCCCGAGCAAGGGGAGGGGGACTCCTGCGGCAAGCTGCTCAGGGACTCGGACCGAGTGATCGAGATGTTCGAGTACAAGGACCATCGCCAGCCCCGATCCAAACGCGAGCACAAAGACAACCACCATGTTGACCAATCGGTTAGGCCGGACTGGCTGCTGTGGAATCGTCGCTGGTTTGACCTCGACCGGCTTCACATTGTTGGAAACGATGATCTCAAAGCTGCTCATGCTCGTCTTGAGTTCGTCCATCTTGTCACGGACTCGAGTCCGCTGATCGATCAAGGCGATAAAGCGATCGTAACTAGGCGAACGATCTTGAATATCTTTGATAATCTTTGATTCTTCTTCCTTCATTTGATCGATCTGACTACCTAGCTCGCGCTGATAGTGTTGCAGGGCCTCTTCAGAGACGACCGACGTCGCGGGCACGTCGCGCAACCGCGCTTCAGCCTCTCCCATCTGTCGATCCAGTTCACGCTCCCACTCCAAGAGACGTTTCATTGCTGGATCCGTCGTGGCTTTGGGAGAAGATCGCATCAACCGAGCTTTACGTTGCTGGATCAAATCCCGCTGCTCCTGCATCTGGTCGATCTCGCGGGCAACAGCGTGAGAGTTCGCAAGCTGATTTGAGGCGGGGAACATCCGTGCGAGGAAGAACTGCCGTTGCATATCCTCGATCTGATTCATCTTATGGGTCTGCAAGAGGCGGTGTGATTGCAACTCGTGATGCCGGAGGTTCTCACCGTTCGGCAGCAGCTTCGAGTCAGACGCTAAAACGGTTTCAATCTGGGTTTGCAAATCATTGAGTTGGTCGTTCAGCTTATTGAAATGCTCTTGTGCCGAGTTCTGGGAGTTGAGAATTTTGTCATCGACGCTTCGTTGGGCGTCGTCCGCAAAGACGCTCAGCCACGAGTTCAAGATCGCCGCAACGCGTGACGGATCGTCCCCTTCCAGCATGATTTCATAATGGGTCGAGTTCGGGAGTCGACGGGTCTGGAGATCATCGAGGAGCTGCTGGATTTCTTCTTCAGAAGTCACCGGCTCACCAATCCTTGGCTTCAACAAAGCCTGGGTGAGCATTTCACGGGTTCTTAATTGAGAAAGGAGATTGGATTCAAATTGGGTGCTCGGGATGTTGTCAAAGTGAACGACATCGTCGGTCAGGAGCTGAGCCAAAACGGTGTTGAAGTTTGGCTGGGTGATCTGGATGATCGCTTCGGCTCGATAGATTGATGGTTGCCGAAGGACGTAGATCGTTCCCCCTGTTAACACCAACGTCGCGACGAGAATCGCCAGCCAGAATCGCCGTCGGATCCCTCGGAGGTAGTCACGTGCCGTCTTCGGTTGCGCTGTCGGCTGCTCGGCGCCGCCAGCCGACTGGTAGGTAATTGCGTGCGATGGGGCGGTTTGAAAGTGCGCTCGGGGAACAATCGATCGTTGAGGAGTTGATTCAGAGCGTTCGTAAGGGAGAATCAGCCGATCCATGCTCGTTGTCCCTTTCCATCCTTAGTTGAATCGATTGTCCGGATCCTCGGGAGGGTCTCGGAATTTCAAAACTAATCGTTCACCAATCCAGTAGACGATTCCGGAATCTCAGTCGGGAGTATTGGGTGTGGTTCGATCGAGATCGCTCCGGTCTCGTCCGAGAGCCGGAGTAAACGTTCTCGGGCTGCGAGTACGAGTCGCTGCAGATAGCGGAAGGTGATGTCGATGGGGATTCCAGTCGCACTCGCGAGTTGAAACGCAACGTCGAGGACGGAATTATCAACACCAGAGAGTCGGAACCGCGCTTCGGTAGCTGCCTCCGGTTGCTCGACCGACTCCCCATTTATTAACACCTCTTCGTTTGTCGAGGGCGTAAAGGTTGCTGTCACCCCCGCGCGGTCCGGCCCATGATAGGTCAGTCGAGCCCCTACACAACCGAGGATCCGAGCCGTCTCAAGGACAACATCGAGGGTTGCTTCAGGTGCCTCAGTGAGCTCGACACGCTGGATCGATTCCCAGGTAATCTTTGAGGCCCGGCGTTCGGCGCCGCCCCGGGTGAAGATCGCGCTGAGATCAGCTCGGAGCTGAGAGAGTTCGTCGCGACGACTGTACAGCACAATCACGAACGCAACACAACCCGAGGCACCGAGGATCAAGGAAAGTGTGTCGTTCCGTGCCGCAACTCCGAGAAGAACAGCGCCACAGAGAAACGCCGTGAAGCTGTAGAGCATCGCAGCGGCCTGCCTCGGACTCAGCCCGAGCCCGATCAGGAGATGATGGACATGACGACGATCCGCCGCGGTCATCGGTAGATTCCGGACCCAACGCCGGAAGATCGCAAGTGCGGTATCTGAGATCGGGAGACCCATGGCCAAGATCGGTACTAGGATCGAAACCGTCACCGCTTCTTTCTGTGAGCCTTGGATTCCAATGATCCCGATGAGGAGCCCGATGAGGAGGCTCCCGCTATCGCCGAGGAAAACACACGCCGGATGCCAATTGTAAAGCAGGAATCCCGCGAGCCCACCCGCCAACGCCGCTGCCATCAGTGCAGCACCGAAGTTTCCGAGGAAAGCCGCCACCAACAACATCGTCGCAGAGACAAGAAGCCCGACCCCAGAAGCCAGGCCGTCCATCCCATCGATCAAGTTCCAGATATTCATACATCCGAGGAACCAGAACAGGGTGACTAGCATACTGATCGGGTTCAGGGTAACCGCAAACGACTCACTGAGCGGGATCGTCAGTGGATAGCTCAACGTAATCGTGGAGCCCGCGATTTCAAGGGATTCGATCCGGATCCCGCCTAGATAAAGGAAGAGAACACCGAGCCCTTGGCCGATCAACTTCGCACGAGGACCAACCCCTACGGTGTCGTCCACAATTCCAAGGGCCAAGACCGTCGCCGCTGCAGCCCCAATCCAACCGAGCGTCGTGATCCAATCTGCACTCCCCGGCCAAGAGCTCAGCACGCCCGAGAGTGTCGCCGCAACAAGGCCGACCGGAATACTCACGGCAAGCGCGAGCCCGCCCATCCGTGGTGTCGCTGCCTTGTGAATTCGTCGGTAATTGTCGGGACGATCGACCGCGCCGAGAATGACGGCGAGGCGAGTCGCGATCGGTGTGGTGATCACACAGGCCGCGAAGGCGATCCCGAACACCAAGAGGTAGGAATCGGGCGTCATAGACCGGCATCCGTTCCATCGAGACGGGGAGCCTCTACTAGCTCTCCATTGAATCCAGGAGAGTTGACTAGTGAGCATCCGTGCTCGTTGCAGCTTCGATGAGTTCCAGTCGTCCACTCAAAGCCTGGCTCTTTCCACGCAACCGGGAATCGTTCAACCCGCCGTTGGCGGCAAAAGCCGAGCCTCTCAATCTCAAGTTCGAACGGGTCGGTCAGAGTCAGTCAGGTTGAATCTCCAACGACCTTCATCGCGGCCACAGTATCACGACGCGGGACGTTAGGGTCAAGCCGAATCAGCGTTGGGACGCGGGCTTATCATTGAAATCCACGATCATCGATAAGAAAGACGGATGCGGATGCGGAGCAATTCCCGGTTCAAGCGCGTCCGACGTTGCCAATCAAGTCGCCTCGCTTCCGCAAACTCGATGAGTTCAAACCCGATCTGGTCACCGTGTCGCAGTTGGGCAACTCGATCGAGATCGCTCGTAATGACCTGACCAAGGTGGGGATAGCCCCCGGTTGTTCCGCTTGAGGGTCCGAGAATCAGGAGGGTCCGCCCCGTCCACTGGACTGTTCCGAAGCAGACTGGACTCGAATCACGAGGGGTCGACTGAACTATCCCTGGTGAAGGTCCTTCAAGTCGAAGTCCGACTCGATTGCTCGATGAATGGACTTGATACTCTTGCTCACAAAGCTTCCTGACCAATGTTTCCGTCGCATCTGGACCTCTGAGAATCCGAAGCGACTTTTGATCGAACTCGGTCTCCGTCTCTCGACACGAAATTGAATGTTGGCCGATTGTCGAAGGAAAGGCGGAGAGAATCGCTCCTGCTTCGATCCGTTCGTCGGAAGAGCGTGCCCCCAACACGACTGCCGACTGCCAACCTCCGCAGACCGCCAAATAGGTCCGGATCCCGGATTGGGCCGGCTCCATCGTGATTAAGTCGCCTGATCGGAGACTGAAACTTGATGGCGGCACGACACTCTTGATCGGTTGGCCGTCCCGGACAATCTGAGTCCGCATCGGTGCCCCCGCCAGTCCGAGCCCGAGCGGGACTAAAGCCTGAAACGTACCACCGAAGAGGGTGAATTCGATCGTCGCTGCGTCCGGAGGGTTGCCAACCAAGGCATTCGCCAACACATGACTTGATCGATCAAAGGCACCAGCCAGCGGGACACCATAATGGCGGTAGCCTGGACGTCCGAGGTCTTGGATTGTTGCCGACGGACCAGCCTGGACGGCAAGCAACGCCTCCGAGAGATCCTCTCGATCACTCCCGTTCATCAACCAAAATCCGCTCCAGTCGCAACTGAGAAGGGACTCTGAATCCGGATGCCTGCTACTTCCAAGGCGCGACGGAGCAAGGCTGTCCGCTCAACTGCGGCCGGGTCATCACCGTGGATACAGAGCGTCTCGATCCCTTGCGTAATCAGCTTGATCGCTTGGCCGACCGAGTCTTCGATACGTTCAATCCTCGAATTCGGCTCTGATCTTGAAACGAGCCGGCCGTCATCGCGATAACGACGGTCGACAAACCCCTCAGTAATCACCCGGAGCCCTTCGGCTTCCGCAAACTCTCTGAGCCGACCATGAGGCATCGTGACTATCGCCCAACCGATAGGAGCAACGGCTCGGACGATCCCCTCGGCGATTGGTGATTCGACAACCGCTTGATTGTAGAGGGCACCATGCGGTTTGACGAATCGGATTGTCGCGCCGAGTCCCTCTGCTTCCTCTTGAATTATCTCAAGCTGTTCCCGAACGAGTCGTTCAACAGTTTCGGTACTGTAGGATCTGGGAATCCGACCGAAGTTTTTGCGATCGGGATAGCCAGGGTGAGCACCGATCACCACCTGCCGATCGCTGGCAGCGCCCATTGTTTTTAATAGCGTTGCTCGGTCACCGGCGTAAGCACCACAACAAATGCTCGTTGATGTCACAGCATCGAGCAATTGAATGTCGTTGGGAAGTCCTTCGCCAAGATCGGCGTTGAGATCAACCACTCGACTTCCTTCTGAGTATTTCATTGCGTTGGTTTGGTCCATCAGATCACAAGACGGCTCCCTTCCAACTCTCGAAATCG
Source organism: uncultured Isosphaeraceae bacterium (assembly GCA_964510225.1). GTDB lineage: Bacteria > Planctomycetota > Planctomycetia > Isosphaerales > Isosphaeraceae > CAZEAN01. The sequence goes on from CAZEAN010000063.1 coordinate 16,841, forward strand.
CACGAAATCGATCGGCTGAAACTGAAGACGATCGCCGGCTTGGATCGGAAACCAAGAAGTGGTGAGATCGGCGATTCGCACTGGAGTTCTACCGAGAAGATGCCAACCCCCAGGTGATTCAATCGGATAAACACAGGTCTGATGGTCGACGATGGCCACCGAGCCGGCGGGGACCCGAGTCCGAGGGATCTGACGACGAGGCAATCCCGCAAGGGGCTTTGGCAAGGTGACCGCGTAGGGAAAACCTGGCAAGAAACCGATGGCGGCAACATCAAACGTCGTGGACGCATGGAGTCGGATCACTTCCGCTGCGGTAAGACCGACTCTCCGAGCGATCCCTTCAAGATCCGCGCCATCGTAATGCACCGGAATCTTGATTTGTCGGCTTGATCCATCGATGACCAATGGGCAATCGATCTCGAAGAGAAGTCGCTCAATCAATTCCAGATCACCCTGTTCTGGATCACAAAAGACAGCGGCGGTCCGAAATGCGGAAGTCGCGTCAAGCACTCCCGGAATCGCTCGATGACGGACGGTGGATGCCCAAACCGCCGCCTTACGATCAGAATCGAACCGTCCGAAGAAGTCCCGATCGCTCAAGGGTTCTAAAGTTAGCGGCGTAATTGATTGAGACGACTCAGTTCCCCTGATCATGAACCTCTTCATCCGATGAAGGAGGAGCGGGAGTGTCACGACCAGCCGCTCCGAGCGTTCCGAAGTAGTTTGGATCTTTCAGCCCAAAGGCGTCGGCAACCCGATTGAAGAACGCAAAGAGTGCCGTGATGTAAACGGCTTCCGCAATCTGAGGATCGCTCCAACCCAGTTGCCGGAGTCGCTCGACGGCTTCGTCAGTAACGCGGTGGGCGTGTTTCGTCACCGTCTCCGCAAATCGGAGCAGGGCATCCTCCGGTTCATTAAGGCCAGCGGCATCAAGATCACCTTGAGCGAGTGCAATGGAGCCTTCCGAGTCATCATCCTGCAACTGCAGGAAAAAAGAGTGCGAACCTGTTCAGTAACAACATTGATTCAAGGACGACACATACGTGGCGATCATCTCTTTCTGTCGACGCGTCAGGTGTCCTTCGGAAAAATGGATACGGTTCGAGAACGCGTCAACATCTTGGAAGAAATCGGGACGAAGGCTGAAGCACTTCAGGATCTCAGGAATCGAGGTTCGTCCCGGATTTTTCGCCATCCAGGCGTCGTAGACTCTCGCGACTTCACCGGTAGCAGATCCCTCGTCCACCCAGTTGATCCTGGCCATTGTCGGCTCCTTGTTCATGCGTGCGACTACTCAAGCAGAGATCGCCCTTTTACAATTCCAATGTAGCAACGACCGATGCCTGGACCTCAGTCACCACGACCAGGAGAACAAGCATGTTGTTCCGTATCAATGGGATCGTGACGGCAATCCTCCTGATCCTTCATGCCACAACTGCAAATGCCTCGACCGCCGACCGAGTCACCTTGCGGGGTGGGACAACCATTCTTGGTCAGGTGACCTCGGACGCAAACGCGCGTCGGATCGACGTAATTGTCCGACGCGGTTGGCTCAGGTCATCTTATCCGGAGATCGCCGAACTGTCCGAAGCACGTGAGGCCCCACTTCGACGCCGAGCACGCTCCGAGCGGCTTCAGCGCCTCCGTGATTGGGAGCGCGATCGGGCTTCGGACGGTAATCCTGTCGATCCGATTGATGCTTGGATTGATCAGGAACTGGAACGCCTCTCGAAACCACTCGACGAGGATCTTCCCCCGTTAATGGTGATCTCATTCCCAAAGAACCAGGTCCTGGAGATCGCTCAACGGCCTGACGACGAACGTCGGATGCTCCGGCAAGGCTGGATCGCTGGGTTCGACGATCTCGAAACGATGTCGGCCGACCTCCTAAAGGCAGGGCTCGAAGATCGAGGCCTCTCAACCAGAGGCCCGAATCCTGTTTCAATCGCTCACTTGCTGCCGACGCCCCTGGAATCGGACCAAAGATGGCTGGCACGACGGGCCTCGACCGAGGTCTTGCACGACTCAGGGCTCCGACTGATCCGGTTCGGGGATCTTGTCCTCCCAGATCCGGAATCTGGACAAGGGATGGATCAAGCCCTGATGACCAACGCGATCGGCGGGCTCTTGAACGACCTTCTTGGCGGGACGGAAAAGGGGGATCCGTTGTTGCCCCATCTGCAACGGGTCGAGTCCCGTGGGAAAGTAGGCGCCATGCTGACGACCTTGGAAATGGCCCCTGATTATCGTCGGGTTTCGGTTCTGGCGACTTTGTACGTCCGCGTCGGACCAAATCGTTGGCTCCCTGCAGCCCGTCGCCAAGCTGTCGTCACTGAGGCCGAGATCGAGGCCGGGGAGCCTCAAGCGATCGCCAACGATCCCCAGGTTGTCTCCGTCTTCGAGATGGTCGACGCGTTAGGGCTCGGCAATCTCGATCCCGGGATGAAACAGAGGAGTCTTGCAGTCGGGGCAATGACCCAACAAGCGATCCACGAGGCTCGGAGCCAGTTGCAGGGGGATCTTCAAACCGTGGAGTTCAGCCTCGCTCGTGATCATTAGTTTCAGGAGCATAAGTGGATGGACAGACCTAAGGTCTTGTTGAGCCCGACGGAGAGGAAGGTTATGCTCACAGGAACTTAAAGGTACAGTGGGGTTGGCCTCTCCGAGTGAATAGGTCAACTGTTGATGCTTGATCGACTCAAGGACGATGTTCGTCGATGGATCGACGAGGAGAAGGCCGGGGTCGAACAAACGGAGTGAATGTATTCTCGATCCCCGGGCGGAGATTTTGGGGCGATGCCGATTTTCGAGGGAAAAAAGGGACTGGTGCTCGGCGTAGCGAATGATTTCAGCATCGCTTGGGCCATTACGAAGCAACTGCTTGACGAAGGGGCCGAGGTGGGATTCACGCACCTCCCCGGCGACAAGATGGAGCGCCGGGTTCGTCGGGTCGGCGATCCCTTCGGTCCCAAGCTGGTGACACCTTGCGACGTTCAAGATGACGAACAGATTGCCGGAGCCTTCCAACGCGCCGGTGAGATCTATGGGCAGCTCGATTTCGTCTTACACTCCATCGCTTTTGCACCACTCGAAGATATTCGATGTGCATATGTAGACTGTAGTCGCGACGGCTTCAAGCTCGCGATGGAGATCAGCGTTTATTCGCTGACTGCAGTCGCTCGCGAGGCGTCCAAGTTAATGGCCGATGGCGGCTCGATTCTGACGCTGACTTATTTCGGCGGAGAGCGCGTGGTCTCGGGTTACAACATGATGGGGGTCTGCAAGGCGGCTCTTGATGCATCCGTCCGCTATCTCGCTTACGATCTTGGCCCGAAGAAGATCCGAGTGAATGGGCTCTCTGCGGGACCTGTCAAAACCCTGGCGGCCTCGGCGGTCGGCGACTCGGACAAGCTCGCCGGACTCTATGAAGCCGTGAGCCCGATGAACCGGAACATCACGCGTGAAGAGGTTGGCTCTTCCGGAATGTTCCTCCTTTCTGACCTTGCCAGTGGTATTACGGGCGAGATTCTCCACGTCGACTGCGGTTACAACGTAATGGGCTCACCCGGTCGGGCTGTGGAAGCGGCCAAGGAAGGGAAGATCTGAGCGTTCGCGACGATCAACCAACCCCCGTCGCTATCGTCCTGATTCAGCGCGGCGGGCATTATCTAATCCGACGGCGTCCAGCGCTCCCTGGATCACCGATGCCGGGCCGCTGGGAGTTCCCTGGCGGTAAGTGTGAGCCGCACGAATCCCCTGAAACGGCCGCGATCCGAGAGAGTCGTGAGGAGACCGGTCTGCAGGTCCTCATCCAATCACAACGTTGTGTGCTCCGCTATCGCTATCCTCACGGATTTGTCGAACTCCACTACTTTAACGCCATTCCTGAGAACCCGGAGGAGAAGCCTAACCCCGACTCCGGCTTCCTCTGGTTTCCGGCAGCTGAACTCCAGGGACTCGATTTTCCCGAAGCAAACCAACCGATCCTCGACGAACTCGCTCAGGAACATCGGGCTTCTGATCGAGCGCTTTGACCAGGTTGAGCGTCGACAATTACGGAACGAGTCGGTACGTTGAGGTTCTTGAGGTTGGGGATGAATCCAACGCCCCATCGTCGGTCGATCGGACGAGACCGAAGCTGATGTCGATTATTATCTGTCGCTGTGGAAGCTGGCTCCGCACACCTGAAGATGCAGGATCGCTCCTGAAACGATGTCCGTCGTGCGGTCGATCCATTGGGCTTGACGGCAAGATTGCGGTCGAACCTCAAGCCGAGGAAGATCGACCATCGAGGGGATTCTGGAGACTACGACCAAGTCCTTACCCCAAGCGAGGCCAAGCCTTAAGTCTCGCGGATGCGTTGGTTTTTCCGATCAGCGACGCCCCAGGACTGGCGCTCTTGTTCTTGGTGCCCCCGTTCTTAATGATTATGTCGGTACCTGTTTTTGATGTCCTGCTCTTTTTCCGATCTGGTCCCCGAGGAGGATTCAATCCACTAGCGCTCTTGGTCCTCCCTGTCGCATTGCCCTTGATCTTGAGTTTCATGATGACTTTTGGCTACGTCCTTCTTTATCTCGGTCGGATCCTCACCGACGCCGCGATGGGCCGCCGTGCCCATCCGCGCTACCCGCTCTGGGATCGTTTCCTGATCTTTGAAGGACTCGTCCGCTGGTTCTGGGCGGTCTTACTCGGAATCGTGATCGCCGGAGGGCCACTCTTGCTGTACGCAAAGATCCGCGGACAATTTGAGCCGGTCGATTGGGCCGTCGCCGCGCTCTTGCTCGCGATCTCGGTCGGTGCGGTTCAACTTGGGCTCGCGGCGTCGATCTTGCACGACAGCATCACGATGGTTCACCCCGTCACCATCGCCCGGGCAATCAGTCGACTCGGACCTGAAATCATCCAGCCATGGATCATCACGAGCAGCGCAATCATCCTCGGGGCCGCGGTGGGCTTTTTCGCACTCTATCGGCCTCCGAGTCTGGCAGTCGCTGCAATCAGCCTTTGGGCCGCCTGGGTTTTCTGGATCTACGAAGCGATGGTCGTCATGCACGCTCTCGGCTGGGCTTGCTTCCGAAATAGCTTGGCACTGGGATGGTTCGGTCGAGAACCGAAGTGGGGCGCCTGGGATCGCCCCGGTCGGATCTATACCAACTCGTAAAACCGTTCAGAACGAGCCAAGTTCAGTGATTGGGTTTAGATCACCGGGGAAGTTCCGTCTGGGTCGCCGCTTCCTGGATTACTTGCAGGGCCGTCCGAGTGGCTCGGGCACAATATCCGGCATTGAACTTGTCGATCGTATCTTCCTTCGAATGATAGAACGAGGTCTTGTCGGAGCCGTCAAAGAGACCGATACAGACTACCCCAATCCCTTCGAAGGGCATGTAGTCCGAGCCGTACATCCGACCATACTTCGGTTTGAGACCTTCTTGTTGAGCTGCATCGGTCAGCTTCTCAGCCCAATACCGGGAGCCTTCATCATTCTCAGCAACCCGGAGCCCCTGATCGCGATCGACGACAATGGCGATCCCAGCCTCATCCATTGGATATCCGACCATATCGAGGTTAATCATCAGCTTAATATCGAGGGCTTGCTCCGATGCCAATCGGGAGTACGCCCGGGCGCCAATCAACCCCAGTTCCTCACCACTAAACGCGATGAATCGAATCGAACGTTCCACTGGTGTTTTGCTGAGTAATCGCGCGAGTTCGATCAACATCGCAGTTCCTGAGGCGTTATCAACCGCTCCGGGTGCCGGACCGGTCGCGTCTTGAATCCGTTCATTCCTAGAATCGTAATGGGCGCCAATCAAGACGAACTCATCCGGCCTCGTGGTTCCCTCGAAGGTCGCTACCACGTTCGGACGTTCTTTACCGCCGATCTGAAAGTGATGGAACTCCACCTGGTCGGCTCCGGCACGCTGAAACTCAGCAAGGAGCCAGTCGGCAGCTTGGAGGTTACCTTCCGAAAGCGTGTGACGCGTCCCGAAGTCGACGAGGGACCGGACGTCGTCCCGAAGACGTTTCGCCAGTTCAACTTCGGTTCCGAGCGCTGGTGGAGCGCTCAAGGGCAGAAGGATGAGCGTTGCTCGTAGCCAATTGGGATGAAAGCATTGAGAATAAATCATGTGGCATACTCAGCTTGATGGTCCAACGTTGACTCTTTCTGATTCATTCCCGCGTTCGATCCGAGATGATCGGCGATGATTTCAATCGGATGCAGGGCGTTGATACCCGCGAGTCCATGCACCTGACTCCGACAGGAAAAGCCGGGGGCAGCGAGAGTCGCGTGAGGGCGGTCTCGGAGTGCCGGGAGCAAGACACGCTCGGCCAACGCCCGACTGACCTCGTAATGACCACGCTCGTAGCCAAACGAACCCGCCATCCCGCAACATCCGGAATCGAGGATTTCTATCGAGAGGCCAGGGATCCTCGCTAATGCCTCGCGTGATCCATCGATCCCCACCAGTGCTTTCTGTTGGCAATGCCCGTGGAGCAAAACCTCCTGCTCCGAATTAGCGAGCGGTAGGTCAGGCACTCGGGTACTGTCGGCCAGAAACTGCTCAATCATCATCGCGTTCGAGGCAAGCGCCTTCGCGTCATCTCCGAGTCGGAAGTCGGGGTATTCATCACGAAAGGTCAGAATACAAGACGGTTCGCAACCTAAGATGGGGACTCCTTGACGCCCGAATGCAGCCAACCGACTGACGTTTTCACGAGCGTGGGACCGAGCCTGGTCAAGCAGACCTTTGGAAATTGCAGGGCGACCGCAGCAACCAGTTCCAGCAAGTTGGACTCGATATCCCGATGCTTCTAAAACCTGGACTGCGGCTCGCCCCACCCGAGGCTCGTTGTAAGTGGTAAAACAGTCGTCGAGCAAAATGACCATCCCCTGAGAGCCTGCGCGGGGGTCGGGGCGATGCCGTCGGAACCACTGACGAAGGTGGTTCCGCTCGAAGGTAGGGAGGATCCTCCGACGGTCAATCCCGGCAATCTTCTCCAGGATCCAACGAGTCGACGGATGTTTTAGGACCGGATTCGCCAGGGGTGCCAGGGTGGACCCAATGACATTCAGCCGATGGATCTGCGACATCATCAGAGATCCGATCGGGGCAGGTCTCGACTTGTACTTTTGATAGAGGTACTCAGCCTTGAACTTGCTCATATCGACGTTCGACGGGCACTCGGTTTTGCAGGCCTTACATTGCAGGCAAAGATCGAGGGCCTTCTCCAAATCGTCGTTGACTAAGCCATCAGAGGGAAGCGAGCCCGACATCACCAAACGGAGGAGGTTCGCACGTCCTCGGGTGGAATGGTCCTCATCACGGGTGACCATATAGCTCGGGCACATCGTCCCGCCCGTCGTTTTCCGACACGCACCGACGCCAGAACAGAGTTCAACCGCGCCTGCAAAGCCACCTTGAGCCGAAAAATCGAAGGCGGTGTCAGTCGGTTCGTTTGAGGTCCGATAGTCGGTTCCATAACGGAGATCTTCACCAGGATCTGGTTCCGCAACGACCTTTCCAGGGTTGAATAGGTTCTCTGGATCAAAGGTGCTCTTAATTGTCTGGAACGCTTGGAAGAGTTCGTCGCCAAAGAGCTTCCGATTCCAACGGCTCCGGGCGAGACCATCACCATGCTCGCCGCTCATCGAGCCTCCGAACTCAAGAACGAGGTCGGAAATCTTACGACCGAGAGAACGAACCGCGTCAACGCCCTCTTGCGTTTTCATATTCAGGATCGGACGGATATGAAGACAACCGACATCGGCATGACCGTAACATGCTGCATCGATCTGATCGGCATCGAGGACTTGCTTGAAGCGTCGATAGAACGCGGGGAGCCTCTCGACCGGAACCGCCGTATCCTCCACAAAGGCAACCGGTTTGGGATCGCCAACCATCCCCATCAAGAGCGAAAGCCCAGCCTTCCGGACCTTCCAAAAGTCGTCATTGGCAGCATCTTGAAGTCGAGTCCGAACTCCAAGGATTCCAGGATTACCTTCAAATCGCCGGGCAAGTTCCGCTGCGCGATCCGCAAGATCAACGGCATCATCCGCATAAAGCTGGGCCGCGAGAACCGCTTCGGGATGCCCCATTGTAAAGCTCAAGCTCTTCGCGAACTCGGGGTTTCGTCCCGCAAGTTCAAGAATGGTCTGGTCGACCATCTCGATGGCCACGGGCTTGGCTTCGAGGATCTCCGCGAGTCGATCAAGTGCACGTTCGATCGTGTCAAACGAGAGAACCACCAAGCCTTGGAATCGCGGGGCGGGGACCAACTTAAGCTCTGCGCCAGCGACACATCCAAGCGTCCCTTCCGAACCGACAATCAACTTCGCGAGATTATATCTAGGTGAGCCCGCTGGGACATCAGGGGCCCGAATCGGGAGATCTGGGATGAATTCATCGAGGTTGTATCCGCTGACCCGCCGCAAGATCCTCGGAAAGCGTTCCCGGATCAATCCTTCGTAACCCGCAACCGTATCTCGAACAACTGCATGGATTCGGCCGATCAAATCCTCACGTCGGCAGAGACGTTCAAGTTCTTCTGGGGTCTCTGGGCCGAGCCTGGTCAAGGAACCGTCTGCGAGCACGACGTCGAGTGACTCAATATGGTCGACCGTCTTACCGTACCGGAGCGATCGTGCACCGGCCGAGTTATTTCCGATCATCCCACCGATCGTAGCCCGATTCGAAGTCGAAACGTCGGGGCCAAACATCAAGCCGAGTGGCTTCAAAAATGCATTGAGATCGGAGAGAACTACGCCAGGTTGCACCGGAACTGTCATCCGATCTCGATTCACCACACCGATCTTGTTCAGGTATTTTGAGAGATCGAGAATGATCGCTCTCCCGATTGTCTGCCCCGAGAGACTTGTCGCGCTGCCTCGGGGCACGATCGGGACTTTTTCCTCCGACGCAATCCTCACGATGGTCGAGAGATCTTCCAGACGACGAGGGAGGACAACGCCGATCGGCTCAATCTGATAGAGACTCGCGTCGGTGGCGTAAAGTCCTCGACTCGCGCGATCGAACCGGACCTCTGCAGTTGATTCGCGCTGAATCCGCGTTTGGATCCGAGCTAGATTTGATGTCGAGGCTCGCTGCGGAGTCTTTTGATGTTGTGGGATCGAGATCATGGAATGCCCTCCTGGCCTCAAAGAGAAGTAGATTTACTTTAGTCCAACCTCCAAGATGATTCTATCCACCAACAGAAAGAGCGTTGATCTTGCAAGATCAACGCTCTGGGTAGAATCGGGGTCAGTCAACTGACCAGTGCATCAGCAGGCATTAGACCAAGATCAGAATTGATCTGCACTGATGACTTCGCGACCATTTCGCGTCGAAAGAGCCTGATAGACACCAAGAGTCGTGCCTGGTTCAAGTGCGTAGGTGGTGTTCCAGAAGCCACCACTCGCAGTCAGCCCGATCGGTCGACCAGTCGTACGGTCCAGCGGCCAGCTTTCGATCGTGTCTTTGAGGAACTTCACGGAACCATCGGCAAAAGCAAAGTTAGCGCCGGCAGGGTGCAAGCTCGAAGCCGAGGAGATGAAGATCGATCCCCAGAGCCCGTCGGGCAGGTCTTCGATTCTTTTGTGCGGGTTCAGCGGCCACATGGTGCTAAACTGAGTGTCACCAAACGCACCGGAGGTCCACCAGAACCAATGGGGCTTGTCCGCTTCAGCGAGAAGGCCGTGAGCACGCTCACCCAAGAGAATTGTGTTGCTGGTTCCATCTTTGATGTCGGCGAACGAAATTCGGCTACCGACGCAGAAGATCCCCTTGTTGTTTGCACGGGTTGATGCCTCTTGACTGTAAGTAAAGTCAGGATTGGTCAATTGGTTCAAGGTGTTGGTGAACCAAGGACCGGAGTTCCCAGCGTAGCTCGTGTGCGCTTGGTCACGACCATCGACCTGATCAATATTGCTGACAGTCGGGTCGCTAGGGCACCAGAAAGTTTCGATCCCAACACCATGGATCGTCTCGTTTTCGGCCATCCAGGGAGTTAGGTCGAAGTTGATCGCATCGAACGCATTATTCTGTTCGATGTACGGCAGGATCGGCTGCATCGGTCCGCCTGCTGAGGTCACCCAACCCGGTTGGCCTGGAATCCACATCCAGAGGAGGCCGTAGGGCATTACTTCGTTGACATCATGATAATTGTGGAACGCCAGTGCCAACTGCTTCAAGTTGTTGGTGCACTGAGCGCGGCGGGCGGCTTCGCGAGCCGACTGCACTGCAGGGAGTAAAAGGGCGATCAAGACACCGATGATCGCAATGACGACCAGCAGCTCGATCAAGGTAAAACCAGCCTGACGAGCACGGCGGTTCATGGGTACGCTCCTTTGTCAGAAGAGGGAAAAGAATGCGCAATCGTAAATAATCAACGTATTCTGGTTGCGGCTTCTCGATCATGTAGGGAAAGCCGCCACCAGCGGATCGAAGACACCCGTCGAACGGGGTCAAGTCGAAGACTTCCGTGCAACAAGTCCCTGGAGAGGCTCAATTCCCGTCGGTGGCCCCGGTCGAGGTGGGATCGGGAGCATTCTCTTTGCCACCGAAGGTTGCGTTTTTGATTCCAGCGCCCACGGCGCGATCATCTTCGGGAGATTCTGAGCCAAGCGGATTCGAAATATTCGACTGAACTGCCCCGCGGTCGGGTCCGACTTCGATGCTATTCATCTGGGGATCCCCGCAGCCGATCACAACCAGGAGTGATACCGCAAGAAGCATCGATAAGATCAGTCGGATATTCTGAAAAGATGAGTCTGCTCTGTGTAGATTGCTCATGCGAAGAAACTTCTTGATTAGAACAAGTGCATGTAAGGGATCGCCGACGTTCCCGCCTTGCAGTGGTGATTGGATAATTTTTCAATAACCTCGGCAGGGAGAGAGAGGTGAGATCTAATGATCAAATGAAGAAGCCAAGGTTAAGAAATAGCCATCATGAAGCGTAGATTTTGCGAGGTCAAGAAAAAAATTAGTTGAAGGAAGCCCTGTCGAGTCCAAACCCGTGCCTGAGGTCAGATCAACGTCAAGAGTGACATCTCATTTCGACCTGGCATAGCAGCAATTCCTGCCATGACAAAATCAGCGCAAGTCATTGTTGCGATTTGCTTTAGAATCCATCATTGCGGGCAGCCGCCAAACGCGCTCGCCATTCAAGTCGGTGATGTACAAATAGGATTCTGACGGTTCCAGCGGATTTCCGTCCGCCCAGAGCGCCGCGAACTCAGGATGATAGTTCAATGGCCTCCGGACATAGGTATGGTTCCGCTGACTCTCTCTAGTGACCTGCTTTAGCTGAGACCAGGTGAGCCCCTGATCCAACGATTCCCAGATCACCACCTCACCACCGGCACCACAGGGCTGAGGACCGGGGTCGGTCGGCGCAATCAGGCGCCATCGATTCGCACTCAAGATATAGATTGAGCCGTGATCGTAATTGTGATCGGAAGTCGTCACGGTTCGGATTGCCCATTGATCACCCCGCCAATGCGCTGTCCGCCAGGTCCTTGGATTGTTCTTGGGTCCTGCCTCGAAACCGCAACTAGTCAGGAAGAGGATGATCGGATTGCCTTCGGAGTCGAACTGAAGGTCCTTGAGATAAACGAGCAATGATTCGTCCTGATAGTCGTGGACGAGTGTTGGGTGATCGGTCAACGTCATCGGCGTCTCGACAAGCTCACCGAGGCTCGACTGCCAGGTGCGACCAAAGTCTCGCGATTCAACATAGTAAAGGTTGGTCCGCGCATTGAGACCGACTGGCTCTGGATGCATGTTGAAAGCGGTCGCAATCTGATCGACGCCGAGCCAACTCACCTGATAGTGGCCGAGTTCCATCCGAGCCAAGCGCGCAGGGTTTGTCCAGTCGACACCGTCCTGGCTCATCATTTGATAGAGAGAGCGACCGCCTTGGTATCGGGTGTGAAGCAGCAAGAAGCCGAAGTCGTCGTGATACCAAGGCTGCCCGTACGAGAAATTTGTCTCCGCGACCAGTTCAAATCGATCGATCTCGAAGGGCCGGGTGCTCCGGTGGATGAAGGCAGAACGGGCTGTTCCATGGGCGTTCGAAAAAACCCAGAGGTAGCCGTCGCGGTCGATCGTTAGCGTTGGGTTGTCATGAGCGTCTGTGGTCTTCTTGTCCAGGAGAATCACCGGTCGAGGGACGGTATCAGTGGCATGGTCGTAGTAAGAGACCATGATTAAGAGTCGGTTTTCCGACTCCGATCGTCCTCCATAGACAAAGAAGGTCTTCTCCGCCTCTTCTGCATACACGGCAATCGGCATGTGCTGCTGAGGATAGGTCGCAAAACCACCGCTGTACTTATAACGATATTGATCTCCGGAAGGCTGATTCGCGTACCAGATTCCTCGATAACCATCGGCCCGCGGTAACGATCCGGCGTCTTGGCTCTTTGCTGACTGTCCCAACCAGGTCGAGAGGCCGAACACGGAAATGATCAGCAACCAGCCCTTGAGCACTCGGCGTGCAACGGTAGTGCTCATAAACAAGTCTACTCCTTCATCGGAAAACGATGTCTCAGTGCATCAATATTCGACGTCGAACTGGACCCCTTGAGCTAGCGGGAGCCCCGCCCCGTAGTTGATCGTGCAGGTCTGTCGTCTCATATAGGCCTTCCAGGCATCCGAGCCCGCCTCGCGACCACCTCCGGTGGCCTTCTCACCACCGAAGGCACCGCCGATCTCGGCGCCCGATGTCCCAATGTTGACGTTCGCGATCCCACAGTCAGAGCCTGAGGCCGAGAGGAATTGCTCCGTTTCATGGAGATTCTGAGAAAATATCGCCGACGAGAGTCCTTGTTCCACTTGGTTCTGGATCGCGATCGCTTCATCAAGTTCACGATAGGAAATCACGAAGAGAATCGGCGCAAAGGTCTCGTGAGCGACGATCTTCATTGTCGGGGAAGCCCGAACGAGGGTTGGTTCGACAAAGAAGCCGGAGCGTTCGAGCCGACGGCCTCCGTAAACGACTTCCCCACCTTCAGATCGGGCGATCTCCAGGGTTTTCATCATCTGACCAACCGCCCCCTCGGTAATCAATGGCCCCATCAAGACGCCGTCCTCAGCGGGATCACCGATCTTGATGCTCTTGTAAGCGTTCTTGAGTCGATCAATGAACTGCTCGGCAACAGATTCATGAATGATCAAGCGACGGAGTGTCGTGCAACGCTGCCCGGCAGTCCCGACCGCCGCAAATGCCACCGCTCGCAGCGCCAGTGCGAGATCCGCATGCTCAGTCACAATAATCGCGTTGTTGCCACCGAGTTCTAAGAGGGAACGACCGAGTCGACCTCCGACCAACGGTGCCAGAGCACGACCCATCGCCGTGCTTCCCGTCGCTGATATCAACGGGAGCCGTTCATCTTCCGCCATCTTCCGAGCAATCTCAGCACCCCCGATGACCAGGCTAAAGAGTCCATCGAGCCCTTCGATTGACTCACCCGCGACCACCTCATTGACGATTTTCTGAACCGCAATCGCCGTCAGAGGTGCCAATGGTGAAGGCTTCCAGATCATCGAGTCTCCGGCAACGGCTGCGACCATCGCATTCCAGGACCAGACCGCAACCGGAAAGTTAAACGCGGTGATAATGCCAACTGGTCCGAGGGGATGCCACTGCTCGAACATCCGGTGATCAGGTCGCTCGCTAGCGATCGTGAGACCATAAAGCTGCCGCGAGAGGCCAACGGCAAAGTCGGCCATATCGATCATCTCTTGGACTTCCCCTTCACCTTCAGAGCGGATCTTGCCGACCTCAAGCGTCACCAGACGACCAAGTTCGGTCTTAGAATTCCGGAGCGCTTGGCCGATCTTCCGAACAAGCTCACCACGGATTGGCGGAGGCAGCGTCCGCCACTTCTCGAAAGCATGCAAGGAACGCTCAGCTACCCGATTATATGACTGAGCCGACGCCCCGATCACTGTTGCAATCGGCTCCCCGGTCGATGGGTTGATCGAGACAATTTCCTCACCTGCGGGGTCAGTCTGCCAATCACCATCGAAAACGCCAGGGTGTTTATCCTTAATCTCGAATCGCGCTAGAAGATCGTGAGACATTGATATATAACCAGGCTTTCTGACTGTTAGTAGGTGGACACAAGGTTGTCGTCTCGTTCCATCATCTGATCGCCTTGATCGATCCACAAGGAGGGAACTCCGTAGTTCCGCTATCATTAATTGGGGATCATCCAAGCCCTGCAGGACATTTGGAGAAGAATAATCATGAGCACAATTATTGATTTCGAGCGCCATTATACACCCGAAGAACTTCAGAACCTCCCAGACGCAGACCATTATGAGCTAGTTGATGGTCATCTTGTGGAGCCGAGGATGAGCACGACATCGAGTCGAGTCACGACGAAGTTGATCATTCGAGTCGGCCAATACTCTGAAGCCAGTCAACTCGGCGAAGTATTCGAATCTTCTAATATGTACCGCTGTTTTCCACATCGACCCAACATCATCCGCAAACCCGACCTCTCGTTTATCCGACGCGATCGATTTCGCTCGCAGTATCTCGAGCAGAACATCCTGACCATCGCTCCCGACCTCGCCGTCGAGGTAATCTCGCCGAATGATGATGCCGAGGATCTTGAGATCAAGGTCTTTGACTACTTGAAAGCGGGGGTTCAACTCGTCTGGTTAATCTTTCCGATCGCTCGACTCGGTCGGGTCCACCAGCACGATGGGCTGATTAAATCGATCACCGAAGACCAAGTTCTTGACGGACTCGATGTTCTTCCCGGATTTCAGTGTCAACTCAGCGAGGTTCTCCTCCCACCTCTCAACGCTGACGGTTCGGATCAGTTGAGTTGACGGCTAAAGCGGGGCCAATCTCTTCGTGAACGAGGCATCTCTGAAAGGGTGTCTTCGAATTCCTCGAATCAAGAAGATAAGTCATCCGCCATGTTCGCTATAAAATTTCAAACATACCCTGTAATGGACCCCGTAATCTAGAACATTACATACTGGTAGCTAGAGGCCGAGTCACAATAGTACGGAAATGAGGACGCACGTCCGACCGTCTAATCGTTCGAACCCTGGAGTGTGATTAATGGAGCAAAAGAATGATTACATTCTAGGAACTGCTGGTCATATCGATCATGGTAAGACGGCATTGGTTCGGGCGCTCACGGGGGTCGATACCGATCGACTCCCAGCTGAGAAAAGGCGTGGGATCACCATTGATTTGGGGTTTGCCGCGATCGACTTCGGTGCAGTGCGGATCAGTTTGGTCGACGTTCCGGGTCATGAGAAATTCGTCCGCAATATGCTAGCGGGGGCTTCGGGATTTGACTTGGCCCTCCTCGTGGTTGCCGCCGACGACTCAGTAATGCCTCAGACACGTGAGCATTTCGAGATTCTAAAGTTACTTGGAATTCAATCGGGCGTTATTGCGTTGTCCAAGTGTGACTTGGTTGACGAGGATTGGATCCAATTGGTCGAGGATGAGATCAGGGGACTCCTGGCCGGTTCCTTTCTCGAAGACGCCCCGATCATTCGCACCTCCGCCGCAACGGGCCTGGGAATCGACTTGCTCCGAGCAACCCTCCGGGACTCGATCCCCAACACGCATCATCTAAAGTCTCAATTTCCCTTCGCGATGGGGATCGATCGTTGCTTCACGATCCAAGGGCATGGGGCGGTGGTAACCGGGACAATCGTCACTGGAACCGTCGCCGTTGGGGACGAACTCGAACTGATGCCCGTCGAGAAAGCAGTCCGCGTCCGAGGGATCCAGAGCCATGGTCAGTCGGTTGAACGAATCGGCCGGGGCGCTCGAGCCGCGATCAATCTCACTGGAGTTCGACTCGCGGAGCTGGAACGGGGCCAGGTGATCGCGGCGCCCACTTACTTGAAACCTTCAAATCTGATCTCGGTCCGCTTGCAGGCCTCCGAGGAAGCGACTCGGCCACTCCGGCATCGTCGACGCTATCGAGTCCACCTGGGGACGACCGAAGTTCCCGGAGTCCTTACGTTACTGGACACTAACGAGCTTCAGCCAGGCCAGACCGCACTGGCTCAACTCCGGTTGGAGGATCCAATTGCCGCCGTATTCGGTCAACCGTTTGTGATCCGTGAGGAAAGCCCTGCTTGGACTGTTGGGGGGGGAGTAATTCTCCAGCCGATCGCGGGGCGGATCCGTCGCCGGGACCAGTTGGGGAAGGTCCAGCTTCAACGGATTAACGACCCCGATCCTGCGGTCCGCCTTTCCGGCGTCCTCTCCGGTTACGATCGCCACGCTTGGACTCGACTTGACCTGATCCGAGACGTCGGCGTGACCGATCACGAGGCTCTAAAATTAGTCGAATCATTGGAAGAGTCTGGGCGTCTCATCGAGGTTCCGGTCGCATCCCGGCGGATTCTGAAATTGGAACAGGCTACGGTCGAGGCGCTCGAAGATCGGGTTCTCCGGGCTCTCCAACGACTTCACCAGAAGAACCAACGGTTGTCGGCAGTCCGACGCTCAAATGTGCTTGGGGAGTTGATGGATCTGGACAGCGAGACTTTGGTAGACTCCCTGATCGACCGCTTGTCGACACAGAAGAAGGTCGTTGCGACCCCGAGGACTGTGGCAATTGCAGGGTACAAGCCGCAATTGACCAAGTCTGAACGGCGACTCAAAACGAGTTTAGCGACAACGATTGCACAAGCGGGCATCAAACCACCCTTAGTCGCTGAGCTAGCTGAAGAGTCCAAGGTCCGTGAAGAAACGATCCGTGAGTTGCTGGACTTACTGGTGGAAGAAGGGCTCTTGGTCTTGGTCGCTCCCAACCTGCTCTACCTTGACTCCGAGGTAGAAGCGGGCCTCCGAAAAACAGTCCGCTCCCATCTCCTCGACGTTGGATCGGTTTCGATGGCCGGGCTCCGTGATCTCCTGGGGACGACCCGGAAGTACGCGGTTCCAATCGGGGAGTATTTGGATCAGATTGGCTTGACCATCCGCGAAGGGGATCTTCGGATCCTCGGGCGTTCTGAGGTTGAAGAGAGGGTAGCGAATCCGTCATCCTAAGATCACAAGATCCAGAGTCAGAATCGTCCGATGCATCGATAGAATCTTATGGCGGTTGAAGACGCTCTCCGAGAGATCCCTCCGGTTCACCTTCTCCGTGACGATCCTCTCTTGTCGCCTTGGATCGCGCGTGCAGGTCGTGAGGAAGTTACGCGCGTCATCCGAAGCGTGATTGATCAGACGCGTAATCGTGTCCGCCGTGGTGAGCCTGCCGTACTTGAGCAGAGGGCGCTTGCTCTTGCCGTGATTCAGGCGCTCGAGTCCGATCAGTCAACCCTTCGAGCCGTGATCAACGGGACGGGGATCTTGCTTCACACGGGGCTCGGTCGGGCTCCGCTTGCTGCCGAAGCAATCGAAGCGGTGCAGGCAGTCGCCCAAGGCTACAGCAACCTCGAATTCGACTTAGAGACCGGACGACGGGGCAAGCGGACTGCCGGGATTTCGAACTTACTAAGCCGGATGACTGGGGCTGAGGCAGCGACGGTCGTCAACAATAACGCGGGTGCAACTCTCTTGACCCTTCGTGCGTTGGCAAGAGATCGCGATGTGATTGTCTCCCGAGGGCAGCTCGTGGAGATCGGTGGCAGCTATCGACTTCCCGAGGTCTTCGA
>CAZEAN010000064.1:0-6447 GCA_964510225.1 uncultured Isosphaeraceae bacterium
GTTTGGTGAGGTTAGATTCGTCAGTTCGTCAAGGTGTGGTGTGCGGTCGGATTAGTTTCATGGGCGCGTTACGGTGGGTCCTCAGCCCCGTCGAAGGAAAAACACTGGGGGAGTTGCCCGTCAACCGATGGTGTCCTGCCCGCCTCGAGTTGCGGATGTTGAAACGCCGTCCCAAGGATTTCCTTTCATGAGCAAGTCACGACGCGTCTTCTACAGCCAGTTGCTTCAGTGGCCACTTATGCTTAAGTTCATTGCATTCGGGGCTTACCCAACAAATAAGGAGTTGTGGTTCTAATCGACTAACGAGATTTTGCGTTATTCTGAGCCGAACAATGGGGTACAATTCTGCTGTCTCAATTCTCTAAAAAATTGGCCTCAGTCCGACAACGCGTGGCTAACTCGGTAGAACCTTCGGCTTTGTCGATGCCGGTGGCTAGTTCCCGGAGTGCGTTGGCCGCCCTGGTACGATGAGGAGCGTCCGAAGCATGATCGAGATGTTCAAAGATCACTCTTCGTGCTTCCCCGAATTCCCGTCGATGTATATAGAAGCCTGTTAGTCGTTGGAGACGGTCATCTACAAGCGCCGTAAACTGGGGGTTTTCTGGATCAAGGTGGTTCGCGATGCGTGCTGCATCTAGACACTTGAGCAACGATCGTTGCAATGCTTGCCAATCTTCCTTGGGCCACAGATTCTTGGAGATCTGAAGCCAATATTCGCTCCGAACTGCTTGATAGTCGGCATCGTCCGAGCGAGTGGAATCTAACAATGCATCGAGAATTGAGCCTACCTGGATATTAATCATTTCCGATTCGCGAACTCGGCCGGCGTACCTGCAATACTGTGACAAGTTCAGTAGCGTTTTACTCAACTCCAATACCCTGCAGAAGTTATGAGAGTCAGTGAGTGATGTCGACCATAGCGATGCACTTGATAACACCAATGACGAAGCAACTTCGGCAAATCCTGCAGCTCCCTCTAGATGGCCAGCATGTCGGCACTTGCCCGCCAACTGACCCAGTATTGATGCAACGGCCAGGCATTCCCGATCAACCCGCGCGTCTTCAAGTGTCATGACGGCTTGTTTAAGCGAATCTGGAAATATCTCGATTGCTGGAGATGTGGCAACGACTGGAGCCAAAATATCTGGCCGTTTAAGATTGTTCAGGTTCTTAGTATTTGGAATCGAATCTTGAATGTTTTTGATCAATTGCATGAAGACTTTGTTTGCGTCATCCGTGCGATCGAGATCGTGATAGGAGAGGGCCAGCATTGTCTTTGCCCAGTGAAAATCGATCTTGCTCCAAGCTTCGTAGGATTGATCACGCATCGCCCCTTCCATGAGTGGTAAACAGGACTCTAGATAGCTAATGACTTCAATTGATCGCTTTCGGCGCGACTCCTGATCCTTGATCTCCGCTCGCGAGGAGAACAACGCTTGAGCCAGAAGATACTGGCACAGTGAATCGTTTGGCTTCACCTCCAATGCAGTCTTCAATACGGCCAATCGTGCTTCTTGGTTGCCAAGCAGTTCGTGACAGATCGCAATTCGGGAAAGAGTGATGTTGTTGCCTGGATGTTTTGAATTCCAACGCGATAGGACATCAAGACACGCTGCTGCGAGACGCTTGCCTTTGCGGTGAAGTCCTGCGGCAATGTACCACTGGCTCAATTCGGCCCCCCGCAACGCCCAACGGTGGTTCATTGTTGCAACTTCAACATCAGCGCCTGGCAATTCAAGCAAGTTCGCCGCTTGGTCCAAGGCTGTTTCAGTCTCTTCAGGACTCGCCACGAACACGCATGTCGCGGCTAAGCTCGTGTAGACGAGCACTGCCATGTGTCTTGCCTCTTCCGGCTGTTCGGAAACCTGCATCAACGTCTCAACCGCCTCAGCCGCTTCCTGGAGTACCACCAGACTCGCTTCTAGGTCGCCAAAATGAGCGTGGCGGATTCCCAATTCACGCGCACAACGCGAAAATTCTGTGAGCAGCATTGCGTCGGAGGGTTCTGCCTGAACCATGACACGTAATTCTGGCAGGGTCTGCTGGAGTCGCTCAAAACGTGCCGCAACCCTCGGTACTGTGTTGCCCTCATCACGATTGATAAGGGCAACCAGGTTTTTCCATGAACCCAATGTATCTTCCAATCGCTGCCGGTTCGCCTCAACATCTTGAAGACGCTCGAAAGCGAGAGTCTCACCTTGTACAGCACGCTCGCGTTGAACTTCAGCCTTCCTCCAAAAGAAAAGGGTACCGACGGCAGTGATTGCAAGTGCTACAAAAAGAGAGGCTGCAATCGGATTCCTCTGTGAAAACCGGTAGATACGTTGGGCCGGACCAGGCCGCCGAGCCACAATCGACTCACCCTGAAGAAACCGCTGTAAGTCATCAGCTAGAAGCTGGGCTGAAGCATAGCGATATCCTGGATTGGCATTGAGGCATTTCGTGACAATGGTATCGAGCTTACGTGGTAGTTTGGGCATGAGCCGGCGAGGAGGGATGGGATCACCACGCCTGGCGAGTGCAAAGACCTCTTGCAGCGAAGCAGCATAGAATGGTGGACGAGCCGTTAACAAACGGTAGAGTACCGCACCAAGCCCATAGACATCGGTCGCTTCGCAGATTAGACGACGTTTGCCCGTCGCCTGTTCCGGAGCCATATATCCGGGTGTTCCCAATGCGGCTAACGTCAACGTCCGAGGCCTAGCGTCAATCCGACGCGCCATACCAAAATCAGCGATCTTGATGTGCCAAGAGTCCACCGATGTGTCATATTCAGCATCGACAAGCAAATTACTAGGTTTGATATCACGGTGTAGAAAACCCTTCTGATGCATATGGTCGACGGCCAATGCCAGTCGATGGATCAACCTAGCTGCGTTGGTCGGATGCAGTGGCCTGGAGCCAACACGTTCTTCAAGGGTTCCTCCCTTGATGTACTCCATCACGAGGTAAGGATAAAGCCCTGTGGTTCCTATTTCATATATTTTTACAACATCACGATGTTTCGATTCAGCAGCTGCCTGCACCTCGTCCATCAGCCAACTCGACCCAATCGACGGCGCTTGGAGCAGTATCTTGATCGCCACTTCACGATCATGCTCAGGCTGATAGGCCCGATAAACCGTTCCCATACCGCCCCGACCAAGGATCTCTCGGATTTCAAACCCGTCGAGTGAAGGAATGCCAACCAAATCAGGCGGCTTTTGCGATGCTGAGACACATTCACCCGCGTCTGACTCGCGTTGAAGGCGATTTAAACAATACTCGCAATCAACGATATGAATCTCAATCCGTCGCAGCAGCTCATTATGTTGGATCTCATCGTCGGAAGCTTGGCCGAAGCGGGCGAGCAATTCATCGTTGGGGCAAGTTGTGCTCATGATCGATCCATTGCTCATTCAGGCTGTTGGTTTCCAAGGCGTTGTAGCTGATTCCGTACCCGGAATCTTGCCGCACGGACTGCACCGGCACTCATTCCCAGTTTTTCCGCAACCTCACTCGTTGACATCCCCTCAATCTCCGTCAGCCAAAACGCATTCCAAGATGATTGCTTGTTCGATCGCTTTACTTCGGCTTCCGCCCAAGCAATCAACGCGTGCCAACGGGACGCTTCCCAGGTTTCATCCCCCTTGCTGGTAACGACAGAAGTGGGATCCACTAAGAGTTCAATGGGTCCATTTAAGTGATCGGTAAGGAAGTACGCTTGTTGCTTTGAAAAGCGATCGTAGATCAATCGACGTGTCGTTGTCTTTAGCCATGCCCGAAACGATTTGCTCGAATCGTAGACGAAGGTTTTTAAGCTGGTTGCCATCCGATACAAGACATCTTGAGCCATGTCCTCTGCTTCGGTGGAGTTCAACCTCGAAGCGACACATTCTCGGACAATGCGGGGGCGCGCCCAACGTTCAAGTTTTGTCCAGGCCTCGCAATCATGCCAGTTGCGAGCTCGCGCTAGCAAAAAAAAGGGAGTTGCCGAATCGTCTAAACCCCTTCTACGAAAGGGTGTTACAGTCTTCGTGGCTGCCATTTGCTCACTCCGGCGTGCGCTTCGACGGTATTGGTAGATAGAAAGCAGGTGATCAAGTCATCGTTGATCACAGGAGCATCCAGCGCGACGTTGCGTTCGTCAAGAAGCAACCACCTTCCCTCACGAAAAAATCCTGCTTCAAAATGACTGATTCAACCAGATTCATTGGGAGAGCTCACCTTGTCAAAGCCGAGCCTAGTTTTGACGTTACCAGTTTGCCTCCTCGTTGTTATCGAGGCTTCCTTCTTCTACCCAGCCAGTTGTGAGGCAGCACATCCAGCACCACTGAGCGTTTCACTTCCAACCGCTCAAAATGACCGGGCATCCTCAAAGGTTGAGCGCGCCTGGAACGATTTGGAAGCTGCCAAGTCCAGTTTTGAGCAACTGAAAAAGCAAGCCGAAGAAGATCTAATTCAAAAATATGATCGAATGATAGAGCAAGTAATCGATTCGAAAAAGCTCAATGTCGAAGACCGTGGTGTCATCGTCACAGGCCTGAAGGAGGCAAAGGAAGCCTTCGAGAGTTTCCAAGAATTTACCCCACTACTGCCAATGCAGTATCCCTACTACGAGTACATTACTAAATTGCGCAAAGGGTATTATGCACTTCGCAAGCGTTACACCAAAACATATAAGCTACTTCGACCAGACGATGATCGCCGTGTCACTTTACTCGAAGAGCTCAACGAACTTGCTGACGAGGCGAATACCTGGGATGCATTTCAGCCAGGCTCAGTCTGGCAAGGATTCCGACAAGATTTCATACCTCCTCCCAGGGTTGAATTCGATCCCAACGAAAAGAAAATCGCGAAGCGTTTCCGGATCGTCCAAGACAAGGCAGGGAGCGTCGACTTCACGCTCAGAGTCCTGGAACGTCAAGGTGACCGAATTGCTTGCGAAGTCTCCCAAAGTGGCGGTGATTTTCGTGCGAAAGCCGAGGGCACCTTCAACGGAATCAACCTCTACCTCCGCATCACTGAGATGCGTCGCGGGCCGAAGAGAATGTTTGAGTACAGAGGCGAAATTGTTGGGAATCTTGGCCAACTCTCACTGAGAGGCATCAAGATAAACGGCGGATATGGAAGTGGGCGGATCGGTCTACAGCGTCGTTGAGTCAACCCAATTCCGTTTCCTGTCTAGGTCAGCGTCTTCAAACACACATGGTATTAGGAGCCAGCGTTCATTGACTTACTTCAAGGAACACTCGTGCTCCCTCGCTATCACCAAAGAGCTTCCCACCCAATTTACCGGAGTCGACCATTGCCCAACTCGCGATCGGCCATGAAAAGGACTTCATCGAAGAATCATTGCTGGTTCCTTTCGGTGATGGAGTCCCTTGAACAACAGATCGTAATGGCCGCACCCGCTGGCAATGGCAGCTCCGATTTAGCAATTTATCGCTACGATGACGAAGCTAATTCTGGCCGGTTTGCTATGCGAATGTCGAGTAATCCGAATGCAGTGTCTCGCATCGTTGAACGCAGGAGTAATGGTGATATCCCTGTCGAAGGAGATTTCGACGGTGATGGGAGTTCCGATGTCGCTGCAATTAGTTCGGTAGCCCAACTTAAAGGGTCTGAGATACCCATTCCAAGTGTTGTTCTGGTTTCGGAGTTTCTCTGTTGTGTGTATGCGTCGAGCCAGCACACCTGATTCGATAGACACTCACCGTTGAGGGAACCCTTTGACTGTGTCCGGCTCATTGCTTTCCGACAGTTTCTTCCCAACCCACTCCTTGATCCACTCAAAGTTACGTCGATCGAATTCAAACACTAGTTTGTACCAAGCTGGTGTTCTACACGTAAAAGGACTAAATTACGCGAGGACAACCTATGAACCGAGCAACGTCAGATTATGGTGTCGGTTTACAACACGAGAATCACAAGCGCAAAACAAGGGAGCGATTTCGTGCGACCAAGCGTACGATCGCTCCACCCGAACCCTTAGAACACCGATGTCTTCTTGCTATCCTCACTTGGGATGGCGGTGGGGATGGAATCTCCTGGCACGATTCTCAGAATTGGTCGGGGGATGTCCTCCCGACAACGGCCGACGACGTCGTGATCGACATCGCTGATTCCCCCTCGATTATACTGGCGAGACCCTCGGTCACGGTTGCAAGCTTGACGAGTCGCGAAGCACTGACGATCGAGGAAGGATCTCTGACGGTTACGGCCGGTAGCTCTTCGATCGAGGGTCCGTTCGTTTTGTCTCCCAAGGCTTCGCTAGTAGTAGATGGTTCTACGGCTGAACTCGATGTGACAAGTTCTGCAATAGTCGATGGATCAAGCCTCATTGCAACGAACGGGGGAAAGCTCGATCTGTCGATACTCACCAAATACGCAGGGGAGGGTCAGGTATTCTCCCCCGAACTTCGTGCGGAGGGGGTGGGGAGTCGCATCGATCTGTCCGGGGTCACC
>CAZEAN010000064.1:6547-33541 GCA_964510225.1 uncultured Isosphaeraceae bacterium
GTGGTGTGCTACGAGCACGTGATGGCGGGGTGGTCCAGGCAAATAGTCTGACGAGTATCGACGAGGCCCGATTGGAACTCGATGGTACTGGAACTTTTCCGACAGCACAGATCACCGATTTCACACACAGTGACCTCATCGTTTCCGGCTTCGCGCCGAATCTCACCGGCCTGACGAATCTGACAGGGTCAGGATTCATTGCAACGGACGGCGCGGTCGTCACTTTGCCCACAAGTGTCACTCAGTACGTTGGTAGTAACAAGATCCGGAGCCCCGAACTTCGTGCGGAGGGGGTGGGGAGTCGCATCGATCTGTCCGGGGTCACCCAGCTCGAAGGGGCGACCTTCCCCAGTACTTCGGTACGCATCCAGGGACTCGGAGGCGGGGTCGTCGACCTCTCCAATCTCCAACAGGTCACTGGTGGCGGGATTTCGATCGTCGCCGAAGGGACGGATAGCCGCGTCGAGGTCCAGAACCTTACACGGTTGTTGAGAACCGGAAGCAATACCGGTGGTGTGCTACGAGCACGTGATGGCGGGGTGGTCCAGGCAAATAGTCTGACGAGCATCGAGGGTGCCCGCATTGAGCTGGACGGTACGGGTGTCTTTCCAACGAGACAGATCTCGAGCTTCGTCTACAGCGATTTGGTTGCCTCGGGATTCACTCCGAACCTGATTGGCATTGCCGATGCAACCGGCTCGGGATTTACGGCGAGAGACGGGGCACAGATCTCCTTGCCAGCCGTCACTCACTACTCTGGAGGCGATCGAGTCCGGTTCCCAGAGTTCCGTGCGGAAGGAAGAGGCAGTGTCCTCAATGCTTCCGGGATTGGAGTGTTCAGAGGGACAACATTCCCTGGGACCTCAGCCCGAGTGAGTGCCTTCGGTGGTGGGTTCGTCAACTTGAGTCAGGTCAACACAGCGTTCTCTGGAGGCTTACGGGTCGAAGCCGAGGATCCTGGGAGTGAGATTGCTCTGACGAATCTCCAAAGGGTCGTCGACGCAGGAGGAGGGAGTTCCGTTTTCGAGTCCAACGCAGGTGGGCTCATCAGGCTCTCCGGAACTGTTCCAGCTGATGTGAACGAAGGCATCGTGATCGGGGTCGGCGGTTCGTTGTCAGTCGAGGATGCGATCGACTTTCAAGGAACTCGCCTGATCAACTATGGTTCGCTGGAGGCTGCACAGGAAGGGACGATCGACCTCGGACTCTCTCTGGAGATCAATGGTTCGAGCAGGATTGCAAGTGCTCCTTCAGGGACGATCGAGGTGGGCGAACACCTCCTCGGCGATTCCCGGAACGCCGATCTCTTCGATCCGAATGGGATCGTCGTACTCGACGGCAATGGCACTGCTGATTCACCACAATTCCTCGAAGTCATGGGACGCGACTTCGGAGAAGCTCTGGACGGATTCAGCCGAAACTTCGTCTACGGCACGCTTGCACTCGATGAGGGCACCTACGTCCAATTGGTCGACCTCTCGGACAACTCACCCGGGAACGATCCGGAAGCGCTCTACGTCGATTCCATCATCGTACCAGAGGGAACGACGCTCGATCTCGATGGCTTGAACGTCTACGTTCGGGGCACGGTCATCGAGGGTACGGTCTTGGGCGGCGCGATCATCCAGATCTCGGATAGTGGGCCTATTCCCTTCGACACCTCCGTTTCCGGAACGATCGGCTTGGTCGGCGAGATCGACGAATGGGAGTTCTTCGGCTCTGCTGGCCAGTCGGTCACAGTTAGTGCCAATCCTACGAACCGTGAACTTCCCGCCCCCTTGATCCCTTTTCTCGGTTCTGTCGAAGCAACCTTGATCGATGCGAACGACAATGTCTTGGCGATAGCGACCAGTACCAATCGGAACGAACTCGTCACGCTGCTCGATGTGGTTCTACCAGCCGACGGGATGTATCGGATCCTGATCCACGCGCCGGACGAAGACCCGTCATTGACAGGGAACTATGTCGCCGGACTCTGGAATGCGACGCCAGACATCTCACCGCTGACCTTGGGAGAGCGACTCACCGGTCGCATCGAGAATCCCTACAGTGTCGACCGTTGGACCTTCTCGGCAATGGCAGGGCAGCAGGTTCTGTTCGACCTGATCAATGTCTCGAATTCCGAGATCGTGTTCGATCTCGCTGGCCCAGATGGTTGGATGGGCTTCGTCGATCTCGACGATGATTTCGAACCCATTACGCTACCGAGCTCAGGCAATTACACTCTCACAGCGCGGGGTACGGGTGGCTTCTCTGGGGGGAACTACGCGTTTCAGTTGCTCGACCAGATGCCGACCGACCTCACGCTTGGGGTCGACTACGTCGGAACCCTCGCCGGCACAGCGAACAGCCAGCTTTTCCGCGTGACGATCCCGGAAGGTGAAACGCTCCGAATCGAGCTCGACGGCGATTCGGACCTCAACCGGAACGAACTCTATGCGAGGATCGGCTCACCCCCGACTCGGAGGACCTTCGACGCATCGTCGCTTCCGTCGACTGGTGCAAATCAAGAAGTCCTCGTTCCACTGGCTGCTCCGGGAACCTGGTTCATCTTGCTCTACGGTGCCCAGGTGTCTTCGAACAGTAATTTCACGCTGAAGGCTTCGACGCAGAGCATCGTTCTCTCGGAGGTCACTCCGGATCGCTCTGGAACGGGCGTCGAGGCGAGCATGACGGTGACAGGGGGTGGTTTCCTGCCGGGCTCGTTCGTCGAGCTGGTTTCCGCCGACGCAACCGAATTCTCGGCAGCCTCGGTCGAAGTCGCGGGATACGACAGACTCATCGCGGCTCTCGACCTCGCTGGCGTTCCCGAGGGACTCTACGACGTTCGAGTGACAGTTCCTGGCGTCGGCAGCGAGATGCTGGAAGATGCCTTCACTGTGCTCCCCGCTGGTGAGGCGAACCTCGAGACGAACCTCATTCTACCGAGCGCGATGGGCTTCCACGCGAACTCGACGATCTATGTCGAGTATGCGAATACGGGAACGGTCGCCATGCCGGCTCCCATCCTGATCCTTCAGTCGAACGATCCGGAGGGTGACGAGCATCCGATCATGACGCTCGACCAGTCGCGGCTGATCGAGGGCTTCTGGACCTCCGCGAATCCGGACGGCTTCAGTCGTACCGTCCAAATCTACGCAAGTGGTGAGATGCCTGGGATTTTGGCTCCTGGTGAGAGGATGCAGATCCCGGTGTATTTCGTAGGCATGGAACGACCCTGGAATCTGGGCGATCGACTCTTCGAGTTCGAGATCCGCATCCATGAAGCAGGAAGCACCGATCTGATCGACTGGCCGGCGATTCAGACGACACTGCAACCGGGTTGGATTGCCGATGACGCCTGGGCAGCGATAGCCGCCAATCTGGAGACTCAGATCGGTTCGACCTGGGGCGATTATGTCGAGACACTCGGCGAGAATGCCACTTACCTGGGTCGACTCGGTCAGAGGGTCACGGACATTGCTGATCTTTATGGCTTCGAGATGTTGCAGGCGATCGGCCTGTCGATGGTGCCGACGCTGGAGTCGGTCGTCGATGCGAGCGTACCGGGGCCGGGCCTGCCGTTGAGCTTCGGACGGTCGTTCGGCAACACGATCGTCGATCGCTACGACGTCGGGCCGTTCGGCCGCGGATGGACGGCGCCGTGGCAGACTTCGCTCGACGTCCTGCCGGACGGGACCGTGGTCGTCCGGCAGTCGGCCCGCTCCCAGCGGCGGTTCCAGCCGGACGAGCGCCGCATTGGGCGCTACTTCAGCCAGGAAGGCGACACCGGGACGCTGAGCCAGGTCGGCGGTGGGGCGTTCGAGCTGGCCGAGGCGAACGGCCAGGTCACGCGGTTCCGGCCGGACGGCACGCTGGAGTACGTCGAGGACACCAACGGCAACCGGATCACGACCACCTTCACAGGCGGCCTGCTGAGCCGCCTCGACCACTCCGGCGGCAACTTCCTCACGATTGACTACAACTCCGCCGGTCTGATCGAGCGCATCACCGACTCCTACGGCCGGGAGACGATCTACGGCTACGACGCGGCGAACGAGCACCTCCTCGAAGTCACCGGGCCGGGCGGGACGACGACCTACGGCTACAGCATCGGGCAGGGCATTGCCCGCGAGCATGCCCTGACCTCGATCACCGACCCAAGCGGCGTCGCCCGGTACTTCGAGTACGACGAGCTTGGCCGGATCGACGCCTCGTATCTCACCGGCGGCGCCGAGCGCGTCGACTACAGCTACAGCCCGGTCGGCGATGTGATCTCGACCGACGGGGTCGGGACGTCGACCGAGGTCTCCTTCGATCACCGTGGCCTCGTGCTCCGCGTCGAGGACACCACTGGGGCGTACCTGCGGTACGAGTACGATGACGAGCGCATGCTGTACCGGGTGACCGACGCCCTGGGCCGGTCCCAGTCGTTCACCTGGACCGAGACCGGGGCTCTAGCCTCCGTCACCGACCCGCTCGGGCACACGACGACGTTCGTGGCGGGCGGGCCGGACAGCCAGCCACTCGCATTCATCGACGCGAAGAAGAACCGGACCTCCTACGACTACGACGACGCGGGCAACCTGAAAGCTACGACCTATCCCGACGGCAGCGTGGAGCGGGTCGCCTACGATGCGATAGGCAACCCGATCCAGCTCGTCAACCGCCGCGGCCAGGTCCTTGGGCGGAGGTACAATGCCGCCGGGCAGCTCGTCGAGGAGACGTTCCCCGACGCACCCACGGTCACCTACGACTACGATCCCCGGGGTCAACTCTGGAAGGCTACCGACGCCCGGGGGACAACCGAGTTCACCTACGACAACGCTGATCGGCTGCAGCGGGTCGCTTACCCGAGCGGCCGCTGGATCGAGTATACCTACGACGACGCTGGGCGGCGGATCCGGATGGTGGATCACACCGGGTTCGTTGTGGCCTACCGCTACGACGCTTCCGGGCGGCTGGAGGAGTTGCGGGACGCGGACGGGAGGGTGATCGTCACCTATCGCTACGATACGGCCGGGCGGCTGGAGCGGGAGGACAAGGGGAACGAGACCTACTCGATTTACGCCTACGACGCGGTCGGGCGGGTCGACCGGATCACTCACTTCGCCCCTGACGGCTCGATCAATTCCTTCTTTGATTACGCCTACGACGCGGTGGGCCGGCGGGTCGGGGCGGAGACTACCGAGGGCGAGTGGACGTATAGATACGACCTGGTAGGTCAGCTCGTCGGGGCAGTGTTCGCGTCTACGAACCCGGACATCTCGGACCAAGACCTCGTGTACGAGTACGATGCGCTCGGAAATCGTGTGAGGGTGGTCTTCAACGGCGAGGCGACGGATTACGCGGTCAACACGCTAAATCAGTACAATTCGGCCGGGACTACGACGTTCGAATACGACATGGACGGGAACCTCGTCGTCGAGAGTGGGCCGGACGGGCTTCGCAGCTTCTCGTACGATTCGCGTAACCGACTAGTCAGTGTCGAAACTCCGCAGGGCATGTGGATAAAAGAATACGACGTGTTCGGTAATCGATCAGCATTGATTACTGATAACAAGAGAACAGAGTATTTGATTAATTTACTTGGGACAGACAACGTGATCGGCGAATACGACGCCATGTCAGCAAGAACGTTGTCACATTCACATGGTTTTGGGTTAGAGTCCACGGACAGGGCGGCGGGACGCACTTTCTACGACTTCGATACTGTTGGATCAACGGTAGGATTAAGCGGCAAAAATGGTAAATATCTGAACAGATATCTTTACATGCCATTCGGTGATGATTTTTTTGCAGTGGAGGAACTGAAAAACACCTTCAAATTTGTTGGTAAGTACGGCGTGTCTGCCTACGAAAACACGATGGCGAGCATGGGTGTGCGAAATTATAGCTTTGAGTTTGGGAGATTCCATTCGCAAGACCCATTAAATCTCAGTGCTGGAGACAATAATCTGTATAGGTATGCGATTAACAATCCTAATGAGTATATAGACCCGTCGGGACTGTATATTTATAAACCGAGTGGTTTTGCTGGGACGGTTATCCAAGCTGGGGCTTACTATGCTGGTTTTGAGAATCCCTCGGGAACAGCTTGGGGGTTGCTGCAAATACTGTTCGGACTCGCAGACATCGGAACTGGGGTTCTCGCTCTAGGGGCTCCTGGGTCGGGATGGATTCTCGGAGCCGCACAAATAGGAGGCGGTTTTCAAGGGATTGCAGAAGGATTCAATGATGTTTTTCCGGGCAAACCTGATGTCGACGAGCCGCCTCCTGGTTCATATCGCAATCCTAAGGAGCCGCCGCCTCCTCCGAATTTTTTCCCTGACCCCCCACCGCCACCTCTTGAGCCCCCTACTGAAGGTGGTGATAGCGGAGGATCCGATCAAGCAGGCGCAAGCGACCCCAACGAAAAACTCGGCCAGTCAGGTTTTGGCCAGCAAGCATTTGTGTCGAGTTACACAGTAATTCCTTATAGGATCAATTTTGAGAATCTCGGCCCTGGCAGCGATCCATTACCGGCCCGTCCAGCTACCGCACCTGCCCAGCGCGTCGTCATCACCGACCAACTCTCCGCCGATCTTGACTGGTCTACCCTCCGATTCACCGGGTTCGGCTTCGGCGACACGTTCGTCGCGGTGCCCGATGGACGGAAGTCCTACTTCGCCACCGTCCCGATGCAGTACAATGGGCGGATGTTTGACGTCGAAGTCGAACTGGCCTTTGACCCAGGCACCGGCCTTGTCCGGACCGTATTCCAGTCGGTCGACCCGACCACGTCGCTCCCCCCGGACGTGCTGACCGGCTTCCTACCCCCCGAAGATGGCACCGGCCGCGGCCAAGGCTACATCGCCTTCACCATCCGGCCCAGGGCCGGCCTTCCCACTGGCACCGAACTCCGTAACGTCGCCGTGATCAGCTTCGACGGCCAGACGGTCATCGCCACCAATCAGGTCGACCCGCAGGATCCCTCCCAGGGCACCAGCCCAGACCGCGAGGCCCTCAATACCATCGACGCCGCCGGACCTACGAGTGCCGTAAACGCTCTAACGAACTCCACGACCGATCCGACATTCACAGTCACCTGGTCCGGTGCCGACGACCCAGGTGGTTCGGGAATCGGTTCCTACGACCTCTATGTGTCCATCGACGAAGGACCGTTCACGCCCTTTCTCCTCGGTACGACAGAGACTTCGATCACCTTCCCTGGAGAGCCGGGCCGCAAATACGCCTTCTACACCATTGCCCGTGACAACGTTGGCTACATCGAGGATGCACCTCTCACACCAGACGCGATGACGACCGTCGAGTCTACGCTTACGGTCGATGCCGGTTCGAACCGAACCTCTGACGAGGGTGTCGAGATTGACCTTCCTGGTGCCCAGTACTTCTACAATGGGAATCTCGACGACTTGACTCTGCACGTCGACTGGGGAGATGAAACCACCGAAGACGGGATTCTCGTCCACGGTGACGGTGGCGGCACAGTCGCGAACACACACACGTATGACGACAATGACACGTACACCATCACCTTGACCCTTTTCGACGGTCAAGGAAACTCTGTCGTGAGCACGCTCCAGGTCGTGGTCGACAACGTCGATCCGACGGCCACACTCACGAACGGTGGGGATGTCGACGAGGGCTCGACCGGCTTCGTCCAATTCTCCGCCCCATTCGATCCCTCGGCAGCTGATGTGGCTGCCGGTTTCTCCTACAGCTACGACTTCGACAACGACGACATCTTCGAGATCACCCAGAGTGGCAGCGCTTCTGCCGTCGTCCCTGCCTCTTTCCTCGCTGATGGCCCCGCTATTCGTACCATTCGGGCCCGCATCTCCGACAAAGATGGTGGCTTTAGTGACTACACGACTTCCATCGCTGTCACTAACGTCTCGCCGACGGTCGAGAGCGGCTCTGACATCACGATCAACGAAGGCGGTGTTCTCACCCGCTCTGGCTCCTTCGTCGACCCAGGAGCCGACGCTTGGACCGCCACCGTCGATTACGGGGATGGATCGGGTGAGCAGCCTCTAATGCTCGACCCAGACAAGAGCTTCTCCCTTGACCACACCTATCGCGACGATGGAACGTACGTAGTGACCGTCCGCGTCCGTGACGACGACGAGGCTGAAGGCATGGCCACTTTCAACGTCACGGTCCTCGACATCGCCCCCGTGATCACCGCTCCGTCCGGCCAGACCGCGGAGGAAGGAACGTCGAGGACCTTCCTCCGGGGGTCTTTCTCCGACCCAGGGGCGGACAACCCCTGGACCGTCTCCGTCGACTGGGGCGACGAATCTACGGTCTCGAGTTTCCCGACCTCGTCTGTTGGTTCGCTGGGCTCCCAGGAACACGTCTACGACGATGACGGCACCTATACCGTCACGGTCAGCGTCTCAGACAAAGACGGCGTAACGACTTCGAAGACCTTTCAGGTCCTGGTCGTCAATATCGCTCCGACGATCAGCTCCGGAGGAGACGCGACGATCGACGAAGGGAGTACGTTGTTCCGAAGTGGTTTCTTCACCGACCCCGGCGCCGATACTTGGACCGCCACCGTCGACTACGGCGACGGATCCGGTGAACAACCGCTCGCCCTCGAGCCGGATAAGACTTTCCAGCTCGACCATACCTACGCAATCGCCGGCACCTACACCGTTGTGGTCACTGTCACAGACGATGACGAGTCCGCGACGACCAGTTTCGCCGTCATGGTCGATTCCACTGCGGTCGATCCACCAACCGTTACAGAGTTCGTCGTCAACGAGGGGGACGACCAGCGATCCAACGTCGATGTGATTTCTCTCAGCTTCGATCAGGAGGTCAACATCCAGGATCTGATCGAGAGTGGTGCGATCGTCGACACCATCGAGATCTATGGCTTGGCCAACGACCTTTCCGAGACAGCACTCAGCCCCTCCAACTTCCTCTGGAACCCAGACACCCGGACTCTCCTCATCGACTTGACAATCGACGGTTTCGGCGGCAGTGCTCGCACACTGCTGGCCGACGACAACTACGAGGTCCGCCTGCATGTCGACGACATCCGCAACAGGGATGACACCCCCCTCGATGACTCGGACGGGGTCGACGACGGCATGCTGCGGTTTGCCTTCCATCGCCTCGAAGGCGACTTCGACGGCGACAAGGACGTCGACGTCGCCGACCGGGCCGATTGGTTCGACCCGACCCGTGTGATCTTCGGGGCCCGTATCGGCGAGGACGGCTATAGCATCGCGTATGATTACGACGGCGACGGCATGATCAGCTCTCGCGACTACTACTACTGGCTTCGCCAGCTCTATGGGCGCCGTCTTCCGTGATGGCCACTGGCAATACATTTGCTTCGACGGCATTGCACAGCAAGAGGACTCGATTCATGACCATGAAGACCTCCGGTGGCCGCTTCCCCCTCCTGATCTGCGGAGTGGCGGTCGCCTCGATGCTGGCCACCTCGGCCGACGCCGAGCCCATCCTCTCCTTGGAGGCGGGCCCCGCGTCCGTAGTCGCGCCCGGCCAGACCGCGATGTTCGACGTCTACCTGCGCGACTATGAGGAACCGTTCCCGGTCATCTCGTTCGCGCTCAATATCAACGCCAGCGACTCCTCTCTGACAGCCGCTGGGACCGACTTCAGCCGGTTCACGTTCGCACTCGACCCAGACCTGATCGGTGTCATCGGCGGGCTCCGCTTCGACGACGACATCTCCGACGACGGGCGGGTCGAGTTCTCCACGGACCTCCCCCCCTTCGGCTCCGAGGCCGGTATCCCGGCCGCCGTCGGCGACGTCCGCCTCGGGACGCTCTCGGCCCTCGCACCCGCGACGCCCGGCTCTTTCACCGTCGGACTCCTGACGACCCCTTCAGAGCCAATCTTCGGCGGTGGTAGCTTTCTCCTCCTGGATGACGGTTCCGCCTTCGGCCAAGTTTTACCCGGCGATGGCTCCTTGGCAGTCTCAGGCGCCCCACTGATCGTCGTGCCCGAGCCTTCGACGCTGGCACTATCCGGCATCGGCGGGCTCCTGGCACTGGTCAGCTACCTCCGACGTTGGGGCCTGGACCACGTCCGGCCATCTGTTGTCGTTTGTCGCTTGATGCAGTGACAAGTTATCGACCTTGACTAAACTGCCACCTCCCCCAGCCTAGTGCATTTTCCCCCTAAGGTATTTCTCGAATGGCATGAACTTAAACGTAAGTGGCTACTAGAGCAACTGGCTGTAGAAGACGCGTCGTGACTTGCTCATGAAAGGAAATCGCTTGGGAAGGCGTTTCAACATCGGCGGCTCGAGGTGGGCAGGACACCATCGGTTGACGAGCAACTCCTCCAGTAGTTTTCCTTCGACGGGGCTGATGAACCACCGTAACGCGCCCATGAAACTGATTCGGCCGCACACCACACCTTGACGAACTGACGATTCCAGCATTATCAAACGCACCAAGTTGTGCGCGAGGGCGTACATCATGAGCTCTTTCAACACACCCGCCAAACTTTAGTAGTGCAGCACATCCATCTTCAGCGTCCTCTTGAGATGACCAAAACAAGTCTCCACTTCCCAACGCTGCAAGTACAGTTGGGCAAGGTCATCCCTTGGTCTACTCTTTGGTGTCGATCAGGGTAGTCACGAGTGTCACTTCATCAGCCCGAAATCCAGGACGCTCCATCATGTAACGTCACTCACGTACCACCAACTCTTCGGGTAAGACGGCATAGTCCTGAAGGGCAAGTCAGGGCGGCACACTCGGTGGCTTCAGCCACTGCACCACCTGATCCTCACTCCCCAGTTTTTTGAGCCATCGCGAACGAGGCTGACCTTGACCCTGGAACTGGGAGCGACGCGAGCCCGGTGAAACAGGAGCACGCTGTCCGCTAAAGTCAACGATCATGCGAGCCGAGACGCGAAACAACCCGTGCAAGCCGCGTTGCTGCAGTAACGACAGATGAGCGTAGGAACAAAATCCACGAGCAGCAACAAGCAGATCATTGGGCTGAAGTGCGGGATGGATCGCGGGGACTGTGGCGATGTCGTGAGTGCGTCAAGGATCGACCAACAACTGCAACAGCAAGCCTGTCCCTGCATGGAACCGCCCCAACAGGTGAGCCACCGGGAAACCGCAGCCGGGTTGTTGCCCTGTGGGATGGCCGAAGGTGCGTTGTAACTCCGGGGTATCGGGCATGGAGACACCGGAACCGTCGATCAGGAAGGTCCGGTGGCCATGCCAACGTTCCTGGGTGTCCACGGTCCCCTGTAACGTCGTGACGAAGCGTTGCAGCACTGTTTCCAACAGCTTCAGCGGGAGTCGACTCCGGGCTTTGCAAAAGGCCGAGGCACTAAAGTGGAGTCCGGCCAGGTGGGGCAAGTGAGCACACGCGGTGTTGCCATGGAGGATCTGCAGGAGGAAGAGCTGGATGGTGGCAACAGGGTCCAGCACACGGTTCCTCCATCGGTCGTATCCTGCAAGTTGGCAAGCTTGGAGGATCTGCTGTGGTTGCAGCAGCGAGGTGCCACGCTGACGCAACACGGCCAAAATTTGCTGGGTTCGAGGGATCATGAGGCAAAGCTCTTGAGGTCGCTGAGGATCGTTTCCCTTGACGTGACCCAAAGCTCAGCTTGAAATCAAGCGTCCCAAGCCACAAGGCATCAACCACTTACGTTTAAGTTTATGCCATTCGGATTACTCCTGTTGTTTAGGACCTTTCAATTACCCACATCTCGGGCCAGGCAATAGCCGAGGTGGATGTCAGTCAGCCTGCCCATGCCGCGCCAGAGGACCATGTTGCCCGGCGGCGGGTCGCGTTGGCGGTTCAGGTAGCCCCCGAGTCGCGCGAGGCCGATCAGGAAGTCGCCGACGGTCGGCTGGCCTGAGCCGTTCTCCCTCGGCGCCAACCTCGCCAGCAGCTTGATCTCAGTCTCGGTGAAGACCAGCGTCGCCGGCAGTACCCGCGATGTGCGGTTGGTCATCGTCAGCCACAGGACTCGCCAGGACAGGATGCACATCATTGCGATCAGGTTCGCCAGGCGGTCGGCGGTGCGCAGCTTCGAGTCCTCCGCCCTGCATCCTGACTTCATGACCTTGTGGAACGTCTCGATCTTCCACCGCATGGCGTACCACTGCAGTTTCTCGATCGCGTCGGCCTTGCGGGTGATCGGCAGGTTCGTCACCAGCTTCCACTGGATCGGCTCGCGACCTACCGGCGTGCCCCGCTCCGTCGAGTGGATCACCGTCAGCTTGAGCTCGCCGTAACGCGTCTCCTTGCCTAGCGGCGGCTGGATCTTGATCTTCTGGTACTTGATCTCCAGCGCCGTGGTGGACGGTTTGCCCTTGCTGTCGCGCACCTCGATCCGATCCACGCCCTTGACGCGCTGCTCTTCCATCACCTCGGAGACAGTCGTCTCGCCAGCGTCGCCGGCCCGGCGGTTCACTCAAGTGCGGAAGAGGAACTTCGCATCCAGTGATTTACACTCAGAGAACAGTTCGTAAATGTCGCTCTCGCGGTCGCTGACGTGGACGATCCGGTTCGAGTCGCCGAGGGTCGCGGTGGCTTGCCGGGCGTTCTGAAGCCAACGGATGCTCTCCTTCTCCTCGATCGGGATCCGGGTGGTGTTGACCGCGTGTTTGCCGGCGTCGAGCGTCTTGCCCTTGAGGGCGTTGGTCCCCTTGAACTCTTGCCCTTGAGGGCGTTGGTCCCCTTGAACTTCTGCCGCGTCCAGAGCTTGATGGCGGCGAGCCCCAGCGGTAGGCCGTCGGTCGTCACGACCAGGCTGGAATGCATGAGGATGCCGCAGACCGTGTGCATCCTCTGACGGCCGTGCCCGTCCTTCTGCCCCTTGGCAACCTTGTGCGTGAGGCCGATCGCCTCGGCGTCCTCGCGCGTGAAGGAGAACTCGGTGGTGTCGTGCAGCACGAGCACCGGGCCGTCGACCGCCGCGACGCGCTCGCGCGTCGCGGCGAAGTGCCCGGCGAGGATGTCGGCCTCGTCCACGCGGTCGTTGTCGAGGAAGCGGTACGCGGCCTTGGTGGCCGCCCAGTCGCAGCACGCCAGCGGGATCGTCCGGCCGATGCCCTGCGACAACTGCCCAATCAGGATCCCGAACCGCTTGCCGAGTCGGGCGTCGGCGAACTTGCAGCCGGCCAGCTCCTGATCGACCCATGACCCCATGACCTCGGCTCCGCGCGAAGGATTGAGGCCGTCCGTGGCATCACAGCGACAATTACCGAACGTCTGCCACCTCGGGTGCGACGAATTCTCCGCACATGCCGCGTCACGTGATTTCGTGCCAGTCCGACCTGATCACGCCCGCCTCTTCCCAGTCGGACAACGCCTCCTCGATGTTGGCGTAGAAGCTGTCCCCCTTGCATGGCGAGTTGATGTCTTCGTACTGGAATACGTACGCGCCGCCATCGCCTTCCTCCACTTCGAGCCAACGAATCCCCTTTCGTACTTTGTCAGGGGGAAATTCGCACCGTAGTTTCATCGATCCGTCAGCGGAATATGGATGTTCGGCCCTCCGTCAAACTCGAAGTGGCCGTGTTGAGGTTCGCCCTGATGGCCTGCCAGGTCGCTCGGCGTGAAACGCACTCGCCTGCTCCAATCACTTGAAGAGAACTGGCTGTCTGCTCCCTGCCTATAGCCGGGCCGAGGAACCTCTCAGCATCGTCCAGGAACTGATCTGCTGTGCGAGGCGTCGCAGCTACATTATTGGCCGGATCCACTTTCAAACCCGGCGCGGTCCGCGGTTGAGCCGTTACCGGATTGGGTCGAACTCTCGTTGCCCGAGGCACGCTCGGGGTGGGAGAACTGTGGGTAATTGGTAGGTTTAGGACACGGACACCACCTATTCACAGCACTTGCCGAGAGCGACGCCCGCTCGAAGCCGGTGAAGTCGTCATCGTCCCAAAAAAGGACGTTTTTGGGACGATGACTCGGGATCTGAACTCGTGATACGGTAGGTGGGTGCCCACGTTTCCCGACCCAAAGAGATCGACCGAGCCCCAGATGCCGAGCGTGCCGATCCACCTCCCCGAGCCACTCCGGTTGTTTCGGGGCCTCGCCGATGCGATGGCCCCCGAGCTTCGCGACGTGGAAGCGGATCATGCCAGGTATCGAGAGGAGCGGGACGCCGGCCGAATCCTCCCCAACTCGGTCGAGGCCCTGCGGGTCGAACTGACTTATCACTCCAACGCCATCGAGGGCAGTACGCTCTCGCTCCGCGAGACGCAGCTCGTTCTCGAAGGGCAGACACCCGCAAGAAGTAAGCCTCTGCGTGAAGTTTACGAGGCGCGCAATCACGATCGGGCTTTGCGGATGCTCGAGCTGTGGACCCAGGAGCGTCTCTTGGCTTCGCCGCTTACGGAGCACGACCTCCTGGACATCCATTCTCAGGTGTTGGCCGACATCGACCCGGTCAACGCCGGTCGATTTCGGTCCGCACGGGTCCTCATCAAGGGAACGTCATTCATCCCGCCAGGGAGCCACAAGTTCGACGATCTGATCCCCAAGATGCTCGAACTGGCCAATGCCGAGGGCGTACCGACGGTGTTGCAGGGAGCCGAACTGCACTACAACCTCGTTGCCATCCATCCCTTCAGCGATGGGAACGGCCGGACGGCTCGGCTCTTGATGAACTATCACCTGCTCCGGCACGGCTATCCGCACGCGATCATCGAGGTTGGAGAGCGGGCCGAGTACCTCGAGGCGCTCGAGGAAGCCAACGCGGGTCAATGCCGTCGCTTCGCCGCCTTCATCCTCTGGAGCATCCAACGCTCGATTCGGAGGCTCATCGGCGAGCCCGACTCGGCGTAGCTCGGGGACGGTCACTTCTGAGTGCTTGCTCCGACACTGCCGACTCACCAAGCTATCTCGACCGGGACCGGCAGTCCGACCGTCATGAAGTCCCGGGCGAAGGCCTGAGAGAGGTGCTCTCGATAGGGGGACAGGAGACGGACCCGGTCCCGCCCGCGCATGCCGTCACCCAGATCTGGATGCGTCGGGCGGCGACCTCGGCGTCCTGCTCGTGTCAGTCGAAGTAGATCTCGGTGGTGCAGATGTCGGCGTGTCCGGCGAACTCGCGGACCTCGTGCATGGTGGCCCCGTTGCGGATGGCGTCCCGGCGTCGTGGGGTCGGTGCCGGCGTCGTGTGTCGCGTGCCACATTCTTTGTCCGGATTCTGCCACAATCTTTGTCTCTATACAAAGAGACACGATGCAAGGCCACATCGGCCTAGGGATCGGCGGGATGCCGGTCCAGCTTGCCGGGATCGCGGGCATGGTGTAGCATCGAAAAAGATGCGTTAACGATGCGATCCCCGGAGGCCCCATGAACCTGAGCCGAGACATTCATCCGCTGACCGACTTCAAGCGGCACACGCCGGAGTTCCTCCGCCAGCTCAAGGAGTCGGGCAGTCCGCTGGTGCTGACCGTCAACGGCAAGGCGGAGATCGTCGTGCAGGATGCCCAGTCGTATCAGCGGCTGCTCGACCTGGCGGAGCGGCTGGAGACGATCGAGGCCGTGCGCGAGGGGCTGGCATCCCTCGAGCGGGGCGAGGGTCGGCCGATCGATGAAGTGTTCGATGAGTTGGAAAAGACGCTGCGGACCCGGGTCAAGCCATGACGTTCCGGGTGGTCATTCAGCCTCGGGCGCAGCGCGACATCGGGGCAGCGCCGGTGGATCGAGGAACAGTCGGGATCGCCCGCCAAGGCGCTGCGGTGGGTGCGTGGCATTCGGGCGACGATCGACACGCTGAAAGCCCACCCGCGGCGTTGCCCGGTCGATCCCGATTCGGACGCCTATGGGGAGGAAGTTCGGCTGCTACTTTACGGCAAGCGGCACGGGAAGTATCGCATTCTGTTTTGCATTCGCGGCGATGTCGTGCATGTCTTGACGGTTCGCCATGCGGCTCGGAGGAGCCTCGTCGAAGAGATGGAGCAGGATGAGTCAGGAGATGAGGGGGGTCCGGAGGATTGAACGATCCTCTGGGTGGCCGACTCATTGACGCCTTGACCCCGTCAGCCGGATCTGGATCTTCCGGGCGGCGACCTCGGCATCCTCTTCGTGGCGTTCGAAGTAGATTTCGGTGGTGCGGATGTCGGCATGGCCGGCAAATTCGCGGACCTCGTGCATGGTGGCTCCGTTGCGGATGGCGTCGTTGATGGCGGTCTTCCTCAGAGAGTGGATCCCGATGCCGCGGCCCCCGAGCCGGTCCGGGTCGATGCCGGCGGCTCGGCAGTAGGTCTTCCGCCTGGAAGCGTACTTGCGCGGCTTCGCCGCCGGCCACTTCCACCTGGTCATCCTCGTCGGCCCCGGCGGCCTGGCCAAAAGCCGCACCGTCCGCACCGTCCTGGGGGACCAACCCGCCGCCTGGATCGAAGGGAACGGCACCCCCTTTGGCATCTACACCAAACTCTACCGGCACAAGGATCAGTTCGTCGTCATCGACGACGTCGACGCCATCTACGCCGACCGGAGCGGAGTCCGACTGCTCAAGTCCCTCTGTCAGACCGAACCGGAGAAGGCGGTCGCCTGGCACTCCCACGCGCGGAGCCTGGAACGCCAAGGGATCCCTCGAGAGTTTACGACCACCAGCCGCGTGATCATCATCGCCAACGACTGGAAGACCCTGAACCGCAACGCCGCGGCGTTACAGGACCGTGGCCACGTGCTCTGGTTCGAACCCGGGGCCGCTGAAGTGCACGCCCAGGCTGAAGGGTGGTTCAACGACCCGGAGATCTATGAGTGGTTTACCGCGAACCTACACCGGGTCCGTGAGCCGTCGTTAAGGCATTATGTGCGGGCGAAAGAGCTCAAAGCAGCAGGGATGGACTGGACCGAAGTGCTTGCGGCTGAGGTCGAGAACGCTCGTGCTCGGTTGGCAGCAGCGCTGTTAGCCGATGAGTCGTACCCGAGCACCAAGGCACGGGTGGAGGCGTTCGTGGCACAGGGTGGTGGCTGTCGAGCAACGTTTTTTAACTACCGGCGGCGGCTGGTCGGAGCGGCCGCTGCCGGGGCTCGATCCACGCCGTGACAGGGCCCATCCGAGAGAATCGTCGAAGCCATGAAGAAGCCGAATGTGGGGCCGAATTGTGCGTCACCGAATCTAGAGGACTAAACCGCTTCGCGGTGGGCCAAAGGCAATGCTCCCGAACGCCGCGGATGCCTCACCTCGCACCTGAGCCCTCTCTCCCGCTTGCCCCGTCCCAAGTCCGGCTGGCTCCCGGATGATGGAGGCGGCGGACGTGGAGCTTGAAGAGGAGTTCCAGGCCCCCCTGGCCCCGGACCTGGCCGATGGCGAAGCGGAGCATCGAGTAGAGATCCCAGAGCCTGCCGGCCTCGTCCTGGGCGACGACCCCCTCGGGGACCTTCACGTACCGCTCGTAGACGGAAGCCGTGAGGGCGACGGGCACCTTGAACCCGGCTTCCTTGGCGGTGTCGGTTACGTCGATGAGGACACCATCCTCGATGGTCTGGGCCCTTCTATAGGCGAAGATGACCGCGCCGAACTCGGGCTCTGGGTCGGCGGTCATCGCCCTCCGGAACGCATCGAGCAAAGCGTCCATACCGAGGGCCGATGCGGCCTCCGCCGGCGGTGCGGCCATCGGGGGCTCGGCGATGAGGGCCCGGCCCACCAGGCTCCAGTCCAGCGAGGCGTTGCCGCGTCGTGCCCGGACGGCGATGGTGGAATCGGTGGGCATGCCGATGCCCGAGAGGTCGCAGTCGACCGTGACGAGCCTGGATCCCCCATTCGGTGGCGACGGTGCCGATGCGAAAGCCCGCGAGGTCGCGAGCGTCCTGCATGGCCCGGCAGACGTCCTTGATGAAGCTCCAAACTCGGATTTGCAGAATCGGAAGTCCCGAGAAGCTCTGATTCTTGGGACTTGTCTCGAGCGCGGATCGACCATTTGGACCGGGGGTCGCTGCTTTGCCAGGGCTGAGCGGTCCGTGATATCCTAGATTCAACAGGTGCCGCCGGTTGGCTCCGGGAGAGTTGCAATGAACGTCTCAATCTCTGACGAAGCAAGAAGGATCCTCGAAGAGGAGGTCGCAAGCGGTCGGTATCCTTCCGAAGAGGCCGTCATTGAAGATGCCTTGCGACGCATGAAGAGGGGGCAGAACCAGTCGGCTCCGTCGAGTGGGACGCTCGACAACGACCCGCTCTGGGGGATGTTTCGCGACGAACCTGAAGTGATCGACCAGATCGTTCGGGACGCGATGCAAGACCGCGAGTCCATCCCCTTGCGCGCCCCGGTCGATGAATAGAGCCCTGCTCGATACGGACATCTTCTCCGAGTATCTCAAGGGTCACGACCCAACGGTCCAGCGTCACGCCGCCGCCTATCGCGGAGCGTTCGGCTCCCTTACCATCTCGGTCGTCCCCGCGATGGAAATCATCAAGGGACTGCACAAGGTCGGCCGAGAGTCAGCGATTCAGGACCTCTTGACCCGGCTTGCCGCCGAAGAGGTCCTCGGATTTGAACTCGACACCGCCGAGCGAGCCGGACGAATTCACGCGGATCTGGAACGTGCGGGTCAGCCGATCGGGTGGGCCGACACCGTCATTGCAGCCATTGCGTTGCAACAGGGCTTGGAGTTGGTCACGGGCAACACGAGCCACTACCGACGGATTCAGCAACTGGGACACGCGCTCGTCTTGCGGAACTGGCGGACCTAGCCATCTCGCTAAACGGCCTTCTTCCGGCAATATCGAGTACGCAATGATGATCCGGGGAGGGATCGCGTCCTGCCCCCGAATCGCCTACTATGTTGCGACGCGTATTCATGGCCGGGTAGGGTTCTTCGTAGAATACCCGAGGGCCTCCAACACCCAGCGCTGCTCCCGCAGGTCGGGTGCAGTTCCCCGAGGGATCTTCCATGCGAGCAATGAAGACGATCGGACTGACAGCGTTGATCAG
The DNA here is from genome assembly GCA_964510225.1 of uncultured Isosphaeraceae bacterium. GTDB lineage: Bacteria > Planctomycetota > Planctomycetia > Isosphaerales > Isosphaeraceae > CAZEAN01. The sequence goes on from CAZEAN010000064.1 coordinate 25,438, forward strand.
CGTGTCAGTCTCCGGGCTCTCCCGAGCCGAATTCTACAACTGTTTCGTCGTCGTCCCCGTGTTCCACGCCACCACGTTCGAGTTCGTGATCGAGGGGGACGTCACGGCGTTCCTCGATCTGGCATCGATGGCGACCGATCCGTTGGTCAACCCCTTCGCCTACGTCGACGCCAACATCTTGGGCGTTCCAGTGACCTCGACCGCGATGGCTTCCGTGAACATCGACGGCAACACCGAGGTCGTCTTCACGGGCTCGAATCCGGTTGCGCCCTCCTATACGTTCGACTACGGGCCCGGCAGCAACGGAGAGCCGCACATCGGGTTGAACGGTTTCGCTGGTGGGGGGACGCGGATCACGACTCTTTCCCAATCCTGGTCCGACGGTTCTTCCACGGATTTCCTCCCGGCTCTGAGTGTACTCGTTCCACCTCCGGGCAGCGTCGATCTCGACTTCCTGATCTTCTACGCGGACGTCACGTCCGGCGGAGTGACGACAGGAGGGTGGTTCGAGCTGCCGTACGAAGCCGGGTCGATCCCGACGGCGACCTTCCTCAATGGGACAGGTGATGCGTTCACGCTCTCGAATGTCGGCTTCTTCACTTCGCCCGACCTGATCCCCTTGCCCGACCTGAATTTCGGCTCGACACCGCCCCCCGGTTTCCCCGGCAGCAGTTTCACGTCGCTCCCCACCTTAGAAGGTCGTACACTCGCTGCTGGACAGGAATTGACCATCGCAGTCCCGGAACCGGCTTCGTGGCTCGCTCTCGGTTTGGGTCTCGCTGGTCTCGCCCTCGGGCAGCTCCACCGCTCGAAGCTTCGGAGCTGACAGGGGTCACGCCTCGGAACGGACAAAATCGTACGCTAAGCCGTGGTCGATCATTCGGAAGTCGAGACTGGGTATCGACTTGGCTAGGGCCTGGTGAGGATACTGATGGAACACCGATTGTCGGCCGCTTGTGTTCACACAAGTTGAAAATTGGGGCGAGTTTCCGTCTGTAGATTCTCGGCTTAGCGTACAATTTTGTGTGCGCCGTGATAAGGCGCGGATCTTCAGCGGGTGCAAATCCCGCCCGGCAACTCTCGTCGCTCCAGCCGGTAGCAATCGGAGCGGCGGTGGAGGTAACGAAACCGCCGGAGCCTCCGATGCAAAGGGTCGTCCTGGCGACCCCGCGAGCAGGCAGGCCGTAACGCGAGTGAACGCCGAGCAGGCCTCGAAACGCGTAATGTGGGAGCCGCCCCGCCACAAAATCGGGGAAGGCCGCCGTCACTGGGGGAATGGGGGGATACTCCCCCGCGAAGCGACGCGAACCAGTGGTCCCACCGGGGTAGTGGCGACGGCATGTCTGCAGAGGAGATCCGACGCAACACGGGAAACCCCGAGCGGTGGAGGCGCGTGACCTTCGACCGGACGCCCGCGAGGGACAGGCCGGGCCGCCCGGGGTGGCGGACAGGCCCGTAGTACCGCCGACGCCGGGTAATACCGGACGAGGGAAGGGTCCTGAGTTCAAGACCAGCACCCGAAGGGGCATGAGAGCCGGGAGATTGGCGATGAGCCTAGCATCTCCACCAAAGGTTCAGAAGCTCCAGGAGCCGTTGCATGCCAACGCGAAGGGATCGCCCGACTATCGGTTCTACGCGCTGTACGACAAGGTGTACCGTCGCGACGTGCTGGAGTGGACCTATGTCCGCTGTCGTACCAACGACGGCGCGCCGGGGTCGATGGCCAGACGTTCGAGGACATTGAGGCGTCTGGCCGGGACCGGTGGCTGGACGAACTGGCGGCGGATCTGAAAGCCAAGACGTACCGCCCCCAACCGGTGCGACGCGTATACATTCCTAAACCAAATGGAGAGTAACGCCCGCTGGGGATCGGTTCGATCCGGGACCGCGTAACGCAGATGGCCGTGGTCCTGGTCTTGGAGCCGAACTTCGAGGCCGACCTGGAGGCGGAGCCATACGCCTACCGGGCCAACCGCAGCGCCCTGGATGCCTCCGGCATGCCCACGGGCTGGTCTAGGCGGGGTATGCCGAAGTCGTCGATGCCGATCTCTCGGACTACTTCGACGAAATCCCGCACGCCGAACTCCTCAAGTCGCTCTCACGCCGGATCAGCGATCGGCACCTGTCGGAGCTGATCAAGAGATGGCTGGAGGCGTCGGTCGAGGAGATTGACGACCGCGGGCGGCATCACCGACCGGACGACACGGAACAAGGACGAGGGCCGGTGCAGCCCGCAGGGGTCGCCTCTGTCCCCGTTGCTGGCGAATGTCTACATGCGTCGCTTTGTCCGCGGCTGGAAGACTCTGGGATACGAGGGTCGGTTGAACGCCTCGATCGTCAACGACGCCGACGATCTGGTGATCTGCTGCCCGGGAACGGCCGAAGAGGCGCTCTCCGCCATGCGGGTCATGATGTCCAAGCTGAAGCTGACGGTCAACGAGGCCAAGACACGGTCGTGTCGGGTCCTCGAGGAGACGTTCGACTTTCTGGGCTATACGATCGGTCGGTCGGTGCTACGCGGCGCGACCGGGCGATTCCTACATCGTGACGCGTCCGTCGGCGAAAGCGATCCAGCGACTCTGTCGCGAGATCAGCGAGTTGACCGGCCGCCATTGGGCCTGGCTCGACGAACGGAGGCAGGTCGCTCGGCTCAACAGGAAACTGGAGGGCTGGGCGAACTACTTCTGCCTGGGTCAGGTGTCCAAGGCGTATCAGGCCGTGGACAGGCACACCTGTCACCGGCTCCGCCAGTGGCTCCGCTCCAAGTACCAGAGCTCGACCCTGGGGTACTCACGACACTCCAACGAGTCCCTCCACGAGAGGCTGGGCCTGGTGCGTCTCAAAGGCCGGAAGCGTAACTTCCCGTGGGCGAAGGCGTGAGTTCTTGTCCGAGAGCCTGGTGCGGGAAAACGGCACGCCGGGTTCGATGACCGGGGAGTGGAAACGGGGGACGGTGAGGCTATTGAGGCACCGGCGACCGAAAGGGCCGGCAACCGATAGGCCGAACCTACACAACCGCGCCACTCCTCGACTCTAACCGTTCCGAGGCGTGACCCCTTGATGAAATCTGGATCGGCCAGAGCGAGCTAACCATAAATAAACGGAACCCAAACAAATGCATGAAGAGGATGTGATCAAAACAGTCATTACTTTAACCAAAATCAACGCTCAAGTGAGTCTGATGAATGCTTCGAAGTTCTCTAATTTCGTTAGAAATCGATGCGCGTGTAGTCGAGACATTGTTCAATCAACTCGGCGGTAGGATAAGACCAGTCTGGATCTTGGCTCCTACCAAGGCTATCTGCCGTTCTAAGGAAATCGAGCGCTTCCTCATATCGACCAAGTTCCATCAGCTGAGCGCCATGATTGAGATATGCAAGTGCTGCTGTTGGATCAATCTGCATTGCTTTCCGGGACATCGCCAAGGCTTGCTCGATTTCACCCACGGCCTTCAGCGCCACCGAATAGTTGAGATAGACGTCTGGATTGCCAGGGTCGAGCTTGATAACCTTTTGATAGACACTTATAGCTTCTTGATTACGACCAGCATAGTTCAGCGAATCAGCGATCTGAAAGTCGTTTTCGGGGTTGTCGGGGTCAAGCCCTTTGGTTCTCTCGAAGCAACTGATTGCTTCATCGTATCGGCCTAACTCCTGGAACATCCGTCCAAGCTGATAGGGAAAGTAAGGGTCAGTCGGATCAATTGCTTCTCCTTTCCGCAGCGTTCTGATGGCCTCATTGTAATGTCCCAGTGTCTCCAGGATCTCGAAATGCTCTTGGGCGAAGCTAGGTTCGTCAGGGATTGCGACGATTGCTTCTTGATAGACTCTAGCCGCTTCATCAAGTCGGTCGACTGACACCAAGACCTCTCCCAGGTTATGTCGATAGCCAGGAAACTTGGGATCGAGTTCGATGGCCTTGCGGAGCGAGGCGAGGCCTGCCTCAATCTGGCCTTGCTTGACGAACACGTTGCCCAATCGTGTGTGGGAATCGGTGTAGCTGGGGTCCACCTGCAGTGACTGTTTGAAAGCCTCGGTCGCTTCATCAAGCCGGTTCTCTGTCAGCAGCATATCGGCGAGTTCAAAGTAGATTGCAGCAAGGCCCGAATCTTCGAATGAAATTGACTCGGAAAAGTCACCACTCGTTAATTGCTTAAGATAAGTTCGTGATGTTGCAATTGCTTCGTCGACCCGACCGAGTTTATAGAGAGAAGGGACGATGTAATCGTAGGCAAAGAGCATTGTCGGCTCGATTTCCAAGATTTGCTCCGCTTGTTTTAACGACTCTTCGAACTGCTCAGTCTTAAGCAACGCGTTCGCCAGGTTTGCGTGCAACCACCAGCGACCGGGTGGGTCAAGGGCAATCGCAAATCGGTAGACTGCAATCGCCTCGGCCTCTCGTCCTACGTTACTCAGTGCGACTGCAAGTTGGCCGCGGACATCAGGGTCATCGGGTCGTAGGGCGACAGCCGCGTAAGCGTATTCGACAGCTCTGGATTTCTGATGACTATCCTCATCAAGGAGGCGAGAAAGTTCGTAGCAAAACCAAGAATTTCCAGGGTCGCGCTGGAAGGCTCGTTCGAGTAGATTGATGGCCTCGATCTTTGAGTCGAGAGTCAGAAGTGCCTGGGCGAGCCGATTGAGTGTGATGGAGGATTGCTCTTGCAGGTTGATTGTGCTGGCCAATTTCGTGAGTGGATCGGACGTTCCCGCTGCAACCGCGTCTCGAATCTGATTACGGATGGGATCGGGATCGATGGCAGAGGCGATACGCAACAGGCGGGATCGTTCCGGGATGTCGACCGAGTCTGCCCAATCGTCAAGGTGCACGGCGAATTCGACACCAAGGCCTTCACGTCCTAAGCGATCGATAAGGAGGTATTCATCGTCTGCAAGGGGATCGACCTGATGTGTCTTCCAGGTCATTTCGTAAAGCTCTGCACTCCCAAGCACGTCCAGCATTCCAAATCCAGAATCTGGTGGTGGTGTACGTGCTTTGTCGAGTTGATTGAGGAATTGCAAATCAACTTCTAGCATCTGCATTAAATCCTGAGCATGCTCTGCGCGCATCTTAACACCAGTGTTGCCACCCGTTGCATTCAACAGATCGTTGGCAGCTTGAAGCCTGGATTGGGCGAGGTCAAGTTTAACCAGATCGCGTTCTGCACGAGCTTCAGACAACAGGGTGTCGGCAACATCCAGCGCGGCTGTTACCGAGATCGCCACGCGGAGGCGACGCTCGCTCATTGCTGTAAGGTTTATTCCAAACAACAGCAGGAGAAATAGTACAGCGACAGTTCCCGTGACAACTGCAGACTGGTGACGTCGGACCCAACGACGCGATCGCATAAGAAAAGGCTCACGCCATGCTGTCACCGGCTCGTCGGCGAGCCAACGTTCAATGTCTTGACCCAGGGCAGAGGCCGTCTCGTAGCGATCGGCTGGATCAAGCGCCATTGCTTTCAGGCAGATCGCCTCAAGTGCCTTGGGTATTGATGGGCGAACCTGCCGAGGTGATGAGAATTGGCCGGACTCGACTTGGGCTCGCAGCGCGTACCCGTGCTTACTCTGAAACGGTGCCTGATTTGTCAGTAGGTAGTAAAGTGTTGCGCCCAGACCGTAGATGTCGACAGCGGGGCCGATTTGTGATGGATCGCCCTTTGCTTGTTCTGGGCTCATATAAGCTGGTGTGCCAACGACCTCTCCTGGCTGTGTCTCGTCGACTGTAAAGTGGTCAAAACTGGAAGAAGATCCAGGCGCATCCGACTCAATGACGATGTCGCCGATATTTTTGGCGAGTCCCCAATCAAGAACTTGGGTTTCACCATAAGAACCGATAATAATGTTTGCGGGTTTTAGATCACGATGAAGAATACTCTTGCTGTGTGCGTAGCTGATTGTATTGCAAACGTCGAGAAAGCGACGGAGTAAGCCTTGCATCGCCAAGACTCGCGCTCCCTCGTCTTGGGAGAATTTCTTTGATTGATGGAACGCCTGAGTCGCCTCCTTCAGTGTTTCGCCTTTGAGGAATCGCATTGCATAATACGGACGGCCATCTTGGTGAAAGCCAAGACTATAGACGGGCACAATTCCAGGGTGTTCCAGGTTTGCCGTGATCCTCGCCTCGTTCAGAAAGCGGGTTCGGCTCCGACGATCGTCGGCATGTTGCTCGCGGATTTGCTTGAGCGCAACCTCGCGTCCGAGTTCGTGGTCAACTGCGACAAAGACCTCGCCAAGACCGCCACGAGCATAAAAACGGATTGTCTGAAAGCGATTGTTGGTGAGTTCAACAAGTTTGCCGTGTTCAGGGTGTAACCGAGCAGCGCTGGAATTCGAGCCTCGCTCTGTGGTGATTGTCGCGAGTTCGTCGGTTCCGATCCGCGTTGGACGAACCGTTGAGTAATCGAGCTGTTCAGACTCTTCTCGGGGGACGTCGAAGGCAAATAGGTAAGGAAGTCGACGTTCGAGTTCGGTCTTTAACTCGGGACAATCGCGGCACAAGTCATCCAACGAGGGCTGTACTCCTCGAGCCACCTGTTCCTCGAATTCACAGATGATCTCGATCAGTCGATCGTTTTGTGACATGTCAGGATCAAACTAATAATGGGGAAATCTTGATGAAACGATAGTTGCATCAATCACGGTCGTTCTTCATCGCCTCGTCGAGCCGGATGCGGGCCGAGACCCAACGACGATGGACCGTTCGTTCCGAGATATTGAGTAACTTTGCAACCTCGGGACGTGGTAATCCTTGATACCACAGTAGATCAAAGACTTCGAGATCTTGTGGTGGGAGAGTTTTCACGAGTTGGTGAAATTCGGTCCAATCACTTAATCTGGACGGATCCCAAGTGCTTTCCGATACAGTGGCGAGTGCGGGATGCAGGTTATCAGGGTGTCCCACCGGTGGCGTTGCGTAAGTCTGCTTCAAACCGTGAGGACCTCTGAATCGTCTTACCAGATCCAGCAACTCGCGACGGATCTGGGAGGCCGAAAGCCGGAAAAAGTCCAGTATCGTTTCAGGTTGAACGGTACGCAACGACCGATCAAGACGGATCAGTGCGTTCTGTAGAACGTCGTCCGTTTGCTCCCAACGCTGCACGTCGGGAAACTTGTGCAACATGACTCTCGTGAGTTTCACAAGACGATGATGTGCCGCTTCGATCAGATCCTCGCGGGCCGCCTCGTCTCCTTGATGAAGACGGTCCAAACAGTGTTAGATTCTGGCCGAACGGCTGCTGAAGTTTGTCTGGGTATCCATCGTCTTCCAAAGATGATGACGAACCGACTGAGAAATCCTTCAAGCTGCCACAATTAAATTTTCAACAATATTGTCAGTCATCGTCAATCAGCTTCGCTTAGTGCAATGAAGAGGCGAGGCCATCCTGCGTTTCTCCTCGGGCTCCCTCGGCCGTCTTTTTTGTAAGTGCTTTCCAGAAGCAGAACCACATTCATGATAAGGACGAATCAATGCTCTTCAGTTTTATCAGGCAACCACGAACGATTTGGGGATCAATTCGGAAGGGTGGCAGAAAAAACATGCACAGGCTCAGCGCGCAGCGTCCAGGGCTTGAGGGTTTGGAGGCGCGGACCCTCCTTTCAACTGTTCACGGTGACTTCAATGGTGATGGCAACGATGACCTTGCAGTGGGTATTCCCGGTGCCGACGTGCAACGCGTCGGCAGTGGGGTTTGGGGAGACGCCGGTGCAGTTGCAGTCACGATGGGCTCGTACAACGGCTTATCTCCCAGCACATCACGAATCTGGACGCAAGATACCCCTGGAGTACTCGATCAGGCAGGACACAACGATCGCTTTGGTGAAACGCTTGCCACCGGAGACTTCAACGGTGACGGTTATGACGACTTGGCCATCGGCGCACCCGATGAAGACATTCAATCGAGCGGCTATCATAACTCTGCAGGTGCAGTGACCATACTCTACGGGTCAAGAAATGGAATCACTGCTACAGGTAACCAATTCTGGAATCAAAACGTCTTTGGTGTCACCAATTCAGTGCACAGCGATGATTACTTTGGTGCAGCGCTCGCGGTCGGTGACTTCAACGTTGATGGTGTAGATGATCTGGTGGTTGGTGTCCCGGG
>CAZEAN010000065.1:0-33525 GCA_964510225.1 uncultured Isosphaeraceae bacterium
TACCCAATATCCTCTTTATTCTGGTTGACGATCTCGGCTATGGCGACCTTGGCTGTTACAACCCCGAGTCCCAAGTCCCGACACCACAGATTAACCGCTTGGCGTCGGAAGGTCTGCTCTTTACCGACGCTCATAGTCCTTCGACTGTCTGCACACCTTCGCGGTATAGCATCATGACGGGACAGATGCAGTTCCGCGTCGGTGGCCCGGGAGTCTTCGTCGGTCTCGGAGGACCTTGCTTGATTGCGGAAGACAGAATGACTTTACCCGGAATGCTCCGTGATCATGGTTATCGGACTGCGTGCATCGGTAAGTGGCACATCGGCTTGACGTTCCTCGATAAAAACGGAACGCGGATTACCAATAGTGGTGTCGAGGGAGTCCGGCAGATTGACTTCAGCCGTCCGATTCCTGACGGTCCACTCCATCGGGGCTTTGACTACTTCTTCGGGACGGCCTGTTGCCCAACAACCGACTGGCTTTACGCCTATATTGATGGTGATCGGATCCCAGTACCGCCCACCCAACTCCTCGACAAATCCAAGCTACCCAAACACCCCTACGCCAACGATTGCCGTCGGGGTTTAGTGGCCGAAAATTTCGACCATGAGAGGGTTGATCTCGTCTTTCTGGAAAAAAGTATCCAGTTCCTTGAAAATCATCGAGCAACTACTCCCTCAAAACCGTTCTTCCTCTACCACTCGATGCAGGCGGTCCATCTACCTTCGTTAGCAGCAGACGAATTCAAAGGAAAGACAGACGCGGGGCCTCATGGAGACTTTATTTTTGAGATGGATTCAATCGTTGGCAAACTCTTGGAGACCATCGATCGACTCGGTCTCCGCGAGAACACCATCGTGATGCTCGCCAGCGATAACGGCCCCGAGGTTCCCACCGTTATTGACATGAGGAAGCGATTTAGTCATGACGGCGCTCGACCTTGGCGCGGTGTCAAACGCGATCAATGGGAAGGTGGTCATCGGACACCGTTCATTGTCCGATGGCCTGGGAAGACTGAACCAGGATCGACCACCGATCAAATGATCAGCCTCACCGATATCCTAGCGACCTGTGCCGAGATTGTCGGCGCCACACTGCCGGATGATGCGGGAGAAGATAGTTACAACATGCTCCCAGTCCTCCTTGGTACTCAAGGGGAGGAGCCAATTCGGCAGTACCTCCTCCAACAGACAATCTCGCTGAAGTTCTCAATCCGTTCGGGTTCGTGGAAGTATCTCGATCATCAAGGGTCGGGAGGTAACAATTACGATCGCCCCGGCCCTTGGGGAATGAAGCAGTACGCGATCCGAAGCAACGACCCCAATGCGCCAGGGCAACTCTATCATCTTGCAGTTGACCCTGGCGAAACCAACAATCTCTACAGCGAACACCCCGAAATCGTCCAAGCACTCAAAACTCAACTCGACCATTTCCGTGAGAGTGGGCGGAGTGGTCCGTCACAGTCTGATCAGTCCCGCGATTGAGTGAGAGAGCAGGGGGTCATTGCCGTTGTGGACCATGAAGGTGGAGTCCTCGACGGGCAGCCTGCAGTGCGTCGGTTGTATCCATCGCAGCACCTGGATCTCCCTGAGATGCCATCCAACGGTCAAGCTCGCGACTGAGAGACTCCTTAACTTCGGATAGCTCAGGATCGTCAATCCGATTAGAGAGTTCATAAGGATCGAGGCTGGTATCATAGAGTTGTTCGCGCGGTCGGTTCATATAGCGATTGACTAAACGGTAGGTATTCGAGTTATTCCAAGCCTCTCGGACCCAACTAATCCAATAGTGATCGCTGCTTTTGCTACCACCTATATTACCCATCAGATGCTTCTCAATATAAATTGCGTCCGGGGTTAAGTTCCGGATGTAGCGATAACGGCCGTCACTCACCGTTCGGGTTGGATAGGAAGGCCCTTCAGGGAGATTGTTGTGGATCCCGTAGACATAATCTCGATGGGTCTCCGCATCGCCAAGGAGTACAGAAAGAAAGCTTGTTCCGTCGAACGATGAGCGATCTGAATGGTTATCAACAGCATCGAGAAGTGTAGGCAAGAGATCACTGTACTGCACGAGGGCATCTGTCCGCTGATTCGGCGCAATCCGTCCCGGCCAACGAGCAATCAGGGCAGTGTGGAGGCCAGTGTCCCAAGTCGTCCATTTATTTCCTGGAAATTGGGACCCTTGCTCACTGGTGAAGAAGACCAACGTATTATCAGCTTGCCCACTTTCATCCAAGGTCTTGAGGATTTCCCCAACCTGTCCGTCCATGTAGGTAATTTCAGCAAGGTAGTTAGCAAACTCCTGTCGAGTCCTTGCTGTGTCGGCGATATTCTTGGGGAGTTTGATACTCTCAGGAGGATACGCCGAAGCGTCACCCATTACCCAAGGCACATGGGGCTCCACTAACGCCACCACAAGACAAAACGGCCGATCCGGCGACGAATCAAGGAACGAAGCCACTCCACCAAGGTGATGTTGCTGTGTTGGATTCCGGACACAGTTTGGATCAAATCCGTTAACCGACTCAAACGGAAATGTCTCATCGGGCTTCACATGGACCTTACCCGTAATCCCTACCCGATAACCCGCGGGCTGGAGATAGTGGGGGACGCTGAGGACAGAGGGTCGGCTTGCCGAATGATTCCAGGCACAACCGTTGCTTATGGGGTAAAGCCCGGTGTAGAGTTCCGCCCGACAAGGCTGGCACATTGCAGCACCAAGATAAGCTCGCTCGAAAATAAGCCCTTCCTCCGCTAACCGATCGATGTTGGGCGTCCTTGCGTTTTCGCCTCCATAAAGTGGGAGGTCATTGTAGGTACAATCATCAGCTATGATGATGAGGATATTAGGTGGATTCTCAGCATTCGAAAGACCAACGGTGTCCCAGAGTAGCGCGAGGAGAGAGCCAGCGATTAGGAACGATCGGGAGAGGTTCATTGCGATCATCCTCGAGGGGTTCGGTGCTCAGAGGCCGTACCCTATGCTGGCTCCGTTCCAACGTGAGAGCAAGATCAAGAAAGTCTATCTTCAGACTCGGCGAATTAATTCGCGATTGCTTCTTCCAAGGCTTCGGCTCGATCGGGTTGTGTTGCTTGGAGTTTCCGGAGCGCCTCCTGGTAGGCCAACATCACTTGCTCGCGATCCCAGTCAACCATCCGACCAGGATAATCATGTAATTTGGACCATTTATTCAGATATTGGAGGAGTCCGACTTCGTGTTCTTGTTCCTGTTGTTTGACCCAAGCGAAGAGAGCACGTCCCGTCTTGGGTTCCGAGATCATTCCTTTCGATGGTGATCCCGTACTGTTGTTTGACTTCTGATCAGACGCCGAAGAATCCTTCCGCTCTGGAATCTTCGAGGCTTGCTCCTGTGAATACTCGGGGGTTCCATCTCGATAGAGGTAGCGTGCGACGCCGAACTTGACCGCGGCTCGCTTGAAGGCGTCACTGAACCGACTCTTATCATCGTCGATTTGCTCGAGAGTATTCCCGCAACCTCCGGCATCCGACTTGGTCAGGGTCGTTCCATCAGGCATCCGGACGGTCAATTCACAGAGGACCGAGTTTTGGAGGGGTATGTAGTGATCCCACCAATTCTCGGGGCCGACCACCGAATCAAGCCGGTTCATGGCCGTCCGTGCAGTGATGTAGTGAAACTTTAAGTTACCGTGGCTCCGAACTTTTACTTCTTGTGGACTGAAGGGTGCGGCGAGGGCCGCAAAGAGGTCTGGATACTTAGTCATAATGTCTCGCCCCCCGGAGGATCAGACATCGTCTCTACCAAGCCTCGTGCTGACCGTTTTCTTGTTGGTTCAGGGTGCTTGGCTCAACGGAAGTCGCCCTCGCAGTAAACGACCACCGGGTGCATCCCTCGGCTGCTTGGATCAGAGTGTGGTGAATTCCAAAACAGTTGGTGAAGGAACCTAGCGTGATGATCCGCTCATCAACTTTGCGCCAGGTGTACAAATCATACAGAACGCAACAAAACTGTCAATACGTACACTAAAAAATAGAGTGCTAGGAGCGCAGCAGAACGCCGCGTGCCAGGCCTCGCGGTCCTGGCACGCAGCGTTTGATTATTTGGAGCGCGACTTCGTCGGCAAGGACAATGGTCACGGGGCAGAGACGCTAAAACCGTAAGCGTTCAATTTCAGGGCGAGGAAGAGGCAGCCTAGAACCATCGAGCCCAAGGAAACTCCCAGCAAGACAACGAAGATGTCGTTCTTCGGTTGACTCAAGGGGCCACGCGTACCTCTTCCGCGTGATTGGCTCGCAGCGCTTCCAGAGGAGCGTGAAGCCGAGCGACCACCTTTGGAGAGGGAGACGCGACTACTCCCCCGGGTTGATCTGGCCTGAGACATAATCACCCTCCCTCACTTTGCTGCCCAGGTAACGGTCAATGACTTCGGCAACGGACCGGTCGGGGTCAGTACCGGTAACCCGAACTTTGCCGACATAACGTGATTCGGCACCCGTCCGATAGACGTAATATTCCTGACCCATTTTTACGCCATCATCGTCGCCGAGTGAGAATTCCAAGAGGTCATTTTGCGAGGCGACCCGAAGGACGCGTCCCGTGATGTCCGGAGAGACGATAACCCCTTCCGCAGCGATTCGAACTCGGTCAGGATCAGAGGGTAACCCTCGTGATTGCAAGAAGTTCCGATAACTCTGCAGTAATTCACGGAGGTCACCGTTGGTTTCCTCCGCAGTCTGGAGTTGCCGGGTGATGTTGCTGATCTGCTCATCGCGCTCTGTCTGAGCCGCAGTGAGGTCATTCGCCTGCTTGGTCGCGGCGAGGAGCAACTCGCGGAGTTCCTCAGCTTCTTGTGCCCGAGCTTGAGCGTCCGCGGCAAGATTCTCAGCGGTCCGTTGTGCAACTTCCTTTTCCGTAAGACTTCCGGAAAGTTCCGCACGGACCTGCTCGATCTCGTTGTTGATCTCGGCGATCTGACTGTTCAGCGAGTCAGTTTCTGACTGACGCAATTGCTGCTCTTGGGTCAATTCTGTCTCACGAGCCCCAAGTTGAGTCGTGAGATCTTGGATTTGGCCTTGAAGCTTATTACTTGCTTCACTCTGCTTCTCATACGCCGATTTCCAATTTGTCGAGGCTGTGAGGACGACTGTCGACAGAGCCAAGAAAAAGAGGGAAAACGCCATAATGACGATGACGAGTATCTTACCGACGAACGTCATGATCCCATCCCGTTGCGATCGGTGTCAGGCGGCTAGCTATTCCGTCAGCTCACGAAGCCCTGAGAATACGCAAGAGTCGCTAAGCTGAGAGAGCCAGACCGCTTGTCAAGTGGTTAGTGAATTGAAACGAACAGGTGATCGAACGTCAGGTTTCTGGATTGGTTCAACTCAATCGGTTTGGCTCGACAGAAACCTGCTCGAGACCTCTCCGAATGACGTCGATCGCATCGTACCATCGTAGCATCACGCAACTCTGTGCTGCAACTTCCACTGTTCGGTCAACTTCCGTGATCGACTCGGAAGCTTAAAGAACTCAAAAGGAGAAGACCTTTCGGAAGTAATTCGCTTGAGTCGCGAGATCATTCTGTGACTCCCGGAAAAGTACACGATCGAACGACCAGGAGCAAACACTCAGACCTTTTCCAGACGCCCCGTCTTTCCATAAAGTTCCATCTTCCCGACTAATCTGCCCTGGGGTCACGACAACTTCAACGCTCGTTTCCGGTTCCCAAAGCGTAGAAATAGACTCAAGGGGAGGGACAAAAGCGATCCCACCAGGAGAGCAATCGGGAGCCAATCCCCGGCAACTCGGTAGAGGCTCGGACGCTGATCAACCGGAATTGTTGTGTTGATAACCCCTTCGGACGCTCCCGGGATCGTTTCCAGCAATCGACCGTTGCCGTCGATGATCGCTGAGACCCCGGTATTGACAGCACGTGCGACCGGAACCCGGAGTTCCACCGCACGCAAGACACTGTTAGCCAAGTGAAGCTTATGGGCTGCGGTCCCTCGGAACCAACCGTCGTTCGAGAGATTGAGCAAGATCTCGGCAGGTTTTTCTCCGTCGGATGGTCCTCGGAGTGCTTCGCGGGCAATCAGAGGAACAGAGTCTTCGAAACAGATCACGGCCCCGAAGGTCCACGGGCCCAGTTGGATCGTTTCTACACCGAGCGCGGGATCGAGGCTCGGCATCCGATCAGGTTCAAACGGCGTGACGGCGAGGACCCAAGGGAACGTCTTCACGAGGGGAACATATTCACCAAACGGGACCAGGTGTCGTTTATGCATCGACTGAACGGCTTCGACACCAGGTTCGACGAGAATTGCAGAATTGTGCCGTCTCAGCCCGGTCGGCTCGAAAAAATAGCTGTTGATCCCAACGAGCATCGGAATTTGAATCGCGTCGGTCCAATCGCGGAGGTAAGCCGGGATCTCTTCAGCACGACTCTCCCAGAACTCGACCTTGAGGTGAGGGCTGTAGTCGTCGGCGATCCTCCGGAAATCGGCAGTAGTCAAGTCAGGGGCCACTGAAACCCAACCGAAGGGGAACATCGTCTCTGGCCAGACGATCAAGTCAGGTCGATCCTTTGACTCCGTAGCCTGGTCAACAAGTCGTCGGAACGTCTCAAGCACATCGCGCGTTGCGGGAGGGTTCTCAAAATCCTGCGGGATGTCGGACTGAATCAACGCTAACCGAGGCCCGTCATCAAATTCTGAACTCGAAATCCGATAGGCCCCATAGATCAGACTCACCAGGATGAGCAACAACGTCAGGCTGACTCCGGCAAGGCGCTTCATCCTACCCAATCCACTCAGATCAGCCTTCACGACGTAATCGGCAATCGCGGAGTTCGTCAGAACGATGAGGAGACTAACTCCCCAAGCACCCGTCAAATCCGCAATCTGGATCAAAGGGAGATTCTCGTACTGGCTCTGACTAAGTCCGAACCAAGGGAAGCCATTAAGCGGATAGAGCCCTCGGAGATACTCAACGCCTACCCAAACCGCAGGTCCCGCGACGATCAAAGGGAGGCCAACACCTCGAACCAAGAGGCGGATGAACCCAATCGCAATCGGCCACCAGAACGAAAGAACGACCGCCAGCGCCAGCCAAGCGATCCAAGCCGACTCATGCGACGACGAAACCCAATGAACCGAAGGCAGCCAAAACGCGAGACCACCGACCCAGGCCGCGAGAATCGCTGTAGTTGACTTCCTTGGACCTCGGACGAGGATCAAGAGCGGGACCAGAGCCAACCAGGCAAGCCACCAGGCACCGACTGGTTCAAAAGCCAACGAAAGCCCGAACCCTGAGAGCAAAGCTCCGCCAGACCAACGGATGAAAGTATTGGCCGGTTCTGTTCGGGCGGATTCTTCAGGGCGATTGACCGTGTTTGGCGACTCCGCCAGGCTCGTTGTGCTCATCGTCGTAGAACACCCGGCAACACCGGGCCCTTCTGGAATCGGCTGGGCTGAAAGCCTGACTAGGTTCGGTGAATCAAGACCGGAGGATCGGCTCGTATCAGAACCGATTCCTTCTATCCTGTGGATACGAGTTTGGGGCACGGATCGTTGAGCGCCTGCTCTGTAAACTCAATCCTTACAAAGTGCCTATCCTGGGAAAAAGCGATCGGGGCTTTAGCGATCCAAGGGCTGGAGACCAACGTGGTCTGAACCTGGGTCGTCAACGGGTACAATCAGTGCATCTCACTTGTTGTCGCTTGGTTTTGTTTTTGATCGCTTGCAGTGCTGAGATCCAATCAAGTTCACAAATAAAGTTGCGTAGAAGCTCATGGATCGCAGCTTTGACCGTGGGTCGGTTCTTGGTCTGGGCTCACCGGACCAATTATATTGAGATTAAGTTGAGAACAGCCCACCGCCTCAAGCGACGGAATACCACACGCGTTCCCTACCAGACGTCCGCCGAATTAATTCCGATGCTCCAAATCGAAGAATTCAATATATACCGCTGTCTAACCCACTTTCGGTTTTTGATCGAAACCGGTCACAGCATCGACTTTTGCCAGAATTCTCGGATTAGCTGCGATCATCGGTGGTGCCCGAGACGACATCAGCCAGGCAGAGAGTCGTCGTGATGGTTGCCCCCTCCATGAGATATAGCAAGTCGACCGGCAGAACGAGCTTGACGACTTGTTCCCCAAGAAAATGACAGACCAGCCCAGCGCGACTGCTGATCTCTCCGCGCGAAAATCACTCGCAGACTTATTCACTCCAATCGCACGAGGCCTCATACCATGATTACGGGTCAAGGGACATTCGATCGCTTCGCCGTGCCCGAGGAACTCGGGGAGATCCTCGCCAGATGTCCACACTGGTCGGTCCCAGAACACATTGGAGAGCTGGTCGACCTCGCTACGAGGGATGCCGTCGACGGCTGGCACGAGGTCTCATACGAGGTGCCGGGCCAAGGCCAGGTGGTCGAGGCTCGAGTCTGCCGAGTAACCAACGGGGTCGCCGCCAACTACCTTGAGCCTTACATGAGGCGTCGCGATCCCGAATGTATGGTCATCGGTGACGAACGGCCGACAAACAAGCCGACCTTCGCCGAACGTTTCGGGCGTCCCTTCGACAGGACGCGTGGTGAAACGTTCGAATGGCTGGCAACCCAGGAACTGGCTCTCTTCCCGTTTAACTCGGGGGTGCCGAACAAGGGGGTCCAAGCGGTGGCCGTGGTCCCGGCCAACGCGGGGTTCTTCGGGATGGGGCTTGCCTTACTCCAGGGAATGATGACCCCTGAGGAAGTCCCTGCCGGATTCCACCCCAAGGCGGTGGTCTATGTCGCCCCGCCGTTCCGCCACACACATTTCGACGGCAAGCAGGTCGTGGTTCACAACCGACGCGAGGGCTTGCACGAGCTGTTCAGCTACAATCTCTACCCCGGCCCGAGCGCCAAGAAGGGGATCTACGGAGTGCTCCTGGACGTCGGCGAACGCGAGAAGTGGGTGACGGCACACTGCTCGACGGTCCAGGTCATCAATCCCTACGGCAGCCGTTTGACAATCATGCACGAGGGAGCCAGTGGCGGTGGCAAGAGCGAAATGCTCGAAGAGATCCATCGCGAACGCGATGGCCGTCTTCGAGTCGGTCGTAATCTGGTAACTGGGCAGGAGAGCTATATCCTACTGCCGAGCGGCTGCCAGCTCCGACCTGTGACTGACGACATGGCCCTCTGCCACCCGAGCCTCAAGCGGACTGACGGTCGACTGGCACTCGTCGACGCTGAGGACGCCTGGTTTATCCGGGTTAATCACATTAACGATTACGGAATCGACCCGCACCTCGAGTATCGGACGATCCGCCCGAAGAACCCACTGCTGTTCTTGAATATTCGGGCCGTACCTGG
Source organism: uncultured Isosphaeraceae bacterium (assembly GCA_964510225.1). GTDB lineage: Bacteria > Planctomycetota > Planctomycetia > Isosphaerales > Isosphaeraceae > CAZEAN01. The sequence continues at coordinate 9,344 of CAZEAN010000065.1, forward strand.
AGCAACGGCCTTACTCTGGGACCATATCGAGGACGAGCCAGGCAAACCCTGCCCAAATCCCCGGGTTGTCGTGCCAAGGGCCGACGTAGAAGGAGTGCTCGATGGTCCCGTCGCCGTTGACCTCCGGACCTTCGGTGTCCGATTCCCACCTTGCACGCGGGAGAACCCGAGTTATGGCATCGCTGGCCTGTTCCACTTACTCCCGCCGGCCTTGGCCTGGCTCTGGAGACTGGTCGCTCCACGAGGCCACGCCAACCCGAGCATCCTTGACGCCTCCGGCATGAGTTCCGAAGGAGTCGGCTCCTATTGGCCGTTCGCGACGGGCCGACGCGTCGACCAAGCGAACCTGCTGTTGGACCAGTTCCGCGACGGCCGGAACATGCAGTACTTGTTGGTCCCTAACCAGCACGTCGGCTCCTGGCATGTCGGGTTCATGCCCCAGTGGATCATGCGGGAATACTTCGCCCGCCGCGGGGTCGCCCGATTCGACCGTTCGCAGTTCGTGGCATCACGATGCTCGTTGTTGGGCTACTCGCCCACGGGCCTCGTGGTCGAAGGGGTCCAGATCCCCGACCAAGCGCTCCAGGTCGATCTGCAACCAGAGGTCGGTGAAGAAGCTTACGACGTCGGCTCGGCAATGCTGACAGGCTTCTTCCAGGACCAGCTCAAGAAGTTCCTCGTTCCCGATCTCGATCCGATCGGCCGTCGGATCATTGAGTGTATGCTCAACGGGGGAACCGCACGGGACTTTGAGGGGCTTATGGACTTGGGTCCCTTATTCGAAGAGGAAGGGTGAATCACCCCGGCCGACTTGCGCAGGTTCAAGCGTGACGCGCCGTGAAGGCAGCTCAAGCGGCCGGGTTTGGTACAAGCTCCGGAAGCGAGATCGACACCCCAAACCCTCTGCGCCGATTCAATAGCGATGATCAACGTTGAGTCGATCCAGGGCAAGGGTGAATGGGGCGAGCTGTACCTCAAACCCTGGCCTTCAGTCACGCTCGCTGGCAGCGATGGGATCAACCCCCCACTCGATCGCAGCCTCTCCCTGACAGACCTTCTCGCAATGAAGCGTACTTCGACAGCGTCCGCTGGTACATCACGAAGGCGACATGAGGACAATCTTCCTGTCCTCTTTATTTTGAAGGTCTGACGAAGAAGAACTTGCTCACGGTCAAGCGACTCTGTATGTTCAACAATGTTTGAGCGTTCTCCGGCGGTTCGAAGCGACCACCAAGACAAACAGATAAACATCACCGGACACGGAGAAAGGTGATTGCTAATGTTCCGTAGAGTCATCCTTGTACTATTCTCGATCGTTCTGGGATCCGCAGGAGGCTCGATAGCGATCGGTCAAGAAGAAGAGGGGACCTCGTCGACAGTCGCGCTTCACGACCAGATCGACCAATACATCGAGGATGCACTCGAAGAAGCCCCGGCGGCGCTCGCTACCGATGGCGAATTTGTCCGCCGTGTTTACCTTGACTTCACCGGGATGATCCCGACCAGCAATCAGGCCCGAGCCTTTCTCGATGATCCATCACCCTACAAGCGTGAGCGTCTGGTCGATGAACTATTGGAGTCACCCGAGTTCGCTCGGCAGTTTGCTCGATTCTTCGATTTGACCTTCATGGAGCGACGCCGGAACCGCTACGTCGATCGTGACGATTGGGAGGCGTTTCTCCTCAACGCGGTAGCAACCAACCAACCCTACGACGAACTCTGTCGCGAAATCTTGAGTGCCAGCGGAGACGGCGAGGGGGTTGATCGTGCTCCGAGCCGGTTCCTCCTCGATCGTGAGGTTGAAGCAAATCTCGTCACCCGTGATCTGGGTCGAATCTTCCTTGGTCGTGACCTCCAATGTGCACAGTGCCACGACCATCCCTTGGTCGAGGATTATAAGCAAGCGCATTATTACGGCATTGCTGCATTCGTCGACCGGACAAGCCTCTTCACCGACCCTAAGTCGAAGGTCGCTCGGCTTGCCGAGAAGGCAGACGGCGTCACAAAATTCGCCTCCGTATTCATCGAGAATGATGAGCACACCACGGTGCCGAAGATCTTGGAGCAACCGTCGGTCAAGGACCCCGAAGCAACCGGAGACGCCGGGATGGCGTACCTCTTGCCACCGGCGAAGTCGAAGCGATCAATTCCTCGTTATAGTCGTCGCGACCAGCTTGCGATGGCACTCACGACTGATGTCGAGGCCTTTGACGCAAACGTCGTCAATCGGATCTGGGCCTACCTGATGAAGTCGGGCTTAGTCGAACCGGTCGACATGATGCACGCGGAAAACCCACCGTCGCACCCGGAAGTCCTTGACCTCTTGGCCGCTTCATTCCGTGAACATGATTATAACATCCGCTGGCTTCTCCGTGAGCTTGCCGCCACTCGGGTCTATCAACGGTCATCGGAACCGCCGCCGACTGGTTCGGAAGGACTCTCCGATCCTTGGCAATTCGCCGTCTATCAGCTTCGACCAATGTCTGCAGAGCAGCTTTGCTGGAGCGTGATGCAAGGGCTCGGGATCGTTGCGTCGACACGCCAGCAAGTGATTCAACAGATCGAGCAAGTCGACACCAAACTCGGAGACATCCTCGAAGCCGACCCCATTCGAGCAGATCGGAAGCCGTGGATCATCGAAGAAGCTCTCTTCAAGCGGCTCCGGGGAAACGAGGGGCAATTTGTCCGCTACTTCGGGTCTGGGGAAGGCCAGTCGCCCGATGCATTGCATTCGACCGTTCACCAAGCACTCTTCTTGAGCAACGGCCAGCCAATCCAGTCCTGGATCCGTCCTTCGGGAAAGAATCTCACTGCCACTTTGGTCGCGATCGAGGATCAGGACCAACTGATCGAAGAACTCTACCTTGCCTTATTTTCAAGGCGCCCTTCAAGTCAAGAACGGCTTGATTTAAAAGCTTATCTCAACGATCAACCGGACGGAACCGGACGGCAAGAAGCGATTCAAGAGATGATCTGGGCGCTGCTCACCTCGACAGAGTTCCGCTTCCACCACTGATCGATCCGATCCGATAATCACGAACCCAACTCAACCAGATTCCATCCATCCGACTGCATCCAACGCCTCGTGATCAGCAGACCGTTGAAGGAGCCCCGACATGCGATGCGATTATTCATGTAAATCGGCTGAGCACACCCTCTCACGACGCGCCTTTCTTGGTGGCACGGCGGCCGCTGGTGCGTTCGCAGGGGCAAGTTTTGCCGGACTACCGATGCCGGCTGTTGCTTCTGGCTTAGAGCAACAAAAGAAGCAGATCTTGATGGTCTGGCTCGCTGGGGGCGTCAGTCAGCTCGAAACCTGGGACCCCAAGCCGAAAACAGACACTGGGGGCCCGTTCCGATCGATCGAAACGTCAGTTCCGGGGATCCGGATCAGCGAACTCTTGCCCGAAACCGCAAAGTTGATGCATCATCTGGCTCTCCTTCGGAGCATCAACACCAAGGAGAATGATCACGGGCGCGGTGCTTATGTCATGCACACGGGTCGACCTCAAACGCCCGGCCGTGATTATCCGCATCTTGGCTCGGTTGCCGCTTGTTTCGTTGCACCTGAAGATGACCCGCTCCCAGGGTACATTCATGTGACGCCCGGTGGCAGCGGCGGCGTCAGTGCGCGAGATGCGGCATTCCTCGGTCCGAAGTACGGTCCACTAACACTCGGCAACGGCAACGCTCCCGCAAACACAGGCCGGCACGATTCGATCACTCTGGAATCCGATCAAGCCCGACACCAGCTCCGCTCGATGTTCAGCGATCGCTTTGCTCTCCGACGTCGGACAGCGATCACTGATGCTTACACCAGTACTTACGAGCAAGCACTCCAACTGATGGAGCGTCGAGAGATCTTTGATGTCACCAAGGAACCGCAGAAGGACCAGGACCGCTACGGTTCTCACGATTTTGGCCGTCACTGCCTCTTGGCGCGACGGTTGCTTGAAGCCGGGGTCACCTTCGTCAAAGTCTCCCACTCCAATTATGACACCCATAACGAAAACTTTGCGTTCCACATTGAGCAGCTCGGCGAATTCGACCGCGGGTTCTCGAACCTCCTCAGCGATCTCGCTGATCGTGGGCAGCTAGAACACACACTCGTCATCGTCGCCTCTGAGTTCGGTCGGACCCCGAGGATCAATCACCTCTACGGTCGTGATCACTGGGGGAAAGCATGGTCGATCGCTTTGGGTGGGCTCGGGATCAAGACGGGTAATGTCGTTGGTGCCACAAACCACAACGGAACCGAAGTGAGCGATCGAGAGGTTGATGGTGGTCATCTCTTCCACACCTACCTCCATGCTGTCGGTATTGACCCACTCGTCGACGACTTCTTCGTGAACGGTCGTGACGTCCAAATCGCCGATCCTGCTGCCGGTCCAATCAACGAGCTTCTTGCCTGATCGTGCTTGGAACCGAGATCAATTGCGGTTGACGAGGCGGTTGTTCATTCCATCTTCAAAAGACCTCGGTAAGATCGTTGCGCGTTCGTAACAAATCCGAACAGGACCGCATCGACGACTCGAAACACCGAGGATCTGATGAACATCACGAGGCTTCTCGGGATGACGACAGGGTTTGCCCTCTGCGTCACCCCGTTGTTGGCACAAGAAGAAACAATCGAAACGGCAACAGGTGTCGTTTACCTCGATCGTGACGCCAATCAGTCGCGAGACGAAGGTGAGCCCGGTTTAGCCGGAATCAAGATCTCGAATGGTCGCGACATTGTTGTGACTGACGGCGAAGGTCGATACGAAATTGATGTCGATCAAGACGACATCATCTTTGTGATCAAGCCTCGGGGATTCAGGACCCCACTGACCGAACTCAACCTCCCCAGATTCTTTTACATCCATAAGCCGAACGGTTCTCCCGAATCCGAGTTCGGTGGTGTTGCCCCGACCGGTGAGCTTCCGGAATCGATCGACTTTCCCCTCACTCCCCAGGTCGAGCCGGAAGTCTTCCGCGCCTTGATGTTCGGCGACACACAGCCGAGCGATATCAAAGACGTCGAGTACATCGCTCATGACGTGGTCGAGCAAATCATTGCTGAAGGAACCGACGCATCGCTCGGTGTTACGCTCGGCGATATCGTCAACAACGATCTCTCGTTGTTCGGGCCCATGAACCAGACTATTGGGCTGATCGGGATTCCGTGGTACAACGTCATCGGCAACCACGACATGAACTTCGATGCCACGAACGACGTTCATTCTGATGAGACGTTCGAACGCGTTTACGGCCCTTCCTACTACTCGTTTGATTACGGCCCGGTTCACTTCATGGTCCTTGATGACGTCACCTGGTACATCCCCGAAGGAAGCGATCGTGGTCGCTACAAGGGTGGACTCGGTGAAGAGCAGATGACCTTCATTCGGAACGACCTGGCGATGATTCCGAAGGATCAACTCGTCGTCCTGATGATGCACATTCCTCTCGTCGGTGTTGAAGATCAGGAAGAGCTGTACAACTTAATCGAAGATCGCCCCTTCTCACTCTCCTTCTCAGCACACACCCACTTCCAGCAGCACGTCTTCATTGGTGAAGATAGCGGATTCGATGGTGAAGAGCCTCACCACCACGTAATCAATGTCACCGTCTGTGGCAGTTGGTGGCGCGGTGCTCCGGATGAGAACGGAATCCCGAACACCACCATGCGTGATGGTGCTCCCAACGGCTATTCCGTTGTCACCTTCGATGGTCACGAGTATTCGATCGAATTCCGGGCCGCGCGACGCCCCGCCTCACATCAGATGAACATCTACGCCCCGGAAGCCGTCGCCTCGGCTGATGCCGGCGAAACGGAAGTGATCGTCAATGTCTTCGGTGGCTCGGAGAAGTCGGTCGTCGAAATGTCGATCGGTCAGACGGATGAGTGGGTCAAGCTTGAGCAGGCTGAGATCGAAGACCCGTACTACGTCGCCATGAAGAAGCTCGAAGAAAGTGAGACACCGCCGCCAGGACGTCCGTTGCCAGACACCAGAAAGTCAGGACATATCTGGAAGGGAGCCCTTCCGGCCAACCTCCAGCCCGGCACACACTTGATTCGCGTTCGAACCGTTGACATGTTCGGACAGAAGTACCAAGACGCTCGTACCATCCGCGTTGAGTAAGCTCTGTAGATCGACACGCTTGGATCAAAAACACCCTGCACTTCTACAAGTGCAGGGTGTTTTATTATCAACAATCTTTTGATATCAACAAATTTTGCCAATCGATCTGACTCGCTTACTTTATTTATCGACCGGATTCTTCGAGAGCCTTCTTGTACTCTTGAAGTCGACTGTTCATCTCAGGTGATTGTTGTTCAGTCAGTTCCACGGCCTTCGACTGTGTCTCAACGGCGTCTTCAACCCTGCCGTTGACAAAGAAGGCGCGTGCTAACGTGTCAAGGATGTCAGCATTCTCACCTTCCGTCAAACGATTGACTTCAGCAGCAACCTTCAACGCAAACGTCTTTGCAGCCGGCTTCAGTTGACGATTGGCTTCAGGGTCGACAAGCAACCATACAATTCCGTTTAAGCTCTCGGGCGCATCTGCATAAACATTGGTAACAATACTGGATCCGTAGGCGATCGCTTCATCAACCCGTCCTGCTTCAAGCAGGTATTGGTACTTCGCCAGTGCAAGCTGTTCGACTAAGAGCGGTTCTTGCTCCATCGCCTCTTCCATCAGTCGAACGGCACCTTTGTAGTCATTGACCCGGAGCGTCTGAAACTTCTGGGTGAGCTGTTCGAGCGCCCTCTGAATCGCTTGGATTTTCTCGAGATCGAAGGTCCCGGCCATCACATCAGCAAGAACCGGGTCGAGTTCCATCGGATGACCAATCCAGAGGATCTTTTCGTCTTGAACGACAAAGGCGGTCGGAATCCCGCCTTGCTCGGCGGCTTCCATCCAGTTCTTCGCCATGAAGCCCGAACGTTGGCCAGGCTCGACTGCATCAGCGGCGACGGCGTAATCCATCTGATCACCCATCTGCTGGACAAAGGGGCGAACCTGCCGCTGGTCGTTCTCGAAGACGCTGACTCCGATCACTTCGAGTCCTTGATCCTTGTACATCGCTTGAAGTTCTGAGAGGTGAGGAATCGAGACCCGGCAAGGGCCGCACCAGGTAGCCCAGAATTCGACGACATACGTCTTCCCCGGCTCATATTCCGAAACCGGTCCGCCCTTGATCCACTCACCGACCTTAATCGACGGTGCTTTATCGCCTACGTTCAGGTCGGCAGCAGTGGCAACCGAGCCCAGCGTCATTCCGAAGAGCAGCACGAACGAGATTACCATTCTCTTCATGGCCGAAATCCTCCGAGAGTCAATTCAGTAGCGATCGTGAGCTTGATTCTCAAGCCACCCAATCGCGCAGGGAGTTGAGAGTGAAAAGTCGGTTAACTATACGGAGTGATCAACCCGAATGATCGATCATCCCCAAGTATTGTAACGAATGTTCACAAGCTCTCGAATTCCGATTTCGATGGCCCCTTAATCAACGGAGGCGAGTTCGAGCGGGATCCGAACCGGTCTGAACCCTGGGGATTCAACCGTCGACTCGGGTTGCTCGGACACGGTCGTCGGATTCGCACAACGGGCTCTGGATCGAAGTCCAGAGAATTGTCGAGCAATGAGGAGGATCCCCGCATAGCCACTCGGGATATAGAGCAACGCCAGGAGTGTGGCGCCACTAACACCTCCGGCCACAACGACAGCGAGTGGCGGCCAGAATCCGCCGCCATCGAGCAAGAGCGGCATGAAGCCCGCAATGGTCGTGAAGGTAGTCGCCAAGACGTGCCGAGCGCTCCCGAGGACGACCTCAGCGATTGCCGAAGGATCACCCGCTCGAGCTGTCGGATGAGCCCGGATCGCCGCGAGAACGACGATACTATCATTCAAGGCCACACCGATCAGACCAGCGGTCCCGATGATCGCCATGAAACCGAACGGATAGCCGGAAATCCAGATCGCTAGAATCCCCAAGCCAACGGATGCGATCCCGACCCCACCAATCAATCCCGCCATTCGGAACGAATTGAAGGAGAGAACGAGGGTCGCAACCATCAACGCGACGAGAATATTGATCGAGGCGAAGAGGCTACCCATTGCCTCGCCTTGCTCTTCCTCCTCGCCCCCGAATTCGAGTTCATAGCCTGGCGGCAGCTCCCAACCTGATTGGTCGAGACGGGTCCGGAAATCAGCAAGGACCTCGGCAGGCAAGGCGTCGACCCGGAGAAAGCCCTGGATTGAGTTGCAGCGTCGACCCTCCCGATGGGTGATCCGACTGTGTTCCGGTTCCAGCTCTAACGAGCCGATGATATCGAGCGGGATCCAATCCTCGGTCTCTTCTGAGACGAAACTCAGCGAGGCGATCCGGTCAAGTTCGATCCGCCGCTCATTGGAGACCCGGACTAGAACGGGAAGCTCCTCGACCTCTTCCAAGATGGAGCCACCAATGACTCCTTCAAGGTTCGCTTGAAGTTGACCCGCGATCTCGGTCAAGGTGAGCCCGACAAGATTGACCTCGTCTTCGTCCGCTTCCAGTCGGAGCTTCGGCGAGCCTCCGTCGAGGGTCGCTCTGGTGTGCTCGACCTCCGGGACCGTCGCGAGGATCTTCCGGAGTTCTTCCCCGTACAGCCGGAGTCGTTCCAAACTCGGTCCGAAGAGATGGATCTCAATCGGGGCGTCGAATGGAGGACCTTGACCGAAGGCGCGGACGATGAGCTGAGCATTGGGGAACTCGGTCGGAAGTTCCAGTTCAAGCGACCGGATTAGGTCAAGGGCACGGTCAGCAGAGTCAGCACGGACGATCGCTTGAGCATACGAAGGGGTCTGATCTTCGTTATTCAGCATATTATAATAAACCGTCGGGGCACTTTGACCGACGAACCAGTCGATCCGATCAACTCCTTCATGTGATCCGATGCTCGCCGTAATCTCATCGAGTCGTGATTTCGTTTCCTTGATCGAGACCGAACCTGGAAGTCGGAATTGAATCATGAACTGGTCACGATCAGCCGGGGGAAAGAACTGGTCCCGTAGCTCTCCTGCCCTCAGAAAGCCGATGATCGGGAGTGTTAGTGCAACCGAAAGCCCCAAGAGTGGCCGACGAACCAGGATCGTGACGAAAGAACGGATCGGCTTGACCAAGAACGGGATCGAGAAACCATCACGCCACCATCGTCTCGTCCGTTGCACTCGGTTCGCTCCACCGAGAAGACCAGAAAGCGCGGGGATGATCGAAAGCGAGACGAAGAGGGACGAAACTAAGGCGAGCACCACACTAATGCCCATCGGTCCTACAAACTCACCGATGTCTCCGGTCAGCAAGACGATCGGCATGAACGCGAGAACCGTCGTCAAGGTCGAGCCCAGAAGCGGGACCCAGAGATGCTGGACCGTTTCACGGATCGCCTCAAACGCAGAGGCTCCCGACGCTCGCTTCACGTTGATTTCGTCGACAACCACAATGGCATTATCAATCAAAAGACCAAGAGCGATAATAAGTCCAGTAATCGACATTTGATGTAACGGAATACGTAAGACCATCAAACCGGCCAGCGTAATAGCAATGGAAAGCGGGAGTGCTGAGGCAACAAGGATCGCAGAGCGCCAACCCATCATCACGAAGACCACCGCGACCACAGAGAGGGCTCCAACCAAGAGATTGACCCCCAGCGAATCAAGCCGTTCGGTGGTGTAATGGCTCTGGTCAAACATTAAGTCGAGGTCGATGCCATCAGGGAGTTCCTCCCTGAACGCCTCAATGGTAGAGCGGGCATCGGCAGCCCAATGATCTACGCGTTGGTCTTCGATCATCCGGACCGCTACCGCAATCGAAGGCTTCCCGTCGACGATCGCCAACTCACGCGGAGGATCCTCTGGAACCCGATCGATTTTCGCAATCGTCCCCACGCGGAGGATCGTCCCATCCACACTTTCGACCAGAGGGACTTGGGCGATCCGGGTCAAGGCATCAAGCTCACCGGAGACCTCGATCAGCCGATTCCCTTTGGAGCTCCGCAACGCGCCGGCGGCGACCTTTGGATCAGCACGTTCAATCGCTGCCGCGACTTGCTCGGCGGTCAGATTCAATTCCAGGAGTTCGTCGGGATCAACCGTGACTCGGATCTGTTCTTCAGGTTCTCCAACCAGTTCAACATAATCTGTTCCGGGAACTTCTTGGAGCCGATCCTTGAGTTCTTCCGCAAAGCGGTTCAGCAAGCCGAGCCGAGGTTCATCGGGGAGTTCCCAACGGAGGGCAGCGACCATGGTGTAGGCGTTCGCCCCGCGCTCTTCGTCCAGTTCAGGGGGAAGCGCTTCCTTGGGAAACTCGGGGCTAACCTCCGCGAGCCGGTCACGGACCTTGGACCAAATCGGCGATGGTTCAACCACCGATCCTTTCAGCTCGACCGTCACCAACGAGATTCCAGGGCGAGAGATCGATCGGATCGAGTCAATATCTGAGAGTTCGGCGAGTTCATCTTCGATCTTCTCGGTGACCATCGCTTCTACACGCTCGGCGGTGGCGCCAGGAACTCGTGTAAGGACAATCGCGTGTCGAGGTGTTAAGGCAGGATCCTCCAGGCGAGGCAAGGTCACAAATGCAGAGGCACCTGCAACCATTCCAACGGCAATCGCCAAGAGGAGGAGACGGCGATTCCGGAAAAAAAGCGTACTCATTCGTTCCCCTCCTCGATCGTCGGAACAACCCGGATCCGCATTCCTGGAGTCAAGCGATGCGCCCCTTCGATGATCACTTCCTCTTTCGGCTGAAGCGTTCCGACCACAAAGACGCGATCGGTATCAAGCTCGATCACTTCAACATCACGTCTTCCGACACGTTGAATCGAGGAGTCGGATTCGTTCTCGGATCGAACCGCGACATAGCAGGTCCAGAGTCCCCTGAGTCCCTCAGTCATCGCCTCGATCGGTAGCCAATACCCCGTCGCCTCGACAACCTCGTTGACTTGAAGTCGTACGAGGTCGCCGACATGCAACTTCGGGTCAGCCCGAAGGATGTCGAACCTGATTTTCACGGTCCGAGTCCGGGCATGCCGGTCGGGTCTTACCGAGTTCAACGCACCAACGATCGACTGGTCGCCAACTTTGAGTTCAAACGCATCCTCTTGGTTCAATAAGGGGAGGACAGCCGGGTCCACGCCGAGATGAGCCTCCAAGTGATCCGTTTCGAGGAGCTGAACAACTGGCGCCCCGGTTTCCAAGACATTTCCTTCGTCCACATAACGTTCGGCAATCGTCCCTGAAAACGGAGCAACAAGCGTTGACTTCTGTAAGTCAACATCGATTTGCTCGATCTCTGCGCTGAGTTGTTGAACGAGAGCTTCTTGAGCATCGATCTGTTCAACACGGGTCCCGGCAAGCAACTCATCGAGTTCCGCCTCCGCAGCACGAAGCATCGCTTCGGCGGCCTGCAGATCAAATCGAGCGACATCATAGTCTTGGTCCGAATTGGACCGGCTCTGATTAAGGCGCTTGGCACGATCGGCGGTCACATTCGACTTCCGCAGTGAGGCCGACATCTGAGCAACCCGAGCGCGAGCAGCCGCAATCACCTCTTCCCGTGGTCCTTTAATCATTTCTGCAAGCGTTGCGTTGGCCTGAGCCATCTGTGCGACTTTTTGCCTCCTTGTCGCTTGGAGACGGGTCGTATCGAGCTTGGCAATGACCTCGCCTGCCTCGACTTTCGTGCCCTCGTCTGGCTTTACTTCGATGAGCAAACCGCCAAGCTCAAATCCGAGATCACTCACTCTTGCCGGTTCAATCCGCCCCACGAAGGACCGCTTCCGGACATATTGCGTCTCGCGCTGAGCCTCTTGAACACGGACCGGAAGCGGCGGTGCGTCTTCGTCCCCGGATTCAACGGCGTCACCCTGCCGAACCAACCCACCGAGCGTCACAATGGCAACGCCGACGATGAAAAGCCCCACCAGCGTGGAACCTCGCGTCAATAATTGACTCCGAGTCAGTTTTCCAGCAAAAAAAGGGGGAGGCTTATGATGGGAAGCTGGCATGTGGGAAAACCTCCTTTGAAATCCGTCGGTAGGTAGCGTCGTAATTCCAATCCGCACTCAGAGCCCGCCAGCCGAAGCCGTCGGCAAGGACATGGAGATTCTCTCGGAGACTCCCGTAGGGATCGTGGATCCCGGCGTGGGCGAGGGAAACAGCATCCGCCGCAAGTGAATGGACGCCGAAGCTCATTGACCAGAACGCGAAGCAGATTTCAGTCGGTGTCCGACCTCGGAGTTCGAGATCGCCGGCTTCGACGGCTTCGATGATGATCTGATTCACGACGTTTAGACAGTGTGTTTCTTGCTGTTCGAGCCAATTCCGACGTTCTTCGGTCGCACGTTCCCAAAGGGAATCGGTCTTAACGATCGTCTCGATCTTGAAGTGGCCAGGGTTCGATTGGACGAAGAGAACGTCCGCAACTCCGATCGCAAAGAGGCGTTCCCGGGTCGTGCCCTGAAATCGACTCGCTTGTTCAAAAAGCTCACCGCGGAGTCGCATCGTCCGAACGGTGAGGGCAAGGAGCACGTCTTCTTTGGTTGCGAAGTGAGTAAAGACGGTGCCATTCGAACAACCAACCTCTTCAGCGACTTTGCGGAGATTCAGCCCATGGTAGCCGTGCTCAAGAACGTGCCGGTACGCGATATCGAGGATCTGTTCCTCGCGCTCGCGCTTCACTCGCTCTTTCCAGTTCTCTTTTTCCACTGATTGCGCCATGAAAGCATCCTAGTCATTTTTTGACCTAGAGTCAAGAAAAGGGGGATTGGTCAAAAAACGACTATTTACTCGAATATCCTGTGGCACTGATAGTTGCCGGGGGCATCGTTCTACAATATCGTACCGTTTGATGCACGAAGAACTGTGAAGGGAGCATGTTACGATGATTCAAGTCCGTCGGAGCGGAGATCGCGGTCGGTTCGATCATGGCTGGCTCGACACGCGTCATACGTTCTCCTTTGGTTCCTACTTCGATCCTGCTTACACTGGGTTTCGGTCGCTTCGCGTTCTGAACGAAGATCGGGTGGTCCCCAACGCCGGCTTCCCCACCCATGGTCATCGGGAGATGGAAATCATCTCCTATGTAATCAAAGGACAACTCGAGCATCGGGACAGCCTCGGCCACGGCGCGATTCTTGGCCCTGGCGAGATTCAACGGATGACCGCCGGAACAGGGATCCGACACAGCGAATTCAACCCCTCGACAACCGAGCCCGTACATTTCTTACAGATTTGGATCGAGCCGGGCGAGCCCGAACTCACTCCATCCTATCAACAAGAGTTCCTACCATGGGGCGATCAAGAGAATGACGGACTAATTCACGCTGCTGGGCCACCAGGCTCTAAATCCGTGGTCGACATCCACCAAAATGCCAACCTCTGGATCGGCCGTGCCAATTCGAGTCGGCGGTTTCAGATCGCCACTGACCCCGGACGTTTTGGCTGGATCCAGGTGATCAAAGGCTCGATCAAACTCAATGGCATGGCCCTCGAAGGTGGCGATGGCGCTTCGACCTCAAACCTCGATCAAATCGACATAGAATCAAACTCTTCGACGGAATACCTCTATTTTGACCTCGCCTAACCACCGACATCAATGGGCGAGGTCCTGGAGTGACATTGTGATTGGCAAGACCTGTTTGATTACGGGATCCACTTCGGGGATCGGGCGGGTGACTGCAGAGGCACTCGCTGCTCAGGGGGCCCGGGTTGTCTTGATCGGGCGGAGTCAAGAGCGTTGTGAGTCTGCCGTCGATGGAATCAAACGTGCGACAAAGAACACCGAGATCTCAGCACTCACTGCGGATCTCATGTTGCAGTCTGAGGTGAACCGTGTCGCCAACCTACTCATCAGTCGGCTTGATCGGTTGGATGTGCTCATCAACAATGCTGGAGCAATGTTTCTTGAGCGCGAACTCACCTCCGAGGGATTGGAACGCACCTTTGCCCTCAATCATCTCTCCTACTTTCTCTTGACGCTTCGGTTGTTTCCTCTGATCCAAGCAAGCGGTGACGGCCGGATCATCTCGGTGGCTTCCGATGCCCATCGTGCTGTCCGGAACCCCTCAGCTTGTGACTGGAAAGGGGATCTTACAACACCGACACTAATGACGTATCCTTTGTCTAAGCTAGCGAATATTCTGTTCACATTTGAGCTCCATCGCCGGATCGAGGGCACCGGGGTCACGGCGAATGCACTCCACCCAGGCTTTGTCCGATCTCGATTCCTCGAGGGATCAGGGCCCGTGCTCTGGCTGATGCGTCAATTCGCAAGAATCGGCGCGATCTCACCTGAAGAAGGAGCGCGGACCTCCATCTATCTCGCGAGTTCAGAAGAGGTACAAGGGGTCAGCGGTCAGTATTTTGTCAAGGAACGTGCCATGGAACCATCAGCCCTCGCGAATGACCGTGAGCTGGCTCTGCGACTTTGGGAACGGAGCGAAGCGATCACAGGGCTGAGCCTCATGGGTCCGAACCGATCGTCAGAGTCATCTTGATCAGAGTCCCCTCAACTTCGGATCGATCTCATGAATGCTGAATCGCTCAAGGCAATCCAAGGACCGATTAAAGAACGGTATCGAGAGGATCCTGCAGCAGCCTTGCAGACCCTGCAGGCTACCGGCCGAGTTCCTGCCGAAGGGATCCAGTGTCTCGTCGAAACGCCGGCAGGGACCATCAACGCCGGGCTCCACAAGGCCACTGGAGGCGACGGTACGGCGGCCTGTTCCGGAGACATGCTCTTACAAGCACTTGTTGCCTGTGCCGGAGTTACGTTGAAAGCGGTTGCCACGGCAATGGGACTGCAGGTCCGGAGTGCAACCGTCAGCGCAGAGGCAGACTGGGATGCGCGCGGGACACTCGGCGTTGATAAGTCTGCCCCAGTTGGCTTCAAGGCAATCCGACTCCGTTATGAAATTGACTCAGATGCCAGTGCGACCCAACTGGAGACCCTCGCCAAACTGACGGATCGTTACTGTGTGATTGCACAGACTCTCAGTCAACCACCGTTGATAAGTTCGACAATCATCTCAAAAATATGAAGCAATAATCACTGATTAGGAACAGCCGTCGAATCAGGACTTGCGAATCGTTCCTGGGTCAATTCCACGAGGCGTCGAGAGCGATCCACATCATCCGCTAGATTGGGTTCTTCCACGGTCTGCAGGAGAGTGAGGACGCTTTGGAGTGCCGTCGCGCGATCCTCAAATTCGCCGAGGAGTGTCAGCCCGAACCAGGCAACCGCCGCTGTGAGGCGGAAGCGGCCGCTCGCTTCGTTCATCGGCCGTGGAGTTGTATCGACAATGACGCGGGACTCACGGATGGTCTCCGTCTGAGGATCTGTAAATCGGAGATTCACCGTGAGGAGTTCTTCGTTAAGGACTTCAGGTCGATTCTGGCGTCGGACCTGGTCGTACTTCAACTCCCTCCCAAGGACAGTAACTCCCTCATTGACGGCAGGTCTCGGAATCAGTTCGAAGAAGACAACCTGGTGCTTACCTGGTTCCCATTCCGTCCTCGGTACCGGAGGCAGCTCTTCCACCTCTCCGGTTTGGACCTCTGGATTTACCTGGTTCCATTGCGCACCGAGGAGTCGGTAACCCAGGACCTGGGTAGGATTGAATTCGACTTCTGCCTGAACGTCTTGGGCAATCGGTCCCTCGACAGGGTCGCGATCTTCGGATCCCCCGACCAGGGCAATCCGGACAAGTCGGTGCGACGACTCCCAAGGTGCAGTTGCTTCCTCGACATAGAGCCCAATCGGTCCTTCTCCCGCTGGTATAAGCGATTGCTCAGCGGTGACCGCAGCGTTAGTGAGCGCTGCGATCGACGTCGGTCCGATGTTAGCGAGGGGAATCTCTGCTTGCAGAATCTTCTCTCCGATCAGGTCAATCGAGCGCTCGGGGAGTTGGGTGGGGATCCGGGCAAGGGGATATTTGCTTGCCTCCACAAACCGGCCGGTGTCTTGCTGGATTTGTTCGAAATCGATTAGAAGGAGATCTCCACTGGGGAGTAGTTGGGGCTCAAGGCTGACAGCATCAGGGAGCTGAAATTGGTACCGGACCGCGCCCGTCGCAGAGTCGACGACAGCAACGGAACGATCGTCGCGCTCGAGTCGACGCCATCCGAATCCCAAACCATCATGATAATGATCACCAACTGTAGCGACAAGATAGCCCAGATCATCTTGGTTGATTGCTGTTCGATCTGAGACCCCGTTACGGTCTCTCATCCCAGGTTCTGAGCGCACATCCGCATCAGCTTGTTGAGCTTGACGGGCGAGTTGCTGCCTTAGGCTGGTTTCCGAATAGAAGATGTTATCGACTCCAAATCTATCCAAGAGAGGCTCTGAGTCTTGAGGCACGTAGACGTAAAAACTACTTAATTCGCTTAACCCTCGTTCTGATTGAAGAGGCACCGATTCTTGGATCACTCTCTCAGACAATGCAGGGCGATCATCGGCACTCGGAGTTCTCGATGCGCCACCACCGATCGCACGTTCCTGTTCCTGAACCTCAGTAAGTTGTTGGGGAGCATCGACACCCGATTTCCGACGCGGAAGCAGACGCGTCTCAGGAATCGGCCCTGGAGCTATTCTGGGAGCGGGCGGTCCCTCGATCGTCACCTCTGGGGGAGCCTGTAGACCAAGATTCAGATCTGATTCTTGATCATCGAAACCGCCGAGCATGTTTGAACCACTTGGAGATTCGGCTTCAAGGCTCTCCTCAGTCGGCTGGTCTAGCGACTCTCGAGAACGACTGTTGGTTGCGCCCCGACCAACGCCGAGTTTTGCTTGCTCCATTGATTGAGGGCGGGCCTCAGAGTCAGCAGAAAACGAATCTATTTCTTTGGAGAGAGCAAGCATTGTGTTACCAATCGCTTCATCCCCCTGATCCAACTCCAAACTCATTCCGGACTTTGGCTCCGCAGGCGCCGCGCGCCATTGGCGGAACGAAGCGGTAGTTAGAGCAGCCCGGGGATCTTGTGTAGCTCGACCGAAAAAGAAGGCCCCGGTTACAAGAATTAGCGCGGCCGCCACGAGAATACCGAGTCGCTGGAATCGGATCTGCCGAAAGACGCGGGGCCGGAGCCGTTGTTCAAGCTCCATCTTCTGAACAATGGAGAGACCAGGGCCGCGTTCGTCTTGAAGTGCAGCGTTCAGAAGAGTTCCGACTCGCTCGATCTCACGGACCTGACGATCGACCTCAGGATCGGTCTCACAGAGTTGCTCGAACTCAGTGCGCTCAGCCTCAGCGAGTTCGCCGAGGGCAAACGCCGTGAGCCGAGGGTCGTTGGGATCGAACGTCATCAGCCTGGTCCTAAGTCTGGAACAACCGGGGCCCGCTAGGCTTGTTGTTCACTCTTCTTGAGTCCTGAAGTGAGGACTCCGAGGCGAGATCGGAGCGTTTTGAGTGCCATGTGGAGAAGATAACCAACATTGCTCACACTAAGTCCCGTAATCCTGCTGATCTCTTTATAGGAGAAACCTTCTTGAAAGCGAAGGCGGACTACTTCTTGTTGTGAGTCCGGGAGCGCTCGGAGCATGTTCAAAATCTGGTTGAATTGTTCTTGCTCCTCCAACCGTTCTGATGGGTCCTCCAAGGGAGCAGAGACCACCTGAAATGTAGGTTCGGGGTCACCAGCACGGTTCATTCGCCCCTCCTTCCGGAGCAGGTCGAGCGCCCGATTCCTGGAAACGGTATACAGCCATTCGGCGAGGTGAGACTCCAATTGCTCCCGATCTTGATCACAGAGCTTGAGAAAAGTCTCTTGAACCACGTCCCGGGCTGACTCGACGTCCCCCAGAATCCGACTAACGTACCGAACTAACGGATCCTCAAATTGCTCGACGGTCTGTCGGATCCAGTGGCGTCGATCGTCGGATCGTTTCGTTCGGAGACCTGGCATTGAGGCGCTCGGAGAGGTCGTTCGCGTGATTCCTCAATCAACTGACGATTCAAGCAGCGCTTTCTTAGTGGATCATCCCCAATTCAACGGAGATGGCGGACGGCTTGCTCAAGTGCCCCGGCAAATTCCGAAGGTCGCTGGGTCCCGACGAGGAGCCTCGATCCATCTTCGAAGGTCAAGAGGAGCGCCCGGTCCCCACTTGCGGTCAAAACCAGCTCACCTCCCGGACCATATCGGATCCCCCAACCTCGATAATCACGCAGCGGCCGGTACTGCACAATCTCGATTGACCGAATCGAGCCCACCGAGACCACATGTCGGTACGCAGGGAGAAGTCCGAACCAGACCTTGAGTTCGGTTGGTCCCAGTTCCGTCCGCATCCGGAGGAATCCAAAGAGGAGAACCGGAGGGAGACTGAGCCCAAGGACAATCGCAACCGGCTTGTCAAGATTCGCGAGGGCTCGGAGCCTGTGAATGGTGAACTCGTTCGGACCCAACCAGAACCAGAGTCCACCGACGAGCAGAAAGCCCGCCAGGGTGAAGCCGAGATAGACCCAGCGGTTGAACCACTGCTCCTCACGATAGAGTGCAACCGGAGGAGGATTGATACTTGCGATCGACACAACTCATTCCTCCGACGTTCCAGTGGGATCAGGAGGATTTTTAACCAAATGCCCGAGGGCTCGTTCCATCGCATGCAAGGCGACCCCTGCAACCTGGTCGACGGGCATCTGTCCGATCAAGGGGTTCAAGAGTTCAAGCGAAACGGCACCCGAGTAGCCTAGTTCGTGAATGTGGTTGAGGATCACCTCCAAGGGGAGGTCTCCATCCCCCGGCAGGATCCGATCGGCATCGGTTGCCAATTCTCGGGGAACACTGCTGATATCGCTGATTTGGAGATGTTTTAGAAGTTCGTGGTTGAGAAATCCGAGATCCTGAAACTTGCTCGGACCATTATAGAAATGAAAGGCATCGAAACAAATTCCGAGATTCGATTGTTCCAACTGGGCAACCAGCGCCACTGTCGTATCAAGACTCGCACAGAATCCCGAATTCTTTTGAAATTCAAGAGCGAGTTGAATTTGATGCGTCTTTGCAAGCTCTGCCGCTTCGGCGAGGGAATCGGCTGCCCTCGAAAGATCCTCGGCGGTGGGTGTCGCGGTGAAGTCAGGAACTAAGACCAGGACCGGGACGCTGAGTTCATTCAGGAGACTGAGTCGCGATCGATAAAGATCCCAATGGAGGGTTCGCTCCTGACCTTTCGAAAGCAGGAGCCCACCTTGAAAGCTCGCTGCATGGGGCTCGATTCCCTCGTCTCCAAGGATTGCTTTGGCATCCGTAGTGGAATGGGCCTTCAGATATTGCTCCAGCTTGGTAAGCCAGAGTTCCACTCCCCGCCATCCGGCACGGGCAAAGGCCGGGATGTCGATCTCGAAGGATGTACCGAGCGTGGTGGCCTGACTAATGCAGGGTAACATGATCGTGCTTGCTCAATTCAGTGGGGCGGTGGTCAATATCTCGAAGGACTGATGTTGCAGGGAACAGGGAGCGAACACTCCGAGAGACTTCGGTGCAACTCGGTCTTACGAATCAATCGATCCAAAAGACTTAGAACCGCTGATAAGATCTTCAAGAGTCGGACGAATCGCTTCCGCTCCGAGTCGGACTTGCTGACAGGAATCGCGGTCACGGATTGTGACGCTACCATCAGCGAGACTCTCACTATCGATCGTCAGACAGAAGGGAGTGCCTGCCTCATCTTGACGACGGTAGCGTCGGCCAATGGCACCTTTCTCATCATAAAACACAGTCAAACGCTTACGGAGATCACTGACGATCTTGTGCGCCATCTCGGGCATCCCATCTTTCTTGACCAGGGGCAAGACTGCGACCTTAGTCGGTGCAAACCGGGGGTGGAATCGAAGGACTGTTCTCGATTCCCCACCAACTTCGTCTTCTTCATACGCTTCACAGAGGAAGGCGAGCGTGGCGCGGTCGGCACCAGCCGAGGGTTCGATGACGTGAGGCAGGAATCGTTCCTTGGTTTCGTCATCGAAGTAACTGAGATCGCGGCCGCTGTGCTCTTGATGCTGCCGGAGGTCGTAATCGCCACGATGCGCGATCCCTTCCAGCTCACTGACACCAAACGGGAATTCATATTCGACATCCGCCGTTGCCGTTGAGTAGAACGCAAGTTCGTCGGCATCATGGTCACGGAGTCGGAGCCGGTCGCTCCGGAGGCCATGCCTCACGTACCAGTTAAATCGCTCTTCACGCCAATAGGCGTACCACTCGCTCGCGGTCTCTGGCTTGCAGAAAAACTCGATCTCCATCTGTTCGAATTCACGAGACCGAAAGGTGAAGTTCCTCGGCGTGATTTCATTACGGAAGCTCTTACCAATTTGCGCAATCCCAAACGGGAGCTTCACGCGACTGGTGTCGAGAACATTCTTGAAGTTTGCAAAGATCCCTTGAGCAGTTTCGGGCCGGAGATAGGCGACGCTGGAAGCATCTTCCAAGGCGCCGACATTCGTCTTAAACATCAGATTGAATTGTCGGGGTTCGGTGAGCGTCCCTGGCTCGTTGGCTGCTGGACCAAGAACCTTCGCACGCTCCGGAACCGAGAGATCGAGATAGGGCGTCACGAGCCCAGGATTAGGATCACCAAGTTTGGCAGCTTTCGTTTTCAAGAGTTTCGCCGCTCTGGGTTTGACAGCTTCCCAGGCATCCAAGATCGAAGCACCGACGCCCGAAACTCGGTGAAGGACCCCCGCGCTGAAGGCTCTACCCTCAGGATGCTCGACGAGGGATTCATCCTTCGACTCGAAATCAGCGGCAAGTCCAAAGACGTAAAGTTGGTCGGCTCGATACCGTTCTTTAGTCTCACGGCAATCCACCATCGGATCAACAAAACCGCCGACGTGCCCGGATGCCTCCCAGACTTTCGGATTCATGATGATCGAACAGTCGAGACCAACTAAATCATCTCGGCTACTGACATTATCGTACCACCAGGCCTCTTTAATATTGCGTTTTAGCTCAACTCCGAGTGGCCCGTAGTCCCAGAAGCCGTTGATGCCCCCGTAAACCTCGCTCGATGGAAAGATAAAACCTCGACGCTTGCAGAGTGAAACAATTTTCTCCATGTCCATCGTCAACGAATCTCCCAGCGCGGTTGAGCAGTCGTTAGCTTCTCCTCGTGAACACAAGGATTGTATCCGAGTTCGGAGAATCACTCACCAGCGTGCTGACTGATCCTTGGTAGTGCAATGATCTTGACCGGGTCAAGTTGAAGCTCGGCGACGAGTTCGAACGAGTTTCCTGAGAAACCGGCGGCGGCGTCGATGTCTTTGGACAGTCCGAGTTCGGTAATCCGACGGCCACCACGACTCTTCCCCATTTCCGACCGGAGATAGCGCGATCTCGGTTGATCCAAAACCTCGAAGCGCTGAGCCGTCGGGAAGAGGACAAGTGCTTCGTCATTTCCAAAGACAGTTGGCGGCGGTTCCCCTGCAGGAAACCAACGCTTCAAGAGTGCACTGAGCATCCCGGCCAAGAGGAGTGCATCTTCATAGCTCACCCGGTTATCGGTTCCTGAGCCAATTAAGGCGATCGGCCGCGAATCGTTGTCAAGTGCCTCGACAGTAGCGTCAAGATTCTCCCAACTCGCGACCAAAACCCTCGATGCTGCGGCGGCTTGTCGGATTGCGCGGGTTCCATTGGTCGTCGACATGACAACCGTCTTCCCGCCGGAGCGCTCCGGGGTCATGGCATCGGGAGTGTTCCCCAGATCAAACCCGTTGATTGGAACTCCATTACGTTCACCAGCCAAAAGAACCTTCTCGGGATCCATTGAGGCTGCCAAGTTCCGCGCTTCGTCGATCTCCATGCAAGGTCGGATTGATTGGGCACCTGCCGCAAGTGCTCGGACCATTACAGTGGTCGCGCGAAGGACGTCGACTACAACGGCAATCCGATCATCGAGCGCTCCAGGAGGGATCGTGCTTGGGAGAAGATGGACCGATATAGAGCGTGAGGATTTGGCTTGGATTGGAGTCATAACCTTGATCGGGCTTTCCCGACTCTCGGAATTCGGATAGCGTGCGGAACTGGGTTACAGGCGCGGCGAGGTGGAAAGATGGGGCAAGAAGTGGGTCGGATTATCCCATTGTCAGGTCCTCGAAAATTCATCATTGATCTTTTGGACTGTGCGCGTCAGGTACCCTCGATTCCTGTCGGCCGGGTCTTCTCGATTGGTCCGGTTTTAGAAGCTCGCGAGCTGGTGAAACCGAAGCCATCGATTGCGGTCCTTTTCTTGAAAGCATTTGGACTGGTCGCGGAGGCACACCCGGAGCTCCGACGGTCGTTGCTGACCTTTCCTTACCTCCGTCTCTACGAGCATCCGTACTCGATCGCGTCGTTAGCGATCGAGCGGACCTACCAAGGAGAGCGAGGGATCTTTGTCGGACTCTTCCGTGCACCCGAGCGACAATCGATCTCCGTATTACAACAAGAGCTTAACGAATTTCGGACGATCCCGGTGGAATCACTCGGCTATTATCGCCAGATTCTCCGGATCAGCAGCTATCCAAGAGCGGTCCGGCGTTTCTTGTGGTGGAGCACCCTCAACTTCTCCGGTGAAAAGCGGTGCAAACGACTCGGTACGTTTGGTGTTTCGAGCTACGGATCACTCGGCGCCGAGTCTTATCACCCCATCAGCCCCCTCTCGATCACAATGACCTACGGACCGATCGACATCCATGGGCGGGTTACGGTTAAACTCGTTTACGACCATCGGATTAATGACGGCGCCGAAATCGCGCGGCGGCTGAACGATCTCGAACACGCACTACTTGGTCCGATTCAATCGGAGTTACGCGGATTGACGAATCCCGGGACGGTCAACGCCGCATAACTCCGAGCTTCATTCGAGTCCTTGTCTTACATCCTCGATTGAGTGCTTACTTGAACCTGGAGCCGTCCCATCAAGGCTTTCAGGGCTTCTTCCTTGGCATTAATATTGGAGACATGCTCAAGGACGACGGGCGTTGAGTTATCTCCGAGGAAGAGGACCAGGCGGCCCGAATTAAAGCCAAGGAGGTATTCCAGGATGTCCGGGATCTCCTTGTTGAACTTCATGTTCAAGGTAGGGAAACGCTCCAGGTCGCTGAACGGCCCGTGGTGGTGCAATACTTCGTTCGGACGGACTTCCCAGTAATCGAGGTAGCGTGTGAAGTAGATAATGGTAAAGATCACAGCAAGGATCAGGCCAAACGCAAAGTAGAATGAGGCGTTTGCCGTAAAGTAGAGATTACGCGCGATTACCCGCAACGGTGCCAGAATCGGGATTCCGTTCGAAGCCCCGAGGAGGAGGAGAGTCGCAACGAGTGCGATCCCAAGGATGACTGCGATCAACGTAAACCTCGGAAAGTCGAGGGACATCACAAACATGTTGACGGCGAAGAAAATCAGGAAGAGAAAGCCAAGGATGTTCGGAATTGTTGCAAAGCGTCCGGCCTGGCTCTCCCTGGGCGTTTCAGTGGCGGCAGAATCGCTCTCGGCACCTTCTTCTGAAGGCTGATCCGATCCCTCTTCTTCCAGAGCGGCCGTCGTGTTGACCTCCGACGCTCTTGGCGGAGAATCGTCAGCGAACAACATCCCGATCCCGCAAATGAAGGAGATCGCCATGCTCGGCCAGATAAAGATCACCTTGGGGTAAGAGAATATCTTGATTGCCCGCATTGAGTCGGGTTTGGGTGCGTCAGCGGGTTTCGGTATCGAATTGGGAGCGCTGGGCATCGTCGGAGGTCTCCGTCTGGCAGTCTGAACCTGTTCCAGAAAGACTCGGGGTAAGGATTCGACAATTCTGATTGATCGCCTAATCTGGGAAACCAGGGTATCCTAACGGTCGCCGGATCGCCGGTGAAGTACCCGCCCACGCTAGTCAGATCTCGTCGATCCGATTACTCTGGGAATCCCGGGCGTACTAGTCCCGTTAGAATGAGTTCGAAGGTGGAGCCAAGCCATTGACCAATCTCCTCCTCGTTTGTCCCCACGATTGAGAGGCCATCGCGAAAACGCCCGAATCTTGTTAACCTGTTCGTGCAAGCCTTGGGGAGCGGACGCACGGCTGGTGCCGGCCGCGGTCTTCAAAACCGTTGCGCGGCTTGGAGACAGGTCGCGGGTGGGTTCGATTCCCATACGTTCCCGATTGTTGCTCGCGGCAGTGATTCTCGGTCCTGCCTTCTATG
>CAZEAN010000066.1:0-33207 GCA_964510225.1 uncultured Isosphaeraceae bacterium
CGACAATCGCGGTCTTGATTCTCCCGGAACAAGTTCGGGGGGGGGGCGATCTCGAGGTCGCGACCGACTCTGATCAATCCGGGCCCGGAGTTGACAAACCGAAAGGGGATCCAATCGTGAAGGAGCCACCGGTTGGCTATGCGACCCTGCTCTCCATTCGATCCTACCTCCACATCGTTCTCGGAATGGCCTCGTTCACCTTCGCGTTCGGAGGGTTAGCTTTCTGGTTACCGAAGTATCTTCAAGAAGTAAAATTGTATAGTGAACAAAATGCGTCCTTGATCGTCAGCGGGACTGGATTCCTTGCAACGATCATCGGGATGGGCTTCGGTGGTTGGCTCGCAGATCTCCTCTCGAAACGTAATCTCGGGGCTATCTTGCTGGTCCCAGGTGCGGCAATGTTGCTCGCGATCCCGTTCGTCATTGTCGGGCTCTTCAGCAACGTTACCTTGGTAATCGTGGTTAGTGTCTTTTTGGCAGAGATGTTGATGTTCATGAATACCGGTCCTTGCAATGCGGCGATTTCTTACGTTGTCCCGTCTCGGATCCGTGGTGTTGCCTACGCCGTCACGATCTTCAGCGTCCATTTTCTCGGCGATCTGTGGTCGGCTCCGTTGATGGGACTGGTCTCGGATCTGATGGGTAAACCAATGCTCATGAATTCTTGGATTGGCGGATTTTTCGATCGTCTCGGTGCGAGCCCAATCGCTCAAGCGGACGGCACGTTTCGGAACCTGACGATCGGCATGCTCGTGGTCTTGCCCCCGATGCTTGCAGGAGGCCTAATCTTGTTGGCCGGGATCCCTCGCTTTCCACGCGACGTAGAGGCAATGCTCAAGCAGGCCAAACAATCTGGTGAGATTGGTTCGAAAGAGTGATGAGGATCGGGGTTGGTTCCCGGTACACTTGGATTGATTCCAACGACTCAGGATCGGGAGCCAGTGAGGTTGAGAGATCGGGACCCCTAGGTCGCTGGACGTTCAGATTGCCCGATTCAACCGATCCCGAGCCTCAACCCACCCACTGTTTGCAGGAGTCTTGACATGACCCAGCCGATCAAGGTCGCGGTTACCGGTGCGGCCGGTCAGATTGGCTATGCGATGCTCTTCCGGATTGCCTCGGGCGCGGTCTTCGGACGCGATCAGGCAGTGAGCCTCGGTCTACTCGAAATCACCCCAGCGCTCGGCGCGTTGAACGGCGTGATCATGGAGTTGGACGACTGTGCTTTTCCGAACCTGGAGTCGATCACGGCGTCGGACAAGCCAGAGGAAGCCTTCGCTGACGCCGATTGGATCGTGCTGGTCGGTGGCAAACCACGGACCAAAGGGATGGATCGGGCCGATCTGATCCGCGAGAACGGGCCGATCTTCACGAACCAGGGGCAAGCGATCAACGCTGTCGCACCCAAGGCTCGCGTTCTCGTGGTCGCAAACCCCTGTAATACCAATTGCCTGATCGCACGTTCGCACGCACCGAACGTCCCTTCAGAGAACTGGTTTGCGATGACTCGGCTCGACCAAAACCGCGCGGTGGCACAACTCGCCAAGAAAGCCGGTGTGGGAGCCCGCGAAGTGAGTCGGATGGCGATCTGGGGGAATCACTCCAATACCCAGTATCCCGACTACAAGAATGCTCTGATTTCTGGTCAACCCGCGACCAAAGTCATCAACGATGAGGAGTGGCTCTCGACCCACTTTATTCCAACAGTTGCCAAGCGGGGCGGTGCGATCATCGAAGCCCGAGGTTCTAGCTCAGCCGCATCGGCTGCTAATGCGGCGCTCGACTGCATTCAATCCTGCTTTACGACCAGCTCCGAAACGGACTGGCACAGCGCCGGGGTTCTCTCGGATGGAAATCCGTACGGTATCCCAGACGGACTGATTTACTCATTCCCAATTCGGACAATCAGTGAATCCAAATGGATGATTGTCCCTGAACTCCCGATCGATGAGGACGCCCGAAAGCGGATCGATGCTTCCGCAGCTGAACTCCAACAGGAGCGTGATACGGTTGCCGAGCTTCTCGGCCCCGCACTCTGACCGAATTCAAATCGCGAGCCCAATCCCTTTAGGAAGGAGAACTCGATTGATGAGATTACAGCGAGACTGGTGTGGAGCGATTGTTGCCTTGGCGGTCTTGGTGGTTGCCTCGGCTGCGATAGCCGACGATGAGCGGCCGATCCGCGCCTTGATCATCGATGGTCAGAACAACCACAAGTGGATGGAAACGACTCCGGTCTTAGTCGAGATCCTGGAGTCGACTGGGTGCTTCGAGGTCGAGGTCGCTACCTCACCCGCCAAAGGTGAAGACCTCGATGAATTCCGGCCCAAATTCAACGACTTCGATGTCGTCGTCTCCAACTACAACGGTGCGTTGTGGTCTGAGGCCACCCAAGACGACTTGGAATCCTTTGTTGAAGATGGTGGCGGCTTGGTCATTGTCCATGCGGCGAACAATGCGTTCCGATCCTGGCCGACCTACAACCGGATGATCGGTCTCGGTGGCTGGGGAGGTCGGAATGAGACTGATGGCCCGTACATCCGCTACCGTGAGGGTAAGTTTGTTCGAGACCTTCAGGCGGGTCGCGGTGGAAGTCATGGTCGGAGACACGCCTTTGTGGTCGACATCCGTAATGCAGACCATCCGATTACCAAAGGAATCCCAACTCATTGGCTGCACAAGACGGACGAACTCTACGACCGGCTCCGAGGTCCGGCGGAGGAATTGACGGTGCTTGCCACTGCCTATTCCAACCCGACCACAGGTGGGACAGGTGAGCATGAGCCAGTCTTGATGACGATCGACTTTGGTGACGGCAGGGTTTTCCATACGACGCTCGGCCACGACACCACCGCGATGTCCTGTGTCGGGTTCCAGACGACACTTGCCCGGGGCGCCGAGTGGGCTGCAACTGGCTCCGTGACCATCCCGATCCCCTCCTCAGATTTTCCGGAGGCGAACCAGACGCCCTTGACACCAATTAGAGACTGAGGCTCCCCATCGAGGCACCAAGGAGGGTGTCTTCGATGAGTCACTCAAACTTTGGCAGCGGTGCCCACGGCATAAACGCCGCACGACGGTACTGCTGCTTCATATCAGCCGCGTACTCGGCGTAATAGCGATGGAATTTCAATACCCCTGGGCTTGTTTCGACTTCGAGAGCGAACCTGGATACCTTTTCATTATTTGAAGCAATCGCTGCACGCTGAAGGCAATAGACCGATCGCCAGCCGCCGACAACAATGAGCGGTATGAGGGCAATCACCAACACTAACGCTGCTAGTTTCAACGTCGATTGTGTTTTGTTTGACATTGGTACTGTCACTCACTCGCTGTCTTGGTGGTGAAACATGGGTGCTGATCGAAGTCTCTGCCTGCTGATCGATTGTATATCAGCGTGCGCTTTTCTGTACTAATAACTATAGCGATCCGGCGAATCGCTCCTCTGTGAGAAATACAACGCTGGATTTTGAAGATTCGTTGAAATCGAACGTAGATCTGCCTCGTTGACTTGATCCTTGCACTAGGGGCTGTCAAGCTCGGATTGATCATCTCACGCCCACCTCAACCCCACGAGTCTTTTCCAGCTATGCACTCCCGCCTTGACCAACGCAGTGGATTTACCCTGATCGAACTCCTCGTCGTGATTGCGATCATCGGTGTCTTGATCGCGCTGCTGTTGCCGGCGGTCCAGTCAGCCCGCGAAGCGGCACGACGGACCCAGTGCATCAACAACATGAAACAGCTTGGCTTGGCTCTCCACAATTACGAGAGTGCTGTTGGTGCCTTGCCGCCGTCGATTGTGATGACCGGCTTTGAGAACACCGTGACTTGGTGGGTCGGCTGGAGCGTCCATGGCCGACTCCTTCCTTTGATCGAACAGTCGAATGCCTATGCCGCAATCAATTTCGATTACCCCGGTGATAGTCCTGAAAATGTGACCGTCACTAAACAAGACATCGCGGTCTTCATTTGTCCAAGTGAACTAAACCCCGATCCAATCGGTGACAAGGTCGGTATTGCTCACCCCTTGAATTATGGATTTTGCATGGGTGACTGGTACGTTTTCGGTGGCTTCAATGCCACAGAAAGCCGGGCTGCCTTTACACCGAACAGGAGCCGGACCTGGTCGAGCTTCAAAGATGGTTTGAGCAACACAATCGTTTGTGCCGAGGTCAAAGCGAATCAACTCCTCCTCCGCGATTGTGGTGGACTTGCGAATGTCAATGAAATGAACAACCTCCCGCCGACCACTGCGGATCATCTGGCAATTGTCCCCGAATACAACGGCGGTGCCTGCGACTTCCGGACGGGGCACACTGAATGGACTGACGGTCAGTCGCACCAGGCCGGCTTTACCTCAGCTTGGACACCAAACCGAGTGACCGGAAGCGACCTCGGTGAGGATCTTGACATCACCGGTCAGCGCGAGAAACGCGGCGGCCCAACCTTCGCCGCGGTCACGAGCCGAAGCTACCATCCCGGCGGTGTGAATGTGCTGCTCGCCGATGGATCGGTACGATTCATCAAAGAGTCGATCGATGGTGAAACCTGGAGAGGTCTCTGCACCATCCGAGGTCGTGAAGTGATCAGCGCTGATCAGTTTTAATCCTCAGGAGTGTCGAAAGAACCTCCCATGAGCACCTTTCCGGTCGCGATTGTTCAGATGAGTGTTGTGGGGGGTGATCCTGATCACAATCTGCAGGTTGCCAAGCAAAGGATCGCACAAGCGGCTGAACGTGGGGCTGCCTTAATCCTCTTACCCGAAGCATTGGATCTCGGTTGGACTGATCCTTCCAGTCGGTCATTCGCGACGACGATTCCAGATGGATCCTCCTGCCGACGCCTCCGCAATGCAGCAATGCAGCACGGGGTTCATCTCTGTGGAGGAATTACGGAACGGTCTGGTGACGCCGTCTATAACGCAGCGGTCCTGATCAGTCCCGAAGGTGAGGTCCTCCTCCACCATCGAAAGCTCAATGAGCTAGAGATTGGACATCCGTACTATGATCAGGGGGATCGTCTCGGGGTCGCCGAGACATCGTTGGGGAGGATCGGACTGATGATCTGCGCCGATGCCTTTGCCGATGGATTGATCGTTGGTCGAACGCTTGGTCTGATGGGGGCGGACCTGATTCTCTCGCCGTGTGCCTGGGCTGTTCCATCGACGTTCAACCATAAAGTGACCCCATACGGGCAGCTCTGGCTCGACTCGTACCGTCCAGTTACACGGGAGTTTGAACTCTCGGTTTGCGCCGCGAGCAATGTGGGACCGATTACGGGCGGACCCTGGGCGGGTAGGCATTGCATCGGGCACTCACTTGCAATGGACCATGCAGGGAACGTCATCGCTCAAGGCCCCTTCGGTGTTGATGCCGAAGCAATCCTAATCGTCGAGATCACGACGAGCCCTCGACCGACCCGAGGTGATGGTTGGTGGACGTCTTAATCGCTGCGATCGGATCGACACAGAAGCTTCACAACGACCGGAGGCAATGGTACAACCAAGGGAAGGTTGAACCGTTGTCAAACTTGAAGCCTGACGATTTAATCTCGGAGGTCCCGCCCATGATCCGAGTCCTTGGCGGCCCGAAGCGGCTTTGTGATGGCCTTACGCGCCGTGATCTCCTACAACTCGGGGCCTTCGGCTTGCTTGGGCTCGGTGGTTCGAGCATGGGGACCTCCGCCGAGACTCGTTCCCCACTACCGGGATTCGGTCAGGCGAAGTCTTGCATCTTGCTCTACCTCTACGGAGCACCGAGCCAGCTCGAGACCTTCGACCCCAAACCTGAGGCCCCTCTTGAGGTCCGAGGTGAGCTGGGGACGATCGATAGCGCGATTCCAGGAGTCCAACTCTGCGAAGGGCTTCCTCGACTTGCACAGGTTCTTGATAAAGTTACGATCCTCCGATCGCTTACGCATGAACATCCGATTCATGGTGTTGCGTTTGCGACCACTGGGATCCCTCGGATCGAGTTACCGATGGAACTCAACCCGAGAGACGCGCGACACTGGCCCTACATTGGTTCAGTAGTGGACGCCGTGGACCGGGTCCAACGAACCGGTGGCCCGCTTCCTGAGATTCCCGGGAACATCGGACTACCCTGGGCGTTTAGCAGTCGACGGGTCGGTGAAGTTGCGCGCGCTGGACCGTACGGTGGCTTCCTTGGTCCTTCGGCTGATCCCGTCTGGGCGGAGTTCAAAGGTGCAGGTACGGTCTCAGCCCGCAAGACGCTTCAGGAAAAGATCTGGGAAGGACCAGAACCCTACCGAGGGATCAATCCGGACGGTCGATTCCAATTTGCGGAAGTAACAAACCGTCCTCCGTTCTTGACGATCGACCGGCTCGACAAGCGGCGTTCCCTCTTGGAACAGCTAGAATCAGCACGACCGGATTGGGATCGAGCACTCGAAGCGACTGGAATGGACGAACAACGGGCAATGGCGTACGGTCTGATCCGTTCTGATCGTCTCACCCGAGCCTTCGATCTTGGCGACGAATCGCCAGCGACTCGAGATCTCTACGGGATGACGCTCTTTGGTCAATCCTCCTTGACCGCCCGCCGCCTGATCGAGGCGGGTGGACGGTTTGTCTCGGTCTTCTGGGACGAATATGGCCTCGCCGGCACCGGCTGGGACACCCATTGGGACCACTACCCGAGGATGAAGGATGAGCTGCTCCCGGGCCTCGATCAGACAGTGTCAGGCTTGATCCTCGACCTCCATCAGCGCGGGATGCTGGAGGAGACGCCTGTTGTTGTGCGCAGTGTACATGGACGCACCCCGAAACAGAACCGAGCGGTTGGTGGAGGACGCGATCATTGGTCGCGTTGCTACTCCCTCCTCCTCGCCGGAGGTGGCATTGCCCGTGGTCAAGTAGTCGGTCGTTCCGATCGGATTGGCTCTGATCCAGCAGAGCGTCCGATCTCACCGAAGGATCTACTCGCAACGATCCTCCACCTCTTGGGGATCGATCCCAGTTCCGAGTGGAACGACCGCCAAGGACGGCCCCTCCCCTTGATCGCCAAGGGTGCCGTGATTCCTGAGGCTCTTGCCTGACCAGAGGCGCTTGCCTGAGTCAGGCTCGTTTCTGCCGTCTCGTTGTAGACCACAAGGTCAGGGCATCGGGTAGACTTGTGCTCGACTTGCCCAGATCTTCCAACAATCGGCCATCGCTACAACACGGTCAGGATGTGCGGCAGAAACGTCGTTCGTCTCTGCCTGATCCTTAGAGAGATTGTAGAGTTCCCAATCACCCTCTGGACGTGCAACAAGCTTCCACTCGCCGATCCGAATCGCCTTGTTGCCAAAATGCTCGAAGTAGATCGCATCGTGACCGGGACGATTACCTTCTTGGAAGATCGGTACGAGGCTCTGACCTTCGATCCCCTCCAGTGACTCCTCTTGGTCAACCCGGGTGCCACTCACTGCCACGCCGGCTAGGTCAAGGCATGTCGGTACAATATCAATCACATGACCAGGAGCCTCGGTGATCGTTCCTTCAGGAAGTTGAATCCCCTGAGGCCAGTGAGCGATTAACGGGGTCCGGATACCGCCTTCGTACATGGTCGCTTTAAACAGCCGGAACGGTGTGTTGGCCACATTCGCCCAACGTGGTCCGATACCAGCATAGGTCGTCTC
Source organism: uncultured Isosphaeraceae bacterium (assembly GCA_964510225.1). GTDB lineage: Bacteria > Planctomycetota > Planctomycetia > Isosphaerales > Isosphaeraceae > CAZEAN01. Next base: position 7,642 of record CAZEAN010000066.1, read on the forward strand.
GGGACCGGGCAACTGCTCTTTGGGTTTTCCGTTGCCATAGTAGATGACCGGATGGCCATCTCTTGTTTCCGAGTTCCGATCAAATCCAGGCCGGGATGGTACTTCGCGACTGGCGCCATTGTCAGAGAGAAGGAGGATCAGGGTGTTTTGATCGAGATTTCGCTCCTCTAACGCTTGAATCATCCGGCCGATCCCTTGGTCGACTCGATCAATCATTGCTGCATGGCAGGCCATTGCTGCTCCGTCCCACTGAGCGTCCGGATTCTCAGTCCAAGACGGACGACCCGTGCCAAACGCTGGGCTCAGTGTCGTTGAGTTACTATCGAGGATGCCTAGCTCCAATTGACAACGGTAACGTGCTTCTCGGACCGCATTCCAACCGACTTGATAGGTTTTGCGGTAACGTGCAATGTCCACTGGGAGAGCATGGAGTGGCCAGTGTGGTGCACAGTGCGCCACGTACAGAAAGAATGGCTTGTGGTTCTGAGCGAGTTGATGAATCGTCTCCACAGTACGATCGTTGAGTGCTTCAGTAATGTAGTAGTCTTCCGGTACATCCAGGACAGCCTCGGTGCCTTCGACGAGGCTAAAGGGATCAAAGTAATCAACAACACCCCAGATTATTCCGTAAAACTGATCAAAGCCACGATGGATTGGGTAAGAATCCAGATCAGCAAAAGACAAGCGTGGTTGTTGATGATTGAGTTCGAGGAGATGCTGATCGCGTTCTTTCGTCAGTGACAAATGCCACTTACCCAGCATCGCTGTCTGATACCCCGCGTCGTTAAGCAATTCGGCAATTGTCGGTATCTCAGGATCGAGCTGTCCGCGGTATCCGGGCAACCCTGCGTCGAATGTCATACGCCCGAGACCAACTTGATGGGGATAGCGTCCGGTGAGTAAGGAAGCCCTGGTAGGACAGCAGCGTCCCGTATTGTAGAATGAGGAGAACCGGAGTCCCTTTGACGCTAGTCTGTCGATGTTGGGTGTACGGACCTCACCACCAAAACAGCCAAGATCACTCCACCCCATATCGTCGAGCATCACCAGGATGATGTTCGGCCTGCTAACTTCTTTTTCATGAGCGTGGACAGGCTGAATACCGATTCCCACCCAACCGATGGTCAAACAGAGCTGAAACCAACGCGAGTGAAGATGAGGCATGACACTGCTCGCTGTATCGTAGAGTCACTTTCTGAGATTCTGCTTGTGCTCGAACAGAGTTGGAAGTGGCATCGTAACAGTGATCTTATGGGGTTGCAATGATGAGAGACGAAGCCACCAAAGCGGAGATGTTGTTGTAATCCCGATCGCTCAGTACGATACAATCCTCGGGGAGTTGAACGATCGATCGAGGCGGTAGCGCGTCGACATCTCTAGTCTCTCGACATTCGAAACGTGGTTGATGATCCAATGACTAAAACAAGACTGGGGCGTTCAGGACTCGAAGTTAGCCGGCTTGGCTTGGGAATGGCCGCCATTGGACGGCCGGGGTATATCAACATTGGTCATGGAAAAGACCTAAGTCGTAGAACTGATGTGGAATCGATGCGATCCCACGCTTTTGAACTCCTCGACGAGGCATTCAACAACGGGATTCGATACTACGACGCTGCACGGTCGTACGGTAAGGCTGAAGAGTTCTTAAGTGGTTGGCTTAAGGCTCGGAGCATTCCAGCCGGACTTGTGACGATCGGATCGAAGTGGGGCTATACCTACACAGCGGATTGGGAGATCCAGGCGGAGGCCCACGAAATCAAGGACCATTCTGTCGAGACCTTTCAACGGCAACTGCTTGAATCACGACACTGGTTCGGTGATCAACTGGCACTCTATCAAATCCACTCCGCAACGCTGGAAAGTGGTGTCTTGGAGAATGTCGCGGTACTGGAACGTCTCGGGAAGCTCAAAGCGGAATGTGTTGCGATCGGTCTCTCACTGTCCGGTCCAGCACAAGCCAAGACGCTGGAACGTGCATTGGACGTCACAGTTGATGGCGAGCGACTCTTCGATACAGTCCAGGCCACCTGGAATATTCTGGAGCCTTCGGTCGGTCAGATGCTCGCCGAAGCAGATCGTGCGGGGATGGGGATCATTGTCAAGGAAGCTGTGGCGAACGGCCGACTAACTCCGGGTAATGAAGATCCAGGGTTTGCCAATCAACGAGAGACACTTGACTCCATCGCTGAAGAACATCATTCGACGATCGATGCCCTCGCGATCGCCGCAGTCCTTGCCCAACCCTGGGTTGACGTAGTTCTCTGCGGCGCGACGACGATTGAACAACTGTACTCGAACCTCCGGGCCGTCGAATTGAGGCTCAATCCTGAAGTCCAGGAACGACTGGCTGCACTTGCGGAGACTCCCGAAGTGTATTGGGCAACCCGATCGCGACTCCCCTGGAATTGACGATCCTCGAATACCTGGAGCAGACTCTTGGAATCTGAGCGGTTCGGTACGGTCGTGATCGTGGGAGTGGGGTTGATCGGCGGCTCCATTGGAGCTGCGCTTCGAACTCGACAGTTGGCCGACCGCGTCATCGGTGTGGGTCGGGATCAGGGACGATTGCAAGAAGCAGTGCAGTTGGGTGCGATTGATTCGGGAAGCACGGATCTCTCGACGGCGGTTGTCGATGCGGAGGTCGCGGTTGTTTGTACACCTGTGAGTCGGATTGCCCAGGATGTTCGATCCATTGCGCGGTCGGCCCGTGATCCCGTCTTGATTACCGATGCTGGTAGTACCAAGCAGCAGATCATCAGTACACTCGAAGCAGATGAGCGAAGCCGACGGCTTTTTGTCGGCGCCCATCCTTTGGCCGGTTCCGAACGTCGTGGGGTGGCCCATGCCCGGCACAATCTTTTCGAAAATTCCGTCTGTGTCTTAACGCCGACCGATCAAACCTCGGATCAACAATTGATTGAGGCCGATCGGTTTTGGTCGAGCCTCGGGTGTCGGACCATCCGACTCAATCCTGAAGATCATGATCGGGCGTTGGGACGGACCAGCCACCTCCCTCACGTCTTAGCATCGGCCCTGGCGCTGACGGTTCCCATCGATGAACTCCAACTCGCGGCTGGCTCTTATCGTGATGGAACCCGAGTCGCGGCCTCTGATCCCGCTCTTTGGGCCGACATCTTTCTGGAGAACAAGGACTCTGTTCTTGGTGCAATCAGTGAGTTCGAGGCGCAACTTGATCAGCTCCGTGAGGCAATCGAGCTGGGAAATAGGGGAAGACTCATCGAACTCGGTGCGCAAGCCAGAGACCTCCGACTCCGACGTGACGAGGTCCTCGGTTCGACTCACGCTGTAAATGACCCGTGAAGAGAGAGTCGACGCGATCTGGTGGACTTGGCAGTCGCGATGAAGTCGTGATAGGTTATCATCATAATTACCAGGCTGCGTGTTTTGCCCTTAACGCTGAATTTCGGTCGTTGAGTGAGGTTGGGCCTTTTCGGAAACCCGGCAGTCAGGGTAACGCCAATAGATCGTGGAGGACGGTTCAAACGATGATCGGGTCACTCCGCCTGCATCTTCTCTGTATGTTGCTTCTCTCAACGCTACTCGCTCCGATCTTGCGGGGTAGCCAAGCAACACAGACTGTGTCTGATCCCGTTGATACCGAGAACACAAGGACTCCAACGGCTCCACCGCCCTTGCCTCCTACGCCCCCTCATGTCCCGCTGCGACCTCGGACTGAGGATGACATCAAACGGCTCGATGCAATCCGATATTACACCGCTGCTCGAGCACTTGAGTCTCGACGTCAATTCAACCAAGCGATTGAACTCTTTGAAAAGGCTCGTGATCTCGACCCGAACGCCGTGTCGGTCTTACGACGATTAAGCCGGCTTTATTTCGGCATGGGTGGTAACCGGATGCGCCGAGGGGTCGAAGCTGGCCGTGCAGCGATCGCGCTCGATCCAGACGATTCCGAGACGATCGATCGCCTGGTCCGCTACTATCGATCAACGAATCAATCGGACGAAGCGGAAGCGCTGCTGACTTCCGTCCTCGAAGACCCGAAACTGCCGGCCTTTTGCCCGACACGCTTGGTCGTCCTCCGCGACCTCGCACAGCTCTACGTTGATCGCCAACGGAATGATTTGGCCGCTGACCAGCTTGCGAAACTCGTCGATGCGCTCGATTCGAAGGAAGCAACCCAGCTCAACGACGTCGAGCAACGGGAGATCCTCGGACAAGACGAGGCTGCGACCTACCGTCGCTTCGGAGAGCTTTTCTTCAGTGCCGGCCGGTTCGGCCTTGCGATCAAGGCACTTCGTCGGAGCCTCATCTATGATCCGGAGAGCCCCGAAACACCGCTTTACCTGGCCCAGTCGCTGATCCGCGCCGATCGTGCTTCCGAGGCTCTCGAGTTGCTGGAGCCGATCGTCGAGAATCCACCGCCTGGCCGTGTGGCCTTTGATGTCTTGGCGCAGGTTTTAGAGGCGCTCGGCCGTGGTGACGAGATAATTCCTCAGATTGAAGCAGCAATCGAAGCGAATCCTGAGAATGTGTTATTGCGTTACTCGTTGGCCGAACGTTTCGAACAGCTCGGGATGCAAGATCGTGCCAAGGAGATTTACAGTGATCTCGCCGCCGATCAGCCAGAAGGTCGACAACTAGCGACGATGGCCCAGCTCCTCCAAGAGCAAGAGAAGTGGCCGGAGCTTCTCCAGCTACTTTCGGCACCCCAGAACGACGGGCGGACCCGGTTCATGATCCGGAGTCGGATCGGGATTATGAGCAACGATCCTGACCTCGCCGAGACCATTCTCGATGCCGGCATCGAACTCCTCCGGGCAAACCCACCACAATTGACCGCACGCGCAACGCAAGTCCTCCTCGAAATCGCGGGCCGATCGGGCAAGACCGACCGCCTCATCACGCTTGAGCGCCTTGTTCTGGAGCAGTATCCCAGTCCGCAAGTCTTCCAGAAGCTGGCGAGTACGCTGGAGCAGGCGGGTCGTCCTCTCGAAGCGGCCGAAGTGCTCACGCAGATGGTCGACGACTATCCAGAAGAGGCTCGGACTGGTCGACAGCTGACGATCATCGCTGAGCTTCAGTTCGATGGCGGTGCCTATGAGCAATCGCTTGAGAGTGCACGGGTTGCGCTAGAACTCGAACCCGAGAGCATCGATGCTGTTCTGGTGATGGGGTCCGCGCTCCAGAAGCTCGGCCGGACTGATGAAGCTATTGCGCTTTATGACGATTTGCCGCCCGCCCTGCTCGAAAATCCATTCGCCGCCCGGTTTATCAGGATCTGGCGTGCCAATGCGCTGGTCGAAATCGATCGCTACGAGGAGGGGGTCGCCGAGCTGGAACGACTCCTCGAGGAAGATCCCGACGACCCTTGGATCAACAACGATCTGGGTTATCTGTGGGCCGAGCGTGGGGAGAATCTGGAGCGGGCCGTTGCGATGACGCGCAAAGCGGTCAAGTCGGAACCCGACAACCCTGCCTATCGGGATAGTCTTGGGTGGGCGCTTTACAAGCTTGGTAACCTTGATGAGGCGTTGGTTCATCTGACCCGTGCCGTTGACCTCGGTGCCTCGGCGACCAACCAAGACCATCTTGGAGATACCTACTACCGACTCGGCCGCGTTGAGGATGCACGGGCTTCCTGGAGTCGTGCTGCCGAAGAAGCCGCCCAGTCAGACCCGCCCGATCCCCGCTTGGACTCGATCCTCGAAAAGCTCGGAGCCCTCGGTGAGCCGCCTGACGATCTCCTCGACACCGATCCTGAAAACCCCTAAAACCGTACAATCTAGTTGGTTGAGGGACGGATTCCGAATCGAGACGATTGGTCTGGGACGATGTCCGTCGGGTCAGTGACCCCGTTCTTGGACTCAGATCGATCGAGACTCCGGTTCTTTCCGTCGTCGAATCCTCCCAGTGTCTTCGATCTACGCAAGAACTGGGCACGACTTTCACGGAGCCTTTCGACAAGATGGCTGGTCACTCCCATGCCGCCAACGTGGCGGCTCGCAAGAACGCTGTCGACGCCAAGCGTGGCAAACTCTTTAGCAAACTCTGTCGGGCCATTTACGTCGCCGCCCGAAATGGCGGTCCTGACACCGCAACGAACCTCCGACTCCGCTACGCGATCGATAAAGCGAGAGCGCTGAGTTGCCCAAAGGACAATATCGAACGCTCGGTGAAAAAGGCGACCGGGGAACTTGGTGGTGAGAACTTCGAAGAAGTGATCTACGAGGGGTACGGTCCCGGCGGGGTCGCTGTTCTCTGTGAGATCCTCACCGACAATCGAAACCGGACCGCCAGTGAGATCCGCCGCGCCTTCGACGTCTGCGGTGGCAATCTCGGTTCGACAGGCTGCGTCAGTTATCTCTTCGACTTCAAAGGGCTCTTCCTCGTACCCGGAGACAAAATCGCGGAGGAAGAACTCCTAGAAATCGCCCTCGAAGCCGGCGCCGAGGATCTCAAGCACGATGGCGAATTCCACGAAGTGATCTGTGATCCGAAAGCCTTCGAGGATGTCCGAAAAGCCCTCGAAGATCGAGAGATTCCAGTCGAAAGCGGAGAAACCGCTTACCTTCCACAAAACACGGTTGATCTCGATCTCGAACAGTCCAAAAAAATGATCAAACTCCGTGATTTACTAGATGATAATGACGACGTCCAAAACGTCTATTCAAACGAGAATATGCCTGAAGAAGCCCTCGCTTCTTAAGGTCAACAATCGCCTTTCCCTTTACTTCTGCTTTCGACACCTCGGTGGACCGCAATGCCTGCAACGTTCTCGACCTCGAAGCGCCTTCAAGCGTTACCTCCCTATCTATTCGCCGAGATTGATCGGAAGAAGAAGGCGGCGATCGCTGCCGGTCGCGACGTGATCAACCTCGGAGTCGGTGATCCCGATCGTCCGACTCCCGAGGCGATCATTCGGAGCCTTCAACAACACGTCGAGAATCCGAGTTTTCATCAGTACGCACTCGATCAAGGTTCTGATGCGCTCCGACACTCCATTGCCGCGTTCTTTAATCGTCGGTTCGGTGTCGAGTTAGATCCAGAGTCGGAGATCCTCCCGACGATCGGCTCTAAGGAAGCGTTGGCACACTTTCCGCTGGCGGTGGTTGATCCCGGCGACGTGGGTCTGGTCCCCGACCCGCGCTATCCGGTCTATCAGTCCAGTGTGCAGTTCGCGGGCGGTGCGCCTTACCTAATGCCGTTGCTTCCGGAACTCGGTTTTCGACCCGACCTCGGGGCGATTCCAACCGAGATTTTGCAGCGGACCCGGGTGATGTTCCTCAACTACCCGAACAATCCAACCGCCGGGGCGGCTGATCTTGAGTTCTTTGAGCGGGTAGTCGCACTGGCTCGTGAACACGGCTTCATTATCGCTCAGGATGCTGCCTACAGTGAGGTTTATTTCAGCACACCACCGCCGAGCATTCTCCAAGTCCCAAGTGCCAAAGATGTTGCCGTCGAGTTCCATAGCTTGTCCAAGACCTTCAACATGACTGGTTGGCGGGTTGGGTTTGCCGTTGGTGCTAGTCCTTTGATTGGCGCGCTGGCTAAGGTCAAAGCTAACACCGATTCTGGTATCTTCACCGCGATTCAGATGGCCGCCGTCACTGCCCTCGATCAGGCTGAAACGCTAACCGGGCCGATCCGGGACCTGTATCGCGAACGTCGAGACATCCTGGTCGATGGACTCCGAGGTCTCGGTTGGGAGGTGCCCAGCCCAGATGCCACTTTTTATGTTTGGGTCCCCTGCCCAGCCGGATTGAGTTCCACCGAGACCTGCGCTAAGCTGCTTGATGAAGCTGACCTCGTTACTACCCCTGGACTTGGGTTCGGTGAGACGGGTGACGGCTTCTTCCGGATCGCCCTCACCGTCGATGCCTCTCGCCTCCAAGAAGCCGTCACTCGAATCGGCCAAGTGAATTTCTGAGACCAGTGGACCTTTTAAGTCGGACGTCCTGAAGCTGTCAGAACGACTGATTCAACGAAAGCGACGTCCTGCTTACTTGTTCTTCTCTCGAATCTCAAGTTTGTCCGAGGGATTGCTGCAAGAGGGACTTGCATTGCTTGTGGCAGTGGACGATCCATCTCATTCTTCCGGTTGCATCCCTGCTGTAACCGTCAAGCGTAAAGACATCTTGCGGGGCTTGGTAGCATCGGGGGGAGACGAGTCACTCTCCCGGAGCAACCAACATGGCCCGAGCGAAAGGCAAGCCTCGCGATCCTCACAAAGGCGGTTCTGACGAGAAGCCATCGATGCGCAGCAACACTCCGGGCTCTCGGTCGCGGGCTACTGCCGAGAACACGAGGTGAAGACCTGCACCTTCCGATGGTGGAGGCAAGAGGAGCAAGAGATCGAGTGCAGGCACGGACTTGCTGCACTCGTCCGCGTTCCTTCCGGTCCATGTGGTGTCCGATGAAGGGGTGACGGGCGAAGAGCCGACCTCCATCGCGATCGTTCTCCCCGGTGGTTCGACGCTTCGTGTCAGCCGAGGCTTCGATCCCCTGACGCTCCATGCCGTGGTCGCGATGGTCCCGAAGTGTTCCTGAGGAATTTCGCCGGGTATTTCCAAGGCGATGGCTTCTCCGGTTACGACGGAATCTGCTCAGGTCCCGACGTTCGTCATGTGGCGTGTTGGGCCACGCCCGCCGCACGTTTTTCGACGCTCGCACCTCCGATCCCCGATTGGCCCACGAGGCGTTGGCTCGGCTCCGGCAACTCTACGAGGTGGAGTCGGTGTGGAGGTTGGCCGCAAGCTCGGGCTGCTGGTTCTGACTCAGCTCCTATACGACCAGAGTTCGAACCATCCACGAGCCATTGCCCCTGGGCAAGATGCTATCTTCCGGGGTGCAGGGAGCGATCCACCAAGACCTCCGCTGGCTGGCCCTCATCGATCGATCAAGGTTGAAATGGTTATGCGAGGAACCAGGATTGAGCCCAAGGATCGGTGACGAGGAAGTCGAGCAGAAGCTGCGCGACCTTCAAGTTTCCCTGAGCGGAATGGTGGATACCATCCGGTTGGAAGTCACTCGGAAGCCACTGGAGGCCGTCTGAAAGCCGAGGAGTTGTGGTGTCGGCCCAGATGTAGGGTCCCCACAGCATGACAGGTGCGGCGACGGGTCCCAGGTTCGGGTCCGCGTTCAATGTTGGGCTGCCGGCGATCTGTCGCTTGATCACCTCCCGGACGCCGAAAGCACTCTCGAACGCAAACGGCTCCGGCTGGACTGGTTCCTCCGCGTAACTGAAGTTGAGCTGGGAGGTTAAGTAGGCGATTTGTAAGTTGGGGAAGGTCTGCTTTGCTTGCTGGACGATGGAGGTGAGTATGTTGGCATAAGCTCCGACGTGCTGTGGGAACTCGCCATCCCGGAACGGATATAGGTGCCCTGCTTTGATCCAGACCACCTGAACTTGCTCCCGAGAGACGCCGACGGAGGCCAATCGTTGATCGAGTACGATCCAGGGATCCAGCGTATTTGCCCACGACTGGGCTACCACGCCGGACTGCGCGCCGTTGACCGTGACAAGATCTGAGGCAACCCTTGGGTCAGCGCTAAGGAGATGCTGGAACGCCGCGAATTCCGACTGTGTGGTTGAGGGGCCAATGGAGACGAGCCCGATTCTGCCTCTTGGCGAAGGCATTCCTGCGCGATCGAGTGGTTGGATTTGTGCGGCTGCCCCAGATGCAGCGATTGCCTGAGAGGGTGGCGGCGTGTTCGTTCCCCCTCCGTACAAGCCGGGATCCGTCCCCTTATACAGACCTGTCATTTCGGTCAGCGGTCGAGGGACGATCTCTACGACTGGATCAGTGGGTGTTGGAGGTGCGGGATCTAATGGGTCTGGCGTTGATGGGTCTGGCGTTGATGGGAGGTTGTCGGTGAAGTCTAACCGGAATAACAGTGGGGCAAGTACAGGGACTGCGGGGAGACCGCTTGGGTTGAAAACCCTCGAATCGACCACGTTTCCTACTGCGTCCCCGATAGTCCAAACACTGGTCTCCTGATCGTAGACAACGAGGTCTGGTAAGGTGTTCCCGGTGTAATCGGAGATTGCCGCGATCGTCCCAGCTTCACCGAACACGTGCGAGAAGCCCGAGCCGACGTTTGGGGCATCACCTGACGAGGGTAGGGTGAAGAACTGGGCGTTGCCCAGAGCCAGATCGCTCTGGGATCGGAACGCCGTGATGTCGTCTCGTCCGTCGCCGTTGTAGTCAGCCACGGCGGGTTGGTCGGCGTTGTCGGCTGCACCGAAGGTCACATTGAAGGCGTCGTCGGTCGTTGCGTAGTTTGGCTTGTTTGGTTCTGAGGGGAGGATAAACCAGTCTGCAGCGTTTGGGTTGAGGTCGCTGACCGGTCGGATGGTGGCGATGTCAGCTAGTCCGTCTCGGTCGTAGTCGGCCACGGCCGGTCGGTCAGTCTGTCCTGCGGCACCAAAAACCACCGAGAATGCGTTATCAGATTTACTTGGGAGGATGAACCACTCGGCGGCGCCTGGGTGTAGGTCACTGTTGGCCCGGAAGGTGGCGATGTCGGTGATGCCATCGCCGTCGAAATCTCCGGGCGCGGGCTGGTCGAGGGAACCCGTAGCACCAAAGGGGAATTCAACGCGGATGTTGTCTGAGGATCTGATATGAACCCATACAGTTGCTTCCGGCTGGGAGGTGTTGCCGAATCGCTGCACCACTGCAAGATCTGCGATTCCATCCCCGTCAAAATCACCCTCGACTGGGATGTCGTTTCTGCTTAGGCCGGTAATCTCTTCGACCCTTGAATCTCCGCTGGAGAGGTCGATCTGGAAGATCCCCACACCTCGGGTTTCGTCGAAGAGATAGGATGCAAGGTCGGCTAAGCCATCTCCGTCGTAGTCGCCCGTGACCCGGCTCGTTTCATCTTCAGTCGTCTCCGAGTCGGACGGGAGGATGGCGCACTGTGAGGAGGCGCTTGCAGGGCTTCCGTATTCGACAGCGAATCCTGAGGTGTGGTACCCCCGTTTTTGAACTCGGTCAAGGGGTTCGTTGTTCTTGACTTGAGCGATCGGTTCCCCGCAGACGTTCTGGGGCTCTTCCAACCCCGTGATACCTCCCGAGAGTAATGATCGTTCCTCGAGGAATTCCACTTTAGGTAGATGGGCTTGGTCCCGTCGCCGAAAAGGCTTCCGCTCTCTGAGATCCCCCTTCATCCACTTTTGCGACATTGCCGGTTCCTTGAACCGCATCCGCTGCGTCGGTATCGGGGGACGACCTCACTGGATCGATTCGCCCGTCGACTCCATCCCCACAAGTTGAGGTAATGCGACGGTTGATCAGTCTGAGCAATTGGTCGCTGCTAAACCTTGAGAGTTCAAGAGACTGATCCGCCTAATCCGAAGTGCTCGAACTGAAGCCAGACGAATGGCATTGAGAAGTCCGTGCAAGATTTTTGCACTGAACCAGAATTGATTACCATTCAGAGTTAGGATATTCTCCCAATTACCTAGCCTAACATAACTCGACCTAATTTGATATGAAGACTTTGAGCCGGCCTCTTGTTCATTCAGAGAGCTAGTTCCGAACGGCCCACATGACGCGTTCATAGTGATTTGTAGCAAATGTATAACTACTTTAAATTGTACAATCAGCAAAGCAATTTTTATGGTACCCGACTCCGATACTACCGAACAAAATCTCGTGGATGGATGCTCCTCAAGCGACCGTGACAATTTGGCCAACTTTGGACGATCCCAGTCCGTCATCGTTAGATCGTCGATGGCCGGGGCGCAGAGCTTCCTTACTATGACGACCAACATGCCCGATTCAAGCAAGTTTGAAATGCAGGTGGCTGCGTTGGAACTGGGACGCTGCCGGGCTTGACCGTCTCGGCTCAATCTGACAGAACTTCCGTCCAAACGATCGAACGTGCCTTGGGTGATGATGCGTTGGTGGTTCCCTCGATCGCTGGCGCCATGATCAACGGCTTGGTAAGAACGCGGCAGAACGCAGGGGAGTCCGGCATGGATGCCGAAGCGACGAGTCGTCCGACGATGACACCCGAGGTCGCGAATCACCGAACCCGCGTCGAACGCTCTGGGAGTGATTCGATCGTGGCCTCGTTCGACGTCGTGATCGCCGGCGCTGGTCCTGCTGGCCTCACTGCTGCACTCGAGTTGACCCGACACGGGACTCCCTCGGTCACGATCGAGGCCGATCCCGACCGTGTCGGCGGTATCAGTCGGACCGATCTCTACAAAGGATACCGCTTTGACATCGGAGGCCATCGGTTCTTTTCCAAGAGTGCTGAGGTCAACCGAATCTGGGAAGAAGTCCTCGGCGACGAGTTCCTCCGGAGACCCAGACTGAGCCGGATTTACTACGATCGTCGGTTCTTTTACTATCCCCTGCGACCGCTCGACGCCTTCCGAAAGCTTGGTCCGATCCGGACCTTCCGGATCCTCGCCAGTTATTTCAAGGCGAGGCTCAAGCCGATTACGCCGGAGCGGAGCTTCGAAGATTGGGTCGTGAACCGGTTCGGCCGGCTCCTCTTCGAGATCTTCTTCAAGACCTACACCGAAAAAGTCTGGGGGATGCCGACGTCGGAAATCTCAAGTGACTGGGCTGCTCAACGGATCAAAGGGCTCAGCCTCCTCCGTGCTGCTCTCAACGCACTCCGAGGAAATCGAAAGTCAGCCGATGGGGCAGTGGTAAAAACGCTGATTGAAGAGTTCCGCTACCCGAGGCTCGGGCCCGGCCAGATGTGGGAGGTCACACGCGAACGGGTCGAGGCAAATGGTGGTGAGGTCCACCTCGGACGTCGGGTTGATCGGATCGAGCATAATGGGTGTCGGATCCAGGCTTTTGAAGCCAACGATCAGAACGGGAGCCGAGTCCGCTATCAAGGATCCCACTTCCTCTCGACGCTCCCGCTCCGGCTCCTGATCAGGGCGATGACTCCTGAGGCCCCAGCGGAGGTCTTCGAAGCTGCCCAGGGTCTGAGATATCGGGACTTCTTGACCGTTGTGTTGGTTGTGGATCGGGCCGACGTTTTCCCCGATAACTGGATCTACGTCCATGAGCCAGATGTCCAGCTTGGTCGGATTCAGAATTTCAAGAATTGGTCGCCTTCGATGGTTCCCGATCCTGCCATGACCAGTCTCGGGCTCGAATATTTCTGCTTTGAAGGGGATGATCTCTGGAATCGTGATGATCAATCATTGATTGCGCTCGGAACCAAGGAGATCGAGGCGATCGGTCTTGTCGGATCATCTGAAGTGGTCGATGGTTGTGTTGTCCGGATGCCCAAGGCCTATCCAGTTTATGATGAGACCTACCAAGATCGTGTTGAGATCATCCGGCGCTGGCTCGACCGGTTCGAGAATCTTGAAGTGGCCGGTCGGAACGGGATGCACAAGTATAACAACCAAGATCATTCGATGATGACGGCGCTGCTCGCGGCGAGGAATATCCTCGGGATCGGCCGGTTCGACACCTGGCGTGTCAATACCGATGCCGAATATCACGAGGACGGCGCTCCCGGAGAATCACAAGGTCGGACAGTCCCGCATCGGCTTCCTGCCGACGCGGCGTAGTTGCCAATAATCAGTCCTACTCCTTGGCGGTTGGTTAAAGCGACTTGGGAGGGCCTTCGCCTGACGGTTCGATTGCGCCGATCTCTTTCGAAGGAGGGATCGTTGCGTGTGGGTCGAGGTTCTTCTCTTCGCCTGGGACCCCGAAGACATCATCGAACGGATCAGGCTGCCGAGGCATTTTGCCACCGGCTAATCGAACTGCATGGTCGATTCGTCGTTGGCCGGCATCAAGGAAGTAGTGGAAGATAAAGGAAAAGGCGATAGCCGGGCCAATGGCGGCGATCCGGACTGGGGTAAAATTTACTTGATTTGTCGTGTTCACCACGGCATCTCCAACACAGATCGCTATCCCAGCGAGTGGACTTATAGCGAGTGTCGTCAACGCCCAGTCCAGATTCATCTTCGAGATGGTGAGGATCATCCCACCAACCAGCGGGAAAATCCAAGCAAGAAGGAGAAAGACCGACATTAGTGACTGCCCGATCTTCCGGAAGTAAAGCTTCGCGGCCTGGAGGCCGAACCCGACGTATGCGATCGTAAAGATTCCGACACAGATCGCGAGTGTGTAGATCGGTCGATCAGCGCCCTCGGTCCTTCCTTCAATGGCTTCCCAAGCCACGGTCGATGCAATCAAGACAATCGCACAGGCGATAAAGACCGGAATCCGATTGACCCCGAAGTCGGACCAAGGACTCGGCCGGTGCCGATCTTCTCGGACTGCCCGGCGGACCGCCTTGATGTACTCGGTCCGATCGGGGGTGACCGTCGCGATCAAGATCATCGCGACGAGTCCGAGGCCATAGACCATTCCGAGGACGATGAACGGGATTCCCTTGAAGCTCCAGGCTACACCAAGGGTCATCACTGTGAGGACCATTAGGAAGGAGAGTGCCTGAGGTTTGGTGTAGAGATGGACCCGGTCCGAACGCATCCGTCGGACGGAAGGGATAAACAGAAAATAGATCAAGATGGCTTCGTAGATCGCAACAAAGATCATCCAAGGGATCGGAAGACCAAAGAACTCAATATTGCGGTTCTCCATTGCGAGACCGGAGATCAACGAGCCGGGACCACCACCAACTGCAGAGAACACACCCATCGCCACAAAGACCCCGAGGACGATCAGCCCACGGTTCCCCGCTTTGGGATTTTTGCTGATCATCGAACCCAAGAGGGAAACGGAATGAACCAAGAACGCGGCGAAGATGAGCGGAATCTCTAATGCAAAGAGTTCGAAGAACTGGATTGGTCCGCCGAGTCCCGCGAGGAGGAGAAGAAAGGGGAGCGTCAAGAGTGCGAGCCAGTACTCCAAGACCGGCGCTCCAAGATAAAATCCGACCGCAAGCCAGAGCGGTGGCGTTGGCGAAACACGATGGAAGTCGAGGATCCCACTCTGTCGAGCCGCACCAACTGCACCTCCGATTTCGGTGGCTCCAGCGAAAACCAACGCAATCGCTTGGACTCCCAGGATCAACATCACCGGTGTCGTCTCAATCAGAAGCGTACCGCGTGCGTAATACGTCGAGCAGATCCCAAAGCAGATCAGCAGGACGATCAGGGACCACAAGACAACCCGAGACCTCCGGAGTTTGGACCGGAGGTGTTTGGTGAGGACGGGGTTGTCGAGAAGGATCCCGAGCGTGCTCTGAATCTCAGACATTAAGAGAGCTCCCTTGCGCCGACCTTGAGGAAGAGATCTTCCAAGCCTTCCTTCCGACGACTAAAGGAGCTCACGCGGACTCCAGCGCCGACCAATCTCGCCAATAATCCTGCAGCGTCTTCTTCTGTCCCTCGATAAGGAACCTCAACCTTCCGAGGACCAATCTGGTCGGCCTGGAGGGCCAAGGGATCGCCGTTGAGCTGCTCCAGCGCCTTTCCGAGATCGTCGATGACCTCCACGACGAGAATCGAGTCTCCCGATACACGCGCCCAGACTTCTTCGACGGAACCGGAGATCACCATCTTGCCGCGTTCCATGATCGCCACGGCATTACAGAACTCCGTCATCTCAGCGAGGATGTGTGAGGAGATCAGGATCGTTTTCCCTTCTTCCGAAATCCGACGGAGTGCGTTCTTGAGGTCGATCCTTCCTCGAGGATCAACTCCACTGGCTGGCTCATCGAGGAGCAGGACCTGCGGCTCATGCAGGAGTGACTTCGCGAGCATCAACCGCTGGCGCATCCCTCGAGAAAGGGTCCCCGCAAACTCATTCCACTTCTCGATGAGCCCGACCATTACCAAGTAACGCTCGATGGTGGGGCGTCGTTCTGGCTTCGGAATAAAGTAACTACAGGCCCAGAGATCAAGAAACTCCCAGACCTTCAGGTCATCATACATAGGTGGGAAGTCGGGCATGAACGCGACCGACCGGTAGGCGTCCCGAGGTCGTTCTCTCATATCGACCCCAGCGAGCCTGATTTCGCCGTAGGTCGGTTCGAGCAGGCCGAGCATCGCCCGCATCGTGGTCGTCTTGCCGGCGCCGTTGGGGCCGATCAAGCCACAGACCTCACCCGGCCCGACCTCCAAGGAGAGGTCGTGGACGGCACAAAAGGTGTCATAATCGACCCGGAGGTCCTTCACATGGATCATCGGGCAACTCCTCGGTCCCTGCTGAATTGTTCGGAGCTACGGTATGGCGACATCCAGAGGCTGTCCATAGGATGGATCTGATTTGTTTCGGAGAAACCAACCGGGTCCGCGTTCGATCAGCCCAGAATCTTTGATCTGATCCGCGACCTGACGTTCGGAGACCCAGCGATGCAGCTCGGCTTTAACACGGCAATCCTCCCCGACTTCACCCTCGAAGAAGTTCTGACCTTTGCTGCCGAGCAAGGATTCTCCTGTATCGAGGCTTGTTGTTGGCCTCTCGGGAAGGCAGAGCGGCGTTATGCCGGTGTTACCCACATTGATGTGGTTGGGGATGATCTGAGCCGCGTCGCTGAACTGATTGCGTCAAAAGGGGTTTCGGTCTCGTCCCTTGGTTATTATCCGAATGTCCTCCAATCCGACCAAACCCAAGCCGAACTCGAAATTGCCCATTGTCGGAAGGTCATCGACGCCTCGGCAACGCTCGGGATCAATTGCTTCACAACCTTCGTTGGACGCAACCCAGCCCGCTCGATCGATGAGAATTGGCCTCAGTTCCTCGAAGTCTGGCGTCCTCTGGTGCAATATGCGAGTGATCGTGGGGTTAAGATCGGGATCGAGAACTGCCCGATGATCTTCACCAAGGATGAATGGCCCGGCGGTAAGAACCTCGCCACGACTCCATCAGTCTGGGAGCGAATGTTCGACGACATTCCTGATCCCGCCTTCGGGCTCAACTACGATCCGTCCCACTTTATCTGGCAGATGATCGACTACATTAAGCCGATCGCTCAGTTCAAGGATCGGCTTCACCATGTCCATGCCAAGGATGCCCGGATCGACCGCGATGAGTTAAACAAGCACGGGATTATGGGTTATCCGAACCTCTGGCATACGCCTAAGCTCCCCGGACTTGGTGAGGTGAACTGGGGCGCCTATTTCGGTGCACTAGCCGACGCTGGTTACGATGGTCCGGTAGCGATTGAGGTCGAGGACCGTGCTTTTGAGGGGACCTTGGAAAAACGGAAGCAGTCCCTGATGATCTCAAGGCGTCACCTGATTCAGTTCTTGGCCGGTTGAGTGATCGATGACGACCGAGTCTATGAAACCAGTGACTAAATCTGAACCGAATAATGACGAGATCAGACTTTCGGTCTTGATCCCGGTGAAGGACGAGGTCGAGAACGTCGAGCCGCTTGCTTCTGAGCTTAAGACAGTGCTGGAACCCTTGGCTCTTCGTTATGAAGTTATCTTCATTGATGACGGATCAACCGATGGCACCCCGGCTGCTTTGAGACGGGTTCAGGCTGCTGACCCCCAGCATGTCCGCGTCGGTTTCCTCCGGGTCAACTGTGGCCAGACTGCTGCTCTCTCTGCGGCGATGGATCTCGCACGGGGGGCGGTTCTCGTTCCGATGGACGGCGATGGTCAGAATGATCCCGCTGACATCCCCGCGCTCCTCAAAACGCTTGAGCAGGATTTCGATGTCGTCTCGGGATGGCGCCGTGACCGAAAGGACAAGTGGCTGTCGCGGAGGATCCCCTCACAGCTCGCCAACCGACTCATCGCACGCTTGACCGGGGTCTCACTCCACGATTTCGGGTGCTCGATGAAGGCGTACCGACGGACGGTTCTTGAAGGAGTCCGTCTTTACGGTGAGATGCATCGATTTATCCCGGTCTTTGCTTCCTGGCAAGGTGCCCGAGTCACCGAGCAGGTGGTCAATCACCGTCCTCGGACAGCCGGTCGGACCAAGTACGGCCTAGGTCGTACATTTAGCGTGATCCTTGATATTATCCTGATCAATTTCTATCAACGCTATGCCCAGCGGCCGATCCAGTTTTTTGGACGCTTCGGCTTGTCTTCGATTCTCCTAAGCTTCGTCGCGTTTGGCTTGATGCTCTTTTATAAGTATATCTATCCGCTACTCGGTTTTGAATTTAAGCCGTTTGTCGAGACACCGCTTCCCCAAGTGGCGATCACCTTCTTCCTCTTCGGGGTCCAGTTAATACTTACTGGAGTCGTCGCGGAGATGGTGATGCGGACCTATTATGAGTCTCAAGATAAGAAGACCTACTTGCTCCGCGAAGTCTTGGACGACTCTGCTACTACAAATTGCTCTGGGGGTTAAGTTGCGGGAACGATTGGACTCTACCTCCCGTGTTGTGCAATCGTTTCGCAAGCCAAGACGTCGGCCGTGTTAGGGGTGCAATAATTGGGGCAGGAGCAGGCCCGTCGAGCTTTACCGAAGAGTCCGCTGGGCCCCAAGCGATTGGCTATGCTCGCAACTAATGGCCGGATTTGCAGACGTATGTGAGTGATTGTGATTTGAGCATCGGCAGCAACCTGATCGAGCGGACGTTGCCAGCCCAGGCGATCGGCCGCAAGAACTACCTCTTCGTTGGAAGTGACCGTGGTGGCGGCACAGCGGCAAGCCTCTCCAGCTTCGTGTGCAGCTGCAAGCGAATCGGTGGAGACCTATTCGCTGATTTGAAAGATGTGTTCGAGGGATTGCCGAGTCATCCGGCCGGGTTGCTCTCGGAACTGCTGCCGGATGCCCGGTTGGCAGCTCATCCCCGGGCTCTACGTAAGGTCGCCGTCTGACCCACAATGAGAGGTTATGGATGCGGTTGATTCCGAGCGTTATGGTCTGAGTCGGAGCGAGCGGCCCGCAAGCTCGGGCCGGTCTTCACGATACGAACACGGAAAGCACAGTCTGGGCTCACATGACCTGGGTGGGGTCTCGAGCTGTTGAACCCTCTGAGCAGACTGAGTGCGTCGACTCGAATCGGCTGGACTCAGGCCGAATCAGATCAGAGATGCTTTTGCGGGTGAGTCTTCACGGATGAGCAGCAGGTTTGGGAGGAGCAACTGCAACTCGTCGTCGCTGATATCGCTGGGATAGGGCTTGAGTTCGAGAGTGTTCATGCCATAACGAGATGAGGCGACACTGGAGAAGTCCAGAACAGCCTCTGGGCTCGAAACGCGGTTCGAGCTTGGGGATATGGCGAAGAGGTCGGTCCGTTTGTAGCGGTTTCTCAGCATCCTCGTAGCTTACCAGAGGCCACCAAACCCGCCTATTTCGCACCGCAAACTAGAACTACTACTCTCACTTTCAAACCATACTGATGCACCTGCCCTACAGAAAGCGAAATCACCGCCCCCACGGATTCGTGTGGCGGAGGAAACCGTGAGAACCAATTCCTGTAGATCGATGCGAAACCCGCCGAAGTTGAGTAGCATTCGGAGAGTGTCAGTGGAATCGTGGATCCACTCAACTTCTGCCAACGCGTAGCCTTTAAGCCCCTCGCGGAAATTGGTGAAGTGAGGGTGTGTGGATCGACTCGAAGGGCTGCCTCCTCCCAGTGGCATCCCATGCAGCGTCTGTCGCTTTCGGACTTCCTGGTTCGGGAGCCTCAGGAGCCAGCTTCTCCGCAGGCTTCTGCGGGTGCTTGAGAAAGAATTCCCACATGAGGTCGTTGGCCGAGATGTCTTCGGTTGATTCTCCGAGAAGGGCAACCGGCGGCTTATTCCCAGGCCATGTATGCCCGCCCCCTCGGATCTCGACGAGGACCACCTCGGAGTCCTCGCGCCCGTTTCCCCACGTCTTCCGTATGACCGTCATTCCATCATCGGCACGGTCGGGGAGTTTCTCGACCTTCGGTTCCTGGTCGCAGCCGTTCGCCTCGACCCACTTGTCGAGCGAGAAGGCCACAGATCGGAACTCCGGTCGGAGGAAGCTTGGGACGTTACTTGTGCCCTTCCCCTTGCCCCCCTCGAAGGGGGCCAACGCGTCGGCTGTGCCGTGGAAGTGGAGTACGGAAACTGGTCGCGTTGGCTTGCAGGTGTCCATTCCCATCGGTCCGGCCACGGGCGCGATTGCGGCGATGAGGTCGGATAGTTCCGAGGCGACCCGGTAGGCCATCATGGCTCCGTTCGAGAATCCTGTCGCGTAGACGCGTTCCTGATCCAGGTTCACGGCAGTCCCCAGGTCTTCAATCAGAGCTCGGGTGAACTCGACGTCGTCGATGCCATGCTGTTTGGCATAACCCCCGACGCTCCCCGCATTGAAGGTAAGCGACCGATTCGGGTCCCGACCGCTTCCGTACGGATAGACAACGATGAAGCCCGCCTCGTCCGCCTTCTCATCGAGACCACTGATACGGACCATGCTATCGGGATTGCCACCACCGCCGTGGAATACAATTACCACAGGGTTTGCACGTTCGGGGTCGTAGGACTCGGGCAGATGGACCCGATAGCGACGTCTCGAAGCCCCTACAGTGACCTCGCGCACCCAGTTTTCCACCTCAAGATTGCCATTCCGAGGATCAGTCGCCAAAGCTCTCCGAACGAGTTGAGCCTGAAACTCGCCAAAGTTAATCGTCTCGTCGCCATTTTCGTCAGCTCCACGTAACCGGTTGATCAACTGGGGAAACCGACTCAATTCATCGGTAGACAACTGCTGATCCCCATTCTGATCGATGCGGCGGAAGGCGTTCTCGAGACGGCTTGCTTC
This sequence comes from uncultured Isosphaeraceae bacterium, assembly GCA_964510225.1. GTDB lineage: Bacteria > Planctomycetota > Planctomycetia > Isosphaerales > Isosphaeraceae > CAZEAN01. Next base: position 28,287 of record CAZEAN010000066.1, read on the forward strand.
CTGGGCAAGCGCGACTCGAGCAATTCCTAGTAGCGAGATGGCTGAAACTAAGGTACAGAGAAGAGGTTGATGCAACAAATCAGCTCGCATTGTCGTCTCCATGGAGTCGCTTAGCAATGTGTCCAAAGACGGACACCCCTCTTTAAACCACAGTTGATCGATAAAGTGTCGCGGTAGGAACTTCTGACTGGGCATCCGAACCCTTGGGTGGCCTGTTAAGTTGCCGAATTCTCGGAGTAGACCGAGAGTCTCGACTCGAATTGACTGGACTTAGGCCAACTCAGATCATTGTCTACAGTTCTGATCGTGAACCGATTGGATCATCGTTTGTCAAACGGTCCGCTCCCACGTTGCACTGGATCGAAAAGGGTTCTTCGACATGGAAAGACAACAGCATTTGTTGGCAATCATAGGAACGTCTCTCGCCTGCATCACTCCTTTCGGAGTCGCAGCCGAGGATTTCACTGAGCACAAGCTTACGTCAAAGGGGACGAACTACGTGTACTATGTCCACAAACCTAGCACAATAATCAAGCCTCTCCCGCTCGTGGTCGTTCTTCACGGTGGCGGCGGAAACGGCAAGGGCTTGAAAGACACCTATGGCTTTCGACCGATGGTTTCGAGCGGGGAATTCATCGCGGTGTATCCCAGTGCGGGCAAAGGAGGTTGGCTACCGGATCACGTCACGTTCCTCGATGCGATGATCGACGAGGTCTTCAAACGCGAAGACGTCGATACCGAGCGACTGTTCGTCACCGGCGCTTCCCGAGGTGGGCTCATGACGTTCGTCATGGTGGCGCGTTCGAAACACGACATTCGCGCAGCTGGCACGGTGATCGCCAGCCAGATCGCAGGTATTGCCGAAGAGTATCCTATCACTCAGCCGATCGATTTCGCCATGATCGCCGGCACGGAAGACCCGCTAATGCCCTATGCCGGCGGCTGGGGTGCGATGAGAAAGCCCCGACAGACCGGCGACCCTGGTGGCCGGGTTCTTCCGGTAGAAGATGTGATTGACCTCCTTCTCCGAGCAAATCGGATCACCAGCGAACCGAAAGTGTCGACGCTCGGAAACAAAGACCGGAACGACGGTTGCACCAATGAAGTCCGTACGTGGACCAATCTACGATCTGGACGTCGCGTGCGGTTGGTCAAGGTCGAGGGTGGTGGACACGTCGTGCCGGGAGGTCGACAGTATCTCCCCAAGTCCCTGATTGGACCAGCCTGCGCTGATTTCGATCATGCCGAAGTCATGTGGAACTTCTTCGAGGCGTCCGGTCAGCCAGCCGCACTTCCCAAGAACCTCTGCGAAACCGCAATGTGAATGCAGGAATCCCGATACCTGGTTGATCTCTGTGGGTTGAATCATTAGACGTTAAAGACTCCCTCCCTAGACAATCGACGGATGGACGCATTACGGAGGTTGTTGTTGACGACCGTGATTACAACTGCCTCAGCATCTTCGTGGGTTCTGAATCTAGGAATCCTCTCATCGTCACGACGACCTACTTAGGATTTGGCCTCACCACCGCACGAACTCATACCTTGGAGGTCTCCACTTCATGACACGGTCCTTCCTGATCTTGGTTGCACTGGCGATCCTGACGGTCACGAACAGCTCCGCACTGGGCCAGAATCGACCTCAGAGTTTTCGGGAGCAATTTCGGCTCTTCGACCGTGACGGAGACGGTTCACTCTCCGCTGTGGAAGTCGCAGAGCGACCCTACTTGGCCCGATGGTTCGACTCGATCGACGAGGATGAGAACGGTCTACTCTCGCCTGAGGAACTCCGCACCTACCTTGTGGAGCGACGTGGAGTGATTCAGGAACCGAAAGCTCCAGAGGTCGTGGAGACAGAGCACTCGCTGGAGGTCGACGGACGCGAACGCCTCTACATCGTCCAGGCTCCGAAGGAGTCTCAGGGTAAACTTCCAGTGATCTTCTTCTTCCACGGCGGCGGGGGCCGGGGTGCGAGGGCCATGACCGGCACCTTCCGAGACTTCGTGGCCCAGGAGTCGTTCCTCGCCATCTACCCACAGGCTTGGCAGTCGAACTGGAACGACGGACGGAAGGCGCGCGGGATCCCGGAACAGGTCGAGGGCGTCGACGACGTCGCCTTCGTCCGGGCCATCGTGGAGGACCTCAATAAGCGTTACGAAATCGATCGAACGCAGATCTTCGCGAGTGGTGCCTCCAACGGTGGCATCTTCTCGCACTGCCTGGCCGCCAAAGCCGCCGACCTGTTTGCGGCGATCGCCCCGGTGATCGGAGGCCTTGCAGAGCCGCTCGCCGCCGATTTCCAGCCGAGCCACCCCATCTCGCTACTTGTGATTCAGGGCGACGACGATGCACTGGTCCCCATCGATGGAGGAGCGATCCTCGGGAGAGAGCGGCGCGGTCGGATCATCGCGACCGAGGCCATGCTGCAACTCTACCTGGAGCACAATGGCATCTCGGGAGAGCCCGAGATCACGATGCTCCCCGATCGCGATCCCGAGGATGGTACGACGACCAAGGTGCGCCGCTACCCGTCCGGCAAAGGAGGAACTCGAGTCACCTACATCCTCGTCCAGGGGGGTGGCCATACGATGCCAGGACGCGGGAGAAACAGTCCCGAGCGAGAACAGGTCGTCGGCAAGACGAGCCAGGACTTCAATGCGCCAGAGACGATTCTCGAGTTCTTCTGGTCCTGTCCTCCACGTATCGATGTCGAACCAGGGAAGAAAGCAACCTCTCCGTGATCATCCGTCGTTGTGCGTTGGAGGCCCCCTGATCCCGGTTCCGCTCGTGTCGCACCCCCTGAGTACCATGTCATGAAACAGTACGACGATCAGCTCGACCGCCGGACCTTCGTCCGGGCCGGCTTGGCCGCAGCGGTCGTGGCAGGGACCGCTGCGAGAACTCCCGGAGACCGTGTGACCAACGGCGAGATCGCCACACGGCTATTCGGCAAGACAGGGCTCCATCTGCCGATCCTCGGCATGGGCAGTTCGGCGATGGTCGCGGCGTGGTCGCGGGGTTACGGCTCCAAGCCGGGGACGGTCGAGGAACGGGCAAAGCTCGTCCGGCAGGCCTACGACCGGGGAGTTCGTTACTTCGACACCGCCCGCAGTTACTACGATGCCGAGGAGGTCATTGGACTGGGCTTGAAGGGTGTAGGGCAGAACTGTGTGATCGCCAGCAAGGTAACGGTCGTCCGACCCGATCGCGTCCGCCCGAGCGTCGAGAAATCGCTGGAGGTGCTCGGTGTCGATCGCGTAACGATCATGCAGATCCACAGCAGTGGTGCCATCGAGCGGGGTGGGTTCGACGCTTCCCTGAGGATTCACGCCGAACTGGTCAAACTCCGCGATGAAGGCCTCTTCCGCTTCATCGGCCTGACCACCCACGTCGCCTTCAAGACCGTTGCTCGCCTGATCGACACCGAGGGGTTTGACCAGGCATTGCTCGCCTACTGTTATCTGAACAAGGGTATGGATACCCTGCTCTCGAAGGAGAACCTCGCGGCCCGCGAGCGTTGCCTCGATCGGTCAAAGGACCTCGGCATGGGGGTCGCCGCGATGAAGGTGATGGGGGTAAGTGTCTTCGGCCGGATGTCGAAGTACACCGTACCCGGCTACGATCCCGAGGGACTCACGAGGCTACCAGCCGCGGCGATGCGATGGGCATTGAGCGACGAACGCATCTCGCTCTTGGATATCGGCATGGGCTACCCTGAGGTGGTCGACCGCAATGCCGAGACCCTTTCCTCGGACCTCACCCTGACCGAAGCAGACCGCGACCTCTTGGCCGACTACGCGGCACGCGTCTACGAGACACCTCGCTACCAATCCATGCGCGTGGTGTAAAACTGCCACCATCGATCACTCGATACATTCACCAATTCAGGAGTCTTATAGGTGATGACCTTTCTTCTGTCCTTGGGTGCCGCCATCGCCACGACCGCGATCACCGGTACCTTCTCCACTGACGAAGAGGCAAACACTGCTCACCGCGCGACCTACTCCAAGAACCTCCAGATCCACGTCGGAGTCCTTGGTAAGTCAGACGGCCAACCACTCACCGAGGGGGATGACTTCAAGCCCGTCTGGTCGAAGAGTGGTAACAGGATCGTCTTCTTCCGAAGGGTGGTCAACGCCCGCAACGTCGGCGACTGGAAAACGGCTATCCATGTAATGAACGTCGATGGGTCGGACCTCCACCCCCTCTCCGACGGTACCCAGACCGATTTCAACCAGACCTGGACACGTGATGGTTCCAACACACCGATCTGGAACCGAAAGAAGCCCAACGGTCGTGGCTACACCGTCATGGCGAGCCGAATCGGTGCTGAGCCTGGGGATGAGTACCCTATCTCGAACCCGGATCACCACACCTGGGCCTACTCTTGCCTCACCGACGGACGAATCCTGGTCAGTGCGACTCCTCCAGGAGAACGGCGGGGGTACTTCTTGATGACGCCGAACGCCGGAGGCACACCGGAATACGATCGGATCGACTGCGAGTTGGCGAAGACAGGGCTCCTCGACCGGATCAGCATCAACCCCAGCGAAACCAAGGTCTGCTTTGAGTACAAGAAGGGGCCTGACTACTCGATGAGCGGACGCACCCTGTTCACCGCCGACTTCGACCCAGAAAACCGCACCATCACCAACGCACGCCCCTTCGCCAACGAAGAAGGCAAGGGCATCTGGTTTGCCTACCCACGTTGGACCAAGGACGAAACGGCTATTGTCTATCACGCTGGTGGAAAGCTCTTCCTCTACACATTGGAAGACGGCTCGACCATCAAGGTCTCCACCGACGACGATGCCAACTACATCTACCCGCATGGTGAGGCAACGCCGAAGTAGGGGCGTAGTGTTCCTTTCAATTACCCACAATTCACCGACCGAGTTCGAAGCCCAGTTGAATGTCCATC
>CAZEAN010000067.1:0-32867 GCA_964510225.1 uncultured Isosphaeraceae bacterium
CTCGATCCACCCCGATCCTACCCCCGAGGCGGCCCCGGGGCTTACATGGATTCTTTAGGCCTCAATCAGCATGGACAAATATCAACCACTTCGGGATGCCGGCACGAACGGCGCAAACTACGATCTCGACACCGATGCGATCATCACGCGCCTGCGCAAATGGGACGAGAGCTACGGCATCACAATCAGTGATGTCAAGCACGATGCCTTGACGGTAGCTTTCGATGCGGTGCCCGAAGACGTGTCAACTCTGGCGGCGGACGTGTATGCATTCTGCCCCGATACAGTTGATCAACACTTCGGGTGCGTCGCGGAGATGATGGAGATGGCGGAAGAGACTGGCCAAGAGGTACCGCCTGAGATCGAGCAACTAGTCGATGGCGTCGATCTTGACGATGACGATTATGGTGTCACGCTTCTGGAGCGCTCGATACAGAAGAACAAGCAAGTCGGCTTATGGTGGGACTGAGGCCTAACCACCGGCTGCAGTTGACCGGCCGCGCCCGCGATCGATTATGTTGTTGTCGGTTTGGAGCCTGCTCCCCGCGGGGGGCCGGCAACTGAGCCTTTTACGTTGGGCAGCATGAAATCTAACCAATTCAATCGAGGGTTCGCCCGCCGGGTCATGTACATAAAGAATAAAGTTGGCAATATCGACGGCGTTCGAGCGAGAATCGGATGGGTGTCTTTCTCTAAATCTGGCCGTACCGTTTACTATCGGGGCCGATCGCTTACTCGGATTAAGGGTGGCGGGATCAGAGGCAACTTCTTAGATTCAGAATCCGGCGAGGAATACTGGCTCTCTGGGGTCAAAGGAGAAGGATCTAATACTCATTGGGCAGAAACGACTCCTGTCCATATCGATCAAGACACAGAAGAGGAATATGCGCGACTTAAAAGAAGTGGTCAAGCATAACGATTCGTTCAGTTGAACTCAGTAGATAGGCGGCGGAGGGCATTCGACATGGTGGCGGGCCGGCGGCGGTTGACTATCCGGACGATCATGCTACTAATTGCCGCCGTCGCGGGCGCCTTTGCGATTGCTCGTATTCCCTTGGTCTGGGTCCTGCTTGACGCGAGTATCAGTCCACTCGCGGCTGGCTTGCGATACATTTGGCTATGTGTAGGCCTTGTGCTGGTAGCAACCCTGATCCGATTGCCCTCGGAGCGGCTCATCGCCTTCGGTTGGGTCCTCGCTGGGTCGCTGGCGATTAATCATTTCCTTCCCCGGCTGGATTTGGGTAAGGAGCCCGGCCTCGCCGGCTACTTCAATCTAGCGACGGTCCTTGCGGCGTCCCTACTCTGGCTCGCTGGATGGATCATGGGCAAGTTCGCCGCGTATGGTCGACGTGAGGAGGATTCCATCGGATCCGGCGGGTGGCACTGGTAAGGGTGCCGTTTGTCTCTGGGTACCACTGGCGGCTCGCCCTCCAGTGCTCCGGTTCGGTAGAAGACACTGGCGGGTGAACTGCAAGTGGCACTCGATCGAACGGGCCGCCTCTCCATGAACTGTCGGGGTTGAGGCCAATTCGTTTGGCGATGTATCAATGGGTTCGCTGCGATGAGCCATGAACCACCCCCAAGCCCTCGAACGAGGGGAGATGCTGGCGGTGGATGGAGCTGGTAGCCTGCCCACCAGCGCCACCCTCCCGCTGTCCATTGCTGGACGAGTGATATGGAGCACTTTGCTTCCGAGGTAGGATAGGCGAGGTTTTCCCCGACGGGACAGATCAGAGAGGACTGACTGATCTTACGTTTGGCTGGAAACAGCTTGGATCGCTATTGCATTTTCTGATGGTAGTGACAAGCATGGGCACGCTGTTCGGTTTAACTAAACTTGATTCTGATGTGCAGGAATCTCTGCCGATGCTTGATCTATCAAGGTTGACAGACAAAGAACATATCAGGGACTCAATCACGCTGGCGAAGAATATGAGGAACAACGGAGCATCGTTTGAGGCTATCAAATCGCGATTGATGCGTAAGGGCCTCGATCAGTCGGCGATAATCGTTGTACTGGGCCAAATCCCAGCGGAGGAGCCGGACAATATCGTCGTCAGTTCCGATCCGTCGGTGGGTGGTCGATTGATTCTCATCGTCGTCGGCCTCCTGATCTCAGGAATTGGTTTGTTCATGGTGATCGTCAGCCGGACTGGAGATGCACCGCCCTTCGAATTCATGGGTTTTAGTCATGGTCACCGGCGGAGTATTGGCGGGGCTGGGGCGTTCCTAGCTGGCCGAGTCCGAAGCCGATTCTGTTTGAACGATCCCGTTCACTGCATGAGTCGAAGATACATTCCCTCTAATTCTGACAGTATGAGTGTGGTGGCAAACGAAGCCCTCCTCCGTCCACCGCCTGGTGCCCAAGGTCGCTGTGGCCTGGGGCCGCTCAGCTCAAACCGCTAGGAGGCGTTTGGCCATGCCCATGCCCCTCGTTCGAACACGGATCTCCGTCTCCGGCTTCACCGAGGCCGAGGTCCGAGCCGGGCTCGCCGACCTGCTCGACGAGTTCGGCGAGCGGCCTTGGATTATCCGACCCGTCGCGACCTGGGACGCTGAGCGCGGTCGGCTGGTCGTCACCACGCACTATGAGGGCGAGGACGCCGAGGCCTGCAGCAGGGCGGCGTCCGATGAAGTCTGGGATTGCGTCATTGCCTGTATCCACTTCTCGTCGGAAGGCATTCACCTCGATATTGAGGATTCGGCGGTATTCCAAGATACCTAACCACGTGCTGCAGCGGACCCCAGCCGCATGTCGGCATTGGCCGCGTGGCGCGTATCCGTCGCGGTTCGGTCCGCTGAATTTGGGCGACTAAGAAGCCCCGGGCGGGTCAAGTCGGGTAGTGAGGTTGTTTGGGGGGGCACCTCCGGGGCGGGCTGAGGGGTGGAGGAATCGCCGTTGGATGCCGTCGACTATCCGAGGTCTCGGCTCGTGAGCCGGCCTTGCTTGTCCGATGCGGCCGATCGCTCATTCCTTTGGTCGCCCTGGTCGGCTCGCTCCAGGGCGACTCGGCGGGTGGCACTGGTAGTAAGGGGGCCGTCTGTCTTTGGGTACAACTGGCGGCTCACCCGTCAGTGCTCCGGCCCGGCACTGGTGGCTTGCCCATCGGTGTTTCTTCGCCGATCTGAGCACTGGAAGCCAAGCCACCAGTGTCACCCGACGGTGCACTTTCTAGTATCATAGGTGTTGCACATGACAGAGCGGGCTTCGGAGTTTCGCCTTGGTTCTGATGAACACCGGGAAGATGAAGGGCGTGAACCAAATGAAGTGCTTCAGCGTTACGGTACTTGCTCTTTTTGCTTCGATTCCGTTGGTCAAAGCGGAGGAAGGGGAGAAGCACCTCTTCATTCTCTCGGGTCAGTCGAACATGGCTGGACTCGACCCAGAGATTTCCTTTACACCAGCAGTCGAAGCTGCTCTGGGGAAAGAGAAGGTTGTCGTTGTGAAGAGTGCCCGGAGTGGCCAGCCGATTCGGCGTTGGTACAAGAAGTGGAAATCAGCAGAAGGAGATGGTCCCGATGCTACTGGTGACCTGTACGACAGGTTAGTGAAGAGGGTCAAGGGAGCGATCAACGAAGAGAGGCCCACAACGGTGACGTTTGTCTGGATGCAAGGGGAGCGTGATGCTCGGGAGCGACATGGGGATGTGTATGCCGCCAGCCTCCGAGGTCTGATCGATCAACTTGCAGACGATTTGGGCCGCGACGATCTCAACTTTGTGATTGGTCGACTCAGCGATTTCGACATGACTAATTCGCGATATCCTGATTGGACAAAGGTCCGCGAGGCGCAGGTTGAGGTTGCCGAAGCTGACCCACAGGGTGCCTGGGTGGACACTGACGACCTTAACGATGGGAAGAACAAGAGCGGAAAGGAAATCAAGGATGACCTTCACTATTCGGTTGAGGGTTACAAGACTTTGGGCCAGCGCTTTGCCGAAAAGTCAATCGAATTGATCGAGAACCGTACTGAACAACGCACCACATCGGAAGAGGACAAGGCGCAACGCTGATCTCAATAACCTGCTGAGGGTCCACGAACGGTCCGCTACAATTCCTTCGATCCCCTAACGCTTGTTCTCGGTGGCTTAGTCCGCTGAGTCCAAGCGCTGTTGAATGGTGAGCAAAAATCAATTTGATGAAACCGATCTATGACCAGATTGGTGCCAATTTGTCGGCAATACAACGTACCGATCCCAGAATGGCAGAACGGCTGTTGTCTGAACTCCAAGGAGCAAGACGGGTCATCAACATTGGTGCTGGAACTGAGTCATATGAACCTCCGGATCCGGAGTCGGTAGAGTTAGAGCCATCATCCAAGATGATCGCGCAACGGAGGAAGGGGCTCACCCTGTAGTGCAGGTTTCTGCCGAATCGCTTCCAATTGAAAGTAGGAGCTTCTCGCATTCGATGACGGTTCTCTCGATGCATCACTGGAAGAATCGAGAACTCGGATTCCGTGAAATTAATCAAGTTGCCACAGAAAAGTTCGTCGCGATTACTTGGGCCCCCAATCAGATCTGTTTTGGCTTACAGAATATTACTTTCCAGAAATCTTCGAAGCGCACAAATGCATATTTTCTGATCTGCGAGAACTAGATCACTATTTTGACGAAGTGAAAGTTGATCCAGTACCGATCCCTGCTGATTCTGAAGATGGTTTCCTTGCTGCCTTTTGGAAACAGCCAGCGGCCTCACTGGATGCCAAGGTGCGGCATTCAATCTCCGCCTTCGCCAAGCTTGAAGACGAGGAAGACGGGTAACGAAAGTTAGGAGACGGCATTGCGAGCGGAGCCTTGGCAAGAAACAACCGCGATATCTTAAACTTGTCGGTCTTAGATGTTGCTGATCGATTGATCTCGGCCAAGGTCAGGGATGGAGATTGATGCAGTTCCCTCCCTCAGTGTACCGTCGGGTTGCAACCATTGAACCGAGAGACTACTAGCCAGAATTCCGCCTGGTATTCGGTGTTCGGATTTCTGGCATAATTTCTCTTTGTTTACTGTGGTCGGCTCGCTCAGGCGCTATTCAGTTCAACAGGAGCGTCATCATGAGATTTCTGATTGGCGTCGTTGTTTTCGGGTTGGTAACCGGCAACTGTTTCGCTCATTCAACCAACAAGGCTAATGGGGAAGATATGAAGGAGCTGGATGGCTTCGCGTGGCTCAAGCAGTTTGAAGGTAATTGGGCGACGGAGTTCAACGGGACCATGAATTCCCGGGTCATCGGAGAGAAATGGATCGTCAGCGAAATCAGCTTTCCGCCTAACGGTCCTTTCTCTGTGCAGACTCTCGGCTTCGATACGGAAACACATCAATTTATCGGTACCTGGGTTGACGCATCATCAAACTTCATTTGGCGCTATAAGGGTTCACTTGATCCGACGGGAAAGAAGCTGGTCTTGGAGGCTGAAGGTCCTGATTTGAGTGACCCAACAACGACGAGGCAATACCGTGATTCCTACGAATTCAAGTCGGCAAATGAGATCGTGGCGACCTCGGAGATGTTAAACGACGAGGACCAATGGCAGATCTTTAACACCAGCAAAATGACCAGAATCGCCGACTGATGAGGGGCCGGAAGTAAAGGTCTCATCGAGCTTTTAGTTGGGTCGCGCCGGAGGCCAACGAGATCGTCTTCCTTTGATCTTGTGAGGATCAAATTGACTCAGGGAGTTGGTCATTGGATGATTCTTAATAGGAATCAGTCACGATGATAGCTCCGCGGCCCCTTGGTTGAGTTCGGATGATCGAGGTCGAGCAACTTTCCAAACGCTATGGACAGACCCTCGCGGTCGAGAACCTCAGCTTCGAGGTCGGTCGTGGTGAGATCGTCGGTCTCTTGGGACCGAACGGCGCGGGGAAATCGACCACGATGCGGATTCTCTCCACCTTCTTGGAGCCGACAACGGGTCGGGCCCGGCTTGGTGGTCATGACCTCTTCGATGAGCCGATCCAGGTGCGAAAGTCGCTCGGTTATCTTCCGGAAACCGTCCCGCTCTACCCCGAAATGAGGGTCCGGGAGTTCCTCGGGTTTCGAGCCAAACTAAAAGAGATTCCCCGGAGTCGCCGACGGTTTGCCATTGACGACGTCGTTCAGCAATGTCGCCTTGAGGAGGTCCGCGATCGGATCATCGGCCAACTCTCGAGGGGGTATCGACAACGGGTCGGGCTCGCCGATGCGCTCTTGGCGAGTCCGGAGATCTTGATCCTAGACGAACCGACAGCGGGGCTCGATCCGATCCAGATCGGCGAAACCAGAGCCTTAATCCGAGGACTCGCAGCTCGTCATACAATCCTCTTGAGCACGCACATTCTCTCTGAGGTCGAGTCGGTTTGTTCCAGGGTGATTATCATTGCTGGGGGGAAGATTGCGCTCGACTCACCACTCTCCAAACTCCAAGCCGGTCGTGGAGTTGCGTTAGAAGTTCGAGGCCCGCTCGATGCTGTCCAGGCGGCGATCCGAACTGCCCCTGGTGTCGCCTCGGTCGAGGTCCGATCGGTGGATCAGGACCGGGAACTTTCCAGCCTGGTCGTGAATCCGGAGGACGAGCAGCGGTTGGACCTCCTCCGAGAACAATTGGCCGAACGGGTCTATCGGAATGGTTGGAAGCTCCGAGTGCTGGATCTCTCCCGATCGACCCTTGAAGATGAATTCGTCCGGGCGGTCCGTGACGCCTCGATGCAACGGACCTTGCCACGGTCCGCCTGACGAATCGAGGTAAAGTCCGAAGAACTCAATCTTGGAAAGTGTCGTCCAAGACGTTGGTGTTCGGAGCGATTCGTTAACAAACCGGGCGAGAGATCAGCGGAATTCTGAGAACGATCGATGCATCATCTCTGGACCATCGCCCGTCGAGAATTAGCGTCATATTTCTTCAGGCCAATGGCTTATTTGGTCTTACTCGGGTTTCAGCTTGTCGCGATGCTCGACTTTTCGCAACTGGTTGAGTCACTGAGCGATGTTCGCCGCGTCGCCTCGTTTTCTGATCAGTCGAACCCCTTGAATCAGTACTTGGCGGGGCAGTGGCTCTTCTGGGTTGCCCTCTTGATCGCGGTCCCGTCGTTGACGATGCGGTTGCTCGCCGAGGAGAAGCGGTCGGGCACGCTCGAAGGATTGCTGACCGCACCAGTCACCGAAAGCGCTGTAATCTTGGGTAAGTGGGTTGCGGGGTTCGTGATGTTCCTCGCCTTGTTGGTTCCGTTCGGGCTCTATCTATTTTTTCTCTGGAAGGTCGGTGAGTTTCCGATCGATCTGGGCCCGTTGCTTTCCATCGGATGCTGCCTGAGCACAATGGGGATGATGTTTGTGGCGATCGGGATTGCGATGAGTGCCGCGACTCGGAATCAGATCGAGTCGGCCATCGGGACCTTCGTGGTGATGCTCGGGATGCTTCTGATCACGGCCATCAACCAGCTCGCCGAAGTTGGTGAAACCTGGCCAGAGGTCATCCTCAAACTCTCCATCTATGTGCAACTAAATGAAGCGGCGACCGGAAAGCTTGACCTCCGGGTTCTCTTGCTCCATCTTTCCGTCACGATCTTCGCGCTCTTTTTAGCGACCAAACTGCTCGAATCGCGAAAGGGGCAATAAGGCTCGATGTCTGATCAACTCATCGGATTTTTCCAGAGTGAACCGTTCGTGCTTGCGGGGCTCAGCATCGCAGCCGGGCTTGGTCTGATGCAATTGCTCCGAGGTGGGGCAGGGGGAGGGGCGCGCACGCTGAGCGGAGCCCCAGCTTCGAGGCGAGCGCATCCCTCAGGGTTGAACCGCCTGGTCGGACTCACGATCTTCGGATTTCTGGCGGTTGGATGGAGCACCTATGTTGCAATACGGTTCGGGGTCCTGTGGTCAATCCCTCTCTTTGGGATCGGGCTTGGGACCACGATCACCTGTTCCCATCTCGGGAAGAGACAACGGGCGGCTCATCCCGTCTTTCTCCGGGTCGAACAGTTTGCCAGCAGCGGTTCAACAGCCGCGATGCTTCTCGGCGTCTTGGTGATTGCCAATCTGATGGTCTTTCGGTACGGCGGACGGACGATCGACTTCACGAGAGATCGTTCCCTGAGCCTGGAATCGATGACCGTGAACACTTTGAAGGGCCTCAAGAAACCCGTGACGCTCACACTCTTCGCCGGTGGAGCGTCGGGGCAATTTGAACGGGTCTCGGATCTCCTGGATCGATTTCAAGCGGAGAATCCGGAGATGATCGAAGTTTCGGTCCTTGATCCCTATCGGGATCCGTCCGGCTACCAACGGTTGATCGACCGCGTTCCGGGGCTCCGCGTCACGAGCGGTGGCGGTGTTCTGGTCTCGACGGAGACGGAGGAGACGCTCCGATACCAGGTTGTCCGCAACCTCGATATGTTCGAAGCTTCAACTGAGTTGCCTCCACCTGGCTCCGACGTGGTTGGTGTGACCGAGTTTTACGGCGAGAGCGCGCTGACCTCAGCGCTCCTCCGGGTTACCACGGGAGGGCAAACGACGATCGCCGTAACCGCTGGCCACGGTGAGCCCTCAATCGATGAGGCGAACCCAAGGCTCCGGGGGCTCGGTCAATTGCGGCTTCAACTGGAATCGCTCGGGCTCCGAGTCGTCAGTTGGAATCCAGGGACTGAACTGCCGATGGAGGCTTCGATGGCCCTTGTGGCCGATCCAGAACTCCCGTTCGGGACAGAGGCGGCCAATCGACTCCGGGCGTTTGTCGATCGTGGTGGAAGGGTTGTGTTTGCGATCGGAAACCAGCGGCCAACTGGCCTAGAAGATTGGCTCCTTGACCTTGGGATTCAGTTCAAGCCGGGTTTGGTGGTCGATCCCGATCGAAACCTCAACGGAGCGCCCGTGACACTGGTCGCCACCATTGAGCGCGGAGTCGTCGACCATCCAGTTGTGAACCAACTGAACAACCGCAATCTGGTGCTTCCGATGGCATCGGAAATTGCTCCAGCAGACTCGGATGAACCGAAGCGTCGACAACAACGGATCACCGGATTGGTGAAAAGCTCGCGGTCCTCTTGGCGTGAACAAGATCTCGAATCTGCGACCGTTCAGTTCGATCGAGAGCTTGATGAAGCAGGCCCTGCCGATCTTGTGATTGGAATTGAGAAGCAGATCCAAGGCCCGGGAAACTCCCGCGAGAGTGAGCCGATCGGCGTGGTGATCGGAAGCCCGAATGCCGTCGATAATCGGATGCTCTCACTACAAGGGTTTGCCAACCGTGACCTGATTCTGAATGCGATCAGTTGGCTGGAAGATCGCCCCGAACTTGCCGGGATTGAGCCTCGGACTTATGTTGTCCGCCGACTGACAGCCAGCGAGGATCTCCGGGCGAAGTTGGTCCTCCTCCCGACCGTGATGGCGATCGTCGTTCTCTTGGCCTTGGGGATGACCATGGCGATTACGCGTCGACAGTAGTTCAGGTGATCGTTCCATTCCGGAGACTCGATCCAACGATCGAAGGAGAGATGACCGTGGCCTTGCGCTCAAAGTCAACCACGCTCCTGTTCATTCTCTTCTTCGCCGGTCTCGGAGTGATGGGTTGGTTGCAGTTCGCCGATGTTCCAACTCTCGATGAACGTATCCGGCGTAATAGCCGTGTGTTGCCCCAATTGGTCGATCTCGAATCATCCGCAATTCAGAAGCTCGTGATCACCCAACCCGATCAACCTCAGATTGTTCTCGAGCGTGATCAGAATGATGGTGGCTGGGTACTCCGAGAACCCATCAAGGCGCGTGCTGAGCGTAACCGGATTGAAACCCTCTTGAGTCGGCTGGTTCAACTCCGGCCTGATCCCGAGGCAGGGGCGATCGATGGTGATCCGTCGCAGTTTGGATTCAACGCGGATTCTCCCTCGATCGAATTGTTCGGAGTGCAATCGGAGACGCCATTCTGCCGGCTGGTCCTCGGAGACTCGCTGGAATCACTCCGTTATCTGAGGGGATCCGCAGAGGGCCCGATTCAGCTCGGACGAGCCGATGCCGTCGCCCCGATCGATCAGCCGGTCGACTGGTTCCGCGATCGATCGTTATTCGGAGTCTACTCTTATGACACACTCGAGTTTCGAGTTGAGGGGCCAGAGGAGTCGTTCCGGCTCGAACGAGATGCACGGCGTTGGCGTCTCAAATCCTCAGGCAACGTTCCGGTCAATCAAGGGGAAGTCACCTCGCTGATTACCAACTTCGCCGAAGTGCAGGCCCTTGAGTTTGTGGATCCAGCAGCGACCCCTACCGTCGATTACGGTCTTGAGCCACCGAGACGGAGGGTCTCGATCCGATCGGCGGGGCTGGTTGGCCCCGCAACGACTCAAGTTGCGGTCCTCGGAAATCCGGTCCCAGAACGACCCGAGCTGATCTATGCTCGACGCGAATCAGATCAGGAGATCATGATTGTCGAAGCCAGTTCCGTCGCGATTCCGGACCTCAGCGCACTCCGGAGTCGTTCGATTTTCGACATCGAGCCGGAGCGTGTGATTGGTTTCGAGATCAAGGTCGGTGAACAACGACATCGACTGATGAAACCCGGTACAGAGTGGCGGGTCGACGCGCCCGAGCCAGGCCTTGCGGATCGTCTTGAGGTCGGGAATTTCCTTCAAGGGGTCCTTGGTCTCCAGACCGCCGAGTTTCTGAGCCCCGATCCCGAGATCGAGATCGGCTTTGAACAACCTCTCGCCGTGATCTCGATCTGGGAGTCGGACGACCACAACGTTGATCTGTCCCGCGAGTCGGAGTCGATCTTCGGACGCCCTCCGGCTGGTTCGCTTGAGGTCGGGCGCGAAGCACGGAACACTACTTCGATTTATGGGCGTCGAGCCGGAGACCCATCGACGATCCTCCTGCTACCCAAGACGGTCCAGTCGCTGATTCCGAGGCAGCCGTTGGCCTTCCGGAATCGGACCCTCCTGCGAGATGATCCCCAGCAGATTACCGAGATCAGCCTGACTCGTGCCAATGAATCTCAAGCGATTCAGCGGACCAAGAATAAACAGGGCCGATTAAGTCCTTGGGGCTTGATTGAACCCGTGAGCGCAACCGCGGACCAACTTGTCGCCTCGATGTTGGCTGACCATCTTGCCGCCCTACGTGCCGAAGCCTTGATTGAGGAAGAGCCCGACGATGTTGCGATCTTTGGGCTTGAGACACCGTTTGCGGTGGTCCGTTGGTCGGGGGATCTTGGATCAGGGCCACATCTACTGAGGGTCGGTGGTCGATTCTCTCGGAACCCTGAGCAGCGGTATGCTGCGCTCGATGACCGCCCGGTGGTTTTTCTGATTGGGCCTAAACTCCTAAAGCCGATGGAGACAGAACTCCGCGAACGTCGGATTCTCGCCTTCGGCCCTGATCGCCTCGAAGGGATCACGCTTGAAGTCCGGGATCAGCGTCTGAGCGTATCTCGGAAGTCGGACGGGACTTGGGAACAGACCGAAGGGGATCCAGATTCTACGTTGAGTTCCCTCGATTTTGAGGCCTTGGCCGGAGCGATTGGTTCCCTCACCGCGATTCGGTTTGTCCAGCATCAAGGTTCAATTCCGCCGGGATCGGGCTTGGAACCTCCTGAGCTTTTGATCACACTGTCATTCGTCGGATTTGAACGAAAGGGGTTCATCCGAGTTGGTGCTCGGAAGGAGAATCAGCGATTCGTTGCACTCGGTGAAGCAGGTCCGGGAACTGTCTTCCTTGTTGACGATCCTCTCCTCTTGTCGATTGAATCGGGGCCCTCTGCCATTCCGGTGGATCCCTTTGCGCACTGATGAGATCAGTTTGAAGCGAGTTCAGAAGGATTGATCCGATGAGTTCGGCTCAGGATGAGAAAGCAACGTCGGCCACCTCCGAGTGCTTGCGGCCCCATTGTGCGGCCCTCTTGCTCGAGTGGCTCCGGGCTGAGGCAGGAATCACCCCGAGCCCCTCGGCAGCTCCAGGCTCTCCAGTTGCATCGGAACCAATTCAAGGAGAGTTATTTAGAACTCGAGCCTACAACGATGAAGCACCGAGGATCCGGAGCCTCGGGGAGCTTGAGGATGCGTTCGAGCATCTTGAGTACGCGGTCTACCGACGGTTCGAAAACCAACTGACCCGTGCTGAGCGTTCGCGGATGGACAACACGATCCGGAACGCGTTGTACAAGATCCGACGCTTCGGGGAGCGCTGGGAAGGCCCCGAGAAAGAAGAAATTGAGCGTCGACGTCGGATGATCGAGCGTTTTGTCGTAGAATCAGAAGAGAAGCTTGAGCGCCTCCGTCGACAGGCTCAACGGGCCGATCTCAAGATCGCCCAACTCAGCAACCTCACCCCTGAGGCCTTTGAGGAGTTTGTTGGCGAAGTCTTCGAGGCCCTCGGATTTGCAGTTGAGACCGTGGGGGGAACCGGCGATCAAGGCGTCGATCTCCTGCTCACTAGGAAAGGCCTTCGTGCCGCAGTTCAGTGTAAGTATCACAAGAAAGGGGTGGTGGGATCCCCCGAGATTCAAAAGTTCCTCGGTGCGATTCAACACTCCCAGTGCCACAAGGGCTACTTCGTCACAACGAAGACCTTCTCGGTTGCGGCGGAACGTTTCGCGTCAGAACACCCGATTGAGTTGATCGATGGCCCCAGTCTTATCGATCTCCTCCGTGAGGCGATGGGGCCTAAGACCTCAAAAGCCAAACCCCAGGAAGCCACACTCTTCTTATAGACAAATGTTTACTGGGTGCTTGACGTCCCCTTGGGACCGCCTATCATTACGTCGTCAGAGTGAAAACTCTCACAAGCCAGTGAATACAGTAGTCGCCATTCCTCAATCAAAGCTTCAGTTCTACGGTCTCGGTGAATCAGCCAATCATCCTTGGTTAGTCTTCGAACAATCGAACTGCGATTCCTGTACTCGTCTACTAATTTCCAGATTCCCGGATCCCGGGGATTCATATCCGAGTCTTGACTGTGACGTGGAAACTCGCTAGTTGTTGAATGCTTTGATTGAAGCTCAACATCTAGCGCACGCCTCAGCCAAGGAGGGCCAGAGCCGATGCCCTGTCCGACAACACCCACACCGCAGCAGATCCCACTCAATATGCCTCGAGAATTCGAGGATCTGAACGGTCTCGTTGAAGCCGACCTCAAAGCGATCGCGTCGATGTTGACACGGCGCGCTCAGGAACGCTTGCTCCTCTCAAGGAAACAGTCCCGTCGATTGCACCAAGATTTGATTTGTCGACTCTCGGACGCAATTAATCAAACAATGGCACCTCACAGCGCAGAGTGGCGCTAGTGCCTCCAGCAGGTCTTGGTGGAACCAATTCCGGATTGCCCGTAATTTGAGTGCACCAATGCCGCAGATTGCGCTCGGGATCACTGGATCAGTTGCCGCAGTCCGGACCCCACTGTTAGTTGATAATCTCCAGAAATCTGGCCACACCGTCCGGGTTATCGCAACAGAGCCTTCGCTCCGCTTTGTCGATTCCGGCAAGCTTCGGGCGATTCTTGGCGACGGAACCGAGAATTCGAGTGGTTTCTTTCGGGACGAAGACGATTGGTCAAGGACACGATGGGAGGCTGGTGATCCTGTCCTCCACATCGAATTAAGGAAGTGGGCGGACCTAATCTTGGTCGCGCCGCTCGACGCGAATACGCTCGCAAAATGTGCCACTGGGCTTGCAGATAACCTCTTGACCTGTGTTCTTCGGGCTAGAGATTTAAGCCGTCCACTTGTGCTGGCACCGGCAATGAACACGGCGATGTGGCATCATCCGGTCACGCTCCGGAATTTTCGGGCAATTCTGAGTGACCATGGGAGTGATCTCGGGGCTCACGACGTTTCACTGGACAGACTCGATGCTGCCGCGATCCAGTCGACCAAAGGTCTCCGGATCGTTCCTCCGATCCCGAAGCGACTCGCCTGTGGTGACGTGGGACTTGGGGCAATGGCTGAAGTCGGAACAATCGTCCATGCCGTTAACGAGATCCTTGTACAAACTGGATTGGCAGGTTCACAAAACTGCTTCACGTTTGATTCATTCTGATGTGCCCTGTGGTTGCTTTGGCTGAGCAAGAAGGCTCAAAACTCATCAGCAAACAGACGGGTGCCCGAGATCGTCTGTTGTAAAGCTGGGATTGACTCTAGCGAGAGAAAGACGGTTTCTCCAAACCCATGTGATTGGGGAGAGATCGAGTGAGCCCAGAGCCCAAACAGAAATCGCTAGATATAAGATTCGAGAACCTCATTGGTTGATGCCGAAAAACATGGAGAGTCTGCGGAGACTTCGAGCGTTGACGGCGCTGACCATGATCATGGGGGATTTCGATGCGGCGGCTCATCCTGACGGTAATGCTCTTTGTGAGCCTCTCAACTCCCTCGTTCGGTCAATTCCTCAACCATGTTTCGATTCGGCTCACCAATGCGCAGCTCGCCGGACATGTGAATGATTTCACCTCGAATCATGGTGACGACCGGCGACTCTACTCGCCGATCCTCGGCCGGAAGCGCGATCTTTATGTCTACACCCCACCCGGCTACGACCCAAGACGATCCTACCCCGTCATTATCTATCTCCATATGGCGTTCGTTGACGAGCATTATTTTCTTGGTACCCATGCCTTAAAGAAACTCGATCGGATGATTCTCCGAGGTGAGATGCCTCCGGTGGTTGTTGCCTGTGCCGACGGGTTTTACAACGGTGAGAATCAGATCAACGGAGTCCATTCTCTTTATGTTAACGGACGAGGGGGGCGGTTCGAGGACCATCTCGTCCACGAAGTCTACCCATTCTTGATGCAGAACTATTCGATCCGTCCTGAACGAGAGGCACATGCGATTCTCGGTCTCTCAGGAGGGGGATTTGGCGGTCTTAGCATTGGGATCAGACATCGACATCTCTTTGGAGTGATTGCGACGCTCGGGAGCCCGGTCAACATCCGCTACGATGACCTCCGCGAGAAAGGACCTCGGGAAAACTTCCATCCGTCAACCTATCGCTGGAAGGAAGTTTATGATCCAGAGCAGGTGTACGGGGTGTTCTACTTTGGGCTCCGCCAGACAAGAGCCAAGCGTTACATTGAACCCCTCTTTGGGAATGGTCCCGAAATATCGTCGATTATCCGGGCGTTGAACCCAGCCGACTTGCTCTTCACCACAAACCTGCAGCCCGGTGAGCTTGCGCTCTATTGTCATTTCCCCGGGCGGGATAATTGGAACTTCGATGCCCAGGCGATGTCGTTTGCCTGGTTGGCTTCATCGCGCGGAGTCCATGTCGAGCTAGCGACAATGCCACTGGAAACACACTCGTTACGCTACTTCGAAAACGGCCAGGTTGATGCCTACCGATGGTTTGCGAACCACCTTCTGCCTCCTTCCGGCCCCTACATCCTCGCACCTGAGCCGATTCAATCACGATAGCTCGGCTCGATTAACCCTCTCCAGAGTCGTCGGAGCATCGAATTACCCCATGTGTCAACCGCGTTTGGTCTTGTAGCCGATCTCAGAGAGGAGCGCGATCACACGGTCGAGATGCTCGCCTTGGACCTCGATCGTAC
Organism: uncultured Isosphaeraceae bacterium; assembly: GCA_964510225.1. GTDB lineage: Bacteria > Planctomycetota > Planctomycetia > Isosphaerales > Isosphaeraceae > CAZEAN01. Next base: position 15,502 of record CAZEAN010000067.1, read on the forward strand.
CGTCATCTTGAAGAGTGCCTCCGCCACCGCATCCGGTCTTAAGACGTGTTGTTAAAGCCTTAAGATCATTTCGGTCGGGATCGAGGCCGGCGACTGTTGTTACTTTTTTACCTTTGGCACGCTTCTCGATCCGGACCCGGGCCGTCTGCTTCGAGGGGTCGAGTAGTTCCGTAGGCCTCTCGGTTTCGGGAGGGCACTTACAATCCTCTTCAAGTTGATCGCAACGCTCACAGCGCGGAGGGCGATCCCACTGTGTTCCGGCGAAGAGCCGTCCCATTGTTTTGCTTCTCCTAATCCGATGCATCGGTAGGTAGATTGAAGGATGTAGTTCAGTCCTCGGAATAACTGTAGCGCGGGATCATTGAAAGTCCGAGGTTGCCACGCTTCGCATAAAGGAACTTTAAGTGATGATCAATATGACTGATATTGCTCCGGATGAGTTCTGCGAGTGTAAGCCGGCCTCGTTCCGAGTGCGTCCCTGCGCGCCTGAAGTCGTCTTCGGTCCGGAGTCGGAGCATCGTGCTTACGAAACGTCGATGTTGAATCAGCAATTGAGCTGCATCGGTAGGTGAAAGCTTGTTGCCGCCGAGTCGTTCGACCCAGCGGGTTTCATCGAACCTGAAGAGCGTTGGTTGATCTTCGGCGATTACTCGCTTGATGCGATCTCCACCGACCAGGTCCGCATCAAGCAAGTGAATAATTAGCTCACCAATGCTCCAAGTCCCTGGGCCAACTCTCTGGCGGTACTGTTCGATCGTAAGCCCGGTTATCGCGTACTCGACTAGTTCCGCGGCTGATTCGAATTTGTTAATGAGATCACTGCTGTTCAAGCCTATGACTCCTAGGTTTGAATTGTGCGGTCGGATGACGGTTGGGAGGAAGCGGGATTTTGCTGTTTCTTCCAGATCGCCAACTTCGGCTCGCCGAATTCGAGGAGCCAGATTTCCTCTTCAACCCCGAGTTCTTCGGCGAATCGGACGGCGACCAGGTGATGAATCACCTCGAGCGAAGCGGCAAGGAAATCTCCCTTAACCATCCCGGGTTCGGAAGGGTTGTGGAAGATGAACCGAAAAACAAGAACACGTTCATCGATCGGCCCCGAAGCGGAGAGGTAACGCCCATCCATCTCATAGATCGAATAACCGCGCGACGCTTCGCAGAGAGTCCGGACCCACCCTTCGCTATCGAACGAGGGATTACGGCTTTGAGCTTCGCGGATCCGTCGACGGATTGAAGGAACCTCCTTGATGGCATCTTCGTCAAACAGATCCTCCAAAACCTGTTGAATCTTTGCGAAGTAATTAATCTTTTTCGGTAAGATTACTTCATATAAGCGTGCAGGTTTAGGGCCATCGAGTCGATAATCGCCTCCCATCGCGCCTCCGATCGCTACTCTCTAATTCGCGGGAGATCATCACGCCAAGTGCCCCCCAGTGTAACCAGAGGGAAGTGGATCGCGATTGATTTGGACATTCCCCCCCGCATAGAATGCCCTTAGTTCATCATCTTTACTTGAGAACCAAAGATACGTTGGGTCGTTGTCGGCTCCGTATCGATCCTGTTGGGTCCCAAAGGGTTAGGCTGTGGCAACGAACAATGGCTCGCGGGCGAAACCGAGCAAGCTTGAGGTCTTGAAGGAATCCAGCGATTACCTCCGAGGTTCGATTCTGGACGAGTTGGGGAACCCGGAGTCAAAGGTCAGCGGGGATGCGGCTCAGATTCTGAAGTTCCACGGAACCTACCAACAAGACGATCGCGATCTCCGGCTTCAACTGAAACGAGCAGGGGAGGAGCCCGCTCATCAGTTTATGGTCCGTGTTCGGATTCCCGGTGGTCGCCTCACCGCAGCGCAGTACTTGGCGTGTGATCGGGTGGCGCGGGAACAGGCCAACGGAACGCTCCGGATTACGACCCGTCAGGAATTTCAGTTCCACGGGATCCTCAAACAAGACCTCAAGTCGACGATGCGGGCGATCAACGAATCGCTACTTGATACACTCGCGGCGTGCGGAGATGTTGAACGCAACATCCTCTGTTGCCCCGCTCCATTGCACGATCCAGTCCGACAAGCAATGCAGGCCGATTGCAGTAAGCTCTCCGCACACCTCTCCCCTCGGAGCACAAGTTACTGGGACCTCTGGCTCGACGGAGAGAAAATCGAAAACGACGAGGCTCCCCAACCCGAACCGATTAAGGTTGCGACGTCTGGGGATGATCAAGTTGAGCCGATCTACGGCAAGACTTACCTCCCGAGGAAATTCAAGACCGCGTTTGCCTTACCCGACGATAATTGCGTCGATGTTTATGCAAACGACCTCGGCTTTGTCGCGGTCGTCGAGGACGGGACACTCGTTGGTTATGATGTGCTCGTTGGCGGTGGGATGGGAACAACCCCGAGCGCTGCAAAGACATTTCCGGCAGTTGCGAAACCGCTTTGCTACATTCCGAGAGACGCGCTTCTCGAAATCGCCGAGGGTGTGGTCAAGGTACAACGTGACTTTGGAAACAGGACCGATCGCAAACGTGCACGACTCAAATACTTAATTCATGACTGGGGAATCGAAACCTTTCGGGAAAAAGTTGAATCTTATCTTGGCAAAAAGCTTCAAGCGTCAAAAGGCCTCAAGATTACCGGAGTCGAAGATCACCTCGGTTGGCATGACCAAGGGAACGGCCGGCTCTGGCTCGGTATCCCTGTCGAAAATGGTCGGATCAAAGACGAGGGAGATCTTCGACTCGCGACTGGTCTCCGGAGTTTCTTCGAGCGCTATCGGACACCCGGTCGCTTGACCTGTACCCAGTCGATCTTGCTCAGTGAGATCGAACCCTCCTGGAAGGATGAGATTAATCAGTGGCTCGTCGATCATGGGATTGCGACAGTTGAATCGGTATCAACGGTCCGTCGGTGGTCGATGGCGTGCCCGGCGTTACCGACTTGCGGTCTCGCGGTTACTGAATCGGAACGAGTGTTACCTGACTTGATGACAGAGTTGGAGGAGTCACTCGCGGCGATCGGGCTTGCCGACGAGCGATTCAGTGTCCATATGACGGGCTGCCCGAATGGCTGCGCTCGACCTTATAATTCCGACATTGGTTTAGTGGGCCGCGGCGCTTCGAAGAATCCCGATGGGACTGCAGGCCCAGGAACCTACACGATCTTCCTCGGAGGTCGGGTCGAAGGAGATCGGCTCAACGCGATCTATAAAGATTACGTACCCTTTGATCGGATTGTTGCCGAGCTTCGTCCCGTCTTCCAACGCTTCATCCAGGATCGCGAGCAGGGTGAGTCGCTCGGGGACTATTGCCACCGGGTCGGCGTCGAGACCCTAAGCTCCGAAAACGTGACCACCTAACGTGCTATCGTAATGTCTGGCTTACTTAATAATGATCAATTGTCGAGATTGATCGGGGCTGCGCAGGCGGCCTCGACTCAAGCTTACGCGCCTTACAGTCGCTTTCGAGTGGGGGCCGCCCTCATGACCTCTGATGGTACGATCTTCCAGGGATGTAATATTGAGAACGCATCTTATGGCTTAACCATCTGTGCGGAACGCGTTGCGGCGTTCCAAGGAGTCAGCCAAGGAGATCGAGATTGGTTGGGACTAGTCGTTTACACGCCGACGGACTCTCCGACGATGCCTTGCGGTGCGTGCCGTCAAGTCCTCAATGAGTTCTCACCAGACCTCGAGATCATTTGCGTGGCTGACGGACCAACGATGGTTCGGACGACACTGACCGACCTCCTTCCTCACGCGTTTGGCCCTGCCAATCTTGATTCCTAGCACAATCTTGGCAAGCTTAGGGGCTTGACTCGCTCTTTTGCAAAGAGGAGTGAGCGGTCTCGCCCATCCGTGATCGCTTGGCAAGCATCAGGGAGCGGTCGATCGGAGAAGGCTCGCTTCATGATCGGGTTGAACCATTGAGTCCAGGAATGATCGAAGAACTCGCTCCTGTTGATCGGAAGTTGGATAACGAGCGTCGGGCTCTGCTTGACCTCAGTCTGAGGAATCCGTTGCTCAACCTCGGATCGGGACGTCGGTCGATCGAGATTGTCGGGGAATCGCCAGACGAGGTTGTCCGCCTGCTCGTCCGGAACCATCGAGCGATGAGCTTCGAACCGGCGCTGGCCCCGGAGGGGCAAGAAGAACCGTCCGATGAGTCGGTTAGATCAAAGCCAGCCTTACGATTGCCTAAGATCGATCCCTCCGACCTCAAGCTCCAGACTGAACTCGAAGCCGAGCAACTCCAGTCACGGTTGATCGGGATGCAATCGGTGAGTCGGAGTTCCATCGCCGAACACGGGATGACCACCCTCTTCCTCTCGATCGGGATTCTGCAATGGAGGGAGCCCTCTGAGGATGCACGCGTTCTGGAAGCGCCGTTGATCCTGATTCCGGTAACACTCGATCGCCATCATGCCCAAGAACGATTTCGGATCCGCTACACTTCGGAAGACCTCGAAACAAATCTCTCGCTTGCAGAAAAGCTCCGCCTGACCCTCGATCTCACTCTTCCCGAACTCCCGATCGCCGACGAGTTGAATCCAACGGCCTACTGCGAGACCGTCGCCGCACAAATCGAGGGTGAGGAGAGTTGGAGTGTGGCAACTGATCGGATGATGGTCGGCTTCTTCTCGTTCAGTCGACAGTTGATGTATCGCGACCTCGATCCTGAGATCTGGCCGGTTGATCGGAGGCCCTCAGCGCACCCAGTGGTCTCCCGACTCCTCGCGGAGGGATTCGAAGAGCAGAGCCCGGTCGTGGACCCGGACGTCAACCTCGACGATCGGTTCTCCCCGGTGGAACTCCGGCCTGTACTCGACGCCGATCGCTCTCAGCTCGCCGCGATCGCCGAGGTCAATGCCGGTCGTAATCTCGTGATTCAAGGGCCACCGGGAACGGGAAAGAGCCAGACGATTACCAATCTGATTGCCGAGGCGGTGGGTCGGGGCGATTCTGTGCTCTTTGTCGCTGAGAAAGGAGCTGCGCTGGAAGTCGTCCAACGGCGACTCGAACAAATCGGCCTGGGGCCGTCCTGTCTCAATCTCCACAGTCATCGGACCCGACGTCGGGAAGTTCTCGATGACTTACAGAAGACCTTCGAACTTCCTCGGTATCGACTCCGGCCACCCAACGACGACGCCGCGATCCTCTCCGAGACTCGGAGAGAACTGAACCGACTGACGAGTGCTATTAATCGGCCAATAGGTAGCAGTAACGTGACGTTTGCTGATGCTGTGGGACGGATGATTGCGGCCCAAGGGAGCCTCGAACAAGAGCCTCTTCCGTTGCCAACTACCGTTCCGGTCGAACGTTGGACTCCCCTGGAGTTTGATCGTTACGTGGGATTGGTCCAGAGCCTCCAGTCTCGGATCGACGAACTCGATGCATGGCCTGACAGTCTCTTGGGAGGATCGGAACGGACCACCTGGACTCCGGACGACGACAGGGAGTGGCTCGGGCGTTGTCGACGTGCCCAAGAATCGGTCGAGACCCTCCAAAAGCTTGCGACCGAACTCGGTTCAATCCTCCAGATTCAGCCACCGTCTGACCTCGGTACCGTCGAAACACACCGCGAACTGCTCAAGTGGACGATTTTTGATGACATTCATGACGCCAAACTATTCGATGACCCGATTTGGAGTGTTCGGGCCTCCGAACTGGAAGAGTTGATTCAGGCGGGTGGTGCCTATCGAGAACTCCGAAGTCGCTTTGAGAGAGTCCTTTTGCCGGACGCTTGGGGTCGTGATCTCAACGATCTCCGCGGCATCCTCAACACGAAAGGACGCTCCTGGTGGCGTTCCCTCTCACAACGCTACGCCGTCGGATTCTTTCAACTGGCGACCCTCTGCCGTGCTGCACCTCCGAGAGGAGTTGCCCGCCAACTCGAACTCATCGACGCGATCCAAGAAGCAGCGCGATTGGAACAGACGATCCAAGAGTATCAGTGCCTGGGAGCTTGTTGTTTCGGACGTCAATTCCAAGGAGTCCAGAGCGATTGGATCGAACTCTCGCGAACACTTGGGCGAGCCCGACGACTCCGATCCGCGCTCAGAGACGGTCAGCTCGATAAGTCGACGCTGGAATCGCTCCACAACAATCAAGATTCAATACGACTCGTTGATCAGACGTTCGTTGAACGATTGAATCAGGCGATCCAAGACCATCAGGAGGCTCTGGAAGCTCTGAATGCCCTTGTTCATTCGACTGATTCGAGCGACTCGGAGAGCACTCCTGGAGGGATTACAGAACTTGCTCTCTGGCCTTACGAGTCACAGTGGGATTGGCTAGCGCAGAGTCGCGCGCATGCGACGACGATGATGAAGCTCGTCCGAGTCAATCAACGAATCAACGATTGCCGAGAAACTGAGCTAGGCCCAATCATTGAGACCCTACTCTCCGATTGGGACCAGAACGATCGGCTCGTTTCCGTGTTTCAGTGGCAGTATTACCGCGCCCTGACCGAGGCAGCGATGAGCCAGGAACCGCTCCTCAAGGAATACGGAGGTGCGGAGATGGAAAACTTGATCAAGAAACTCCATGACGGAGAAGCGACGCTTCGATCTCATCATCGCGCCCGGGCTGCGGGAGCACACCGCGCCGGGATCCCTCGCGTTACCTCCAATGGCGGGGGAATTGCGTTTTTGCGCCGCGAGATCGAGAAAAAGAGCAGACATGCCCCCTTACGTCGACTCTTCCAGGACGCAGGGCACGCCATTCAGGCGATGAAGCCCATTTGGTTGATGAGCCCGCTCTCGGTTGCCTCCTACCTTGAGCCAGGGGCTCTTGAGTTCGACCTCGTCATTTTCGATGAGGCGAGCCAGGTCCGGCCGATTGACGCATTGGGAGCCCTCTTACGCGGTCGACAAGCGGTCGTCGTCGGTGACAACCAGCAGCTTCCCCCCACAACATTCTTCGATCGATTGACCGCGACGGAAGGGCCGGAAGAGATCGAGGAGGACTCGGAATCGGTCGAGGAATTGGAGAGCATCCTCAGCCTCTTCCTGGCACAAGGTGCCCCACGTCGGATGCTTCGTTGGCACTATCGGAGTCAGCACGAGTCGCTGATTACGGTCTCGAACCGACTCTTCTACGACAATCAGTTGATCGTCTTTCCGGGACCGACACGGGACCGTTCTCAAGCCGGACTCAGGCTCCGGCACCTCCCCGACACAACCTACCATCGAGGACGGACTCGGACCAATCCCCTCGAAGCAGAAGCAGTCGCGGTGGCAGTCTCCGTATTCGCGAAAACTCAACTCGGCCGACCAGAGGCCGAACGTGAAACGCTCGGAGTTGCAGCATTCAGCACAGCGCAATCCAGTGCGATTACGGAAGCACTTGAATCGATCCGTTGGAACCAACCTGAACTTGAGCCCTTTTTTGCTGATGAAGGGCCGGAGCCGTTCTTTGTCAAGAATCTCGAAAACGTCCAGGGTGACGAACGTGATGTGATCTTTATCAGCGTGGGCTATGGTCGCGATACCGAGGGCCGACTCTCAATGAACTTTGGACCTCTGAACGGTCCCTCTGGTGATCGACGCTTAAATGTTCTGATCACCCGGGCACGTCGACGTTCGGAGGTCTTCACCAACATCGTTGCCGGTGATCTTGACCTGAATCGGACAACCTCTCCCGGTGTCCGCGCCTTCAAGACCTTCCTGCAGGAGGCATCAGGAGAGTTGGCAAACGAAACGGTAATATTTAATCAATCATGTTTTGAAAATAAGAATTCAATGATGATTGAGCTTGCAAGGCGTCTCCACGAGGAGGGTGTGGGGATTGTCTCGAATCTCGGGGGTGATCGGTCGGGGATCGATCTCGCCATTATCGACCCAGAGGATCCCGATCGATTCAGCCTCGGCCTTTTGAGCGATCATCTGCTTGGTTACGAAGCAGAGACAGTCTCTGATCGCTATCTCCGCCGGTCGAGCGTTCTCCGACGACTCGGTTGGAAGCTCTACCCAATCCGATCGCTCGATTGGTGTCGCGACCCCAATCAGCAGTACGCCGGGATCTTGCAACTAATCCGTGGCGAGGGTTTGGCAGAGTCGCTCCAGCAATCGACCGGGTCACTTGATCGGTTGGATCCGCAGAGACTTCCGATCGAGATAAACACATCAAAATCGCAAATCGACTCGTTTCCACTGTATCAGATCAGAATTCCGAAGACACAAGGGCATCAAACGCACTTGAACGCGATGACGCCAGCGGCGCTCCAAGAGATGATTATTGAAGTCGTCGATTCTGAAGGGCCGGTTCATCAGTCTGAGGTCGCAAAACGAATAGGGGAATCGTTGCGCATCAAACGGTTGTCCGCACATGCGCGGGAGACGATCAACCAGGCGGTTCTCGAGTGCCTCCGATCGGGCTCATGCATCCAGGTCGAGGACGACTTTCTCCACCGGGACCCCGGTAGACGGGTCGTTCCGAGGAATCGTGCCCAACTACCGAGTAGTTCAAAACGTCTCGAATTGATTGCCACTATCGAGCTTGACGCGGCAATCCTCCGAATCGTGGAGCACGCGTTCGGGATCGAGCAGGAAGAATTGGTGACGTTGGCCCTCAGAATGCTCGGCTTTGCCCGGATCCAGGAGGAGATGAAGGAAGTCGTCATCGCTCGGATTAATCAACTGCTCGAGTCGGCACGCCTGCTTCTTCAATCGAACAAATTGGTGCTTCCGCGCAGCAAAGATAACAACGATTGGGAAGCCTAGGCGATTTTCTCAAAAAAAGTCGCCCATAGTTTCCATCGAGCACGCTTTGATAGTAAGATTGTGAAAGTCCGATTAACAGTCACTTTCAACCTCCCTTTCTCATTCCTTATTATCCTCAAGATTTATCACCTTTTGATCCCAATGCCATCCAATCCTTGCTCTCGCCAGTTGGCGATTCTCAGTATCGTCCTGATCAGTCTTTTCTTGAGTAACGTGGGCCGTAGCGTTCTTGCTCAAGGGGAGTCGGAAGAAGAAGGATCGGGACCTATCACGGCGTTGGTTGGTGGCCGGATTCTGACGATGTCGGATCCGGGTCTGATCGAGGGGACGATTCTGATCCAAGACGGGAAGATTACGGACGTCGGGTCTGATATCGAAGTTCCGGCGGATGCCAAAACTATTGATGTTGGCGGCCTGACGATCAGCCCTGGCTTGATCGACGCCCGGAGTGTTCTTTGGCTCACGCCACGGGCACGGACCGAAAGCGCGTCAGATGGTTCACTGAGCATTCTCGACGGTGTTGATTCATTCAGCGATGACTGGAAACTCGTTGCGCAATCTGGGGTGACGGCCGTCGCGGTACAACCGTCGGGGACAAGCCGCTTGAGTGGTCGCGGTGCGGTCCTGAGCGTCGGGCCTGGCAATTCGGTGCAAGGGTTGACGATCAAACCCGATGCCTGGGTCCAAGCCGGACTCGGTCTCAGCGGTTCGACGTCGAACTCGGTGCTCCGCTACCAGGATTACACACGACTCAAATCAACGCTTGAATCAGCGAAGAAGTATAAAGAGGAGTGGGAGAAGTATCGCGAGGCCCTAAAGAAGTACGAAGAAACTCAGTCGGAGTCAGAGTCCAACGACAAGGATGCGACTGAGAACGAGGAGAAAGCGGAGGAGTCGGAGCAGGAGAATCAGCCTCAGCGCCGGGGTCCGGGTCAGGGCGGACCGGGTCCGAGACCACCGAGTCGTCGCGGTACTCCACCAGGGCCATCCGCTGACGACAAGGATGAGGAGAGCAAGGACGAAGCTGACTCTGAAGAGAAGGCAGAGGATGACGCGAAGAAGTCAGAGTCCGATTCCGAAGACTCCAAGAAGCCAGAACGACCCAAAGAACCGAAACGGGATGAAGCAAAGGAAGTTCTGGTCAAAGTTCTCAACGCCGAGATACCCCTCCGACTCGAAGCGCACCGTGAGGATGATCTCAAGAACGCTCTGAAGCTCGCCGACGAGTACGAGTTTGAATTCTTAATTGAAGGGGTCTCCGATCCCGGTTTAGTGCGGGAGAGGTTGGAGTCGGAACGGATACCGATGGTTCTAGGGCCAATGACCAATACCGGTAACGTCCCTTCGTACCGTCAGAACCGCTCGGAAAACTGGCTTGAAGAGCTCTTGGTGGAGGACAGTCGCTGGGCGCTGGGGACCTATGGTAGTCGACCCGAAGATTCGGCTCGACTCCGAGCCGAGGCAGCGCAGGCGGTAGCGGCTGGAATTCCTGAAGCTCAAGTGCTGAACGCAATTACCCGAGGCGCTGCAGAGATTCTCGGTGTGGACAATCAGGTTGGTTCCATCGCGGAGGGTCTCCGGGCCGATCTTGTGGCGTTTGCCGGCGATCCGCTCGATCTCTGTGCCCCGGTCCGGTTGGTCTTTTCCTGCGGAGAGATGATCTATCAGTCGGATGCTTCGACGACACGCGAATCCGCCGATTTAGTCCAACTTGCATCCGATACACTGGTGGCCCCGCTCCCTGGCTCCTACTTGATACGTTCGGCGCGCATCCTCCAAGCTGATGGTCAGTTTGAGGCTGGTGCACTCCGGATCCAGGATGGTTCGATTGTGCGATCTGGTGCGACTCTCGAGCCCGTTGAGGGCGAAGTTGTGTTTGACCTCGGGGAGGCTTGGGTGACGCCAGGACTCACGGCGTCGTTGGGAACCTTTGGCTTCGGGGCGCCCTCGACCCTTGAAACCGGACCCGACGCGAGCCGTCTCCGCGCTTCGGATGGGTTTGATCCCACGAATGCGGCTGTCCGAGCCCAGGTCCGGGGTGGCGTGCTCCGGACGGCGTTGACGACCGATCCCTCATTCGTTGTCTCGGGCACGATGGACCTGACCCGCCACGCTCCACGTGAGGCGGTGCTCGCCCCCAATCTCGGGGTGACGATCTCCCTGACCGAAGCATCGCGGAACAGCTCTCGTTACCCTTCGAGCCTCCCGAGTCAGGTTGATCTTGCGACCCGATTCTTGCAGTCGTCAGGAGGTCGCGACACCAGCGTAGAGCTGGAGGTCAATTATTTGCTCCCGCGCTCGATCACTCAACGGTTTCAAGAGCTTCGGACTGCCCAGGCACAACGGCTCCGGGATGGCACTGATCTAACCTTCTTTCGGGTGAACTCAGTACCTGAGATCAACGCTGCTCTTGAGCTGACCCGGGCATTCTCACTCAAGACTGTCTTAGTTGGTGCCGGTGAACTCGACAAAGCACTTGATGTGATCCTCAACGGAAACGTCCGACCTCAAGCGATTGTGTTGGAGCCGTCCGAGTTAAGCTATGCGACGATCCGACAACGTCAGGCAGTCGTCCAAGCCCAAGAGGAAGGGATTGCCGTCCTCTTTACGGCGTCGGCTCCTAACGAGCTCCGGCTTCTCGCGGCCTCGGCCGTGACCGCAGGGATGGACCCTGAATCGGTAATTCTCGGATTGGTGCAAGGTCCCGCTCTGTTGTCGGAACAAAACGGACTCTGGAGCGTTGGGAGTCCTGCTGATGTCGTGATCTGGAGTGGTTCGCCGCTTGACCTCCGCAGCGCTCCGCTCTGCGTGATCGTGGGCGGGGATCTAGCACCTTAATTCCTGAGCCACCAATGAGCGAATTCCAACCGACGTTCTACTCCCCATTGAATCGATGAATCTATCAAAGGTCACCATGAGTTCATTCAGGCCGAAACGTTTGGGGATCATTGTTGCTGGCTTGTTGATCGGCTGCTTGGCGACAGCGCAGACAGCGCTCCGTGCCCAGGATTCCTCCACGATCCTCATTCGTGCCGGCCGGGTCGAAACGATGGCGGGCGAAGCGCTGACCCCAGGCGCGGTGTTGGTGGCCAACGGTCGGATTGTCCGGGTCGGATCGTCGATTGTCGCGGGGACCGATACCGAGGTCATCGATCTCGGCGAGGAAGGGACACTCATTCCCGGTTTAGTCGAACTCGATTTCGAAGGGGGAGTCACAGGGCCCGATTCGGAACAAACCCGCGAAGTGATCGCCGATTTTAGCTTAGTCGATGCCATTGATCAGACCGACAGACGATTTATCGAAGCATTGGTCGACGGGACGACCACGGTTGCCGTGCTCCCAGGTTCGGAAAACGTGATTTCCGGGACCGCCACTGTGATTAAGTCGGAGGGCCAGACCGTCTTGCTTGAAGACGGACCCCTGATCATCGCGATGTGTAATGACCCTGTCCGTGGGAATCGGTCGCGGTCCCGTCCTGATACGATCTACATCCGCCAACCGACGAATCGGATGGGCGTGGTCTCCATTCTCCGGAAGTCGTTCGATCAAGCGGCAAAGAGCCCGGCGAATTCGTCGACTGCAAGTGGAACGTCAGCCACTAATCCGGGGCTCATTCGTTTGCAAGAAGTCTTGCGCGGTGATCGCCGATTGATCGGACTGAGTCGTACAGAATACGACATCTTGACCCTCGGTCGCATTGCCGACGAATTTCAGCTCAAGCCAATCCTCATGGGTGGGCAAGAAAGTTACAAGGTTGCCGATGTTTTGGCTGAGGCTGAGATCCCCGTGATCCTCGGCCGCCTTCAAGCTAGCGACGACCGGGGGCCCGAGGGGACCGAAATTGCCTGGAATGTCGCGGGCCTGCTTGATGAAGCGGGGGTTACTATTGCCCTCTCTGGTGGTGACTTACTCGATCAAGCCCGCTTCGCGGTCCGCTTCGGACTCGATCGTGAGTCGGCCCTGGAGTCGATCACGATAGTTCCGGCACGCCTGATCGGTATCGATCGACGGGTCGGTAGCATCCAGCCCGGAAAAGATGCCGATCTATTGGCCCTCACCGGTGACCCGCTGGAGTTGACCTCACGTGTCCAATGGACGATGGTCGGCGGTGTCATCTACGATCCAAAAAAACATATCGAATCTTCGTCAATGTCATCAATGCAAGAGGATTAACTCGCTCATGGCGCGTTTGTCTTGGCCACCACGATCGTTGCTCGTTTCGTTTCTTGGAGTTCTTTGCTCCGGAATGGTTCTTCCAAACGCCGAGGCACAAGATCTCGCGATCCAAGGAGGGAAGATTATTCCGATCGTCGGTGATCCGATCGACAACGGGATCATCTTAATTCGGGATGGCCGGATCCGGGCGGTGGGTACTGATCTTGAGATCCCGGTCGATGCCAACGTCATCGATGCGACGGGCAAGGTGATCATGCCCGGCTTCGTTGAGCCGCATAGTTCGCTCCCGCTGGTGCAAGCCAACGAAGTGAATCCGAACGTGCCCTTTATTTCGGTGATCGATGCGATCGATCCCAATCGGTCCTACTTCGAGGAGGCTCGACGCAACGGGGTCACTACCGTTCATGTGAGTCCCGGCAACAACACCATGATTGGTGGAGTCTCCGCTGTCGTGAAGACTGCAGGGACGTTTGTCGACGAGATGATCTTGAGTCGAGATAGGTTCCTCAAGCTCTCGCTGAGCCCAGCCGGTTCGAGTAGCCGGATGAGTCAACTCGCACGGCTCCGTCGCGAACTTGAGGAAACAAAGGCTTACATTGCCGAACTCGAAGCGAAGAAGGAAGAAGCTGACGATCAGGATGCTGATGAAGACTCCGATGAGGAAGCAGAGCCCGACGAAGCGCGGGCTAATCTCGTTCGTCTCATCAAGGGTGAGCTGCCCGCAATCATCTACTGTGCCCGAGCGATGGACGTCCCTCAGGCAATCCGACTGATCGATCAGTATGACTTAAACGCAACCTTGGTACTCGGATCCGAATGCTACAAGGCGGTCGATCTCATTAATTCAATGGATCAGCCGGTAATCCTTGATCCGACCCTCGTCTACTGGGAAACCGATCCGGCAACGGAGACCGATCGCTTGATCACGCTCCCAGCGACTTACCTCGAAGCGGGAATCCCCTTCGCCTTCCAAGTCTCGAGTGGTGGGTCTCTGACACTCGGACAGAACTTCCTCTGGTACCAAGCGGCGACGGCAGTGAAGTACGGAATGCCCTTTGACGCTGCCTTGGAAGCGTTAACACTGCTCCCGGCACAGATCGTCGGAGTTGATAAGTTTGTCGGATCGATCGAAGTTGGCAAGGATGCAGATCTGATTATCCTCAGTGGGGAACCGCTCCAACTCGGAACGTGGGTCGAAACGACCATTATTGACGGCGTGGTTGTCTACCGTCGAGAAACCGACGAACGCCTTCAGGAACTCCTCCGACCCACTGAAGATGACTGAGACTGATTTCTTCAATCGATCACTCAGCTTGAGCGATCACTCAGCTTGAGCGAACGGTTGGCTCGGATTGTTGATCCAATCCAACAGTCGGATCGCAGCTTCAATCCTCTGTCTTCATCCTGCAGTTGATTGTCCTCGACTCCTCTTGATCCACCACGATCCTTGACCAGCATCACCGGAATCGATGATCACGATGCTTCAATCCCGCCGACTCCACCGACTGCTCACTGGGCTTGGGCTGCTCACTGGACTCTTTAGTAGTCTGATAGCCCCGTCCGTTGTTCGTGGTCAGGACACCATCGCCTACCAGGTTGCCCAGCTCTGGCCCGGCGATGCGCCGCCAATTGATGATGCGGTCTTAGTCGTGGAGGATGGCCGAATTCGAGCCGTCGGCTCTGCCACTGAGGTCAGTATTCCGGAGAACGCCCAGCGGAAGAATTTCGGACCTGGCTCGGTCCTTGTTCCGGGGCTCGTTGCGGCGCAATCGGGGATCGGTGAGACATCAAGAGACGATGAACGAACTTTAACGCCGGAAGTCCGGGCGATCGATGGTTTTGATCCATATCAGGATTTCGAGCCGATTCTCGAGGGGGGTGTCACGACCGTCCAACTTAGCCCCGGGCGGAGCCGTTTGATTCCGGGTGTCGGTGCGGTCGTGAAACTGAGTCGGCCGACTGCTGGAGGACCAGAACCGATACTCCGCGATGTCGGCGACCTCCGGATCCTCTTGACTCGTTCCGTGTTGAACCCCCCTCGAATTTATGACCCACCGCCGCGAGTTGTCTCGGGTGAGACCGCGCTGGAACCGACCCGTCCTCAGCTCGGGGGAAGCCTCGCTGGGGCGTTGACGGGACTGAAACTCCTTCTCGAATCCGCGACCGATAATCCGCCGCAAGCTTGGGGACCGGGTGGTCCTGATCCCGTTCTCGTATCCGTTGCCCAAGCGATCGACGCTACGGGAAGACTACGGATCGAAGCCCCAGACCCACCTGCAATCCGCGCTGCGTTGGCCCTTGCTCGTGAGTATCGACTGCGGTTGGTCCTGGTCGGGGTTCGGGAATTACGTCCTTTCTTGGACGAACTTGATGATTGGGCCGAACTGGTTGACGGCGTGGTGCTCGGCCCAGGAACTCGACCGGGTGTTGTGACTTCAGTCCCGATCCGTCCTGAGTTCGGGTTGGCCCGCCGAGACCCCTGGGATGATGCCGTTGCATTGACCAAAGCGGGGATACCAGTAGCCATCGTTCCAGAAGCCGACGCTGATCTTGACGACCTCCTCTTTCTCGGGGGCTTGTTCACGGCGGGTCCGCTGACCGATCAGCAAGTCCTTGAGATGATGACCTTCGGGCCTGCGAAGATCTTGGGGGTGCAGGACCGCGTCGGGTCACTTCAACCTGGTAAAGATGCGGATTTCGTCTTGCTTACGGACGCCCCCTTTGATGTTCATGCCCTAGTCCGAGAAGTCTATCTCGGGGGCGAGTCGGTGTGGTCGGCGGACAAGGCGGAAGAGGTCTCGGTGATCCGAGGTGGGACAATTCTGACGGGTGATGGAACCGTCGTTGCGGACGGATCGATCGCCGTCCGAGGCTCCAAGATCCGAGGAGTCGGGACCGATGTCTCTGCACCGCCGACTGCGGGAGTCCGCGTTTTTGAGGATGCCTTCATTACTCCGGGATTCATCGATTTTGCAACAGATCTAGGATTTGGGGGCTCGCTTTCGTCAGGAGGCTCGACCAGAACCAGTGTCCAGCTCGGAACGTCGCTCGGTGATCGCTTGATCTCCAACGATCCTGCGGTCTCGGTCGCGCGCGAAGGTGGAATTACGACCGTTCTCACTGGCCCGCGCGACAACTCGCCGGCTCCCGTGATCGCCTTCAAGCTCGGTGATCAGCCGAACCTCCTCGGTGATCTCGTTGCCATTCGTTTTCGGCTCTCGGGGAATCTTACCAGTACAACTCCCGCACTCCGGACCTTGCTGACCCGCGGCAAGCAATATGCTGATTCCTGGACCAAGTACGAGGCGGATCTCAAAGCATACGAGGTCAAAAAACGGGAATATGATCAAGCGAAAGCGCGGCTCGAAGCCGAAAAGCGTGCCGCCGAGGCTCGTCGGAAAGCTGAGGAAGCTAAGAAAGAAGCCGACGACGACGATAATTCGGAAAAGGAAGAGAAGTCTGAATCCGAGGGTGGCAACAAAGCAACAATTACGATCGACATTTCATTCCCACAAGAAGACGATGACGACTCGGACGAATCAGAGAAAAAAGAGGAGTCTGAGGAGTCTGAGAAGTCCGAAGACAAGGATGATGATGATTCGAAGAAGGACGACGAAAAGGGCAAAGATCAAGCAGCGCTTCCGAAGGAGCCTGAGAAACCGAAAGAGCCCCGCAAGGTTGACAATCAAGAGCCATACCGACTCTTGTTCGGTGGCAAGATTCCCGCACTTGTTGATGTCGACCAGCTTGAGGCGATCCGAGATGCCCTCAAGGTCTTCCGGGATGAGTTCAAGCTAGATACGGTCCTACTCGGCGCGGAAGACGCATTTCGTGACCTCGACAAATTGTCCGAAGCGAAGGCCGCTGCGGTGGTCGGACCGCGTTTAATCCAGACCGTGGATCAGACTGCAGTCAATTTGGCGGAAGAACTTGCCCTCGCGGGGATCCCGTTTGCCTTCCAGTCCGAATCCCGGACCGGTTCTGCGAGCCTTTCCCAGGCAATCCGTTATGCCGTTCGCTATGGACTCGGTACGGATGACGCCCTTGCCGGTCTCTCGTCTCAGCCAGCCGCGTTAATCAAATTGCAAGAGCGCATCGGGACGATCACCATCGGTAAGGACGCCGACCTGGTGGTCTGGAGCGGCCCTCCGTTTGACCTCTCGAGCCGAGTCCTCGCGGTGATGATCGATGGGGAATGGGTTTACGAAGTAGAAGCTGACACGAGCAAGGAGTCCAACTAAATGGAATCAAAATCTGTTTGCCCACGACAACGTTTGGCTCTGATCCTTGCATGTGGGCTCTTCAGCGCGGGGCTTTTCAGTCCTGGAGCGTTGGGCAAGGGATCCGATGCTGATTCAGACGACTTGGTTGCCGTTCATGGCGCCAAGATCATCACTGCTGCCAGTGATCCGATCGTGAACGGGACGATTCTGATCCGAGGTGGAAAGATCGAGGCGGTGGGGTCCCGTACGG
>CAZEAN010000068.1:0-32855 GCA_964510225.1 uncultured Isosphaeraceae bacterium
CGGTCGATAGAGGCGCTGGGGGCTGGCATCGACTCTCCGAGCCATTGCGGGGATAAACGAGATCCCGTGGCCGAGGGCGAC
Organism: uncultured Isosphaeraceae bacterium; assembly: GCA_964510225.1. GTDB lineage: Bacteria > Planctomycetota > Planctomycetia > Isosphaerales > Isosphaeraceae > CAZEAN01. The sequence goes on from CAZEAN010000068.1 coordinate 82, forward strand.
TAACTCTTGGACTGTGGCAAGCTGCCCCGTTCGTCCCGTAACAATTGGCTGGAACTGCCGCTGTCGGCAGAAGTTCCGGATCTGGTCCGAGAGGCAATGACCATCGCCCAACAACACGAACGGCTCCTCTTGGATCGCTTCGATCGAGACCTTTTCAGTCTCTCTGAGCAGATGATCTGTTGGGAGCGCGAGGAAAAGCTCTTCGTCAAAGAGTGCCTCAATGGTCAGGTCGCCCGATGACTCGATTGGTAGTGCTAAGACGCCGACGTCAATCTCACCTCGTTGGGTACGCTTGAGGAGGACTTCGGTCATTGCTTCATCCACTTCCACCCTCGCTCGGGGCGCTAAGGCTCGGAACTCTCGGAGGAGCGAGGGAAGCAGATAGGGAGCGATTGTTGGAATCGCCCCCACCACGATTCGGCCAGATTGGTCATCATCCGCGACTTCACGAGCGAGGTCGCTTGCCAATGCCAAGAGTCGCTCAGCGCCCGGTCTGAGAAGGCGACCCGCCTCTGTTAGCTGGACTGTTTTACCGATCCTGTCGAAAACGGGTCGGCCTAACTCCTTCTCCAGCTTAGCGATACGTTGACTCAACGCTGGTTGTGAAATCGAACATTCGTCGGCCGCGCGGGTGAAGCTTCCCAATTCCGCAACCATCAGAAACGAGCGTAGTTGATCGAGTTCCATTAGCAAATCTTATCAAAACGATCAGGAAAATCCATTCGACTTATAATGCTTAATCGCCTACAAATAGGTGTATTCAGTTGCAATTAGTCCCGGGCGGAATAATTACCGGACTGATGCCATCGCGTTGCGAAGGAGGTTGCCTTGCTGACAGTTGGCCACAAATTCCCCGAGTTCCGCGCTCAAGCCTGTGTCGGATCGAATATTGAGAGCCTCACCGCGATTGACAACGGCACTTACGAAGGACGATGGGTAGTTTACTTTTTCTACCCCAAAGATTTCACCTTCGTCTGCCCGACCGAGATCATCGAATTCAACAATCGGCTTGCTGACTTCAAGGAACGGGACGCGACCGTCGTTGGTGGCAGTACCGACAATGAGTACAGCCACCTGGCCTGGTGTGAATCACACCCGGGATTGAAGGACCTTCAATTTCCGCTGATTGCAGCACAAAAGCTAGCTGCTGATCTCGGGATTCTAGACCCGGAAGAGCATGTCTGCCTTAGGGCGACCTTTATCGTCGATCCACAAGGGACCATTCAGTTTGCAACCGCCAACGGGCTACAAGTTGGCCGCAATGTTGATGAAGTGCTTAGGGTTCTTGACGCCGCACAGTCCGACGAACTCTGCCCTTGCAACTGGCAGAAGGGTGAACCGACACTCCAAGTCTGATCAGCGAAAAGGTGAGCTTCATTCCCGGAGCAGCCTTTCCTCTGCTCCGGAGAATTAGACAGTTGGACAACTGAAGCAGGTCTCGGGTGAATGATCAATCCTGTCTAAGTTCAAGATTGATCGTGTTCTCACCTGGGACGATCATGGTTGTGAGTTCAATATCGGTTCCGGGACCGGCAAGAAGCACAGCATCGTCGACGCTCGGGTTTCGTTCCAGGGCGTTGGCGACTCGCAGAATCTCGATCCGGTGGGGGCCTGGACAAGGTCCGTGTCTTGCATCAATGGAGAATGCACCCTTGCGGCGGTCGGTGATGTAGGCTGAAGCAACTGGTCTGGTGGAGGCATCGGGACCAATCGGAACGAAGGTGATCCATCCTCGATTAATCGCCGCAGCGTCCACCAAGATCGTCCCGGAAACCATTGCTCGCTCCGAAGCTGTCAAGAATCCTGAGGATCGAAGCCAGTTTACGAGTAAATCAAACCAAGCACCTGTGCTCGGGTCTCCTGGAGCGAGCCCAACCCCGTGTGGCCCTTGTCCAAAAATATGAAGCTCTGACGGAATTTTATATGCTTGTAACGCTTGATAGAAACGGATGCTGTGTTCCGGAATGACGCCGGTGTCTTCTGTAGTGTGAAAGAGAAATGTCGGTGGTGTCTCAGCGGTAACTTGAAGATCGGTTGCCCGATAGGGATTATTCTCACGATTGAGTAGTTCACCATTGATCACCGGATAGCAGGGAACAATAAAGTCAGGACGGCTGTGGACACGCTCGATAGGGTCTTCGGCGTCAGGATCTCCTGGACCTGATGTGGTACCAACAGTGCTGGTGAGGTGTCCGCCGGCAGAAAAACCGAGTGCACCGATTCGATCCGGCGAAATCCCGAATTCTGCGGCGTTCGACCTTACGAAGCGAATTGCACGTTGTGCGTCCGCCAAAGCATCGGCCGGTGTATAGGTCGGCATTAGTCGGTACGTCACCACGAACGCAGCAATCCCTCGTTCATTGAGTCGTCGTGCCACCTGGACTCCTTCGTGGTCGATCGCTACGACTCGGTAACCCCCACCCGGGAAGATGACCACACCAGCGTCGGAATTCTGATCCGATTCCTGAGGAAGATAGACTCGAACGACAGGAGTATCCGCCTCGTCTTCTCCCTTAGCACCTGGTGCCCCATTCGGCCAGAGTTCGACGGGGTCCGATGGAGTGGCGTTGATCCAGTGAGGGCTGCAGATGCTCCCCAAGAGCGTGAGCAAGATTGCGATTGCGGTGGGTCTCATGGAAGTGTGTACTCCAAGGGTGAAGGAGAGGAAGTCTGAGTTGAAGTTCGAGTCGAGCCGTTTCAGAACGATGGCTGAACGGGTTCAAGGGTATGCGTTGAATCGTCTCGCGTGAAGCGGAGCGACCGCCGGTTGCGTCCACGGCCGAAGACAATGGTGTTTACTTGATCTTGTTCGGCCTCGAAGAGAAGCTTGTTCGTAAAGCGGTATCCGTCAGGACCAGATGCCATCGGGATTTCAAAGTAGAGCCAGGTTGTCTTGGTTGTGACCTCTTTCCCAACCCACTCGATCTTGGCACGTTCACCTTCTGGGTCGATCATGATCAAAGCATCTTTGAGATAATCTTTGATCATGGCATCGATGTTTTCGGTGCGTTCCAAACGGACTCGTTCACCGACTCGACGACTCAGAGCTTCTTCAAGACTCCCAGGTTGATAGATCCGCAATGCGACTTCGAGCTTACCCGACTCAGTGTTGTAGTTTGCCTCAGCAATGGTGATATGGTACGGATGCAAGGAATGGCTTGCACTTAAGGAACTGCAGTATCCTAGAAGTATTAATATGAGCAATGAAACGATTCGGTACGATGACAAGAATGAATGCATCACGATCTGCTCCAAGATGAATTAGGCGAGTTCGATTGTTCAAGAGCTCTTGGTCACGTCCGCAGTTGTCTCGGAGATGGACAATAATTGTCTTCTGGCACTCTGAAAATCTCAAATAACTCTAACGCATCAGGTCCTTCATTCGCCAACCGAAACAGGACTCTTGGCGTTCAAGAGTGAAAAGACGCTGAAAGAGTTCAAGTCAGATTGACTCTTGAAGTAATTGCGGAGTAATGGACTGCGTGATAAGTTCAGGCCCTGCGTTGTTCAGTGGCACTTGGTTTCATGACCGCCACCGGAGAGCCTGAAGTCCACATCGACGAAGCACCAAAGCGCGAAGAACGGTCGCGAGGGGTCCGCAACCGTTCTGCCGATCCGAGAACTCAGCGAACCACTCGAACCGTGGAGGGGACTGGCGATGGAGCAAATCCATCCATTAATTATATTGGCAGTAGGTATTGCCTCTGTCATCGGAATGATCATTGTTTTGCGCTTAAATGCGTTCATGGCTCTGATCATCTCGGCGTTGATTGTTAGCTTTATGGCGACGGGGCCAATCGAGACAAAGGTGACCCGAGTTGCCGGCGCTTTCGGAAACACAGCCGGTGATATCGGGATCGTAATTGCGATGGCAGCGATTATCGGTACTTGCCTGATGGAGAGTGGAGCTGCTGACCGGATTGTGCGGTCCTTTGTCAGTCTCCTCGGCGAAAAACGATCCTCGATTGCTTTGATGGGAAGTGGGTTCGTGTTGTCGGTCCCTGTTTTCTTCGATACCGTCTTCTACCTCTTGGTGCCATTGGGTCGCTCACTCTATCGGAGGACAGGCAAGCACTATCTGAAGTATGTGATGGCGATCGCTTGTGGTGGTGCAATTACACATACACTTGTGCCGCCGACACCAGGACCGTTGCTTGTCGCTTCTTCGCTAGGTATCGATCTCGGTGCGATGATTTTGGTCGGCCTTGCCGTTGCGCTACCAGCAGCGATTGCGGGATTACTTTTTTGTGCGTGGGCCGATCGAGTAATGCCTGTACCAATGCGATCTCTTTCGGGGGTTGAAGAACCAGAACCGCCGAGTGATGCCGCGCTTCCTTCACTCGAACTCTCGATTCTCCCAGTGGCACTTCCAGTGATCCTGATCTCGATCAATACAGTCCTCGGTACTTTCGCAAATGCAGAGCATGCAGCCCGGTTTAGTGAAAACGAGTTTATTGATACGCTGGGGATCGCTACCGTGCTCCGGAGTGATGAGATTGAAGAAGAAAGCCCTGAAGCGCGACTCAAGGCAATGATTCCCGAGGGTTTGCTCCAGAACGCCAACAAAGCTGATCTAATTCAGGTACTCAACAGCACTGTACTCACCGAACGTAAGCCTGGCATTGCGCTTGCAGACGAAGACATGCTCCGAAAACCTGAAGCGGAGGTGGAGCACCTCAACCGCCTTGTCTTGGAAGAGATGTTCTCCGAGAGTACGGTTACACGACACAACTGGGAGACCCCTCGACGCCAAGCAGCAAACTGGGCCGCACTCTTTGGGAATGCCAACTTTGCACTCTTGGTCGCGACTGTGATTGCGCTGACGATCCTCGCGCGACAACGTGGATTGAACCGTGATGCTGTAGCGATGGTTGTCGAGAAGTCACTAATGAGCGCTGGGATCATCATCTTGATTACTTCGGCGGGTGGTGCCTTTGGTGGGATGCTTCAGGCAGCGGGCATCCGAGAATCAATCCAAGCGTCATTCGGCGGTAATGCCGAAGGAATCTTCTTGCTGCTTGTGGCATTCGGCATTGCAGCCGTTCTCAAAGTTGCAGTTGGTTCCAGTACCGTCGCTATGATTGTGGGGGCAGCGACAATCGCGGACATCATCCCGTCACCAGAAGCTCTTGGGTTCCACCCGGCATATCTCGCCACTGCCATTGGGAGCGGCTCCTTAATTGGCTCCTGGATGAACGACAGCGGTTTCTGGGTCTTTGCGAAGATGAGCGGTCTCACCGAAGCCGAAGCATTGAAGAGCTGGACACCGCTATTGATTGTCCTCGGGGTCGTTGGTCTCGTCGTTAGTCTCATCCTCGCTGTTTTCCTACCACTGACGTCACTCTCGTGACCGAGAGAACAGTGAACTTGGGTTCCCCTGTTACTCCATTACGCCCTTCATCCGTCGAGGAGCGTTGCGATGCAATCGGTCCTGACGTTACTGTTCGCAGTCGCAGTGGTGCTGATCGGTATCCTCCGATTCAAGCTCCACGCGTTTCTCGCCCTCCTGTTGGCGGCCTTTATGCTCGCCCTCCTTACACCGGTATCACAGTTACAGGAGTATGCCTCAGAGCAACTGACTAAAGGGCAGTGGACAGCGCGTAAATCTGTGGAATTTGTAACGTCTTCACCAGCTACTCGTGTTGCCGAGGGCTTCGGAGGTACAGCAACAAGCATCGGGATCTTGATTGGGATGGCCGCGATTGTCGGAAACTGCCTTTTAGAATCGGGAGCGGCTGATCGGATTGTGCGGACTGCAATGAAGATTCTTGGTCAGGGTCAGGAAGCGATTGCCTTTCTTGGCAGTGGTTTTCTCCTCGCCATTCCAGTCTTCTTCGACACAGTCTTCTATTTGCTCATGCCCTTAGGGAAGGCGCTCTGGTTGCGGACGCGCCGAAACTACCTGCTCTATGTGCTCTCGATCGTCGCTGGGGCAACGATGGCACACTCGCTGGTGCCGCCGACCCCTGGACCTCTCCTTGTTGCAGGTGAGTTAGGTGTCGATTTACCGACGATGGCCTTGGGAGGTATTCTTGTTGGATCCTTCGCCGCATTCGCCGGTTTTGGGTACGGGGTTTGGATCGACCGTCGGATGCCGATCCCAATGCGACCTGGAGCTGAATCTTCGATCGCATTAATCGAATCCCAAACGAAACGACCAGAGACAGCACTCCCACCGATCTGGCTCGCGATAACGCCGATTGTCCTTCCCTTCTTGCTCATCACACTCGATACAGGACTGGCGTCATATCAGGCGTGCTTCGAGTCTGGAACAATTCCAGGATGGGTTAGTCAGGTGATGCCGATCACGAAGATCTTGGGAAATAAGAATGTCGCACTGGCAATTGCAGCAGCAATCTCGATGCTGATGGTCTACTTCTGGTCCGTGGACCGGGATTCCCTGACTGTTACCGTCCGCCAGGGACTCCAAAGCGCGGGAGTGATCATCTTGATCACCTCGGCGGGGGGGGCGTTCGGAGCGGTTGTTCGCCAAGGAGGTGTGGCCGAAGTGATTGCGGATTTCGGGAGAGGACAGTCAACCTTCGTCATTCTCCCGTTAGCATTCGCTGTTGCTGCATTCATCCGAACCGCACAAGGCTCGGCGACAGTGGCGATGGTCACCAGTGTTGGAGTCCTCAGCCCATTGGCAGAATCGGGACTGTTGTCGTTCCATCCTGTCTATCTAGCTTTAGCGATTGGTTGTGGCTCGAAGCCGGTCTCTTGGATGGCTGACAGTGGCTTTTGGGTGATCTGCCAGATGAGCGGTCTCTCCGAGTCCGAAGGTCTCAGAACAGTCTCGCCAATCACTCTGATCATGGGCGTCACTGGATTAATTGTGACGATGATCGGCGCCCTGTTGTTTCCACTTCAGTGAGCTGGTCAAATCAAAAAGCCACCCTCAGCCGTTGCTGAGAGTGGCTTGTAAGCTATCGAATAGAAGGAGTTCGAGATGTTTGAGCGATTTGCTCAAAGGCCTTCGCCACTCTCTTCACCGGCAATCTGAGCGTCAAGCTGATTAAGCTGCTCGCCTTGCTCTGGAGTCAGCTTTGTGTTCTCAGGCATGATGTCTTCATCGGAACCTGCACAACCAGCGGCTGCGATTAACAGGACAACTGACAGGAGCATCGAACGTTTCATGAGAAAGCCCTCTCAAGATGATAAGTTGGTGTTGATCAGAACTCGTCGGCGCTGATCGGTTCCCGATCGTCGATCACGGTGAGCTTACGGAAGGTGTTGGGATCGATCGAAAATTTGATGAAGCGGACGGAACCATCACCGAGGAGAGCATTAAGGCCGCCCGGGTGTGCCGAACCAAACATCCGGCGCCAGACGGTACCGGTCGATGAGTCGTTCGGAGTTGGAGGAGTCTGACATATGCCTCGGTAGGATGGTGCTTGACTGTCCGGAATCGGAGGGAAGTGGAAGCGGATACAGTCTTCGTCCCAACCGCTATTCTGCCAGCGCTCGTTATCGCCACCGTCACTACCGTGTCGATCGAGAGGAAGGCTCTTTTCAGACACCATTATCGAATTCGAAAGGCCGTCTCTGAAGTCGGCAAGCTTTCGAGTTTGCCCACGACCACTCCATGTGATCGCACCCTTCCGGCCTCCGGTGTTGCCATGGTTGACGGGAGTTCGTTCGTCCGCAATTGGGGCGATGCCGAATGTTCCCAAGGGCGGAGCAGGGTGATAACGGGGATCACCGTCCGAGCCACCGCTGCTGTTACATTCGTACATTTCACCTTGATAGAATCCAGCACAGCCCGCGTAATCGTTTCGTGAAATATTGAACGGTTCATTGTAGCGTTCAATACCGCGACGGGTCGGGCAGTAGTAGATCGCCAAGGCAGCGAGCATCACTTCGTTCTGCCCAGTTGCATCGATGGGAAAGGCAGCAGGCCAGACCGGCGGGGCGTCAAAATTACCGAGGTCATATACGGTCTGTTGTTCAACGTAGGGGAGAATGTGATAAAAGTGGTTCCACCCTGACGGATGTGCCGCATTGCAGCAAGTAGTGTCGCCGTAGGACGAGGCAGGATCTTCGTCGTAGTTGAATCCGTCGGGATTCGGTGTGACACCGTCTGCTGTCACGGCATTGATGTTACCGTCATGTGGACCGAACGGGAGGTGAGAGTTGGCGCTTTCGAAGTTGTGAAAGCCAAGGCCGATCTGCTTCAAGTTGTTGGTGCACTGGGTCCGTCGGGCCGCTTCACGAGCCGATTGAACGGCGGGAAGGAGAAGAGCGATCAAGACGCCAATGATCGCGATGACCACCAGAAGCTCAATCAACGTGAAGCCTCGGTGATTTCTGTAATTAGGATTACAATAACGCATGAAGTAGAGTTCTTCGGATTTGTTGGTGAGGAGTGAAAAACACGAAGAATTGGAGTTATATCATCAAAGCAAGTAGATTCGAGGAACTCTTGGTGGAATTACGATGAGCTGTGGAGGGGACTGCACTAATGGTGGAAGTCAGTTAAATTGCTGGCGATTCCGAAATTGTGCGATGAAGGTACCGCCGGGGATCCCGTCGAAGTCACCGTCCAGGAGTAAGCCATCGAGGTCGGTCAATCCCGATGTGCGACTGCTCGTAAACGGTGATCTGATAGTGACTTGGAAGAAGGTTTCGAGTGGAAAAAAGGTGGCCGGAATCAGTGCAACTCGAGAAGTGGGTGGGTCATACCACACTGCAGCGAGTGGAATTAGAAGATCATCGCTCGTACCGATCAGTTGGTCAGGACCTCCTTGCAACATCTCGTAATTCGTTGGATCAACTGCACGATTGGGTTCGATCGGCTCACTGAAGCTGAGCACAACTGCCGTGAGACCGAAGGGACCGAACATGGCTTCGCTCTGAACCACGACTGGAGGCGCTTGGTGGGCGTCGTTATCGACAATCGTTACTTGAAGTTCTGTGGGACTTCCAAGCTCGGTACCTATGCTTGGAAAGCCAAGAAAGACCGAAAAGGCCTGATCAGGCTCGGACACAGCGTCGTCAAGAATCGGGATCTCGACCACTCTACGAGACTCGCCAGGAGCGAAATGGAGAATTTGAGCAACCTGTAGGTAGGAGATTCCGGCCCTTGCAGAATTATCGAGTGTCGCCATGCTAACTCGTGCTGGACCACCGTCACCGTTACTTCGGAGGACTGTCACCTTTGCTACACCAAAATCCTCCCCAACTACCATCCTAGCAAACTCGAACTCGAAACGTCCTGGGTTGTCATCATCGAGAAGGGTGACGATTGCTTCAGTCGTAGGTGCCAAGATGACTCCCGAGGGTGCACCAAGAGAGACGGAGAATGTTTCGTTACCTTCGACCAGCGAGTCACCGATCAACTCCACCACAATCTGCTTCTCAAACTCGCCAGGTTGAAACGCGAGGAGCCCACCAATCGGCTGATAGTCAATCCCTGCCTCGGCGGTGCCGTCTCGCGTTGCGAAGGCAACAGTCGCCTGATTCTCAGCGCCTGTTCTGATCACGGAGATCGTTAAACTACCGGAGGATTCGTCTACTGCCAGGGATTCGCTGCTAAAGCCCAAGACTGACTGATCGTCACTACCGATCACCAGTGTTGCAGTTTCAGGACTCCCGAGGGTGACACCCGCTGATGGTTCAGAGAGCATGAGCTGTACCGTGACGGGTTGATCGACTTCACTATCATCAATGAGTGGAATTGTGACCGTCTGGTTTACTTGTCCAGGATCAAAAGTGACGACTGAAGAGACCATTTCGTAGTCTTGGCCAGCAATCGCAGTACCGTCAAGGGTGCTAAACAAGACAGATGCCGTCCCTCCAAGAGCCCCAGTCCGGGTCAAGAGTATAGTGGCAACGCCATCGGCTTCAACGGCTTGATACTCATTGACAGCGAACTGGAGCTGGATTTCCTTAGTGGGGATGGCGTTGGAGAACTCGGACGTGTTGCCGTTGGAATTAGTTGCAGTAGCGGTAATGAAGAGGCCTGGGGCAATTGCTGGTTCCAGGTTGACTGCAAAGCTAGCGATTCCGGAAGTGTCAGCCTCAACCTCGACCAACTCTAACAGAGTTTGGCCTTCACCGAATCCGGTCGGATCAGCTACAGCATTCGAGAAGAGCTGAACGTCAAGGATCTCGCCAGGACTGGTAAGCAACGTACCTTGGATCGATGTTGATTCGTTGTTGGTTGTAGCAAGGAGTAAGGTTGGAGCATTGACAAGGTCGTTCGGCCCGGTGTCTGTATCGCCAGGATCGTTGGTGTCGACCCCAGCATGACCAAGATCGATCCCGAGTCCCGTGTTATTAAAGATGGCGTTGGAAAAGATCCTGTTCTGGTTCCCTGACGTGACCCGAACTCCGGCTTCACCGTTGAACGCAATCAAGTTACCTGAATCAGTTGTTGCACCGCCGATGGTGTTGCCCGATGCACCTCCGGCGAGCAGGATCCCGTCGATGGAGTTTCCTAAATCAGTGAAGCCATCAGCCGCGAGGCCAATCAAATTGTTGGTGATGAAGGATCCAGTGACACCAGAACCGATGAGACGAATTCCCCGATCGTTCCCAGAAATGACATTTCGGGCAGCTTCACCAGTGCCCCCGATGATGACTTCGGGCGCACTGTTCACCACAATCCCGTCAACCGCGTTACCGAGATCGGTTTGACCATCGCTCGCGGGACCAATGAAGTTCCCCAGGACTCGGTTTCCCGCGGCACCTGCACCTTTAATGACGACACCATTGTTATTCGCTGAGATTACATTACCTGCACCTGGAGTATCACCACCGATCAGATTATCTGGTGCCTGATCAACCAAGATTCCATCGAAGGAATTGCCGAAATCATCTCCCCCTTGGATTGTCCCGATGTAGTTGCCTTGGACTTCATTACCCGTCGCTAGAGCACCACTGATGCTAATGCCATTCCGCCCATTCTCTGCAATCGTATTCCGTTCACCTTCGGTCTGCCCACCGATCACGTTCCGAGGTGCGGCAATCGCAATTCCATTTTGGTTCGGCAAGATTGAAACGACATTACCCCTGAGGTTAAAGCCAATATAGTTATTGCGGACTCGGTTCCCAGCGGCCGTTTCACCTTGAATCCGGATTCCATCGCTAATATTGGCCGCGATCACATTACGGGTGTTGCCACCATTACCACCGATCGAATTGTCGGGGGCTCGATCGATGAAGACACCTTCTTCTTGGTTCGGCCTTGAGCTTACGCCCCGTGTCGGTTCCTCAAAGCCCGGAAGGCCAACATCGGTCCCAATTTCGTTGTTAATGATGATGTTGCCGCGCGCCGCTATTCCAGAGAGTACCACACCACGCTGATTCCCCGAGATCACATTACCCCCACCTGCTGGTCCTTCACCGATCGCTTCACCCACGAAGTTGTTGGAGGACTCGAGCAAGACCCCGTCACCACCGTTGTCGAGGATAAAATTACCCTCGACCAGGTTTCCGGTCCCTTCTTCGGTAGTCAGCAACACCCCAGCATCGATATTTCCTTGGATGATGTTTCGTCCTGATGGGAGGGTACCGCCGATTCGGTTGTTTGACGCCGCGATTCGAATCCCGAGGCCATTTGCGAAGGGGTTTGACTCCGCGGTGACGGGGTTTCGGGTTGCTTCGTTGAAGTCGTCGATTCCAACGAAGTTTCCGAAGAGCCGATTACCTACGGCAGGGTTGTCGGGATCAACGGTTTCAATGACGATTCCCGCCCCACCGAAGCCAGTGATGCTCAGGCCCGAAATCGCGCTGTTGGACCCTTGGATGATTAGACCATCTGCTGTGGGGCCGGCCATCGATCCATCGATTCGGATCGTTAGGACGGCGATATCGGTTTCCTCGTCGTCGTTCCCATCGGAACTGTTCGCGACCGCACCAGGTTGCGTGTAGCCCTGGATCTCGACCTGCTCGGTAATCGCCGGAAGTGGTGTCAGCGGTTCGATGACGTGCTGACCATCCCCCTCGATGTTGAAGAGGATGATGTCTGGGCCAGTTGTTGCGTTGGCTGAAAGGATTGCCTCGCGGAGTGTACCCAACCCAGCATCTGCTGTACTGGTGACCCCAAACGTGGCAAGGAGACGGCGGTCTTCGAGGGATTCGACTCTTGGGAAACTTCTCCTGACTCGGCCTCGAGCACTCGGACGACGATTCCCAGCGCGATTCGATCGCATCGGTTTTCTCTCAGCCACTTGTGGTCTATTTATTCAGGATTGATCGATCCTCTTACCATGGACCATACGCTGCTAAGATTCATGAATCTAGGGATCAACGGCTAAGGCCGAAGTGTGGCTGGGGCTATTTGCATGCATGATGAAACCTAAAGCCAGTCTTCTTTTGACACGGATGACAAGAGAATCTGCAACAAACGACGGCCCGATGTTTGGGTTTCCCGTGCCCTGTCTTTCGAGGTGATCTATCGGGCTCATTTTTCTGGTTTTTTTCCAGAGATTCGATCACAGCCCCATCATTATCGATCCTTTCCGAGCTTTGCTCGCATCCTCTCTAGGGTTGATGTGTTTGTCGCGTTACCTCGCTTGATTCCCAAATGTTCAGCACACTCAGGAAGTTCTGGGTGAGTTGAAGGGGTCGAAGGTACGTTCCACGCTCCTCTTTGCCTTGGGGCCGAACAACCTCAACCACTATCTACCATCCATCGATTTTTTTCCCCTATCGAGGAGGATTGCCTTGACGTTGCATCGCAATTTCCGACGTTCCGGCTTCACATTGATCGAATTGCTGGTGGTAATCGCAATCATCGGTGTCCTCATTGCACTCTTGCTGCCGGCAGTTCAGTCGGCACGAGAAGCCGCTCGTCGAACCCAGTGCACGAACAACATGAAGCAAATCGGGCTAGCCCTTCATAATTATGAGTCGGCTCACGGGAGCTTCCCGTTCGGGGCGATGACGTATGATCAGTCTCGTGATGCTGGTACATCGCTCGGTAATCCGAGAATGAACCATACGTTCTTTAACTACATCCTGACTTTTGTAGAGCAGGGGAACATGTACGGTGGTGTGAATTTCGAACTTCGCGCCGGTGGGGCCCACAATAAGACGATCTTCGATAACCAGATCGATATTTTCGTCTGCCCGACCGAAGAAAAGATCACACCGTATACCTGGGAAGAGTCCTCTAATGGCTACTTTCAGGTCTCATATGCCGGTAATGCTGGGACCCTTGATTCAATTCGATATTGGAGAGGCTCCACCGCAGTCCCACACGACATCGTCGCCGACGGTGCCTTGAGCCGCGGTGTCGTTTTCAATGTAAGCAAATTCAAGGACGGCCTCAGCGGCACTATCTTTGTCGGAGAACGTTCTCGGTTCGTCGATAGTACCGAACGGGTCAAGAATTTCGGCAACCGATACGGCTGGTGGTCAACCGCCGTTTCAGGTGTGTCCGTACCGTCGGTCTTTGCCCTCTCAGTGGCAAACATTAATGCTCCACGGATGATTCCGGACCATCCTCCTGTTGGATCGGGTGCGGTGAGCCCCGGGCTTCGGGCTTCGCCTGATTCGGTCAACTTCGGCCAGTTCGGATTCCGAAGCTTGCACCCAGGCGGTGGCAACTTCTTGATGACTGATGGCTCCGTCCGGTTCCTCAAGGAGACAATCAATAACGACATCCTCCGTGCGATTTCGACTCGGAAGGGTCTAGAGGTCGTTAGCGGCGACGAGTATTAATCAATACTAACGTCGAGTTACCACTCTCATAGAAAGGCTGACTTGCATGTTTAAGAACTCGTCTTTTCGTAGACTTCGCTCGATTTCTACCTGCACGCTGTTAAGTCTGGTGATGCTCACTGGCTGCGGATCACAGGAAACTGTAACGGCGCCTGATGTCGAAGCGGTCGATTCCGTTCCCGAGCCAAGTACTGTTAGTCCTGGTGGAGATAACACCGACGGCGCACCTGCTGGTGACCTTTAATTGGTCTTGTAAGTGATCTTGATTGGCTAATCGATCAGTCGATAGGTCCTTGGTTACTGGCAATACTCGTTGGTCTCCGTTCCGGCATAATCAGTTCATGCCGGAACGGGGTTTTGTTCTTGATCTCGGACCGTGATCCCGATCAATCAAGAGTGTAGTTGAGAGCAATCGAACTATGATTGAGTGACGGCATCGACCTTTGATTCGTAGAAACAGAGGTGATCTTTGACGTCAGCGACTTCTTCTTTAGGAGCTTCATAACTCCAGACAGCCTGATCGACGCGTCGGTCGCCAACTTGAATGTTGAAGTAGGAAGCATCTCCCTTAAAAGGGCAGTGGGTTGAGTGGGTGGACGGCTCCAAATATTCCATCTGAACATCTTCTCTGGGAATGTAGAGCATCGGAGCCATCGGGCCTTCTTTGAGTGCCTTGGCACGTGTCGAGTCCGCGATGATGGTCCCAGCGAACGTCACCGTGACCCGGCTTCCGTGGGTTGAAATTGAGATCTGGTGTGGATTGCTCATCTGATAAATTCGCGTTGTTGGTTTTGTCGATCTACCCTTGCACGAAGGACTCAGTTGTGTCCTCTTAATTCATCAGTAGGCAATCCAGTCCTTGCGGCAATCGATCACCAGTCATCCTTAATGAACTGATATTAACTTCTCGCGACTTGATGAAGATCCCGGGTAAAATAACGCCAATCGATAACGCCCGAAGCATCCACCCGGAGTCTTGTGATGCGGGTTTCAACCAGAGTATTCAGCGCGCTCGCCATTCTTTCAACGCTTCAGATCGCCGAAGGTCAATCATCACAAAGTGTCGATTGGCCAAGGGTTGGAAATGACCCCGGCTGTATGCGTTACTCGACTCTAGAGCAGATCAATCGGACCAACGTTGATCAGTTAGAGCCCGCCTGGATCTATCACACGGGAGAGTTGGAGGGGCGTACCGGCAAGACGATCGAGTGTACACCGATCGTGATTGATGGGCAAATGTACGTCACGACAGGATATCTTCGGGTTGTCTCGTTGGATGCCGAAACAGGGGAGGAACGTTGGCAGTTCGACCCGTTAACCGACCATCCGTTTGAGCACAGTCCGACTTCAGGTGGCGTTAATCGAGGGTGTGCCTACTGGTCGGATGGGAAGCCAGATGGTGATCGACGGATCATTCATGGGACATCAGACGGACGGCTCTTCTCGATCGATGCGAGGACCGGAACGCTCGACAGTTCGTTTGCGGAAGGGGGGATCCTGAACCTGCGCAAGGGGTTGGATCCAGTCGTTGCAGATTTGGGCTACGGACCAACATCAGCGCCGGCGATCTGGAATGACACGATCATCGTCGGTGTTTCTTGTGGTGAAGGGCCAGGGATTGCTGCCCCTGGTGATATCAGAGCCTTCAACCTGCGGACCGGTGAAGAAGTCTGGCAGTTTCGGACTGTACCGAGGCCGGGTGAGTTCGGCAACGAAACCTGGGAGGGAGAGTCGTGGAAGAGCAGGGGAGGGGCAAACGCCTGGGGCGGTTTTAGTGTTGATGTTGAGCGTGGGATCGTCTTTGCTGGCCTCGGTTCAGCCGCCTTCGATTTTTACGGAGGAGACCGTCATGGTGATAATCTCTTTGCGAACTGTACAATTGCTCTTGACGCACGGACTGGGAAGCGACTCTGGCACTTTCAGACCATCCGTCATGATCTTTGGGACCACGATTTGCCGATCTACCCGAACCTCGTTCGAGTAACGCATCACGGCGTTCAAGTGGATGCTGTTGCTCAGGTCACAAAAACGGGCTTCGTCTATCTCTTCGAGAGAGAATCGGGTGAGCCCTTGTTCGAAATCGAGGAAATGGCTGTCCCCAGCTCCGATGTACCGGGAGAGCTGGCAGCAACGACACAACCGATCCCCGTCAAACCGCCGCCGATTGCCGCACAGTACCTCGATGAGTCGAACATCACCAACATCGGCGCAGAAAACCGAGAGTATATCCTGGACGAGCTTCGGAAGATCCGCGGAGGCCCTGGGTTTAACCCTCCGAGCCTCCAAGGAACCGTTGTTGTTCCCGGATTTCATGGGGGAGCGAATTGGTCGGGTGCCTCGTTCGATCCTACAACCGGGACCCTTTATGTAAACTCTAACAACGTGCCCAATATCATCACGCTGGTTGAATCGGAGAGCGATCGACCGTCACGATATGGCACCTACGGACACCTCGGCTACATTCAATTCCGCGACCAGGAAGGGTATCCCGCAATCAAACCGCCTTGGGGAGTTCTCAATGCCGTCGATCTTAACAACGGCGAGTTGAAGTGGCAGGTACCGCTTGGTGAATACGAGGAACTAACCGCGCGAGGGATTCCCCAAACTGGAACGGAAACATTTGGGGGCACGATTGTGACGGCAGGTGGTCTCGTTTTCATCGCTGGGACCAAAGATGAGCGGATTCATGCGTTCGATAAAGAGACCGGAGAACTCTTATGGGAGCATCCACTGCCGGCCGGTGGTTATGCCACTCCTTCAACCTATATGGTTGATGGTCGGCAATATCTGGTGATCGCTGCCGGCGGCGCAGGAAAGCTCCGAACCAAGGCCGGCGACGCCTTTGTCGCCTTTCGACTCCCAGATCACGAGTAAAGATTGACGTCGATCAGAGTATGGTTCTGTCCGATCAGAATGCTCACTGGACGGACTAATCCGTGCTGTCCAGCGAGCGTCATCTAAGGTAAGATACAATCGACCCCCGTGATCGAGCGCAGGACGATTGCTGACAGCGTGCGGTTCGGGTTCGGTTTGGATCGGGGGGTTCAGGCACATCCTCTCCTGATCGTCATGCAACAGCATATTTCCAGATTGATCCGATCGACAAGGAGCCTCGAACCATGTCTCAACCGACGCCGAACACCACAGACCGGCGGACCTTCCTGCAAGCCGGAGCCGTAGCGACGGCCTCGGCGGTCAGCATCACTGCGACTGGTACCGCACAGGAACCGAAGGTAGAGCAGAAGGCCAAGAACGCAGTTCTCCCGATGCGGACGCTCGGCAAGACCGGAGAGAAGGTCACGATCCTGGACTCGGGAACGGTCCGAGGTCAAACGTACGACCGTGTCCTCCGGGTTGCCTTTGCAAGTGGCATTCGGATGTTTGATACGGCAAGGGTCTATGGGACTGAGCCCAACCTCCGCCGATGGTTCGAACAAGATCCGACGATCCGAAAGCAGATCTTTCTAATCACTAAAGATATGCCCCGTCGACCGAAAGACTTGATTCGGATGCTCGACGAGCGGCTCGAGAGTCTCGGAACCGACTACATTGACCTCTTCTTCATCCACGGACTTGGTGACGAGCAAAGCCTGGATGACGCGATGAACATGGTCTCCAGCAAGGAGTTTAAGGAGACTGCCGAGGCGATCCGGAAGTCAGGCAAAGCCCGTTTCATTGGGTTCTCAAGCCACCATAAAGATCGCCCTCAGATCATGCAAGCGGCTGCAAAAGCCAACTATATCGACGCGATTATGATTCAGTACCGTCCTTGGTTGGAAAAGGACTCTGCACTGAACCGTGCGATCGACGCCTGCCACGAGAAAGGGATCGGGATCATCTCGATGAAGCAGATCGCCGGTCAGTTCTATGGCGACAAGCCGCAAGGGAACATTTTAGAAGATGTCGTTGAGCGCGTCCCGATGCTCAAAGAGCGGAACCTCACTCCGTTCCAGGGACTCCTTCATGCGATCTGGACCGACGAGCGAATTACCGCTGCTTGCGTTTCAATGCGGAGTACGGAACAAATCCGCCTGAACGCTGATGCTGCCCGTCGGTTTGAGCCGGTCAAAGCGGCCGACATCCAACAGCTACGCGACGCTTCGATTGCCTCCGGCTCAAGTCTCTGCGCCGATTGCGATGGTCGTTGTTCAACTGCGGCTGGAACTTGTGCTGAACTCGGAAACCTCACCCGTTACCTGACCTACCACCAACACCTCGGCGATCGTACTGAAGCCCGGCGTCTTTACGCCAAGCTTTCCTCAGAGGCACGGAACTGGAGCGACGCCGATCTCGAAGCCGCCACCAACGCTTGCCCGAACAAGCTGAACTTCGCCAAGCTGATGCCCGAAGTCGATCGACATCTCGCCTGATCAATCCCAAGAGTCTTGCCACCCGTGGTGTTGTGTTGCCGACACCACGGTTTTTTTGATCACCAACTTGCTCGGCCGACCTTCTTGTGACTCCTTTAGTGGTTCGGATTCTGGATCGCTCCCTACGTTTGAGAAGATTACAACGCTGACGCTGCTTGACTGGCACGGTCGTCCGGGGGATGATCAGACTATCCTCTCCCAATTGATAAGCATGCAGCAGATAGTTCCTGTTCACCCAGGTAGGCAATCTTCGTTGCCAATCCTGAAGTGACTGGACGCTAACTGATGGTGGGAAGTCATCGGTAAGGGACTGAATTGTGTTACGAGTTTGGTCCCTACTGTAATCCAGGTGAAATCAAATCAAGCGAGCAACAAGAGCATGAGCAAGATCAGAGCACTCAGTATCGTCGCGATACTGTTCGGAGCGGCAACAACCGTGGTGGGCCAGTCGGACTCAGGGACGATCGAAAAGTTCGATCAGATCGACAAGTTCCGGCAACTGGAAGAAGACTTACCGACACCGAACGATGCCCGGACGGCCTCAGGAGCACCAGGCGAAGGATACTGGCAGCAGCGCGCGAACTATGTGATCGATGTAGAGCTGGACGATGAAAAGCGGACGATCTCGGGAACCGAGACGATCACCTACTCGAACAACTCCCCTGACGAACTCCGCTACGTTTGGCTGCAACTCGATCCAAACCTGTTCAGTCCTGATTCAGACGCTGCCCTTACGACGACAGCACCTGGTCTGGGCGATCGCGTTCCGTTCCGCGCCTTGGAGTCACTCCTCGCACGACAGAGCTTCGACGGTGGTGTCAAGATCCGATCGGTTGAAGCCTCCAGTGGCGATGCCCTCGACTACACAATTAATAAGACGATGATGCGGATCGACCTCCCTAATCCGCTTCGGACCGGTGAGCAGTTTGTCTTCAATGTAGGCTGGGAATACGCGATCAACGACTCCGACCTCATCGGTGGTCGGACCGGTTTCGAGTATTTCGAGGAAGACGGCAATTGCATCTATGAAATTGCCCAGTGGTTCCCGCGGATGGCCGCCTACACCGACGTGACTGGCTGGCAACACAAGCAGTACCTCGGCCGCGGCGAGTTCACCCTTGAGTTCGGTGATTATCTTGTTCGGATCACCGTCCCTGATGACCATGTGGTCGCTTCAACTGGGACACTAGTCAACCCTGAAGATGTGCTGAAGCCCGAATGGCAAGAGCGACTTAAGGAAGCAGAAACCGCCGATAAGCCAGTTTTTATCGTCACTCCCGAGGAAGCCAAGGAAAACGAAAAGAGCACGCCGACCGGTAAGAAAACCTGGATCTTCCAGGCCGAGAACGTCCGAGACTTTGCCTTCGCGACGTCACGAAAGTTCATCTGGGACGCTCAGCTTCATGACGTGGAAGGGAATCGGGTGATGGCGATGTCGTTCTACCCGAACGAAGGGGAACCACTCTGGAGCCGTTACTCGACGGAATCGATTATCCACACCTTGAACATCTATTCACGGTACACCTTTCCATACCCCTATCCGGTCGCGATCTCAGTGAACGGCCCCGTCGGCGGGATGGAATACCCGATGATCTGCTTCAACGGCCCGAGGCCAGAAGCCGATGGCACTTACTCCGAACGAACCAAGTACGGCCTAATCTCCGTAATCATCCACGAAGTCGGTCATAATTACTTCCCAATGATCGTCAATAGTGACGAACGTCAGTGGACCTGGATGGACGAAGGGATTAACACCTTTCTTCAGCACTTGGCCGAAGTAGAGTGGGAAGATGATTATCCCTCACGTCGAGGCGAGCCGAAGGACATCGTTGGTTACATGAGAAGCACGCAACAGGTGCCGATTATGACTAACAGCGAATCGATCCTCCAGTTCGGCAACAACGCCTATGCAAAACCGGCGACAGCATTGAATGTTCTCCGCGAGACAGTCCTCGGGCGTGAACTCTTCGACTACGCCTTCAAGGAATACGCGCGACGCTGGCGGTTCTAGCGACCGATGCCGGCGGATCTCTTCCGGACGCACGAAGATGCCTCCGGAACCGACCTCGACTGGTTCTGGCGTGGCTGGTTCTACAGCACCGATCACTGCGATATCGCCATCCGTGATGTTTCACTCTTCGCGATTGACACCGGTGACCCCGAGGTTCAGTCGGCCTTGGCGAAACAGGAGCGCGACGAAGAGCCGGAAACACTCGCCGAAATGCGGAACAAGCCGCTCCCCAAGCTGGTCGACCAGAAGCCGGAATTGAAAGACTTCTACAACGAGTACGACGAACTTGAGGTGACCGAGAGCCAGCGACGTGCCTTTGAGCGGTTCCTCAACGGTCTCACCGACAAGGAGAAGGAGATCTTGTCACTGGAGTCCAACTTCTACGTTGTCGACTTTGAGAACCTCGGCGGCTTGGTGATGCCGATCATCGTCGAACTCCAATTCGAAGACGGCACCAGTGAAGAGGTCCGGATTCCTGCGGAGATCTGGAGACGGAACAACGAACAGGTCTCGAAGCTCTTCCTGACCGAGAAGAAGGTTGCCGCGATCGTTCTCGATCCGCACCTCGAAACCGCCGACATCGACCTCGATAACAATCGATGGCCACCCCGGGCCGTGCCGACCCGGTTCGAACTCTTCAAGTTTGGCGGTCGAGGCGGTGACAATCCGATGCGACGCGCCCAGCGTGAGGATGAACAAAACGCTGACGACGAAGAAGCCGATGATTCGGACCCCGAAAGCGATGACAACTGAGTTGCTCATCTCGCTCTACGGATCGTTTGATCAAGCGTCTGAAACCGAGCGCGGAGAGTCTTGACTCCCGCGCTCAAAGCGTCGTTTGTGAGCTGAGTTTTATTCGACGGTAACCGACTTCGCTAGGTTCCGGGGTTTGTCAATATTGCAGCCCCGATAGCGTGCGACATGGTAGGCGAGGAGTTGGAGTGGCACAATCGAGAGCAAGGGTTGGATTAGTTCCATCGCATTGGGGATTTGGAGGAGGTGGTCGGCGAGGCTACGGATGGAATCATCTTCCTCGGTACTGACGGCGATAATCGGCCCTCGGCGTGCCCTAACTTCCTGGATGTTGCCCAAAGTCTTGGTGTGTAGGCTCCCGGTTGGAGCAACGAAAATGCTCGGTGTCTCGGGGTCGACCAGAGCAAGTGGGCCGTGTTTGAGTTCGGCGGTCGGGTAGCCCTCAGCGTGCAGATAGCTGATTTCCTTCACCTTGAGTGCACCTTCGAGTGCAACGGGGAACTGAAGGTCGCGTCCAAGGTACAGGGCATTCCGGCACTCAG
The DNA here is from genome assembly GCA_964510225.1 of uncultured Isosphaeraceae bacterium. Lineage (GTDB taxonomy): Bacteria > Planctomycetota > Planctomycetia > Isosphaerales > Isosphaeraceae > CAZEAN01. The sequence goes on from CAZEAN010000068.1 coordinate 21,426, forward strand.
CGATGGCTTCCGAAGCTTCGATCGCCTCATGTTCACGATCTAAGATCTGGCCGATCAGCTCAGGGACTTGCTGGAGCGCAAAGAGCAGGGCACTCCCTTCTTGATGAGACAATCCACGGAGTCGCCCGAGATAGAGGGCCAAAAGCGAGAGGACAGTAACCTGTGCGGTGAAGGTCTTTGTGCTCGCAACCCCGATCTCCGTACCAGCGTGGAGAAAGAGTGCACCGTCAGCTTCACGGGCGATCGTGCTTCCTGGCACATTACAAATCGCAAACGCGGGGAACCCTCGGCGAGTCGCTTCCCGGAGTCCGGCGAGTGTGTCTGCCGTTTCACCAGACTGGCTGAGTACGAGGACGAGGCTACGGTCATCCAACGGAGCGTTGCGGTAGCGAAACTCGCTGGCGTACTCCACTTCGGCGGGAATCCGCGCGAGCCGCTCAATCAAGTATTCGCCGATCAAGGCCGCGTGCAAACTGGTTCCGCAAGCAGCGAAAATGATCCGGCGAACTCGACGGAGCCGCGATGCCGGGATGTTCAACGACTCAAACCGAGCGCTGGCGGCTTCGAAGTCGAACCGTCCTCGGCAGGCATCTTGGACCGTTGCCGGTTGCTCATGGATCTCCTTCTGCATGTAGTGATCGAACCGACCCAGTTCGAGGCTATCTGGCTCCCAGTCGATCCGGTCGATCCGTGGGACAACCGGACCGCGCTCAATGTGTCGGATCTCAAAGTGATCTGGGGTCAGTTGCGCGACCTCACCATCTTCGAGGTAAGCGACTCTCCTCGTGTGTGGGCCGATCGCAGCGGGATCACTGGCAACGAAATGCTCTTGATCTCCAAGGCCGACAACGATCGGACTCCCTCGACGAGCGCAAATGACTTGGCTGGGTGCTGTTGGGCTCACCACCGCAAGTCCGTAGGTGCCTTGGAGTCTCGGAAGCGTTTGCAGGACGGCCTCAAGGAGATCCGAGGTACCACGAAGCGCCTCGGCAATCCAGTGTGCAACTACCTCGGTGTCGGTCTGAGTCTGGCATTGAATGCCAAGGTCTCTGAGTCCATCACGAAGACTCTGGTGATTCTCGATGACGCCGTTGTGCACGAGTGCAACGGCGCCATCGCCACCGATGTGAGGATGGGCGTTGGTATCGTCGGCGACGCCGTGGGTCGCCCATCGGGTGTGGCTGATTCCACAGGTACCGTTGGCTGGCTTGGCCTGGAGCGTCTTTTCCAGGAGATCAACTCTTCCTACCTGTTTGCGGACCCGCAATCGACTCTGATCGAGGACCGCAACACCAGCACTATCGTATCCCCGATACTCGAGCCGTCGGAGTCCCGCAGTGAGGATTGGACTTGCCTGCCGACGTCCGGTGTATCCAACAATTCCGCACATCGGTCTTGCCTCCCTGCAGGCTCGACCCTTCGTCAGTCGGTCGAGCGAGACCGCGCAACATTCAAAATGGACTGAACTATGATCGATCGGAGGGAATCGATCAACACGAGTTCTCTCCGTGACGGCCTCTAGTTCTGTTGTACCGAGCGCACTACAATCGCGATTCATCACGTGCGAGGTCATGCAGCTCCCTGGTGATTCTTAAAAACTGCTCTAAATCAAATCAAAGGCACTTGCGTTGGCTTCAGAGACGTCGTCCCCAGCTTGGTCACTGCAAGGTCATCGTGCCGCTGTGATCGGTTCGACCTCGGGAATCGGTCGGGCGACAGCCTTGGAGATTGCCGCCCGGAAGGGTGACGTCATTATCCATGGTCGGCGTTCGATCAAAGCCGCGGAGGCGGTCGCTGAGGAGTGTCGAGTCCGTGGAGCAGGCCGCGTTGCGGTCCTAATGGCCGATCTGGCGGACCGGGCTGCTGGGGATCGTCTCGTCGACCAGGCCCTTGAAGTCTTCGGTGGGCTCGACTCATGGCTTCAGATCGCCGGGGCTGATACCTTGACGGGTGAGGGGGCTCTCCTCTCGTTCGAGGAAAAGCTCGATCTCCTCTGGGAAGTTGATGTTGTGGCGACGATGAGGCTCTGCCGACGCGTTGGCCAATTCATGAAACAACGAGGCCATGGCTTGATTCTGACCATGGGATGGGACCAGGCCGAGACGGGAATGGAAGGGGATTCTGGCGAACTCTTCGGAGCGACCAAAGGCGCGATCATGGCCTTCACCAAGAGTCTTGCACTCAGCCTTGCTCCAGAAGTCAGGGTCAATGGTCTCGCTCCCGGCTGGATCAAGACAGCATGGGGTGAAAACGCTCCTGAATCATGGCAAACGCGTGCGATTAGTGAAGCTCCGTTGCAACGCTGGGGAACTCCCGACGATGTCGCTCAGGTTGTGCGATTCCTGATAGAGCCCGGCGCCTCGTTTCTCACTGGCCAAATTATCCGCATCAACGGTGGTGCCATCCGATAGGAGCCCTCAATCATGTCTCTCAGTCCGATCGTGATGAGCTTGGTGTTCTCGATTCTTGTGCTCAACAATTCTCAAGGGTCAGTCGAGAATCAAACGAAACCCAGTCGTCTTGAGGTGGAGCAGGCTTTACGGAAAGCGGTTGAATTCTATCACTGGGAAGTCTCCTCCCACGGCGGCTACGTTTGGCGCTATAGCAGCGATTTGACTTACCGGCGCGGGGAAGCCGTTGTTGGTCCGACCACAATCTGGGTTCAACCGCCGGGGACACCTGCGGTTGGAGAGGCAATGCTCGGAGCGTTTGAGGCGACCGATGATCCCTACCACCTCGATGCCGCCCGTGATGCTGCTTACGCCCTCTGCAAGGGGCAGATGCACTCGGGCGGTTGGCATTACTCGATCGAATTTGACCCAACCAAGAGGCCAGACTTCGACTATCGCGAAAACCCTGGACGGACCCGGAGGTCAGGTCGAAGCTACCGGATGACCAACCTCGACGATGATACAACCCAAGCCGCCACTCGTCTCTTGGTCCAGGTCGATCAAGCTCTCGACTTCGAAGATCCCAAGATCCACGACGCTGCAACCTTTGCACTCCAATCGCTTCTTAACCATCAACACCCCAACGGTGGTTGGTATGTCTGGTGGCTGAGTTTTGACGAACCCCTCTCGACTGAAGACTACCCGGTCTTCCCCGCTGCTTTCCCCGACGACTGGCCTCGGCAGTGGCCGAACGATTGGACGGGACGTTATGTGACGAACGACAATCTGATGTCGGACATGATCGAGACGCTCCTCTTGGCGGATCGAGTCTACGGCGATCCACACTATCTTCAGGCAGCCAAACGTGCTGGTGACTTCTTGATCCTCGCCCAACTTCCCGAACCTCAACCCGCCTGGGCACAACAATATGATCTCAAGATGCACCCCGCTTGGGCCCGGAAGTTCGAACCGCCTGCGATCAGTGGTGGAGAATCGCAATCGATCCTCGGAGCGTTAATGACGCTCTATGAAGCGACCGGCGAGGCGAAGTACCTAGAACCAATCCCTGCGGCTATTGCCTACTTCAAGCGATCAACCCGTTCGGACGGTCGGCTTGCGCGCTTCTATGAATTGGAAACCAATCGTCCGCTCTATTTCACGACGGATTATCAACTTACCTATCAAGATGATGATCTCCCCACACATTACGGATTCGTAATCGGTTCACGGATCGATCGGTTAGAGCAGCGCTATCTGGAGCTTCGCGAAGCTGGTCCGAGACCGGTGACCCCCGAGTCGAGCACCGCGCTAAGTTTCTCAACCAAACTCGCCAACGAAGCTCAACAAGTCATCGATTCCCTTGACCCTCGGGGTGCTTGGCTTGGCGAGGCGAGCAATGGAACTCCGATCATCGAATCCGCCACTTTTGTGCGTAACGTCAGTCTTCTCAGCCGTTATCTCCGGTCACTTGCTGTCTCTCCTCACGAGGCACCGTAGTCACCCGAGAGCAACCTACCCGCTCTTAGAATGCAACCCGCGGGAAGATCTGATCGACAGGGTGTTCGAAGCCCGGCAGAACAGCGCCACCGTCGAGAGTATCACCTGGGTGGAGGATGCGTGCGGGGTTCTCCGCGACTTCGTGATAGACGCTGACCGTTCGTGCTTTAGGATCAACATACCAGACCAACCGAGTGCCGGCCTGGAAGTACTCCTGGAGCTTCCGAGCCATCTCGGCGTTGGTATTTCCCTGGCTCAGAACCTCAACCGCAAGATCAGGGACGAGCGATGGCACCGGATGGTCAGGTCGTTTGCCTTCCGGGAAGCGTTCGCGGGAGATAAAGCAGACGTCGGGGATCCGGACCTGATTCGGCAGGAGTCGGAGTGTTCCGGCTTCTCCAAGCACAATCCCGAGACTTCGTGGAACAACAAAATTGCTCAAGGCTGCAATGATGAGACAGGCGATCTCTGACTCCAGGTAACCCATCGTTTTGTTCACCAAGGTACCGTCGATGAGTTCGCAAGGGTTTTCGCTGATCCGATCGGCGTTGATCAGATCGTCAACGGTGGCAGTCCCGGGCGATGGCTGAAGGCGGACGCGGTCTGCCGGAATGCCTCCCAGGTGTTCGAGAAGTTCGGCGACCGTGCTTAGACGCGGGCCAGTGGCGACCTCAGGACGAGAGCCAACGTTACCTGCAATCATGGCCATTACACAGACCTAATATGGTGATCAAGCAGAATATGTGGTTGTTGGTTAGATGTCAGTCGCCGTCATGTAAGTCTTGGTCAGCAGGGCGCTCAACAACTTTGAAGGTATCGCCAGGTTGCCCGGGACCGTCGAGTTGAACTGTGGGGGATGGTTTCCGGAGCCGAGTTGGCTCGAAATGGAGCAACCCTCGACGTGAAGCACAGAGGAGGCAAAGGCGTTCATCAGGGGATTGAACGTAAATCTCACCCTGGCTGAGACGGTGGTAGGAGTTCTCGCCAGGGTGCATCTGATGACAGAATTCTCGATCGCTGCTCGGCTTGAGTGCGACGGACCAGCCGGGCTCGCGGAGAAAGATCCGAGGGACGATGGAATGATGATCATCGTGCTCGGATGAGTTGGAGTTGTCGTCGATCGGTTCCCGGGGATCTCGGATCATCGTCGAGACTTGCTTTTTTCGGGACGACGACGGCCGGTCTCGCCAATACTGGTGGCCGCGACGCTGGTTTCGCGGTTGGGTGGGCCGTCGGATAATGGTGTAGAAACTAACCCATTATACTCTTGATCTGAAGTCGCGGATACATCGCCCCCGCTGGCTGCAGGCGACTGCTCCCCGTTGATCACAGTCCCAATCCAAGAGCCTGAGAAGAACGCAACGTTGGCAATCATCATTGCAAGGGCGAATTCATAGAGCCCCATGGTGATTCCGATCGCCACGTGGAGCCCGAGCGTCATTGTGATCAGGAGCGGTCGGATCGGCCGGATCCAGACCAATACTGCATAACTGAGTTCTAAGAACAACGCGATGTGAGTTGAAAGCTCGAGAAACTTGGGCCACTGCGCAACCCAGGTGAGATCGATCGGTCTGAATTCGGAATAACCCAGGAGACTGATGACCGCGACCCCTTCCCACCAGATCGGCGACTGCAGTTTTGCGAGACCTGCCATCAGATAGATCAGACAGAGGTGGAGCTGGATCAACCGGAGACAGAGGTTTGCCGAAACCGTGGGCGTAGGTTCGCCGTTGGACTCGTAAGCACGCTCCGGGTTGTCGATACTCGGATTGCGTCCCGCGCGCCGTTTTCGGAGGAATCGATCGATCGAGAACGACTGGCCGCCCGCGCCCGTCACGGCGAGATAGAGCGTCAGGGTTGAGGCTGCTTGATCGAATCCAAAAATAATGATTGGTGTTCGGCCGATCGTCGAGACCACGATGATCCAAGTTAAGACGCTTGTGACCCGAGTCCAGAGCCCTCCAGTGAACAAAATCAGGGTGAGCAAAGAGCTGAGGTAGACAGGGAGGATGAGGGCTTTGGGAAGCCCCAGCCAGAAGGTCCAGCCGGGACCAGTAGGTCGTCCGTCAAACGCCAAGTAGGATCGAACGGAGTCGGCGTTTGCCCAACCATCAGGGCCGAGAAATGCTTGGAGATCGAGCCCCAGGATCCCGAAATTCCAGAGCAAGAGGAGTCCCAAACAGATCCGAATCAGACCAATTGGTCTGGGGTCCGCAGGTTGGAAAAAAAACGCGTCCCACCCTCGGATCGTTCCCATCACAAGGTCAATCATCGCTTGAATCGGACCGCTGATCAATCGTCGCATCGGTAGACTCCAATCTGACGTCGGGGACCGTCGAATCGGGGATCGTCGACGTCGATCGACTGGCCATTGGTCGCGGCTTCCACGAGTTCCCCAGGACTCGGGTTCCGATGATCTTGAACGAAGAGGGTCACCGACTCACATCCTGGGTGGCTCTGGCAAAGATACCGAGCGACTGATTGTGCCCAACGGCTCTGACTATTCCCTTGATCGTCGCGCGGCGCTGCTTGTGAGTCCAAGGTCACGTGGTACGCGATGGCCAAGTGACGCTGGAATCGGAGTCGCGGTCGATGTGTAGTCCGGTCCGGAATCCGGATCGTCTCCGATGGTTGCTCACTACCGAAGTCGATTGTTGCGTAAAGGATCGGTGTTGGCGGAGCACCGTTTGTGTAGAACCGATAAGAGTATCCCTGATCAACAAGTCGGTGATAACCACGGAACTGATCGGCAATTTGTTGCTGAAGTGGAGAAGACGGCGGAGGGGCGAACGCACCTGCGATGATTGCCCCAAGGTGGCCTAGCGAGAGAACTGTAACCAGCTGTTTCGCCCCGTTTGGCCAGCCTCGACTTGTCCGGGTTTTGTGATCTGTTTGGTTCATTAGCGCTCTACGGACCTCTTGATACTGGGATCCTAGAAGTGCTTTCTCTGTTTGGAACTCGTTAAACTTTAACACGCCTTCCAAGATCGTTAAATCGGCACTAGTTTCCTTATCTTTCTGTTTTGAAAGAGTCTTGATGTGCCCAAAACCCCAAAACCGCGCCGTCGTTCTATTCACAATTTATGACGTAATTTCTCAAAAAGTAATTGTCACCACTTTCTTGCCTGATTAGAATCTGGACCGGCCGCATCAACTTTCACGATTCGAGGTCTTGAGGGTTTTGCGAAGAATATCGGTTCTGGGTTCCTTTTACACCGATGACCGATGTTCGCAGGATTCATGGCCTCGTTGAGGATTGGCCAGCTGCGTTTTTAATCCCGACACCGGTGAGCTGTCCTTTTTTCCACGTTTCCCGGCTTCCGACAGTCCGGCAACTTGACTCGGAGAACTGAACCAATGCAAGCTACCATGGTCATGCTCCTAGCCCTTGGCGGGCTGGGCTGCCATCACGGTCATACCGTTTCCCATCATTCTTGCTACGATTCGTGCTACTCAAGCTGCCACAGCTCTTGCTATGGCTCGTGCTACTCAAGCTGCTACGGCTCTTGCTACAGCTCATGCCACTCGAGCTGCTACGGCTCTTGCTACAGCTCATGCCACTCGAGCTGCTACAGCTCCTGCTATGATTCCTGCTATTCGAGCTGTTACGGCTCTTGCTACAGCTCTTGTCATTCAAGCTGCTACGGATCTTGCTACTCGAGCTGCTACGACGCTTGCTACTCAAGCTGCTACAGCGCTTGCTATGATTCGTGCTACAGCTCCTGCTACGGTTCTTGCTACAGCGCTTGCTACTCAAGCTGCTATGACGCTTGCTACAGCGCCTGCTACTCGAGCTGCTACGACGCTTGCTACTCAAGCTGCTACCCGCCGATCGTCTCGAAGGCAATGCCTGTCTTCGGTACTGCCGTGCTGGATGTCCACAACGGTGGAAACGTATCGGCTGGAGGAAACGAAGGTGGCAATACTCCCGGTGCAGGGAACGAAGACATGATGAACGACACGATGGAAGAAACCATGATGTCGGAAGAAAACGACGGTTGATCGACGTAAACTTAAACTGTTCGGTTTGTAGGATAACCGCCACTTGCGACGGGCCGACCCTACTTGGGGTCGGCCTTCTTTGATAGTTGAACGTTTGGGGATGACGGCAAGGCGATCTTGAGAATGAACACCTAAGGGGTTCTGCTCGAACAACTCCCTATGCGAGGCGAGCGCGCCGGGTTTCCTTTTCTTGGATGCCAACTCGACCGGATCCTCGGATCGTGCCTCGACGGGACCAAGGGATGACCCTCAATCGCCGTATCTGATAGAGGATCCGAGGGACGATGGACTCGACTGTGCGCCCCAATGAACAGCCCAATGCTCCGGCTCTGAACACTTCGATCTCTTCACCGCCGTCAGACCCCCAACAGCGCCTCGAATGGGCGATGGAGCTTCTCGGAGAAGGAACCTGCCGGATGCTCGGCCTCTTCCGAGTCCCCGAGACGATCCTGCTCTCGGTGGTGATTCCAGTCTACAAGGAGCTGAGGACGCTTGAGACGATTCTGGAACGAGTCCGGGCCGTACCAGTCCGGAAGCAGATCATCCTCGTCGATGACGCCTCGACTGATGGAACCCGAGAGCTGCTTCAGTCTTGGTTGCCCGACGGCTCGAACCCGCAGCCCGACCTAATAATCCTCTTTCACGAGCAGAATCAAGGCAAAGGTGCGGCCTTGCGCACGGGGTTTGCGCATGCAACTGGTGATCTTGTGATCATCCAGGACGCCGACCTGGAATATGACCCCGCCGACTACCTCCGATTGCTTCAGCCGATCGTCGAGGAGAAAGCCGATGTCGTTTATGGTTCGCGATTCATCGGCGAGACCCATCGGGTTCACTTATATTGGCACTCAGTCGCCAATCGTGGTCTCACGCTGTTGTCGAACATGTTCTCCAACTTGAATTTGACCGATATGGAGGTCTGCTACAAAGTTTTCCGTCGCGAGGTGATCCAGAACATCACCTTAAAGAGTGATCGCTTCGGGTTCGAGCCTGAGGTTACGGCAAAAGTCGCTCGGTTCCGATTTCCTCCTGAGGATGGCAAACGTCGAGGGCGCAAGTGCCGGATTTATGAGACTCCGGTCAGCTACCACGGCCGTGGCTTCGAGGAAGGCAAGCACATCCGGCCAATCCGCGATGGACTCCGGGCCCTCTATTGTATTGTCCGTTACGCCTTCGCCGATTGACGGATCACCAACCAGCGCTTCAGCGATCCGGACGGATTGCGTGAATTCTTCGCCGAGTTTCTCCAACGCTCGGGGATCTCAGACTCGTAATAGTGAGTATCGGCCGAGTTTGGCCTCAGGTTGGCCCAGTCGCCGATTCTCAGTGAATCCTGTTGGTACCGAAGAGATCCCTCTTGGTATCCTCGGAAACGCTCGACGTTCAGACGATCTCGATCCCAAACTTAGAGGAATTACTCCCATGAAGACTCTCCGCCTTTCCGATCTCTTCAAGCTCACTTCTCTCCTCCTCGCTGCAATCCTGCTCGTTGGCTGTGGCGATGGCACTGAGGATGCCGGTGACGCACTTGAAGACGGTGCCGAAGACGCCGGTAACATGATGGAAGAAGCTGGCGAAAAAGCAGGTGAAATGATGGAAGAAGCTGGCGAAAAAGCAGGTGAAATGATGGAAGCCGGTGTCCAAAAGACCGGTGAAGTCATGGAAGATGCAGGCCAAGCGCTTGAAGAAACTGGCCAATCGCTCCAAGAACAGGGTGACGAAGAAGGTAACTGAGCCGGCAGTCTGCTGTGTTCGTGATCGCCAGATCTTGAGTCGAACCGTGACGACGATCCCGAGCCCCGTTTCTTCGCGAACGGGGCTCTTGAAGAGCGCGACCGTGTTAAGGTAACTCGATCTCATCTGCTCTCGATGAGTTTCGATGACGATGAATTGAATAAGTCTGATTTAAGTTGATGGTGAACGGTTGATTTTGATGCACGACCATCGGAATCGCTGGACACCAGCGTACGGTCCGTGTCCAATATGTGCCTGGATGTGCCGGACAATGATCGTTGTTGGAATGAAATAGCGATAGCGATGCCAATTAAGGTCTTCTATTCCTACTCCCATGAGGATGAGCGCTATCGCAAGAAGCTGGAGAAACAACTCAGCATCCTCCAGCGAGAAGGCACGATCGTCGGCTGGCATGACCGCCAGATCGAAGCGGGGACGGAGTGGGAGGAACAGATCCTCAAGCAGCTTGAGTCGGCTCACATCATCTTGCTGCTCATTAGTTCGAGCTTCATCGCTTCTGATTACTGCTATGACAAGGAGATGACCCGCGCTCTTGAGCGGCACGAGAACGGTGACGCCGTTGTCATCCCGGTCATCGTGAGGCCGGTCGATTGGGAAACAGCGCCGTTTAGCAAGCTTCCGGTGCTGCCGAAGGATGGCAAAGCCATTACCAAGTGGCGACCACAAGATGACGGATTCCTGGACGTGGCACGCGGCATTCGCAAGGCTGCGGAATCGCTTCGGAATCGTCCCACAAAGCCTGGGAACCCGTTCACCTGGCGCGGCGGGATTACCGATCCGGAGGCGTTTTTAGACCGGGAACAGGAAGAAAGGACGCTCCGGGACTACCTGCGTGGCAAGCAGAACTGTCAAATCGTTGGCGCGCGTCGCATCGGCAAGACGTCGTTGCTGCGGCAGGTGGAGCGGATCGCCGCCGCGTGGATACCGTCGGCGGTGGTCGCCTACATCGATCTGCATGACCCTCGTTGCATTACTCTGGCGGGCTGGCTGAAGTTGGTGGCGAAGCGGTGGGGATGGACAGAACCGGCGTCGGACCTCGCCGACTTCGCCGACCGGGTCGAAGCGATGCGCGAGGCGGGCCAGGTCCCGGTGCTTTGCCTCGACGAGTTCGAGCAACTGGTTGCGCGGCCCGAGGAGTTTACACCTGACTTCTTAAAGGGGCTCCGCTCCTGTTCCCAGCAAGGGATGCCGATCGTCACGGCCTCGAAGCGCAAGTTGAGCGACCTGACTGACCCAGGTGACGCGACGTCCGCCTTCTTCAATATCTTTCCACTCCTGCCGCTCGGCCGATTCAGCGAGAGGGATGCGGCCGACTTCGTCACCGTTCAACGCAAGGGTGTTTCTCCATTCACAGAGGATGAACGCAAGGCGATCCTGTCATTCGCCGGTGGTCATCCACTCGCCCTCCAAGTGGCGTGCTTTCATGTTGTTGAGTCCCGGCAGAACGGGGATCGTCTTGAGGCGGCACTCTGCCGGGCGGCGGACGACATGAACGCTCATCTCCCAGGCTCTTGGGCCAGCGATCCGTTATGAAATCCTATCTCGCGTGGTCGCTGCGTCAGTTCTATCTGCTTGCCTGCTGGCCGACGCGTTTCAAACGGGAAGTGGAAGGCGAAGAGTGGGACTCCCCTCAACTCAGCTGGGGAGCGCGAGCGTTATACGTCGCGAAATTGACACCCTGGTTCGCCTTGTTCGGGATTGTTGCGAATCTGGTCGTCGGTTCGCTGTTTGAAGTATTCAACCTCCCATACGATTGGCCCTTTTCTTGGTTCGGCGTGGCGTTCGG
>CAZEAN010000069.1:0-31679 GCA_964510225.1 uncultured Isosphaeraceae bacterium
AAGAGCACAGGTCGCTCGGGCGACGGCATCAACGACTTCGTCAATTAGATGGACATAGCGGCGCTCAGGAGAACCAAGATCGGCCAAGAGCTTCCCGAAGGCGAGCTCTTGAAGGATGCTGACTCCAAGGCTCCGCCAATCAGGGCTCTGTGAAGTAACAAGAGTGTCCATCGTCTCATCCGAACGGAGACGGGCGAGGGTCCAGCGATTGTCAGCGACAGTCCCGAACCCGAGGAGATCCTGGCCTCCGTCGATCTCCATCTCCTGCCAGATCGCTCGACAACCCGAAGGGCCTTCACCAAAATCTTCGAGGTCGAACTCGGACTCCAATCGATTCCGGAGAGTTTCCGCGGTGAGGCCGGGATAGCCCAATGCCAGTCGATGTGTCGGTAGAATCTGCAAGCCAGGGTCACTCATGGAAACGAGCATCATCAAGATGAAGTTCGAGGGATCATCCGGTCCGGTATATTCACCGGAGGCGATCCGGTCCTCCCGATGCCGCAAGCCGGTCTCGTACCGATGGTGACCATCGGCGATGAAGACCGCTTTGTCAGACATGAGCCCTTGGATCGATGTCAAGGTCTCGACATGATCCACCGGCCAAAGCTGGTTCTCGACCCCGAGATGATCCGTGACCGTCAAGGGGGTCCAGTCCTTAATTCCAGCCTCGAGTGCCCTCAGCGCCTCATTTTCCGGATCGGGGTACAGACCAAAGATTGGACTAATGTTGAACCCAGTCGCATGATAGAGCTTGAGCCGGTCCGCCTTTGGACCCGACATCGTCTGCTCATGCGGGTAGATCTTCCCTTCCCCAAAGGCCTCGAGTCGAACTCGGGCAAAGAAACCCTTTCGTGTGAAGGTTTCGCCGTCGACTGCAAATGACTGGTGATGAACGTAGAGCGAGGGATGCGACTCATCCGTCAAGATCCCTTGCTTCCGCCAATCCCGGAGGAGCTTCGACGCCCGGGTGTACCGGTTGTTTGAATCGTTGTCGCCCGGTTCATCTTGGCCGAGTTCCAATCGGATGATGTTGTAAGGGCTCTTGTCGTGGAGCTTCGCTTGGAACTCAGCGCCAATGACGTCGTACGGCGGCGCAACCACACTGACTAGCTCACCGACTTTGGTCAGATCGTAGCGGACACCACGGAAGGGTCGGATATCGGGCATGGTCTTAATGTCCCGGATCAAGTTCGGTTGCGATCAATTTGAATCGATCCTTCGAGACTACCCGATCCCCCTCATTTTGAAAGTTCGCAGCGTCCCAGATCACCGTAAGGCCTTGTGTCCTATACCTCTTTAACCCGAGTGAAGAATTAATCGACGACAAATCGATTGAGAGATCGGTTAGGACTCACGCTCCTCTGGGCAGCGGAAATAGTTGAAGCAGTCCAGGCAATTAACGCATTCTAGGAAGCCTAGAGATTCTCGCTCAAGTGCGGATTCTAGCACGACCGAATAGAAGGCGTAGACTTTGAGCCCTGCCCCACGATAGAGGAACGAAGCCTCGGGTACCGAGGCGGAACGACATTCAGTACAGAGCAAACCTCGACGGAGCGACTCATGTTCACGCCTATCATTGTTACCATCCACCTGATTCTACCCTTGTGGGCCTCAACTGCGGACGATCGAACCGCCGACGGCCAACTCCGACAAGTGACTCATGCCTCGGCACAATCGGTGACCGCCAGTCCTCAATCCCAAGAGTCTTCGTGCCGCTATGAGTATCGAACCCGGACCATTCTCAAGACTGTCACCGAGACCGTTTACGAGGACCAACACGTTACCGAGTTTAAAGAGGTCGCCGAGACCGTACTTCGACCGAAGACAATCACGCGACACCAGACTGTCAGCGAACAGCACTGGCGTGAGGTTCCTTACACGGTTAAGAAGCCTGTCCAACGGACTGAGTTGAGGACGAAGGTCGACACGATCAAGCGCCCTGTGACTCGGACCATCATGAAGACCGTTCCCTACACCGTAAAACGCCCGATCCAAGAAACCCACGTCAAAAGCATCCCCTACACGGTAACCCGTAAAGTACCCCAAGTAAGCTATAAGACCGTACCCTATACATTCCAACGCCCGGTCCAAGAAACTCACATGAAGTCGTTTGAGGAGACGATCTACCGGACGGTCCCTGAAACAAAGTTCCACGAGATCAGCGAGACCATCACTGTACCGCGGACAATCGTCGAACATGAAACGCGTGAGTGTGGCGAGTGGGTTCGCTGCGAGGATCCATCGGGGATTTCAGTGCCCGGTAAAAGTGGCCCGATGCCTTCTCCTCAAGATCCCAAGGAAGGCTGGGTATACAAGACCAAGACCGTAACCGTCCCCGTAACCCGAACGATCCACGAAGAGAAGGTTATCTGTCGGAAAGTCCCATACACTGTCACTCGGCAAGTTCCGATGACAGTGACGAAGCAGGTCCCTGTAACCACCACGCGGATGGTCTCACAGTCCGGAGTCAAGACAGTTCCGATTACGACTCACCGGACTGTCTGTGAGACTCAGTATAAGCAGGTCCCCGTGACAAAAACGCGGATGGTTTCACAGACTCAATTTAAGACCGTACCGAAGACGCACACCGAGTGGGTCTCTGAACAACGTGTTCGACAGATTCCGGTAACTGTCTGCGATATGGAGACTGTCGTAAAGGTCCGACGGGAACCGTACACCGTCTGTCGTCAAGTCCCCGTGACCGAGACGATTCAAGTCCCAGAGACCGTAGTCCGTCAAATCCCTCAGACGAAGACGATTCGGGTCCCTCGGACAGTTACCCGTCAAGTTCCGCAAGAAGTCTGCGAACTGGTACCGGTACCGGTGGCAGCAGTAAAGTCCTCACCGCAAATGCATCCGTCCCACTAAACTCTTTCTGCAGGTTGCAGTCTTAAGCCTATCCTGCACAGCACATCCTAGCTGTGCAGGAACTCACTCAAGAGCAGATAGATCAACAAAAGCCTGGCCTCTCTGGATTTAAATCAAGAGGGCCAGTTTTAGACCATTCAAAGGAACGACTAAGAGGAAGTAGATCGGGCTTGTTGGTAAACATGGACATCCTGCTGCGGGAACGGAATGCTGATCCCGTTGCGGTCGAATTCTTCCTTAACCGAACGCAGTAGGCTCCACTTCACCTCAAGGTAATCAGCGGCCTGACACCAGGGCCAGCAGATGAAGTTAATTGACGAATCCCCGAGTTCGTTGAGTTTGACAAGTGGCTCTGGATCCGTAAGAACCTTCGGGTGATCTCGGACAAGCCGTTCGAGAATTGATTGGGCTTTGGCGATATCATCGTCATAGCCGATGCCGAACGTCAGGTCCACACGACGGTTGTTGCTGACGCTCGCGTTCGTGATCGTGCCGCCCCAGATTTGGTTGTTGGGGACGATGACATGGCGGTTATCAAATGTCTTAATGTGCGTCGAAACCATATTCATTGACTCGACTTTGCCGAAAATTCCCCCCGCCTCAATCACGTGGCCGACGTCGAACGGCTTGTACGCAAGCATCATCAGTCCCGAGGCGAAGTTCCCAAGCGTGTCTTGGAGGGCTAGGCCGACTACGAGGCCTGCACCGGCGACAGCGGCCAGGATCGGACCGATGTCGACTTCAAGGGCTGCCAGCGCGGCGATGAAGCCAATGACCATCGTCGCTTGTTGAACAAAACGGTGGACAAAGTCGCGCAACAACACGGAAGCGTCTTCCCAAGCCGATGTCGCGCGATCCGCCAGAGCCGCCAGCCCCTTTGAGAGCAGGTAGAATCCGAGCAAGATCCCGAGGAACTTCAAGATGTTGAAGGTCCAGCGCCCACCCCCCTGCTCCGAGGTGATCCAGCTCGTAATCGCCGTCCAAGTCGCGGCGGCGTCCGTCGCGTCGATCTCCAGTCCACTTACCGCAGTGACATAAGCGTTGTACTGCTCGACGTCACCCCCTTTGGCTTCAAGGGCATCGATGGCGGCGTTCACGCGGTCGACGAGGGCGGTTCGCTCCTCCTGCAAGATCGGAACTTGGTCGAGTGCTTCTTGCTGAGTTGCCTCAGCTTCCTCAACCGTATCAGGCGCATCGGCTTCGGCCTCCTCCGTGATCTCTTCACTCTCCTCCTTGACGACTTCGTTAGCCCGTTTCCGAGCAATTTCGACTTCGCTGATTTCAGCAACTTTCGCCTTGAGAAGGTCACGCCATCCCTCGACTTCAACCACCAATTCCTCTTGCGTGAGGGGCTTCAGCAGTAACTCAAGTTGGTCGACGGGAATTTCGGGATCATCAGTTGTTTGCGGCATGGGCGCGTCGGACTCAGCCGTTGCTGAGGTTGCCTCGACGCTGCTGTCTTCCTCTTGCTCCTGAGAAAGGCTGGGACGTGTCATGAACACAAGGCAGATCGCGAGTCCCAGGGAGAGGGTGATCGCAGCCCGATACTGGGCAATCATGGTATACTCCATAGATTGGTGCTCAACGGATGGCATCGCCAAGTAGCAATCAAATTACCTAAGACGGTGAATCATTCCCAGTCAGTTGAATATGAAGATTACATGCACAGCAAGAATCTAAAGTAGACCGTTTAGTTGACTACAACCGTATTATGAGGCTTATTTTTTCTTCTTGATCACTGTTTCGTTCTGGTCGTTGTTTTTTCGAAACATCGCAAGCAATATGTCTACTATGTATTGTGCAATTGGTTCGTGACACCGCACTGCTGAAGTGTTACTCTGTCGTCGTTCCGCTCCGAGTGGTTGGTTCATTATGACCATGAATGAGGAGCGGGACCTTAACCAAACCGGTACATTTCGGTTCGATTTCGCGTGTATTCGAAACCTTGCACATCAGCTACTAAGTTTCCTTCCCCAGATTTTCGAACTCCGGGAGTTTCCTCCATGACCTTCCGTCTCTCCGCTGCTTTCGTAGTCGTCATTTCTTTTGTCGGTTCGGCAACCGCTAGCACAATTCCGTTCGCCGAGCTGAACTTCGACGCCAACGTCAACGTCACTGGTGTCGTGTCCAATCAGGATCCGACACTCTTCCCTGCTGGCGACATGGCCAACATGGGCAACCGAACCGTGCTTCAGCCCAACGGCTTTGGCCTCCCGTTCGCTATCACTGACGACTCAGTCACCCCGGCCATGGGTAACAGCGTCTTCCCAGCCGACAGCAACGCCGTCGTCGGTGAGGCCAAGACTGACAACTTCTTCGGCGTCGTCGACACCATCAATCCCTCGGCTAACCCCGACGTCGCTGTGATCGAGTGGACCTTCGATATCGCTGGCAACCCTGTCTGCCGTATCGATCTCGACGCTGGTGCTATGGGTGACTTCGAGGGGCCTGAGGCTGCCTCGATGTTCGGTGCAGTCGAAGACTTCTATCGTTTCGAAATCCTTATCGACGGCGTCCTGTTCGGGACTATCTTCGAGGCCCGCGCCAACGAAGACCTTGCCCAAACCTACCGTGCATTCGACAACGGCGCCATCTTCACCCTCGACGACCCGCTCGTCGATATCGTCTCCGGCACTGTTCTCAACAAAGCTGACGCGGTTTCCGGTGCTATGGATACATTCAGCGTCCTCCTCCCCTTCCTGACCGGATCGGAACTGACCCTCCGGTTCACTGCTGAGACTGATGGCGGCTCCGAAGCCTTCGCGTTCGACAACGTCGTTCTCTACACCATTCCTGAGCCGACCTCGGTCGCTCTCGCCGGGATCGGCCTCGCTGGCATCGGTCTCGTTGCCCTCCGTCGTCGTCGCAACGGCTGAGTTATTCTCGTCCTCAGGGCGAGGTAGTTTGTTCACGTCGTTTGATCCCGTCTCAGACTAAACCGAGTCGGAAGAGCCGTGCCCGGAGTAACTGGGCATGGCTTTATTATTTAAGATTGATCAGGCTCAGGTGAAAAGCGTCGCATCTGTGTCCGGCAATTTGGGTGCGATTATGATTGTTTCTCTTCATAATCTAACGTGCCAAAAGTTAAGAGATAGATTTAGTCAAGCCAAAGTGAACTGAAACAATGATGAGATGCTCTAGAGTTTTCATCTAGCTATGGCCGAACTTAGCATCTCTCGCGGGCAAGAATGGCAACGGAACAAGTAGTAGATGGACCGAAACGTTCTCCAGGACCGTGAAGAGCGTGGATTAATTGCGTTGCTTGAGGATACGGCAGACACCGATGAGACCACCCTTGTCTCAGTCCCGTTTTCGCAGCCATTCACTTAGTTATTCTTTTCTAAATGAGGACCTTCGGGCGGACCTCTCCCGTGCTGTTTCTTCTCCAACTGGACTTTGGGCCCGTCGAGGATTCTAAAGATTATGTCCGCCGGCAGGCTCGCGCACGGGCTCGTCTCACCTGGGATACGCTGGCATCCGTGTTTGACCCGACAGCGCCGACGGGTCGGGTTAAGTCGACGCGACCTGCTTCTCGGCCAGTTGCTTAGCTAGGGCTAACAGGACGAAGAAAACGGCCTTGGACCATACGGGTAAATGCAAAGGCCTTGCTCCTCCCTCAAGTGCGGGCGGAACAAGGCTTGCAACCATGCCGTATCCAATTGTCGATTCCCAGGGTTGCCCTAGGAAAGTAGAGTGTGGCGGTCGTCAGATTGCTGGACCAACCCAATACGACTCAAGAATTGACGAAAGATTCAATCAGGTACCTTGTTCCCAGCTATTGAGGTACTTGGTCTGCTCACCGGTCAGCTTATCGATGTTGATCCCCATCGTTTCAAGCTTGAGGCTTGCGACGTATTGGTCAACTTCAGCGGGGACGTTGTGGACCTTGTGGTTCAACGAGTCCTTGTTCTTGACACTCCATTCGGTGGTCAAGGCTTGCGCAGCGAAGCTCATGTCCATCACACTCGCGGGGTGGCCGTGTGCAGCGGCGAGGTTGATCAACCGACCTTCGCCGAGGACATAAAGCCGATTCCCATTCGGCATCTCGTATTCGTCGACGAAGGGATGAATCTCCTTCGTGACTTGCTTCGCCTGCTTGGCGAGTCCGTCGAGTTGCAGCTCGACATTAAAGTGACCGGAGTTACAAATCATCGCGCCATCTTTCATCGCGGCGAAATGTTCGTCACGGATCACATGGATGTTGCCGGTTACGGTGATGAACAAGTCACCGATCTTTGCAGCTTCGGCAATCGGCATGACTTCGAAACCGTCCATGGCGGCTTCGAGAGCACGGATCGGATCAACTTCGGTGATAATGACGTGTGCACCCAAGCCACGAGCACGGAGGGCAACACCCTTACCGCACCAGCCGTAACCACAAACGATCGCTCGCTTTCCGGCGATCAGCATGTCGGTGGCGCGGATGATCCCGTCCATCGTGCTTTGACCGGTCCCATAGCGGTTGTCGAAGAAGTGCTTGGTCTGGGCGTCGTTGACGGCGATCACTGGAAGCTTCAAGACACCGTCGGCTTCCATGGCGCGGAGGCGGATCACTCCCGTGGTTGTTTCTTCCATACTGGCGATCACGTTCGATGCCACGGCAGCTCGCTGTTCAGCGGAGAGTCCGGTCGCCCACTCACGGACCTGCGGGTGGAGGTCATCGAGTCGGTTCAGGGCGATGAAGATCATGGCGCTGACGAGGTCGGCACCGTCGTCCATCGTGACGTTCGGCTCATGAGCCAAGGCTGCAGCGATGTGCTTGTAGTAACTATCGTCGTCTTCGCCCTTAATTGCGTGAACGGCGATCCCGAAGTCCTGGACCAAGCTTGCTGCAACGTCGTCTTGGGTCGAGAGCGGGTTCGAGGCAATCAAGACAAGATCAGCACCGCCAGCCTTTAATGTCCGAGCGAGGTTTGCCGTCTCGGCGGTCACATGAAGGCAGGCCGACATCCGAACGCCCGCGAGCGGCTGTTCTTGCTCGAATCGATTGCGGATCGTCTCGAGGACAGGCATATCGCGATCAGCCCAGACGATCCGCTTGTATCCAGCTTTGGAGAGTGCCAGGTCTTTGACGTCATGAGTCGGAAGGGTTGTAGCCAAGTGAGGTGCTCCTTTCACGGAAGCAAGTTCGAAGAGGTAAATAAAACTGTGATGTCTAGCGGATGAGACAATCTTGAAAACACAGTTGGCAACGGAGTTATGCACCCCGATTCAACTGAGTCAGCATCTTGAGGATCTTCCGGCGTTCCCAATCGAGCCAATCGAGATTGCCCCGATCGTGCCGCCGTTCCTTGTCAACGTGCATTAAATAGGACAACGCTGCACCAAGAGCACGTGCTTGAGTCGGTTCATCGCGGGCGACCTGTTGGATCAACTGCTCCAGCCGGTCCCAATCTTCCTCCGACATCGCAACTCGTACCGCCCGGCTGGTCCAAGCCTCCGGGAGTTCGGGGTGCAACGGTCTCAGACCTCGCTCTTGCCCCGGTCGTCTTGTCCGACCACGTCGATCTCGATCCGCCATTCTTTGCTCGTTAAGTCGAGTAAGTTAACGCCACGGCGAGACGGTAACACATGCGCACGCGTGTGTCAACGCTCACCTTTTCCCACCGGTATTTTTAAGTGAATTAGGGGACCCGCGGGACCGACACCGCCCCCAACCGATCCACGGCTGACACGCTTCGGCGAATCTGAAACAATTGAACAGTGCGACTTGAGACCAACCCGGGTTGGAATAGCTCCGCTCGTGTGTAGTAGCGGAGAAGATCAAACGATGCCAATACATGATTAGACCCAAGTTGCGCCAGGAATCTATCACAACTTTCATCAAGACTGGACAATTGAACTCTGTCGGAACCTCAACCGAGGAGTTTTGCCTGAGGGCTATTACTTGATGGCTGACCAACAAGTCAGCGGTCCCGAGCCAGAGATTGTCGCCCTCCAACTCCGTGGGCCGGAGCGATCGGGGGGAGTCGCGGTCCTAGACGCACCTCCTACCATCAATCGATATGCACAAACCGAACTCGACCGCGCACGTTATGCATGCAGAGCCAACCGACTTTCCGTCCGTGATGAGTTAGGGCGAGTCGTTGCCTTCATCGAAATCGTTTCGCCCGGCAACAAAGACTCTGAAAACGTCTTCGCATCATTTACGGGTAAGGCTGCCGACTTCCTGATCAACGGAATCCACTTGTTGATGATTGATCTCTTCCCGACAGGGCCGCGCGATCCTGAAGGGCTAGCGCATGCTATCTGGGATTGTGTGACCGACGACCCGTTCGCTGAACGTCCGAGTGACGAACCGTTGACGGTCGCCTCGTTCGATGCCGGGCCACCGTTGAAGGTCTACCTGGAAACGCTCGGGATTGGCGATCAGCTCCCCGAAGCTCCGCTCTTTCTCGCGCCTGAGTGGTATGTCAACGTTCCACTTGAACAAACGTACCAGAACTCGTGGAACGAAACACCCTCACCGATCAAGAATTTGGTTGATGCGGCGGTGAGGTAGCTAGAACTTTGTTCGGAGGTTGACTCTCGACCAAAATCTAAATCAACGTTTAGATTCATCAAACCAAATACGCGCGTTAATTTCACAGAGTGTGTCGGTTCCATTTTTTAATGACGCCGACTCGCTGCCTACAATCTTTCCCCAATCTAATCGCATCTGAAAGGTAGGCAGAGCGTTCGGGTTTGGTGAATCGCCTTCCGTATCCGTTGACTTAGAAACCTGACTGAAGTCAACGGCTCAGTATTCGAGGATCGATCGCGAGAATCGCGTTTTGTGTTTTTGAGTCAAGTTGTTGACCATTCCATTAAGAAACTCTATGGTTGAATGCACGCAACAATTTATTAGTTTTTTGAGATCGGAACTCTGACGTTCCGAGTAATCAACGTCCGTCTGTTGAAAAAAATAAACACGGCCGCATTGTCCAAAAAATGCAAGGATCCAACGCTGGAAGATTGTTTGACAACTCAGTAGATTGATCGTACCGAGCATCCAACAATGATCTCGGTATCTGAAGGACTGGTTCTGACATTCTTGACGAGACCACGAACCGTCTCGAGCTTCCTCAAGGAGAGACAGTCGATGATCACGCGCGCTTCTTTCATGATTCTTGCCATCTCTAGCCTTATGTTCACTGCGACCGCTTCGGCGGCCGATGTTTTGATCGACAACTTCAGCGACGGTAGCTCAACGCTGACTGCAATCATGCCGGGTACCCCTGATAGTAGCACCGAAACCGGTACTGGAATTATCGGTACCGAACGGGAAGCCCTCCTCGAAGTCGACACAAACAGCTTCATCGCAAGTAATGTCGCGCATGCAACACTCGCCATTGCACCCGGCGAAAACTTGAACTTTGCAAACGACCCGGGCGTTGCCAGTACCCTCACCCTCACCTACGACGGGGTTGGCATGATGGGTCTCGGCGGTGTCGATGCCACCGACGGTGGTATGAACGACCTCCTTCAGGTCTCCGTGGTTTTCGTCGACCTTGCATTCACTTTCGAATTCACTCTGACGGACGGCTCCGGTAGTACTGCCACAGTCAGTGTAGTGGATCCTTCCACTGGAGATGTCAACATCGCGCTCAGCGACTTTGTGGGCGTTGACCTCACTGATATCGAAGAGATCGTCTGGGTCATCGAATCGCCACTGGCTGGTGACATTGTGGTTGATACACTCAGATTCACGGTCATTCCAGAGCCGAGCAGCATTCTGATGGGGCTTACTGCAATCGGCACACTCAGTGGCCTTGCCTTCATCCGTCGACGTCGACGGCTCGCAGTGGCCTAAGACATAATCAAGTAAACTGATCAACCAGGGACAAGGAGGTTCCTTATGACCGACAACAAAGCTACCCAAAATCTACGATGCGATTCGCCACAAAACTACTGTAGCGAATCGCGTCTTTACTTCCGTGAAGGATCATTCAGACTCGACTGGTTGACCGTGATAAAGCTTGAGGTAGCTCTCATATCGGCCTTCATGGATTAAGTCACGATAAAGGGCCGACTTCACGGCACAGCCATCTTCATGAATATGTGAACAGTCAGGATAGCGACAGTGGGGAATGAAGGGACGAAACTCGATGAAGAATCCCTCAAGTTCCCAAGGTTCGAGATCCCAGAGCTCGAACTGACGGAGCCCGGGTGTGTCGACCACATAACCACCTTGTTCTAACCGAAGTAGCTCGGCATACGTCGTCGTATGTTTCCCTTTTCGAGTCCAGCTCGAGATTTCGCCGACTTTGAGATTAAGCTCAGGCTGAATCGAGTTCAATAGCGAACTCTTACCGACGCCAGACTGACCCGATACAGCAGTGGTCCGATCCTTCAGGACGGTCCGAAGTCGCTCTACTCCCTGACCATCGGTCGCCGAGCAGACGATCACTTCGTACCCGAGTTGGGCGTATAGTCCAAACACCCATTGATATTCTGCAAAATCAACTAAGTCTGCTTTATTGAGGACGATGATTGGTATCACTCCCCCCTTTTCCGCAGAGATCAAATAGCGATCAATTAAGGGTAGTTTTAATTCTGGATTGACGAAGGCGGAAACGATGACCACTTGGTCAACGTTCGCGACAATCACATGCTCTCGGTTCCGATACCCTCGCGTCACGGTTCCCGTTCTGGGGTCGACTTTTTCGATCATCCCTTGCTCATCACCATCGGGTCGAAACCAAACGCGATCACCAACGGCAACGACATTGCGGCCATCGATCGCAAGGTTCTTCAGGACCCGACGGACACCGCAACGATGGAGTCGCCCGCCCACCTCCGCTTCGACGACTGATTCGAGTCCGTGGACGCGGAGGACACGACCACGCTGACACTTGGAGAGATCGACCGCGAGCGACGCCAAGGGATCATCCGTCTCTGATCCCTCCTCGGTGACTTCTTGAATGATCGTCCGGTGCCGGGACAACGCTCCCTTGGCCTTGATTCGTTCCGCGGCGTTGGTGTCAGCACCACGGAGATCACCTTGGTCATAGCGGCGCGTGAGATCATTGACCCGGGTCCGGGTTTGTCGATTCTTCCGGAATGCAACACGGACTTTCTTCTTCTTCGACACGACTGAAGATCACCTCCGCGATGTTAGATCAGCGCCACGAACTCAACTCACATGATATGTTGAACTTAATCAACTCGTATCGTCAAGTGTCCTTGATATCAGAATAGCAACCTAGTTGGCGCCCATGTTCGGACACGGGTACGATGCCTCGGATCACTCCAGCACTCATTTTGAACACAGAGACTCTACTCGAGTGACCAATTGAGTTGAGCGCAGGGAACTCAAAGGGGGCGTATCATGAGTTCATTGAATCGACGTCGACAACTGGTTCAGGTGGTTGTGCTCACATTGATCCTGAGTGGATTGATCTCAGGGATGCCTGGAACCAGCTCCATTTGCCATGGTCAAGGTACGCGATTTCAGGGGCAACGTGGACCTGCCGGACGAGGTGGCGCACAGCTCCCTGGGGCTGACCTCCCCGGCGGAGGTCGAAACAACGCGCCCGGCCAAGGTCCAAACAGGGCAACTGCTCCTCCGACGATACCAGTCCCCGCTGTCGATCTAGACGCTGTCCCAATTGATACCTCAGCACTCGCACGCTATGTTCCGGCAACTGCAACGGGATTCTTCCTTGAGTTCCCGGGGGTGAATGCAAAACCGATGGCTTGGGAAGGTTCGGCGTTCCGAAATCTCCTCGTTGAAACCCCGATGGGCGATCTGATTCGGGGCCTTATTGGTCAAGCAACCCAGCAAGCAGGCAGGGCCCCCAACAGCCTTACTCCAGGTGAGTACCTCGCGATTGTGGAACACATCGGACGTCAAGGTCTCGTATTCGGGGCACCTCTGTACCTCGACCCCAGCCAGCCAGAATATGCCGTTCTTGTTCTCCGTAATGCCGCTGATCCCAATGTTCGGGGGGTCTTCGGCAAAATGATTGGCGCCATGAGGCCGGCTGATGCCTCCATGAGTGTAACTCCGAAGTCAGGACGGAATCTCGTGCTGGTCAGTGGAGGTTCTCTTGGTGCAGAAGGATGGTCATGGTGGATCGAAGGAAGCGATCTCGTCTTTGTGTTTGGCCCATCGAGTTCAACCGATGAAGTCTTAGCAACACTCGATGGAGCAGGAGCGAGCGCGGAGAATGAGCCCTTTCGTCAAGAACTTTGGGCGTCGGAGGAAGGCTCTGCATTCCAGCCACTGGCGATTGGTGCTGTCCGTTTTGACCGCCCGAACATCAGTCAACAGCTCCGATCCTTGGTCGATGATCAGGGAATTGAGCAGATCAGCCTGAGGTGGGGGTTCGAAAATGAGGCATCCGTCACGATCGCTCAAGTTGACGTTCCTTCGCCTCGAAAAGGTTTCTTCACGCTCTTTGACCAACCGACCTTCACCACATCAGAACTTCCCCCGCTTCCTGCCGAGCTCGAGTCGGTCACCGTACTCTCGATCGCCCCTGCAGTTCTCTTCAAACAAGTCGTGGAGCTGATGAATCAACTCGGGCCGGGGAACGGAGACAATTTCGCCGATGCCGCACAAGCCGCCACAAACGAAGTCGCCGCACTCAATCTCGTGCAGGATGTCTTGAGTGCGATGGGCCCCAAGATCGCCTTCTTCATGACTCCATCGGAAACCCCCACGACCACGGAGAATCGTCCGGCGAATCGTCCGGCGAATCCCCCGGGAACGAACCCGCTACAATTGCTCAACATCGACCAGCTTGGCCTCGAGCAACTGGCGTTGATGATCGAACTCCAAGACGCGGACCAGTTCAGCAGTACGCTCGATACAATCATTGTGGCGATCAATCGGCAAATCGAAGTGATCATGGAGTCTGTAGCCAGCGCTCCGAACGATCAGAACACAGACCCCAGGGCAGGACGCTCAGGGAGAGGTCGGAACCCAGGTAATCGTAAAGAAGAAGAGGATGAACTGGAGATCCCGAAGTTCGAGCTGATGATCCCCAATCCCAAGACCTACAGTTTGAGTCTCCCCAAGAGCCTCGCGTTTCTTGCCTCAATCACTGACCTCCGACCGACTATTACACTTGGGCAATCACACTTGATTATTACGATGTCGCCAGTCTCGGCACGCCTGATTCGTGAACAAGAACAAGACCCAAGCATTCCTCATTGGTCGCCAGCCCCCAAGGTTCAGGAGGCACTCCGTCGCGTCCCCACCGATTTGATGCTGCTGAGCGTCAACGATCCGTCTCAAACAATCCGGGCTCTCCAAGGTGCTGTCGGAAGTCCGAGATCCCCCTCGAATGCTCCAGGAGGGCGATCGGGGCGCGGTGGACCACGAGGGCGCGGTGGACTCGGAGGACGCTCGGGTATACAGAGTGGAGCTGGGATCGACCCTAGCCTCATCCCGTCCGCGGAAGACCTCAAGCAATACCTCTTCCCCGCGACCTATACCGTAACGGTCAATAACGACGGTATCCGGATCGACGCCTATGAAGCGATCCCGGGGCAGTCGAATCTGAGTGGCCTCTCCACGATCAGCGACGGCTCAATCTTCCAGTCGATTAATCCATCCAATTTGGAGCAAATGGGATTGGGCTCGATACTTGGGTCGAGTGGAGCGCCCGAGTAGCGTCCTGTCACGGGGGTTACGCTGAATGTTGCAGACTTCTCGATGCCCCCGAGGAAACCTCTGTGTTTGATCTCCCCGACGGTTCCGAACCCATTGCTGAGAACGTGCTCCAAGTTTTGGCCAAGTACCAACGAGGGAGGGGCGGCTGGGCTGAGTCCAAGAGCGAGCGACCGGCGTCCCTTCTAGCAGTTCCAGCGCCTAACCTTCCGGAACAAAACCGGCCTCCGAACTATCGGGCCAACAAACTCAAGATGCTCTTCGAGAGCCAATTCAAGAACCGTTTCGGTCCGAGTGCTAAACTTCTCGAGTCCGAGGTTGTGGAGGTTAGTGGACTGTCGGGACTGCGGACCCGATTCGTCCTAGCTCCTACGGAACTTCCCTTTGAGGCCGAGAAGGTCGTTTATCAGTTCCCACTCAAGGACTCGACCCTGAACATCCAGGTCATTCTCTACGAAGGGAATGACTCGTACTCGATTGAGGAACTCGATGAATTCCTCCGGACCGTCCGGTGGGAAAACTGAGAGGGAAGCTAGGGCGGCTTCTACGAAACACATAGAGTCCCCAAAACCCCTGCTCCAGCTCATCCTGTATCAGCCTGAAATCGCCTCTAACACAGGTTCGATTGGTCGGACCTGTGTTGCCATAGGAGCCCGGCTCTGGTTGATCCGGCCGCTCGGCTTTCGGATCAATGACCGTCTGATCCGACGTGCAGGGCTGGACTATTGGGATGCCCTTGATTATCGGATTGTCGACACGCTTCAAGAGGTCGCGGTTGCCCTCCCTGCAGCCCGATTCTGTTACTTCTCCACAAAGGCACAACAGTCCTATACGTCAATCTCTTACAAGGCAGGTGATGCCCTCGTGTTCGGTCCAGAAAGTCGGGGACTTCCAGAACGACTCTTGGAAGCAGATCCTAGCGGATCCGTCCGAATCCCGATGCGCCCTGAAGCAAGGAGCCTCAATCTTGCCGTCGCCGCGGCCATCGGAGCCTATGAAGCGATCCGACAAATCCAGAGTGTAGGAGCCGTAGGTACCCCGAGTAAGATCTCCTAACCGATAGATCGAGCGGCCCGGAGAAAAGCGTGGACCTTGGCAAGGTCCTTGATTCCAGGTTCGGACTCGACTCCGCTCGCCACATCGACCATCCAAGGTCGAAAGTGCTGGAGACGCTCGACGACATTTTCGGGTCTGAGTCCACCGGCGAGGATCACCGGGGCGGAAAAGTCAGCACGCTTTTCGTTCAGGACTTGCAAGAGTCGTATAGGGATTGCTTCTCCGGTCCCTCCAGAGATTCCAGGCACGAAGGCGTCGACGAGGACTGCTTCGAGCGTTCCTCCAAGATCGCCGAACTGTCTGATCCAGCCGAGCATGGCGTCAATCGAGGGAGAAGCGTTGATCCGGAACGCACGGACAACGCGGAGTCCTAAATTCGCGAGTTCAACAGCAAGGTCAGGTGATTCATTGCCGTGAAGTTGGACGAGATTAATGCCCGTCCGATCGGTAATGTCCTTAATGCAATCTACCGACTGATCGACAAAGAGAGCGATAGGTTCGGCTAATGAATCAACTTCGGTGACGATCGCTTGGGCCGTTTCAAGATCGACCATACGCTTTGATTTTTCAGCGAAATTTAGGCCGAGCCAATCAGCACCTGCATCCGCAACGGCCCGAGCGTTTTCGGGCCGCCTGAAACCGCAAATTTTTACCTTCATACGACTTAAATCGCTACCGACGACTGACGACGGGTTTCAAGCAACACCCATTTCGGCAAGGGTCGCCTTGAACTTCGCTTCCGGATTGACACCAACGAGGCGGCCGATTTCCTGACCGCCCTTGAAGAAGATGACCGTCGGGATCGAGGAGACGCTGTAGTCACTTGGAGTATTGCTGTTTTGGTCGGTATCAAGCTTCCCGACCTTGACTTTGCCGGCGAACTCGGATGCCAGCTTGTCGATCGTGGGGGTCAATTGTCGACAAGGTCCGCACCAGGGTGCCCAGAAGTCGACCATGACCGGAACTTCTGCGTCGAGTACTTCCGACTGCCAATTTCCGTCGGTAAACTCTTGGACGTTTTCTGCCATCTGTCCTACCCCGCCGTGATTGGAAAAGAAACTGCCACGGTGATTGAATCCCATCACAGTGGTATTCTGCGCTGCTAAGCCTGTTGAGTTTTCATTATAAAATGGCCGAGGGTCGAGTCAACCAACCCTCTTTGAGCCAGGCCAATGACACCGGGGCTTCAATCTCTGAGGGTTCAGAACAATGAGATCCGATTATAGTCCAGGACAAAGCGATCAAGACACAAGCGGTGCTGACTGGGGCGCCTGGATTGATCCAAGGCGGGTTGGTTGGCTGAATCTGTTCCTCATTTTCGTCCCGATTGCCCTTCTACTCCGACTGACCGGGGCCTCACCGACCTGGCAGTTCATCACGTCTGGGATCGCCATCATCCCGCTCGCGGGTCTGATGGGCGAGTCAACTGAGCATCTCGCCCGACGACTCGGTCCGGGGATTGGAGGCCTCCTCAACGCCACCTTCGGCAACGCCGCCGAGCTTATCATCGCACTCTTCGCCTTGTTCCGGGGACTTGATGAAGTCGTCAAGGCATCAATCACGGGTAGTATTATTGGGAACGTGCTGTTGGTCTTGGGCGCGAGTCTCCTTGCGGGTGGAATCCGCTACCGGACTCAGACCTTCAACAAGACTGCCGCGGGAATCGGAGGGACAATGCTCGTCCTCGCCGCCTTCGGTATGTTAATCCCCGCAATCTTCTATTCACTCCCAGAAGTCGTTCAAGTCGCCAACGAAGAGGGACAAAGCGAACGATTACTCCTCGAACATGAGCTCAGCGTCGGGGTCTGTGTGATCTTGACGATTACCTACCTTCTATACCTGCTCTTCAGTCTCAAGACCCACCAGAACCTCTTCAACCCAAGAAACGGTAACGACTCACACGGCGACGAGAGTCTTCATGGTGAAGGTCCAGGCTGGGGGACTCGTCGTTCGGTCGGAACCCTCGTGGTTGCAACGTCGCTGGTTGCGTTGATGAGTGAGATCCTCATTGGTGCGGTCGAACATACGACAGAGGCGTTGGGACTCACCGAAGTCTTTGTGGGCGTGATCGTCGTCGCAATTGTGGGGAACGCTGCCGAACACTCCACTGCGATCCTGGTCGCGTTGAAAAACAAGATGGACCTGTCCGTCGGGATCGCGATCGGCTCCGGTCTCCAGATCGCACTCTTCGTGACACCAGTCTTAGTCTTCGCTAGCTACCTCCGCGAAGAGCCCATGGACCTCCTCTTTACCACCCTTGAGATAGTCGCAGTGCTGCTCGGCGTCTTCATAGCTCGGATGGTCGCTGAAGACGGTGAATCGAACTGGCTCGAAGGAGCGATGCTCCTAATGATCTACGCGATTCTTGGCGTGACGTTTTTCGTCTTACCTGCGTGATTAGCTTATCCTTCGATGTAAAGAATCCGGCCGCAGCTCTTGCAAAATACAAGACGATCGTCGGCCATCAACTCGCTCATCGCTTGGAGAGTGATCACCTGGAAGCAGCCTTCACAGGCGCGGCTGGCCGAATCGACCGCAGCGAAAGCATCATCGGAACGACCCAGGATATCCCGTCGGTATCGTTCACGATCATCTTCGGGAACCACCGACTCACTATTTCGGATACTGACTTCGAGTTCTGAAAGTTGAGCCCGATGCCCCTCTGCTTTCGTCTCAATCTCGTCACGGAGTTTCTCGATTTCGGCAGCGTGCTTGGCAATTTCCGCCTCTTTGGCGGCGATCTGGCTACTCTGGTCCTCGACCTCTTGCATCAAGGCAAGAAGATCCTCTTCCTGCTTGGCAACCGCCTTATTGATCATCGCGATCTCACTCATGATCGCTTTGTATTCATCATTCTTCTTAACGGTGTTGAGCTTCGTCCGGAGATCACCGACCCGGTTTCGCTGACCCTGAATCTGGAGTTCCTCGGCCTTAACCTCCGCCTTCTTGGCGCGAAGTGCTTCGTTGGCTTGATCGAGTTCAAGCTGTCGTTTGTTCTGACCACGACGACGTGCCGCGAGGGTCTTCGGGCCGGATTCGAGACGATCGCGGAGGGCTCGTGCGCGTCGGTGGAGATCGTGGAGTCCCCGGAGGTCAGCAGCGGTCGCGATCATCGGATCAAGGCTCCTCACAATGCGGATGTTTGTGGACTGGATTGTGGGTTGAGTGATCGAGTTGTGGTTTCAGGATTTCATAGCCCATCGAGGGTCAGTTCGTTGAGTCTGGTCACAAAAAAACCGCCGGTCACCTTGCTGGTGACCGGCGGTCTCAAGATCGAATCAACCGGTGTTTTCTAAGAAGCCTTCGAGTTGGCGGCTCCGGACAGGATGTTGAAGCTTCCGGACCGCCTTAGCCTCAATCTGGCGGACCCGCTCGCGAGTGACCTTAAAGATCCGCCCGACTTCTTCGAGCGTATACGTATAGCCGTCCCCGAGACCGTACCGGAGCTTGATAATTTCACGCTCACGATAGGTGAGGGTCTTAAGGACTCCATCAATCTTGTCTTTAAGCATCTCTTGCGTGGCAGCCGTAATCGGGCTCTCGGCGGCTTCGTCTTCGATGAAGTCACCAAAGTAGCTGTCTTCTGACTCACCAACAGGGCGATCGAGACTGATCGGGTGTCGGCTAATCTTCATCACCCGACGAGTTTCTTCAATCGAGATATTGGCGACCCGTGCCATTTCTTCGATCGTCGGCTCTCGTCCCTTCTCTTGCAGGAGCTTCTTCGAGACGTTCCGGAGTTTCGACATTGTCTCGATCATGTGGACCGGGATCCGGATCGTCCGCGCTTGATCGGCGATTGCTCGAGTAATCGCCTGCCGAATCCACCATGTCGCGTAGGTACTGAACTTATAACCACGGCGATATTCGTATTTGTCGACGGCACGCATCAGTCCGGTATTTCCTTCCTGGATGAGGTCGAGGAAGGAAAGACCTCGGTTGCGATACTTCTTGGCGATCGAGACAACGAGTCGGAGATTACCACCCGAAAGTTCTCGTTTCGCCTGCTCATATTCTTTATAACGGATATTCATCAGCTCGACCCGCTTCGAGAGGCTCCGAGGCGTTTCGAGGGTCATCAGCATGAGATCTTTGAGCTCTTTCTCCAGGTTGGCTTGATCGTCTCGGGTCCCTCGACCGAGTTGGACTTCGTTCCGTTGTCGGAGAATTTCGAGCATCCGATCCGCGATTTGTTCGAGCCGCTTCATCAAGGGCTGAACTTTTTGAGTCCGGATCGAGAGTTCTTCGACGAGGGTAACCGCTTTCCGACGTCGACGGATCAGCTCGATTCGAAGCTCTTGAGCCCGATCGGCAATGTTCTTGTGACGGAGATACGATCGGAAATCCTCAACATTCCGATCCATCAGGTAGTCGAGGGTCGTGAGGTTCGGCTTCATCCGCTGGAGAATTTGTTCCTTCTCCAGGTTCTCGGTCACAGAGACTTTCACTGTCCGATCAAAGGGAAGTTCCCCCGTATCGACTTTCTTGAGCACGTCGACAACCAGTCGGAGTGCATAATCACATTCAAGAACTTTGCGACGGAAGCGCCGACGAGTTATTTCGATCCGCTTCGCAAGATTAATTTCTTGATCCCGTGTGAGCAGCGGGATCTCACCCATTTGGGTCAAGTACATCCGGACGGGGTCATCGATCCGTCTTGAGATCTCGTCGAGATCTTCGGGGGTCAACTCACCGTCGATGTCATTTTCATCATCATCAGCGTCATCGTCGCTATCATCATCATCTTTACTCAGCGTATCGGGATCGCCGGCAATTTCGCCTGAGTCAAGAAGTCGAGCTTCAGCTTCTTCTTCATTAAGTAGCTCGATGCCCAATTCGTCGAGCCGCTCAAGCAGCTCGTGCAGCTTCTCAGGACTACTGGAGACCTCCTCCGGAAGTCGGTCGTTGACCTGATCGTAAGTCAAGAATCCACGACGCTTTCCTAGCTCGAGGAGTGTCTTGAAGCCTTCGTCCAGTTTTACGTCCATCGAACTCTCCTACGTGACTGGCGGCGACGTCTGCGCGTTGGGCAAGGTTGACGATAAGACCGTGGCTGGGCTCTTCCGGAGAAGTGAATGTTTCTCTTCCCAAAGAGCCCGATACCGATCTGGCTCCTCCTGGGGGTCTAGTTCAGCCAATGCACCGTTCAGCGCACGGAGGCGTTCACGACGGGAACGCTCGGCGAGCTGAGGAACCAGGCCGGCTAGTCGAACTGACCAATCAGGAGGCAGAAAACGGGCATCTTTCCGATAGCGCTCGGAAAGTTGGCGAGGATCGAATGGTGTGACCAACTCCGCGACCAAGCTCCGCAACGCGGGGTCATCGAGTCGTGAGATGATCGCACTTGCGGTCGGTTCGAGCCCCTCGCCATGAAGCTCAAAACAGACCTGAAGAATGACTTGAAGAGGGCGATCACGCATCGAAGATGGCGTGATCCGAGTAATAAGCTCTTTCACGACCGCAGGCTGTTCGAGAATGATTTCAATCAGCTCTCGGTCGAGACGATCGAACGTCTTGGGATCGATCCGCACCATCTCGGTTTCGGATGTGCTGACACCGAGGGTCGTCGAATCCGCAGCGGCGTCTACCTGATCACTACGGCGACGCTTTTTGGCAGCGCGTTGTGCAAGTGACCGACGGCGTTGCAAGAGATCACGTTGAAGCGACTCCACGGGCAACCGGAGTCGTTGCGCGAGACGATCCAGCGCTTTGGCTGTCGCAAGATCCAATCCAGCAAAGTTAGTCTCGGGACGACTCCGTGCAAGCAATTCCAAAACCTCAGCCGATGCGCGCCGGGCTCCGTCGACCTGATCGACCTCGAAGCGGATTGACGCACGATCAATCACGTGGGTGAGCGGATCAGCCGCATCTTGGATCAAACGTCGAAATGCTTCCGGCCCATGATCCATCAGGAATTGGCAGGGATCATAACCTGTCGGAAGATTCAAGACGCGGACATCAAGCTCGTGATTCAGAAAGAACTCAAGTGAGCGATCGGCGGCACTTCGTCCGGCATCGTCACCATCAAAGACCAATACAATACGGTCAGCAAGTCGGCGAAGAAGTTGAACATGTTCTTCCCCGAGTGCCGTACCGAGTGTACCGACCGTATGCTCAAATCCAAACTGATGTGCCGCAATCACATCTGTATAGCCTTCCACCACCACAATCTGACCCTCGCGACGCGCTCCTTCACGCGCTAAGTCGACACCATAGAGTGTCCGTCTCTTATGAAAGAGGGTTGTCTCTGCTGTGTTCAGATACTTCACAACCCGATGACCACTCGCTTCGAGTTGCTGTTCAATCGTTGGAAGAATACGTCCCCCGAAACCGATCGTTCGCCCACGGATATCGTGAATCGGAAAGAGGAGGCGTCCCCGGAATCGATCACGCAGCGGTCCCGTTCCGTTGGCATCAGCCACAGAGAGTCCTGCTGCTTCTAAAACCGTTGTATCGATTAGATCGCGACGCGCTTGTTCCCATAACCAGCGTCGAGAATCAGGTGCATAACCGAGCCGAAAGCGTTCGATCATGTCGGTCGAGATCTGTCGGCGTTCTAGATATTCACGCGCTTCCGCAGATCCTACCAAGGCGCCTTGATAACGCTTTTCCGCCCAGGCATTCACAACAAAAAGGTCCGGTTTCCCCGGACCTTTTGATGGATGCTGCTCGTAGCTCTCGTCGATCGGAATTCCAGCACGATCGCCGAGAATCTGGAGGGCTTCTGGGAAATCTACCCGTTCAAAGCGCATCACAAAATCAAAAAGGTCGCCACCAGCACCACAACTCCAGCATTTGAAGGTCTGGCGCTTTACATTAACTTCCATGGAAGGATTGTGATCATCATGGAAGGGACAGAGAGCCTTATAAGTTGATCCTGTCCGATGAAGCGGAAGATACTCACCGACCACTGAGACTACGTCCAATGCATTCTTAATCATTGCTGGGAGAACATCGGAACGTCGGAGCACCATAATTCCTAATCAGGCTGAGGGCTGGTGGTAGGGATGCCCTGTAATGGATGGACGTTGATCGAGCCAGGCACGGTGGGTGGCGTGAAAAGAACGAAGGTCTTATTGGAGCTAGAAGACCAATTCTTCTTCAATCTCGGTGCGAAATTATACCTTAGAACCAGAACCGGTCAAGTTTTCCCCTCGACCGGCCGAGATGGCTCGTATCATTTCCAACCTATTGTTTGCTTAAGACTTGCGACATTTGAACGCTAGTCTTTCCCACAGCTTGAAAACGACTGAAACCGGATCGATCTTGACAATCACTCAGGTCAACGATCTCGCAAAAGTCACCGAATACCGCAGATTTCAGCGCTGGAAGGCTCTGTTTGGTGAAATCAAGTCACCGTCGATGTCTCGCAAACCAAGTGTCCAAGTCAACCCCCTGACAAGGGAGTCGATCGGAGAAAATGGTAGACTGGGATAGGTCATAACGAATGACCACCCCGATCTGTAAAGTCTCGCTCACTAAGTTCAACCAGAAGTCGGACCATGAACAGGTAAACCGTAAGAGTCGGCAAGACTCAACATCAACGAGCACTGATTACGATGTTTTGAAGCTCACCATCAAGGGTCTGCACCCGTAGTGCGAGTCCCTTGTCAGGTTGATAGCGTGCTGCCGCGACATCATTCAGTACTTCGAGCGAGGGGATCGGGACCTCATCAACGTGAGTGAGACGCCAACCGCGTTGGAGATTGGCGAATGCAGCGGGGCTCCCAGGCATAACATCGAGGATGACGGGTCGACGGTCTGGTCGACGTCGGTTCAGCCCAGGGATTGCTTGATCAAGGAAACCAGCGGCTCGGAGTTCATCCGGATCGACCACAATCAGCCCAAGGTCGAGCAAGACGGGCATCGCCTCGATCACGACGTCGATCGTCTGTCGACGACCTTCCCGATAGATTGTCAACGCAGACGTCTCACCGAGTGGAAGCGTTATCGTCCGATTCCGAAGGGAGTCGGAGTCGGTCACCGGTTCATCACCGATCATCACAATGATGTCTTGAGGAAGTAGACCTGCCTGATCTGCTGGACCTCCTGAGACAACGTCCTCGATCAACGCACCGGTAGGTTCTTCGAGACCTGACCCTTTGAGGTCAGGCCCCTCAACATCACGAATCCGGACGCCGAGGTAGCCCCGGACCACTCGTCCTTGGCTGATCAGTTGCTCCACGATCTGCCGGGCGAACTTGGAGCTAATTGAAAGGCCGACACCTTGAGCGATCCCAGTCTCGGAGAGAATCGCTGTATTGATGCCAACGATCTCACCACGGAGATTGATCAATGGACCGCCAGAATTACCCGGATTAATGGCTGCGTCCGTTTGTATGAAGTCTTGGTAAGAACCGGCAGGGAGCGGAAGACCCCCGCGGCCAGTCGCGGAGACGATCCCCGCCGTGACGGTTTGGTCGAGTTCGAACGGGCTCCCGATCGCCAAGACCCAATCGCCAATATCAAGTTTCTCCGAGTCGCCCCATGCTGCTTCTGCAGGGAGTTTGACCTGGACTTGGATCACGGCGAGGTCCGTTTTTTGATCGGAGCCCACCAGACTCGCTTTAAGTGTCCGACCTCCAAGCCGAACCACGATTTCATCCGCACCGTCAATTACATGATGGTTAGTTACAATGAATCCTTGATCTTTGTCGATCACCACGCCCGAGCCCGATCCAGCCGTGAAGCGCTGATCTCGGCGTCCAAAACCGTTCCCTGGTCCTTGGGGGATCCCGAGCCGCTCCGCTCTTACATTGACGACGCTCGGTTTCACTGCCTGACTCGCGAGGCGGAACAACGCTGAGGCACGACTAATCGTTCCGGCCTCGTCCAGACCCTCAAGCGCCTCTGCGGCAGCTCGCGCTCGTCCAGCCTCGAAGTTGTAACCAATTCGGTCAGCCAAAGTCGGAGCCAGAATCATCGTCGCGACGATCAAGCCGAGGGTCAGAAAAACGAGGAGGAGTCCGCGCTGGGCGAAGGGGCGGTCTTGCCGATCCACCGGGTCAATTGGGTCATAGTCGATCGGATCAAAGGAAGCCATCGACCTAATTCCTCCATCGTGCGTAGTACATTGATGCTTCAACACCCCGAGGTAAGTCGGGAGCGGATTTAGTCGAGTCGGACAGCGCGGACCAGGAAAGCCTAGGCACCTCGGCGATCGAATTCAACGAGTTGACCGACTCCAGGGTCCGAGACGTTCAGATCCAAAGGGATGAAAGTAACTAGCTGATGTGCGGTATTGTCGGCGTTGTTCACGGTCGAGGCAATCCGGTCGACCCCCGAGTCTTGGCTCAGATGACGCAAACCTTGTCGCATCGAGGTCCGGACGGCGATGGTTTTTGGATCGACGGTCCGGTTGGCCTTGGCCATCGTCGACTCGCGATCATCGACCCCCGACTCGGTCAACAACCGATTAGTAACGAAGATGGGTCGATCCGGCTCTCCTACAACGGCGAGCTTTATGGGGAACCGATCCTCCGTGCCAAGCTGGAATCACGCGGTCATCGTTACCGGACTTTGTGTGATTCGGAGACGATCGTCCATCTTTATGAGGAGGAAGGGCACTCGTTCGTCCAATCCCTCAACGGAATGTTTGCGATTGCGCTATGGGACGCTCAGGAAAAGCGGTTACTTCTTACGCGCGACCGTATGGGGCAGAAACCACTCTATTACGCTCGACTCAGCGCAGGTGGGATTGCCTTCGGGTCCGAGCCGAAAGCACTCTTAACGCACCCTGAGATCGGGCGGACTCTCAACCACGACGCCCTCGCCTCTTATCTCTTTTACGAATATCTTCCGGCCCCTCAATCGATCTGGGAACCGATCGTCAAGCTCGGGGCGGGCGAGATCTTGACTTGGGAGGCGGGAGAAATCCAGGTCGAACGCTACTGGGATCCCAAGCCGCCAATTCCAGAGTCCGAAGCGCCTTCGATCGAAAAAGCCTCTGCGGAGTTTTGGGAGCTACTGCGAGCTTCGGTGGCCCGACATCGGAGATCCGATGTTCCCCTCGGTCTCTTTCTTTCAGGTGGAATTGATTCGTCGAGTGTCGCCGCCGCGCTGGCGGAGTTGGAGCCGCCCCAATCGATCCGGACCTTCTCGATCGGATTCGACGATCCAAGCTTCGATGAGAGCCAACACGCGTTGAGGGTTGCTCAGACGTTGGGAACGAGTCATCAGTCGAAGACCTTCGCAGTGGCTGACCTGGTCGAGTTGCTTCCAGAAGTCGCCGGTTGGCTCGACGAGCCGTTTGGCGATGCTTCTGTCCTACCGACTCATCTCCTCAGCCGATTTGCCCGCGAGGAAGTGAAGGTAGTCCTCGGTGGCGATGGTGCCGATGAACTTCTCGCCGGCTATCCGACCTTTGGAATCGAACGTGCCGCGTCTCGATATAAGGATCTTCCGAAACCGCTCCGCTCGATGATTGCGGCGATGGTCCGTCAACTCCCGGTTGATCACCGGAACTTTAGTTTTGACTTCAAGTTAAAACAATTCCTCCGAGGAGCATCCGCACCAATCCCGCTCGCGCACCAACGTTGGCTTGGATCGTTTAGTGGGCGGGAGATCAAGGAGATCCTTGTTGAACCACCCTCGATCGATATCGAAGAGGCTCATTTAGCACGAGCCGCTGGACTTATGCCTGAAGCCGATCCCTTAACCCGATCGCTACAGCTTTATCAAGCGTTGTATCTGCCCGACGACATCCTCACCAAAGTTGATCGTGCCAGTATGGCAGTCGGTCTCGAAGTCCGGGCGCCGTTCCTCGATGCCCGACTTGTCGATTTTATTCACCGGATGCCTTCCTCGCATAAGCTCTATCGAGGTGAATCGAAACGACTCCTCAAGCGAGCGATCGCCAGTCGGCTTCCCGCCTCCATCCGATCTCGCGCGAAAAAAGGATTCGGGATCCCCGTCGCGCGATGGCTCCGTGGCCCCTTGGCGCCGTTGGTCGACCGGCTCCTCCATCGTGACCGAATCCAAATGCAAGGACTCTTTCGCGAGGCCACCGTTGAACGTCTCGTTGGAGAGCACCGCGCTGGAGTGCGTAACCATCGCAAACCTCTCTGGACCTTGCTGATGTTTCAACTTTGGTATGATCATTGGCTCTGCGGTCGAGCTAACTAGCTGAGAGGCAAAAGCCGATCTGCCGAAGGGCAACGCGGTCTCCGCACCATCACGTTCGCAAAGAAGAATTAAATCTCGTTTCAAATTGATACTAATTGTTTCGGGGTCTGTTTGAGAGAGGCAATCCTCGTGAACCTCTTTGATGCCTTGAGAGCGGGGCTCAATAGAGACTATTGAGAAGAGAGGGTTCTGACATTAGATTGTTGAGTCGATTCCAAAAGCGTTGCCGCTCGTCAGGCGATGCCAGAAGGGCTCAGCGGACCTCATGCGAATTCTGGTTGTCTCAGATATTCATGCCAATTGGCCGGCCTTGTCCGCGATTGAAGAAGAGTTCGACGTCTGCCTCTGCCTCGGGGATCTCGTCGACTATGGTCCGGACCCGGTCCCTTGTGTTCGTTGGGCGATGAAACACTCCGATCACTCGATCCGAGGGAATCATGATCATGGCGTCGCCCAAGGGATTAAAATCCTAGGGAATCGCGGCTATCGCTACCTCACTCATGTCACGCGAGAACGACATTGGCAAGCACTGAACGCTGAGGAACGACGCTATCTGCTTGAACTCCCGCTGACAGACCGCTTTGTCTTGAACGATAAACGCTATTTGCTGGTACACGGATCACCACGCGATCCGCTTGATGAATATGTGCTGAATGATCCAGAGGCGTGGTCACGACGTCTCGAAGGGGTTGAAGCCGATATCGTCTGCGTCGGCCACTCACACATGCAATTCAACTTATCTGTCAATGGAACCGTAGTTTTAAACCCCGGGAGTGTCGGTCAGCCTCGGGACGGTGATCCTCGGGCGGCCTATGCCATCATTGAAGGCAGCCGGATCCAGCTGAAGCGGATCGAGTATCCAGTCGATGAGGCGATCGCGAGTATCAAGGCCAGTGACCTCCCGGAGGCCGCAAAACGGATCAGTGCCGAGGGGCTCCGGATGGGTAAACTTCCTCCCAATGCGGCAACTCCGCAGATGGATCTGACAGAATGATCCGACCAGATCCGGGAGATTTAAACCGACGACGACTCCCGACCCAAGACTTGCTCCCCTTTTGTGGACTCTACGCAATCCAAGGGGTTGTCTTCGCCTACTTCACCAACTTTAACCAAGGATACATGGGTGCAGCAGGGGTCGACAGCACGACGGTCGGCCTTGTGATGACCCTCGCGATGCTTCCGTTCGCGATCAAGTTCTTGTTTGGCATCCTCTCCGATCGCTATTCATTCTTCGGGCTCGGGCATCGAAAGCCGTACATCATCATCGGGCTCTTGATGCAAGCGATCGGATTGGTCCTCCTGACACAGTTTAATCCAGGGACGGCAATCAAGACCTTCGGAGCCCTGGCAATCGTCACCGTGACCGGACTCGCGCTCTACGATACCTGCACCGACGGCTTAGTCGTAACGTCGACACCAGCCAGTGACCGTGATCGAGTTCAAGGGCTCTTGATGTTCTCCCGATTCCTAACAGCAGCCCTCTGTAGCACCCTCTTCGGATTCTGGCTGCAACGGACGGGGACTGGTCCAGGAAAAGGGGACGGTCTGCTTTGGACCTGTGCGGCGTTAACGATTCTTCCACTGATCGGAGTCCTCCTCCGACCAGAACCGCCCCGCCCTCCAGATGCTGAACAGTTTCAGTGGAGTGCGCTCCGGGTAATGATCCGACCCCAATCACTCCTCCTCATCGCCTTTGGAGTCTTCTATGCGATCGTTTCCTGGGGGGTTGAATTGAACCTTCCGATCTATCATGAAGACACCTTGGGTTATGGTCCGGGAGCGCTCGGACAGTTTGGTTCAGCGCGGACACTCGGAAGGGCAGCAGGAGCCCTGCTCTTGCCG
Source organism: uncultured Isosphaeraceae bacterium (assembly GCA_964510225.1). GTDB lineage: Bacteria > Planctomycetota > Planctomycetia > Isosphaerales > Isosphaeraceae > CAZEAN01. The sequence continues at coordinate 28,490 of CAZEAN010000069.1, forward strand.
ATTGGGGCTACCACCCTCGGGCGACTTTGGACGCTCCGGATCGCAGTCATTGGATTGGCGGTCGCCGAAGCGCTCCAGGCCGTGGTGGGTCCTGGGGAACTTCGACTCGCTGCTTCCCTGAGTTTTCTCTTTGGACTCGCCAACGGTTGGACGGAAGCACTCTTTTACGTCATGGCGATGCAAGCAGCCGAGCCTCGGATGGCTGCATCCACCTTCGCACTCTTCATGGCGGTATCGAACTTGAGTGTTCTCGGTCAGTCACTCCTCGCGGGCCTCGTCAGCATTTTTGGAGTGAGCTTTCGCGTTGGATTCCTGGGCGCTGGAGTGATCACCTGTTTGGCATTCAGCGTCATCAGACCACTAAGTCGGCTCGGAGCAGAATCTCTCTCAGGTGAATCCGATGATTGACGGAATCGGACTCTGGGTCCTTGGAATCCTCGGATTTGTTCTGACGCTCGTGGGGCTCTTGCTCACACCGTTGCTGTTTTTACTCTTAGTCGCGACGATTTTGCCATCGAGAATCCAAGCTGCCGTTGGAATCGTCCTCTGGCCGTTCTATCGGATTAAGGTGATCGGTGCCGCTCGAATCCCCGCAACGGGACCAACGGTGATCGTAGCGAATCACATGTCGTGGATCGATGGATTTATCCTGGCGGCAAGCGTCCCTCGCCACGGGAAGGCCCTGGTCAACGCCGATTACCTCAGGATCCCGATCCTTGGCTGGTGTGCTCGACGAGCGGGGATGATCCCGGTTCCGCAGAGTGGCCCGCGCGCTCAGCGTGCTGCGATCGAATCTGCCCGCAAGCTCCTCGACAATGGGGAAATCTTCGGGATCTTCCCCGAGGCCCAGATCTCGAGGAACGGTCTTCTCGGTAAACTCTACCGCGGAATCGAGCTGATGATCGATCGGAACCCGGCCACCGTCGTGATCCCGGCCTACCTCGATAACCTCTGGGGGAGCCCCTTGAGCTATTCGGGAGGCCGGTTCTTCTGGAAATGGCCACAGCGACTCCGGAGGACGGTGATCGTTGCCTTTGGGACGCCAGTCGAGCCTCCTCTGACGACTTTTTCGATCAGGAGAGGCTTGCTCGAAGCCAGCGTAATCGCCTTCGCCCATCGACCGCTACGCGACCAAGGCCAGCTTGGTGCGTCGATCGATCTTCAACTCCCCCATCTTGTCGATCCCAAACTCGGTCTCTTGACCGCCTCGTCACCTGATTTCGACCAAGATGGCATCAAACAAATCGGCCAAAAACAAGGTTCGGTGGGTCACCCGGTTCCTGGAATCGCGCTTAATATCGTTAATGCGTCTGGAGGTTATTGCCGCGAATCGGAGCCCGGAAGAATAATGGCCTCCGTCGCTGGGACCGAAGGATGGCAAGAAACCGGATTATTTGGTTTCCTCGACCGTGACGGTTTCCTGTTCTTGCAGTGAATCGTGTTACTTAGCCTTACCGAAGAGATCCTGATAGACCAAGGCAATCGACGTGTAATAGACCGGGAAAGTAAACAAGATCCCAAAGCAACAGAGCACAACGCCGATGATCGAGAGAATCACAGCTCCGGCGTGAAATATGATTGCAGGCAGGGTGAGTTCACCGGTAGAACGCCAGCTTAGCCGAAGCGCCCTGAGCGCGGTCTGACGTCCTTCGACAATGAGTGGAAAGACGAGCATCAAGCGGCCGACACCCACCAAGAAAATAACAAATGTTATCAACCCAACGACGATACCCGCGGCGATTCCAGCACCATCGCCGAAAAGAGCAGCCGCGAAGCCCCAGATGAGGAGACTGGCGATTGCCAAGAGGATAACAAGAAACGCCTCAAGGAAAAAACCAAGACAGAGCTGCCAATAAACGGGGCCGATATCGAAAAGATCGCTGACTTTGATTGACTCGCCCCGCGCTTGCTTGCAGGCGACCCGGAATGAACCTCCGGTGCTGAAAGCGTTCAGCCCAATTCCCACGACGAAACCGGGCAACGCAAGGAGGAAGATCAAAGGCGAATCTTGACCTGCGACTTCCGACGTTGCGATTAGGATAATCTGAACGAGAAGATTGACGACAAAACCAATCACGAAGATTAGGACCTGGACGAGGATCCAGACTCCAAGCTGACGATAGGCTAACTCAAATCCGTTAATGAGGTGATCAAAATTGATATCCGGCTCGTCACCGAGGCTCGGTCTGAAGAGATCATCACTGTCGACGGAATACCGAGGCTTAGGCCGTGGTTCAGGTGCTGCGTAAGGATTCTGAGACTCAAAGGCCAATAAATCGTCGCGATGGTCACCAAACGGATTATTTGAATCGTCACGGGACAAAGGTCAGTTCCTCCGATTCGGAACTGGGTCAGTAGGTAACTGCTTCTGAACACTGATCGGCCCGATTCTAATTTGACCGTTTCGCCGTGGCCATCCTGCTGGACTGGAACTTCAACGCTTCTCAAGATCTGGATCCAGTTCTCGGTCCTGGTCAGATAAATCAGTGATTCGTGGTGTGGGTTAGCCCTCCTAAGAAAACGTTGCCAAGACCATCGAATAGGAGAGAGAGCGGGGTCGTCGGAGAAGTGTCGGGCTCATCACCTACTTGAGTCCCGAAGCATTGCTTGGAGTCGATTCCGAGGTTCATTTCCATGATATGCTGCCTTGAGATTGCGACTCCATTTCAATCACTCTCATCACTGTATTGGTGGATTCTGAGACAATGAGATCCACCGAATTAAATCACTGGTTCGATTTCCTCCCGCTTTCAATCCTCCTGGAAAGGCACGACGTTACAATGCGATTAACCCTCTCTCCTTGGCTCGCTATTGCTGGCCTCCTCCTCACCGGCCCACTCCTCTCGGCTCAAGACGTTGAGTCAGCGACACCAGAAGGGGCTGCAAACGACGCTGAGACTCAGGAGCCTGAGATTCCCGTTGTCAACTTGTTTGATGGAGTCCGGAACGGTTACCTCGCCGTCCGTGCTGAAGGTGCACAGGGTGGCGACATGGTCCTCGCCGTGACCAACAATAGCCCTCGACAAGTTCAGGTCGTCTTACCGCCCGGCTTGGTCGCCTCTAATGGCGTCGGCCAATTTGGCGGCGGTGGATTCGGTGGTGGCATGGGCGGAGGAGGCCTAGGCGGCGGTGGATTTGGTGGAGGAGGAATGGGCGGTGGCGGACTGGGGGGCGGAGGAATAGGTGGAGG
>CAZEAN010000069.1:31689-31945 GCA_964510225.1 uncultured Isosphaeraceae bacterium
CTGCAAAAGGTCAACCTACAGTGGTGCCCCCTGGTTTAGAAATGGGCTTTCTAGGATTCCTTGGTGGCGGGGGGGGTGGCGGGGGTGGTGGTTCCACTGCAGCCTGAGTTGGTGGCGGCGGTGGTGTCTTTGGCGCTGGTGGCGGCGGTGGCGGTGGTGGCGGAACGAACGTTCTCCCGCCGACACTTGGGATGAATATGCTCGGCCAGCTGATCATGCGACTCGTCGCACCTGGAACCTGGGACCCAACCAGCCT
>CAZEAN010000070.1:0-31704 GCA_964510225.1 uncultured Isosphaeraceae bacterium
CCGGCCCGCGGAGCGAACGCTGTGAGTGACCCGCAGGCGCCGCGGCGGGCCGGGTCCGCTGCAGCGCGAGGTTAGGCGTCGGCCCGCTCGATACCACGAGCCAAAGTCACTGCCAGGCCGACCCCCAATTCGGCGAGTTCGCGCAATTCACTGTTTGAGAGAACGAGAACCTCGCTCCCGGTGGCAAAGCAATCGAGTTCGACCTCCCAGCCCCGGGCCGTCAGCGTCTTGAGCGCCTCGGCAAGCTCTCGAAGACGGGCGAGCCAGAGATAGAATTGCTCGTGGAGGGGACGATTCTTCTTGTAGCGATCGGGAAGGAAGTGCTTCCATCCGCCTTCCTCATGAACGCTGTCGAAGTGTCGGATAGAGCCGTCGGGCCTCAAGAAAGCCCTTCGCTCGCCCTGCCGCCAGGACTGGTGAGCCTCCATTCCGAGGGCCTTCGTCACCTCCTCGGGGTCGAGGTCCTCGCCCACGATGATGAGCGTCACAGAGCAGCAGTGTTCGGCACCTTCGCCCGGCATGCGCCCCCCGCCGCCTAACCAAGTAGTAGAAGGATAAAAGTCGGCAATATCGGACACTGATTCTTCGGTCTAACCTTACAGCCAGGAATTGTATGCCAGCATTTATTACGAAATCAAGCGAACCCAGTGTAATAGACGGAAGCATCGGGAGCGAGAAAATGCCGAAGTTCTTAGGTCAGATATACCAACACACCAACCGTGGCAGTCTCCGAGGGCGGGGAATGGGCGGGGAATTCGGACGGAACCGATGCCGAACTGTCCGGAGTCCCCGCTACGACAAGAAATGTGCCACGGAATCAGAAACAATAGGACGATCCGCTCAATCGATAGGATCGCCACGCTTAGTTGGGTAATCCGACGTCACGACGGGTAGCTATCCCCCATATTTACCCTGCGCGATCGCAAGAAATGAGATTCGGATGGTTCGTTCACCATGCGGTCTCATTAGAGGTTGCAGAGAGGATGGTGTCCGATGTTAAGAGTCAAACAAACTATTGGGGTTCTAAGTCTCGCGGCGATCATCTGTTTCAGTGGTTGCAAAAGCGCTGGCTCAAGGCAGAATACGTTTTCCAGTGAGCCAATCCTCACCGACCCCGGTCGGATCAGTGCCGCGCCAGATTCGGTCGAACTCGATCCACTACCGCCACCTCGTGTATCGGCCGTCGAACGCCATCCTTTGCTCCGGAAACCGGTGGAGTACTATGAAGGGATTGAAAGTGGTCCCGTCGGAAAAACGGCATCCGCTGTTTTGATCGGCGTCCCTGCCGGAGTAGCCGGCGAAATCCGCCAAATTGTCGCAGGTTCACCACCCCGATAATTCGAGGTCGATTCAGCCTCCTTCCCGGATGGTCGTCAAACGATCCGCCGTCCACTCAAAGAGCGGATCAGGCATTGCTTGGACAACTCGGAGTAACGCCAACGACGGCCAAGGGAAGTTTATCACCCGACGCTTCCGTTCGACTCCTCGACGGATGATCCTTGCCGCGCGTTCTGCCGTCATCAGAAATGGGAGGCGGTGGTCGATTTCCGACGTCATTTCAGTGGTCACATAACCGGGATGGACCGTCGTAACCGTAATACCCAAGAGACGGAGTTCAACGCGGAGCCCTTGTAGGAATGTCGTGAGTGCTGCCTTGGTCGCGCAATAACCAAAAGAACCAGGAAAGCCCCGGAAGCCTGCGAGGCTGCTTATTCCAACGATCTGTCCAGTACCTCGTGATTTCAGGGACGGTAAGATCGCTTCGATTGCACAGGCAGCGCCGAGATAGTTTACTCGAACGAGTTGCTCCAACTCTTCGACTCGGTATGACGCGCCTGGTGTCCTGAGCGACTGCCCGGCGTTAGCGATCAATAAGTCAACCTCCCCCAGCCGACACTCCAGAGCTTTTACTGCTAACCGGGTTTGATCGAAATCCGCCGCATCCGCAACCTCCCAGGTAGCTGCCTCGTTACCAAAGCCTTGGCAAAGTTCCTCGGCGAGTGCGGCCAAGCGATCGCCCCGACGTGCGGTCAATCCCACCCGGACTCCTTGAGACGCCCACTCTCTGGCTAATGCAGCGCCGATTCCGCTTGAAGCCCCAGTGATTATTGCTGTCCGAACTCTCGTGATCGCCACGCAACGCCCCGCTCCACTTTTTTGAAAGAATCCGCGACTCCGTTCCCTCGTTGACTCGAAGATGAGGAATAGCCAAATAGAAACGATTCTTCAAGGATCGCCTGTGATCGGAACTCAAGGCTCCTCAATCAGCTATCGTTCCCACGTCGAACGTACTGATGAGAACATGGTGATTGGGAGATTGAAGACTCGAAACGTCTGAAGGTGAGACCGATGAGGCAGATCACTCTATTGATTCCGATCGTCGGGGGTCTCGGACTCACTGCGTTCCTGCTCTGCACAACATCAACTGTTCATGGGGCTCCTTCATTGGGGATGGGGATCAACCAGGAGATCGAAGCCGCTCCCGAACCGCCAGCAATTCCAATTCCTGAAGCGCCTCCGCAGCCTTCACAGCGACCGATCGCAACGCTGATTCGCCAACCGGAAACCCATCCGAAGCCAAATCGAATCCTCGTCGGGCCAACCCGGCTCCAAATCGCTGGCCACGGACCGATTGCCGATCGGACAACCCCGCTCCCGATCCGAATGCCCGCGCCTTCAATTCGAGTCAGTGAGAGGACCGAGGAAATCCTCGTGTTGTCGATGGTCGAACGGGCAGAGGAAGACGCAACGGCCACGGAACCGGAAATGGTGATTCAATCTCCTGTAGTACCTCCCCCCGCTAACCAACCTGCAATCTCGGTCGAACGCCTCCCCTTGATCACGGAAGAACGGAATGGAGATACGCTCGACGAATCTACACCACTTCTGATCGCACCGCCGCGGTCGAGCCTGAGCGACCTTCCCTCTCCTCTGACCGGATTGCCTTCACTGGAGAGTCTCAACCGCTTGATGGAATCAGACCCTGAAGACGAGAAGTCAACGGAAGAGAAAGAATCCAAGGCCTCTGAAGATCAGAAGCGAACATCGGAGACTGATTCAGACCGCGACCTTCAGAACGAAAGCTCCCGGCGCCAAGGACTCCTCAGTGGGATGGTCCGGAGGTTAGGCGAACGATTCGAAGGTGATGGTCGCGTAGGACTGTTTCGGAACGGATCAACAACCTCTCGGACTGAAGCCCCGGTGATCTCTCCTGCCGACCCCGCCGACCCGATCGCAGTTGCAAACATGAAAAAGGCGATCGGGAGACATGTCCTGGCGTCGCAGAAGCATCGAATCGAGGCACTTGAAGTCCTCGTCAACGATCGTCGAATCCATCTCCGAGCACGAGCCGCTTTCCTTTGGCAGCGCCCCGCGCTCCGTCGCGCCCTCGAAGCCGTCCCAGTTCCTCCCGGCTATCGGACAACCGTTGAAGTTCGCTGATCTGATCTACCGGAGAGATCGATTTTGGAGCGGCCGCGAAAGTGCCGCGAACCCAACTGGATCCTCTCTCTTACCTGGTGTAGAGGTAGGTCTGGCTCAGCCACCGACCAATGACCCGATATTGGATTGCTTCGAAGCGTGAATCTCCTCGAAGGGGGTCAAGTTCTTCATCTGTCAGTATAGCAATGTGGTTTAAACCCAGTTCGCAAGCCTGCTCGAGGGAATTGAGAGCAAGCCTTGTCTCGTCGTTATCGACATAGGCACATGCCTCGTTATAAAACGGCAAGGCAAGCAACTCAACTTTGGATGATTCAAATTCGTCGATACGCCTCCGTTCCAACAAATCCCGGGCAGCTTGAGCCGAAAGCAAGAAATAGCGACTACTCACAGGCCGCTGACCCTGCTCCCAAGCATCTGCCCCCCATATATGGGTCGAATTGATCATCTTCGTCAGCAACACTTCATCTACAATATCCCAATCGAGGGCTTCCTCGATATATCCACTCCGGAGTTCGTGTAATTCAGCGGGAGTCTCGCATGCTTTTTCGTACAACTCTTGAGGTGATAATGCAACCTCATGTTTGCCCGCTCCAAATGCAAACTGTTTCTCGTTCAGAATCAGTATCCACACAAGCACAGCTCCTAAGAACAAGATAAGAATAGCAGGCAATACGTACATAAGATTAACAGTAACAGGGTTTGACGACTGTCGATTATTTAAGAGTTGCTGATTCATCGTACTTTCCATCGGGGGAGGTAGGGAGGAACTCAATTGGATTACACCAAGATCGACGTAGATCAAGGGTGACTTTATTTGATCGCTTTCGACAATCAATGTAAAGCCTTTTTAAACCCAAATGAATCACTCGAATTCAACTTCGCTCGTGGACTTGGGGATCCATCAATCCTGGTCTGGCTTCTGGAGACGGTTGCGATCAGGATGGATTGGTTAAACGACGCCGAGATAATCCAGTCATCAAGAAGTTCTTGGGTGCACAAGGTGCGCGGGGAGGCTCGATGAAGCTTGGTCTAATCAGTTCTGCCTGGGTCCAAGCGGGGCAGGGAACCGCATTTGGTCTCCAAAAGACCAAGGAACTGGGCTTCGATACGATCGATATTTTCACTGACCCACTCGAAATTGATATCCAGGAACGCAAACTGATCAAGGATGCCTGTGATCATCTCGGACTCCCGATCGTGAGTTTACCCTGCGTGGCGGTCGGGCTCATCGATTTCAATCCAAGCGTTCAAAAATTCCATTTGGAACGATGTCTCAAATTTCTCGATCTTGCTTACGAATACGAAGCGCGTAATCTTTTACTCGTTATCGGGGAATACATTTGGGACCGCCAGGTAATTCCGCCTGAGGAGCAGTGGTCAGCTGGGGTTGACAACGTCAGGATTCTCGGGGAACGCGCCGACGAGCTTGATCTCGAGATCGCAATCGAGCTGGAGCCTTTCCCTCTCTCGCTGGTCAATGACGTCCCCAAGATGGTGAAGTTTCTCGATGACGTGGATCATCCTGCGGTCAAAGCCAACATCGATATCTCCCACCTCGTTCTTTCTCAACAGCCACCGGAGTCGATTCGAGCGCTCACGGGACGCGTTGCCCACGTTCACATTTCTGATTGCGATGGCCAAGTGCATGGTGACCTTCCGCCCGGTCGTGGGATAGTCGATTTTGCGGGCTACCTTGCCGAAATCAGAGCACTCGATCTTCCCGAGGCCACCATCGCGATCGAGCTCGAATATTCGCCCGAACCGGAAGCGATCGTTAATTGGGTCCGTGAAGCATTTGAGACGACCAGTCAGCTCATGCGTGAGGCGGGACTCAGATCGTGAGCAGTCTGCCTTCGAGCTCGGTCGATCGATGGTGGGGCCGAGTCGGCCAGACTGCCATCGCAACTGTCTTGCTGGCCACGATAGGCTGGCCACTGATCGCAACTGTCCTGGAGTCGCTCCGAGGAGACCAGGGAACAGCAATCGGTAGTGGATTGATTAGCTCCACCGGCCTCGCCCGTGAGTCAAGTCTCATCATCGGGCCCGCTTGGGCGACATGCTGCGTCACGGGGACTGCAGTCGCAATTGCATCGCTAATCGGCCTTCCACTGGCGGTCCTCCTCTTTCGGACCGATCTCCCCGGCCATCGGATTATCCTCGGTCTCATGGGCGCGATCTTGTTCCTACCGATGCCAGTTTACGTTGCCGGCTGGTTGGGAGGATTCGGAAACGCCGGCTATGAACAGTTGTTTGGTTCAAGACCAATTCTACGAGGCTGGGTGGGTGCCGGATTTGTCCATGGGATGGCGGGGATTCCTTGGATGGTTCTGCTCGGTGGGGTCGGGCTCCGATCGGCGGACCGTCGGATGGAAGAGTCGGCGTTGCTTGATCTACCGGCCTGGCGGGTCCTGATCGAGATCACCCTCCGGCAGAGCGTTGGCGCAATTCTTGGCGCCGCTCTTGTCGTCGCTGTGCTCACATCCTCAGACATGACGGTAACCGACATCCTTGTAGTCCGAACTTTTGCTGAAGAAGCGTATGTTCAAAATGCGTTTGGAAGACCTCCAGCGGTGATCGCCCTGGTCGCGATCCCCCCAACGGTTGTCTTCGGAACCCTCCTGTTCCTGGGATCATTGACAATTCTCCAACTCGATCCCGCGCGTGTTGCCTCACCCTCGATCAAGGCATTGCGGTGGCGTCTCGGGCCCTGGCGGTGGTGGATAGCGGTTCTGGTTGGATTGACGACCGCAGCAATCCTGGGTCCACCAATTCTCGCCATGTTCTGGCGAGCCGGACGTGTCGGAAACCCCGTGCTTTCCGATGCCCCAGCCTCGACATCGATGATCGGAATGTTCCGAACTCTCTATTATTCCATGATCGATGTTAGTGGGCCGTTGATCGAAACCAGCGGGCGGGCCGCGTTGGGGGCCGGACTGACAACGGCAACCGCCTGGAGTCTCGCCTGGCTTGCACGCGGCCCAGGCCCCTGGCGCTGGGTTACTTGCCTCGTAGTTGCGTTGCTATTGGCACTCCCTGGTCCTGTAGCAGGGATCGCACTCAAATTAGCTTATCGTTTGATCGGACCAATCCACGATACGAGTCTGATTGTACTGCTGGGATACTTACAGCGATCGTTACCGTTCGCGATCTTGATCTGCTGGCCAGCCATCCGGACCATCCCTGAAACAGTTCTCGAATCCTCAATTGTGGACGGCTCAACAGGACCAGCACAACTCATCCGAATCGCTATCCCGATGACTTCGAGCGCTATTATTGGGGCATGGGGTGTTTCATTTGTGATTGCGATGGGAGAACTTCCGATCACGAACCTCGTAGAACCACCAGGTATCAACTCACTCCCAGTTTTCATTTGGCAACAGATGCACTTCGGCGTCGATAGTAGAATCTCTGGGATTGGGATCTGCTTGCTTGTCTTTTACGGAGCGATAAGTACAGCAGCCGTCTTCGGGCTTGGGCAAGCCTACCGAAGTCAGCAAGTAACACACTGATGATTATTCTATCCAGTCCTGGTACAAGATAAAGGGGAGACCTCCGAATACCATCGGGGAGCCTTCAACAAAAACTGGAGAACCGTGTTCATGGCAACCCGAGTTGGACTGGGTCCGGTCTTCGCATTCGAATGGCTCACTGGATCGAGACGTTGGCAAGGCTATGCGTTTCGATCTTTCTTAGTTCTGCTCATGCTCGCTGTCTTAGCTGTTGTTTGGTGGAAGTCGTCAGTCCGCCAAGGGTTGATCGCCACAAGTCAACTGCAAGCTGAGATTGGCCGGGATTTTTACATGGCGACCGTCTTCGTCTTGCTGGCGATTGTTGGACTGGCTGCCCCTGCTGCAACGGCGGGTACGATCTGCCTCGATAAAGCACGCGGCAACCTTGCATTGATGTTCACTACTGATCTTTCTTCGACTGAAATCTTCCTCGGAAAACTGGCGGCACGGATGGTTCCGGTCTTGGGGTTGATTGCCTGCACCACACCAGTGCTCGCCTTGATCCTCAGTTTCGGTGGTATTGAACCATTAGGACTCGCTGGCGCTATTTTGGTCATCCTCGCCTGTGCCGTCTTCGGCTGTACCCTTGCAATGGTTCTCTCGATCTGGGGCAAGAAAACTCATGAAGTATTATTGACAACCTATGCAGTTGGGCTGGTCTTTCTATTACTTGCTCCGATTTGGTCGGTATTCAGGTCCGATGTCCCACTCGAACTCCAAGGCGTTTATCAACAAGTCTACGCGTGGCTTCTACTCACCAATCCTATCGTCCTCTTGATCGCACCACTGGAACCAGTTGGTGGAATTGGGCAAGTGGGACTCAGGACTCAGTTGTTTTTTTGCTGCGCAAGTATTCTCGGTTCAATGCTGCTCATGATCCTGGGTGCCTTACAGATTCGTCGGGTTGTAGTCCAACAGTTGGGCCAAGGCTCTCGAACAAGGCGTCGGACAAGGCAGTCGAAATCGCTGGAAGACGCTGGGTGGTATCGTCCCATCACGCCGATCTATGAGTCGATAAGGCGCATCTGGGATCGGGTACCCTCCCCCTCTCTGGAATCTAACCCTGTCCTGTGGCGTGAATGGCACCGGCGACGACCATCACGATGGACCATCCTGATCTGGGGACTCTACATTCTACTGGCTAGTGGTTTCACACTCCGCGCGATCGTTGGAACGATTACCACTGGCACAACAGCAATGAATGAGGGATCGGTCGTCAACGGCTTCCAGGTCCTCGGCGGTCTCTTGTTGCTCAGTGTTTCAGCCTGCACAAGCCTTGCCGAAGAACGACAACGGGGGAGCCTTGACGTCCTCCTCACGACACCCCTCTCCACCCGGTCGATCGTGATGGGTAAGTGGTGGGGTTCGTTCCGGATGGTCCCGCTCTTGGCAATACTACCAATTCTGATGGTGACATTTGCCGCACTGGAGAGAGGAGCAGTACTGGAGAATAGTGCTTTCGTCGCGCCGGTTTTGATCGGACTGATAGTGCTCTCCTATGGAGCCTGGATTACCAGCATGGGGCTCTTCCTTGCAACCCGAGTCAAGAAGTTTGGGAGGGCAGTAGGGATTGCCGTTGCATGCTATTTGGTCGTCGCTGTTGGTTCGATTCCTTTCTTTCTTGTATTGTTTGCCAGTCCTAATGATATCGAAGAGCATCTCTGTACCATGAGTCCATTCTATGGTGTTGGCTATACGACAGCTCTACTCAGCGGATTGACCAGCTCGGAGTCCGAACTTGCAACACAACTCATCTTCGTGACTCTGTACTCAATCGCCTACTCGATCCTGGCAGCCATCTTTCTCGGCTTGACGCTCGTAACGTTTAACCATGATCTCGGTCGGATGTCGGAGCAAAGACATCCCCCTACACGCTCATCGACAGTTATGGACAAGAAAGATTTGTCGTAATCAGACTTCATCGAGATCATCCAATTGCTCCTCTGATTCATCGCTCCCCATCGCACTTTGAAGTACAATCAAGAAGAGCTGAGCATTTGACATATTGGAATAATCAACAGAAAAAACGCCAGTGCTTTTAAAAATTCCTTCTTGAGCATCGATTCTCTTAAATTTAAGCGTACTTCCGTGAACTGCCACTTCACCGAGTTCCTCCGCTTCGATCCGCTCTTCTCTACCTCGGAGGTTAAGCTCGATGAACTCACGACCAACTGAAACCGAGTCTTTGCTCCCTACACGGAACTCGACCTTGTCCCAATTGTTCAGTTTCTCGACCGCTTGTTGTAATCGGTAGAGTGTCCAAACACGTTCTGCCAACGTCGCAAAGTGATAAGGGTCTTTCGGCTTCGGCGGCTTATTCTCACCGCGGTAAGTTCCCTTGAGTTGGAATCGCTTCTTCCGATTCTGATCAGTCCATGTGTAATTGTACACAGTACCGGTGTAGATACCGTTGTAGTACTGTCGGGTTTCGGTCGTTCGTAGCTCTTCCGCCTCATCAAAGGGGAAGATCTCTGACTTGGTAATCTGGTGACGGCCCCCATTGCTGACGAACTGAGCAACTCCCAACTTGCCAACATAACTACATGTATGACGCGAACGAGTTGCAAACCAGGTAATCAAGGCCGGAATGCCAAATGCAATGATCCAAAGTAACGGAAAGTCAGGAGCAAATACGGAACAGATAACCCCAGGAACTGAACCAATCAAGCTCGCCAAGAGGACCCGAGAAAAGAAACCTTTGGGCTTCGTATTCAGCGGCATACTCGACGCAGCCGTGACAACCTCCCCGATCTCAGGAGGTGGCGGAGCAAAGTAGTCGCGTCCTGGAAAGAGTGGGGCACCTGAGTGGTTCATGACCGACTCAGGTGGCTTCCATCCTTGCTCCTGTTCATCAAACGCAAACGATTCGGTCTCGGCATCAGGAGGGAACACGTCGTTTGACATCACTGATCCTCAGAGTGGGGTTGAGGCTGTGCTGTTGGGAAAAGAAATGAACAACACTAACAGGTGGAGCGGTCATTCCGTTCAAATCAACTTTGGACCTAGTCATCCTACTCACTAGGTGAAGGTGTTCTCTTACCGGACCAGAACGCCGTTGCAGTCTGGCCGAAGTTCTCTTCCAGAGTGATACTCATCGTCTCTGGTAACGGTACCTTTTGTCCAGAAATCGCGTCACGCAGTCGAGCGCCGAGGTATTTCGCAATCAATTCGGTGGTGGTGTTATCAACGGGTAGCAAGACACATTCATCGTTCGGAAAACTCCAGTGCCGATCGTTGAACCGTGCCACGAGGTTTGGCCCGTCAGGCTCCACGCTAATCAACCGGCTCTCCGTCGGGAGCAGCATCCGGTGATCTAATTCCCGAACGATCGACTTCATCAAATCACGGAGCATGATAAAGTCAAATACATAGGAATTTTCATCAAGAGGCCCGGAGACATCGACCGCAACACGCCAGTTATGACCGTGAATGGATTCGCAGCGATCACCATCAAACGTAATAAAATGCCCAGCGCTAAAAACAAGCTCATCTTTAGTGACTCTGACCGTGTAGTGATTCGATTCCATAACTGTTGATTAACCGCTCAGGACGTATAAGGTTGGATTGCGTCACCAGCGTCCCACCGATGGTTCCGGAGGTGCTGACAAGGGTCGATTGTGCCGTCGACTAAGGCTACATACAAGGTTGCGGCGATCAGATCAGCGGTGGCACCGGGATTCCGCCGATGCCCGTCGCTCCGGAGCCAACGATCGAGATCGGCGAGTGCTAGCGATGATCCCGGACGACCCGGCCAACCTGCTTGAAGGACGGCCTTGGCGCGTGCAGACGATTCGAGTGCAACCGCTTCTCCACACTTCCGGATGATGAGCGTGTCCGGTAACTCTGCCATCAAGGCGAGGTGAGTTTCGACAATCGCCGTTTCTAACGGAGCAGCACGTTCAAGCGCAGCTTGAAGTCGAGGCCTTGCAAATTCAAAGATGTCTGCATAATTTGTAGCATATTGACGCGCGATCGCATCTCGATCTGCTGCGAGCTGCATCGCTTCCAGCAAGGTGATGTTCGGGATCTCACCGGTACTAGCGTCATGATCCGGGACCTGTCCAAGCCCTCCAGGACCCGCAAGCTGGATCGCCCGATAGGCATCAGCTGCGTCCTCGACCGTTAATTGCTTGAGCGTCTGACCGAGAAATGTCTCGAACGATACCCCAGGTTGGTTTGTCGACGCTACCAACGGCGTCAGTAATAAGATCATCCCTAAATTCACGTTGTGGCCTATCTGTCGATCGGTCGCCTCAACCGTTCTGAGGATTGTCTTACCCACGCCTTGATCTCGAATGGATTCCGAACCCAAGTGCTGATCAATGATCATTGCACTGATCACAAAGTCAAGGAAATGAGCATTCTCAAAACGTTTCCCCGGATGGACGTTCCCTGGCTTGCGGGCAGTCGCTTCCAAGAGACAAGCGAGGAAGATTCTTGAGGGCTGATCGGTCGAAGGAAACCAAGAAGTTCTCATAACTTCATAGACCTTAATTGATCAAGAATCATGAGAGCAATGTCGACCTTGGTGACTTCAGCGAGTGCCCTCCACCCAGGTGCGGCGTTGACTTCAAGAATCACAAATCCACCAGTCCGACGATCGAGTGCCAAGTCAACTCCGGCAATCAATGCTCCGACCGCCTTGGTCGCGGCAACTGCCAATCGACTTGCTTCCTCAGAGGGGAGAATTGCCTCCGCGTTCCCGCCCCGAGCGATATTGGTCCGCCAATCCCCTTCCGGTGCCTCACGGCGGATCGCGCCGACCACTTGATCACCAATCACAAAAAGGCGGAGGTCATGACCATCATGGTCGATCATTTCTTGGAGATACAAAACTGCATTCAAACGTTCAATCGTCCAAAAGGCACGAAAGGCGAGATCAGGGTCAGAGACCTGGATCAAGCCGCGTCCCTCTGAACCAAAGAGCGGTTTGATTGCGAGATTCCGACCTAACGCCTCAAACGAGTTCAATGCCCGCTCCGCCGATTCGGTAACCGACGTCAACGGGACAGGAAGGCCAGCAGCATCGAGTATCGCCAACGCCAGGTACTTGTCCACGGCGGCTTCGATGGCCCGAGGTGGGTTTAGGACCGGAACTTCATCCGCTTCAAGCCGCTGTAGCACATCCATCCGGAAAACGACCTGCTCCAGAGTCCCGGGGGGCATCATCCGGACTAGGAGACCATCTGCATCATTGAGGATGGTCGTCCCAGCTCGAAATCGAGTCTTCGTGCCACCGCCGAGAATGACCTCAAGCGATCGAAATGATTCCGCAACAAGTTCACAGTCCAAATGAGCACTTGCACGGCAGAGATCTTGATAATGCCAGCCCGAACTAGAGCCGAGCACCACGTATCTGAGCGGCATTAGCGGATCTCGTTTAAATTACATAACTCAAGAATGCACAATTCCGAACGACTGTTTGAGAACATCGGGCGCACAGTGCCCAAATGCAAAGCTCTTACCGGTATCGACGTTGCGGAACGTGATCTCCGCGGGACTGAAGAGGTGAGGGTCGACGGCATAGAAATCATAATTGTGGCTTGCGAAGATCTCCCCAAAGGGTCGTCCGTGTGCCTCCGAAGCACCTGACGGAACTTTAGGACCGAGTTCACGGAGACTCTCGTCGTCTCCTGTTACCTCAAGGACTACCCGGCCTCCATAGAGAATTGCGTCATTGGTCCGTCCGATCGCGCTCAGGTCATCCGCGGCGATCGGTGGAAGCGGGGCAATCCCGTAGGCTGTCTGAATTCGAGTCAGATCGAACTGAAGCTCGGCGAGCTTGTGAAGTGCTGTTTCTGCGGACCGTGCGACCACTTGGATTGAACCCGCGACGCTTGCGGTCGGGGCAATCAACAACGACACCGCCGATGGTTGAACCGTGCACCCTTCGGCAATCGTCCGGACAATCTCCGGCGTCGGAATCGCCCGTCCTTCAAGAACTCCCACAACCCTTGTTGCGTCTTCGCGGTAACCAATGGTGTCGAAGAGTGCTTCGGAACCAGCGGCAGCCCGCATGGGACCCGAGCCCATCGCAAAGAAGTCTCCCTCGGACAACTGCCAACCTGCATACTGTGAGGCAAGGCATGCCGCGACCGGATGATCCGTAAATACCTGGACCATCGGTGTTGCAGTACCACCGACCTCACCCGGGGCAATCGTGACCTCGGCAAGTGCAGAGGTAGAGATCCGGGCCAAGTCCAGCCCTGCCCGGATCCCTCCGCTCACATGAACCCCCGCATCAAGCACGAGACCTCCACCATCGACCTCGATCGTCTCGATCCGTCGTTCAACGGTCTCCCGGAGGAGTTGCTCAAGTAACAGTTGGGCACGGGGATTCAGTAGAATCGCTTGATATTCTGTCATGGGTTCGCATTTGATCAGCGTAACGATCGGATTGGTTCTTCCTTGGGGCCGCGATCCAACTCGAGTTGATCACGACAATACGTCATCAAGTCACGGACATCAACCGAAGCCCGGTATTGCAGCGAACGATTGAGGAGCCGGATCGCTTCCGACCACTCCTGTTCCTGGGCCACCCGAACGCCCCGACCTGCGTAGATTTGCGCCAGCATCGGGGCAGCATCATACTGAAGCCGACGATCAAGGCGCTGGATTGGAACTGGATTTCCCCAGTTGGCAATGACATGCTCCGCAGGCAAGAGGAGGTTGACAGCCACAAGAACTGCCGTCAACAACCGAGCGAACTGCCGACGGTTTTCGCCGAGGAGGCAGAGACCAAGGAGCGCCGCTGGAACCAACGTTGAGGCTGATCGACTGAGATCTCGGGCGAGTGCTATGTTCAGACCGACTGTCATGATAATCGTCAGCAGCAATGCCAGTGCTGAGAGCCAGCCAACTTTGCGGATGCTGAGGAGCACCGCAAGCCCCAGCGACACCCAGAGCGATCGGAGCCCCGCCCACTGCCCCCGGAGTAGCTCGCGCCAGTTTCGATCGGGCACGACATGCTCACGCAAGTGATTCACTGATCCTTCATCCTGCTCCGATAGGATCGCAACGACGCGAAGACCAGCATAAATTATCACCGGGATGAGGCATCGAAGCCAATCATTCCGGAGCCGGATTGGGTCTCCGACAGGGCTTCTTCGGAACAGAATCGATCGGACCATCAGACTCAGCGGAACCGCCAAGATGAAACGCTCATCGATCCAAGGGGCGATTAAGGTCGACACGACCGGCGCGACGCGGGAGGGTGAGAAGCTGAGAATCAGGAGTCCAAGAATGATCCAGGAATCGCCATAAGAAAGCCAGCCGGTGGAGACAAAGAACCAGGAGGCGGTCGCGATCAGGATCGTCGCCAGACCGCTGAGGAGCCGGTCGCCCGTAATTCTCCAGGTCACAATCACGAGGTAAACGAGCGTAACGAAGCATCCGACGAACGGATGAAGCAAAAATACAAGGGGTGGCACCTTTAGGAAGTGTCCAATCCAGGGGAAAAGGATCCGCCAGTTGATGACACGATTCACCTCGTTCGTGATCGTGATCGAAGGGTCCTCGAGTTGCCGGAGGACGTCGATCGCCCGGTTGACCTCCGGAGGATTCGCTGTTGAAGGAGGGAGATCGAGCAAGGCCCAAACATGGTAGCGTGGTGCGAAGAGGAGAACCGAAAGCCCAATCGCCAAGAAGGCCATCGATGGGGCGAAAAGCCAACCGAGCCTCGGACCCTTCGAAGGATCCGTCGACTGGGTACCAGCAGTCGTGGGCTGACCAGTATTAGTCACTCAAGCGCCTCCGTCGTCATCGAGTCGCTTGAGAATCTCCCCCTGCCCTGATTCGAGCCGGTCACCGTTGTAGCGGAGCATCGGGATCCCTTCGAGCCCTGCTGGGACCGGAAATCCCTTCGCTTGGAGCGTTCGGAGATAAATCGTCAGAAAGGGATAGCGCAAGGGCCTTGTCGGGGTAAAGGTGAGGGATGGCTCGAATGAGGAGTTAGCCTGGAAGAGGGCGATGGTCCCCCGTTTCATCCCGTGGCCAACCCTCTGCCCGACCGCGCCAAATCCAAAGATGGAACCCGCGATCATCCCTTGGCCAAGGTCGTCCCCCGCATGCCCCCCGATGGCAATGGAGCCTCGACGGATCGCCAAACCCGCAAAACGACCGACATCTCCCTCCACGAGGATCAAACCACCGCGCTGGCCCCGCTTACTTCCCGGATAGGCCGCGCCGACGAAGTCACCCGCCGAGCCTCGGATCTGGATCAGGCCGTCGACGAGTTCAGCGCCGACCCAAGTCGCTGCTGATCCCCTAACTTCAATGGAACCGCCAGTCATCGAAGCACCGAGGTCTGGGCCGACATCTCCCTCCACAAGGATCCGGCCCCCCGTCATCGAGGCTCCAATCGCTCGGACGGAACCAAGATCCCCCGCCAAGATGAGTTCCGGATCATCACCTCGTTTCTTGATCCGGAAGAGATCTCCAAGCGTTACGGCCTCTCGACCGATCCGAGCCGGAAGCCGCGTCAGGTCTTCAACAGTTCGACCCGCCAAGAGATCGGGTCTCAAGTAGTCTGACTCGACGGGAAGGTGAGTCGCGTCGAGCCATTGGAGCGTCACTGACATCGAAAGGTAACTATGAGGGTTTGGTGTCGTTTTCTGCCGGAACAGACGCGGTTGTCGTCGGGTCGGTCAAGACTCAGGCGAGCATCGTCTCGGTTGCGATCTTAGCGGATTCCGACGCAGATCGATATTGATTGCCGATCGCAGCGACTTGACGCGACCAGGCAACCAGCAAGAGCAAGGCGACGATGATCAGGCCAAAGCTAAATCCGACCCAGACACCGATCACCCCAAACCTAAGTTGGAAGCAGAGTAAGGCCCCGACGGGAAGCCCGATCACCCAGTGTGCACCAAAGTTCGCGATTACGGGCGTCCTCGTATCGCCGAGACCTCGAAGTGCCCCCGTCGCCACTACCTGGATTCCGTCGAAGATCTGGAAGATGGCAGCGGCATACAGTAACTGTGCCCCAAGATCTAATAATCCCTGATCCTCTGTGAAAGTCGAGAGAAAGAGCCGGGGTGCGAGGACCAACAAAAGACCTGCCGCCGCCATAAACCCACCGCCGAGGGCGATCGCTGACCACCCAGAGCGTGCGGCACCGTTCGGATCTTTACGGCCGATCGCCTGACCGACACGGACGGCCGCCGCCGAATTGACGCCGAGGGGAACCATGAAGGTCACGCTCGCAATCTGGAGCGCGAGCTGATGCGCTGCGAGTGAGGTGGGGTCGAGCCGACCGATCAAGACTGTCCCTGTCGCAAAGGCACCCATCTCGAGCAACAATTGAGCAGCGGCAGGAACTCCCAATGCAATGAGGCTCCGAAAGCGTCTGAGTTCCGGTTTCCAAGAGGCCCAAAGGACGCCTGGCCCCTCCTTGAGATCTTGCCGGACGATCTCGGCAACGAGGACCAACGCCATCCAGCTTCTGGAGATTACTGTTGCCCAAGCAGAGCCAGCAACCCCCAGAGCCGGGGCACCAAGGTTCCCGAAGATTAGGATCCAGTTTGCAGCGAGGTTGACCAAATTCGCCGAGACCAAGGCGAAGACGATCGCCTTTACCTTGTCCATCGCTTGAAGATAGCGCCGTGTCGCAAAGTAGAGGAGGAGCGAAGGAAGTCCAACCGTAACGACCCGTAGGTAGGCGATCGCTCCTGGTTGGACCTCCTGGGCAATTCCAAGGTTGTCGATCTGCGTGCTCAAGAGCCAAGGCAAGATCATCAACGGTGGTGAGAGTCCGAGTGCAAGATAGACCCCATGACGGACCCAGATCCGGCATTGGTCGATCCGACCGGCGCCGAAGGCTTGTGAGATGACAGTATCGAGACCAAGCAAGAGGCCGAGCCCGATAATCGTACTTCCAAAGAAGAGTGCATGCCCCAACGCCACGGAGCTAATCGCGTTGGCACTGTCCTCCAATCGGCCGACGCAGATTGTGTCGACCACTCCCATTGCCATCCAACCAAGCTCGGCGAGGACCACCGGCCCGGCAAGGTTTATCATGGGCCGAAATTCACGCTTTAAGGCTCGATGAGCACGCTGGAAACGTCTTGAACCGGGCTCTTCTGCTTCCGATTCCTGCCCTTCCATCAATCAATCCCTGGTCTAAAACCATTAAGGAACAAGAGATATCGCAATGCCACTGAAGCAACTTTTCAGGTGTTCACCGCTTCGGAGAGTGTCCGAGGACGACACCCGATTAGCCGTAGAGGTTCACGATCAGACTGGATTGATTGTAGGTGACTTCGGTCTTGGCGATCAGATCCCCGGCGGCCGCGTTTCAGTCCAATGAGTCGAAGATTCGTACGCCCCGCCGACTCGGAGAAGCGTCGCTTCCTCCCAATGACGGCCAACGAGTTGGAGACCGATTGGGAGCCCTTGATCCGAGAATCCACAAGGGACTGAGAGAGCCGGCTGGCCGGTTAAATTGAACTGCATCGTGTGATCAAGATAGAGGTAGACTAGTGGGATCTCCTGACCATTGACCTTAAGGGTTCGGTCTCCGATCGGTGTTGCAGTGATCGGGCTCGTGGGTGTTGCCAGGACGTCGATCGACTCCCAGACCTTGGCGTAAGAACCCAATACCAAGCGTCGGGCCTGTTGAGCTTTCAAGTAGTGGTCGCCGCTGACGAAGAGACCCGCGAGGAGGGAGCCACGGACCTCTTGGCCGATCGCGGAGTTATTATCACGCGCGATCGACTCATGAGCCCGAGCGGCTTCGGGAAAAATAATCGCTCGATGAGCAGCGCGGGCGAGATCGACCCTGGGGAAAGGAACCTCAATGACGGTCGCCCCAAGACCTCGGAGCACCTCAACAGCCGACTGGACTGCTCCTGCAACCATCGGTTCCGCGAGGTCAAAGAAGTGATCCGCAGGGATCCCGATCCGAATCCCAGTGAGATCCGTGCTCTCCGAGATCAACGTATCAGGCAACGGCGGAGCGGCTGTGGTCGTCGGATCTTTGGGATCAGGGCCCGCCATCACGTTCAACATCAGGGCCGCATCAGCAACCGAACGCGTCATCGGTCCGACGGTGTCCATCGTCCAGCTTAGGGGGATCCCACCGTGACGACTGACTCGTCCGTAAGTCACCTTAAGCCCGACGATCCCACAGAGGGCTGCTGGAAGTCGAACCGAGCCACCGGTATCGCCTCCGACTCCCGCCAAAGCCATCCCGGTCGCGAGTGCGATCCCGCAACCGCTACTGCTGCCGCCGGGGATCTTGGTCGTCTCCCAAGGGTTCCGGGCATCGCCATAGTGCGGATTCTCGCCCGTAAACCCGTAAGCGAATTCGTGCATCGACGCCTTGCCGACCAAGATCGCGCCCGCTTTTCGGAGTCGGGCAATGGCCTCGGCATCCTGATCCATGCTAAAGCGATCGGTCCCCGGAGATCCGTTTGTCGTCGGAGCGCCTTGGGTGGTGAAACTGTCCTTCACCGCGAGCGGGACGCCCGCCATTGGCATCTGCTTACCGGATCGAATCGCACGATCAACTTCCCTTGCTTCTGCAAGTGCTGAATCGGAAGCGACGTGAATAAAAGCGTTGTAGCGACCGTTGAGTTTCGTGATCCGGTTGAGTGCGGCCTTAGTGACGTCGACGGCGGAGATCGCTTCTGACTGAACCTGGGCGGCAATTCCCTGGGCAGTCATCGCGAGGAGATCGAGTTGAGACTTCATTAGACTTGATCTCCAGTTCCCGGATTAAAGCGGATCGCAGGATCGAGCGGGCCAAGTTCGACCAGATCCAAAGGAGTAAGTTCGGCCAATAATCCATTCACAGCTTCTCGGAGTTGTTCAATCTCCTCGTCGGTCCCGAGTTCAAGCTTTAGGACTTCAGCCGCATAGCGTCGGAAGGTTTCGGGGGTGTAAGTCTCTGGAACATTCTGCGTCATGGAAGAGCCTCCGACGAAGGAAACAAGGAAGAGGGCGTACTGATCTTGGGACATCGGCGATTGTCTCCCGAGGATTATCAGGGAAACAATAGGACCCCACCAGTCAGTCCCTCGGCTTTCAAGTCTCCGAGCACGGAGAGGAGGAGTGGCCCAATGTCGACCCCAGATGTAAAGGCACGGATCGGGATTCTGACAGTCTCGGATCGCGCTAGTCGTGGTGAGTACGAAGACCGAGGTGGACCCGCGATCCAGGACTATCTCCAGAACGTCCTCACCTCCGCTTGGGAGCCGGTGCCCCGATTGGTCTCGGATGACCGCGGAGAGATCGCCAACGTTCTGATCGAACTTGCCGATCAGGAACGTTGTTCCCTGATTGTGACGACCGGTGGCACAGGTCCTGCGCCCCGCGACGTAACGCCGGAAGCAACCTTCGATGTTGCAGAAAAAGAGATGCCCGGCTTTGGCGAGCTGATGCGGCAAGTCTCGTTGCAGAAGGTCCCGACCGCGATCCTCTCACGGCAAACGGCCGTAATCCGAGGTCAGTCCCTCATCATCAACCTGCCGGGTCAACCGAAAGCAATCGGCGAATGCCTCGATGCCGTCATGCCAGCCGTTCCGTACTGCATCGACCTGATCGGGGGCCCGTTCTTGACCACCGATCCGTCTCGGGTCGACGCATTCCGGCCAAAACCCAAAAGCTAACGATCGAACTCAGGCAGATCGGAGCTCGACCTTCTTGCCCGCAATGGACAAGTTTTCTTCGATATAAGTCGGATCCCAGAGGTTCGAGATCACCGCTGCAATCCGGGGATTCTGGAGCGACCAAGTGTACGCTTTGAGCGGCGGCTTCATGTCCCCGGGGACAATTCGATTGACCTTCGCTATCCGCCAATCGGGAATCGGCTGGAGCGCTTTGTGGTGAGTCGCGACTGCCATCGCGACCTTCATGCCAATCACTCCGACGTCCTTCGCATGCGCAAAACGGATCGCAGTATCGACGAAGCCACCGTTGATCACGTTGTAAGCGATCATCGCCGCATCGTAGTGACCCGTCGCAGCCGCAGCTTGAAGGACACCGGCAGGATCGTTGTGCGCTGTGACTCCGAGGAATCGGAGTTTTCCTTGTTGTTTCAAGAGGTCGATTGTCTCGAAGATCTCAGGAACTTGAACATCCTCGGGAGTATCAGCACCGTGCGGAGACATCACCAAGTCGAAGTAATCAGTCCCGACACGCTTCAAACTCCCTTCGACCGAATTGATGATGTGCTCACGGATTTGCTGACTTCCTTCGACTCGGTGCGCAAACTCCGGCATCATCGCAATGCGGAGGTAGGCTGGTTCGAACATTCCTTGTTGACCAGGCCAATAGGTCAAGTAGTAGCCCGGCAGTTCAACTCCTCGGTCCTCCCGGAGCTGGAGGGCTTTGGCGCGGATCTCGTCTTGCTTCGCCGGATTGAGGCCGTCGAACACTTCACGATAGAGTCGGTTCATCAGACCAGTCAGTCCGCTAATCTTCGTGGTCAGAAAGACCTTCTCGCGCTTGGCCGATGAACCGCCGAGGAGCATCCCGTACGCCCGCTCGGTCTCGCCTCGGTGGTACTGCGGCGCCATGTCGAGATAGTTGAGACCGCGCTCAAGTGCAATATCAAGATGCTTGTAATTCTCAGGGGTAATGGGGTCACCACCACTGACGACCTCGGAAATCATCATCCCGGTCCGACCTAGGCGACGGTACGCCATCCCCTCCTGACGGTTCCGCCACTCGACCTCTGTTTGAGTCACGTTGGCTGACGGAGTCGGAGCGTCGACTCGTCCTGACGCAGCCCCCGCCGCTCCCGTCATCGCAAGCGCTACCGTGCTCGAATGGAGAAAGGTCCGACGGTCAAGATTTGATTCGTCGCGTTGTTGAGAGGACATAGGTTGCTCCTGCTCCGATCGGATCCTAAATTCGCGAGACTAGATCACCCGAACCCTGAGCCTACCGAGGCTCTGAACCGTCCGCAAATCCATCGACCGCAAATCCAATCTGGCGTCCTCAAGTAATTTTGAGTTTCTCTGATCCGCCATCGTTTTCGACAGTTGAGAAACCGATCCCCTCACGACCCTTGAATCGGTACAGAGCCATCGGTAGAATGCATCTTGTCGATGGTCAAAGACATTGATTCCCTAGTGGAGTAGGTTTTTGAATCCATCATCCAATAAGCTCTTGAGTTCAACAAAACTCACCAGCTTTCGTTGTTGGGGATGTAGCTCAATTGGTTAGAGCACCGGCCTGTCACGCCGGAGGTTGCGGGTTCGAGCCCCGTCATCCTCGCTTTTAATGGATAACGACTTACGACGATCATATTAATGTAGTTTAGGCAATCTTGTAGAGGCTGTTGGGGACTTTTCCAGTTTCACCTCATCTCTTTATGGCATGAGCACTCTCGAGCGAAAGCCGTATCCCAGCGATGTCAGTGACGACGAGTGGCAGTGTACCTGCTGCTGATGCGTGAAGACGCCCCCCAACACATCTATGATCTACGCGAAGTCGTCAACGCCATCGGTTATGTCGCGAAGACAGGATGTCAGTGGCGGTTCTTGCCCAAGGACTTCCCATCTTGGACTACCGTCTACCAGCAGGCCCGACGCTGGATAGACGCGGGGGTCTTCGCGCAGATCACCCAGGATCTGTGGGTCCCGCTCCGCTTCATCGGGGGACGCAACGAACAGCCAAGCGCCGTGGTCCTCGACGGGCGGACCCTGCAGTCGACCCCCGCAAGTGGTGCGCGGGCCGCCTACGATCGGGCCAAGAAGAAGGGTTCCCAGATCCAAATGGCGGTGGACACACTCGGTCAATTGCTGGCCTTGAAGGTGACCGCGGCCAACGATCAGGAGCATGCTCAGGTCGCGGCGTTGAGCGAAGATTACGGACGCTCACCGGTGGTACCGTCGAGGTGACATCAGGGTTACACGGGTGACGAGACCGCCGAAGACGCTCAGGAGGACGGAATCGAGCTTCGTGTGGTCAAGCAGCCGGAAGCGAAGAAGGGATTCGTTCTGTTACCGCAGCGTTGGGTTTTGGTGGGGAGCTTTAAGTTGGCTGGGTCGCTTCCGTCGCTTGGCAGGGGACTACGCGCGTTTGAGCGTGACCTTGGCGGGTTGGCATTGGCTGGCGTTCCTGGGACTCCTTCTTGTAAGGATGCATGCAAAAGTCCATAACAGCGTCTAGCATCACTCTGGAGACGTTGGGGGAAGCACTCAAGGGTCAACAACGACGAGTGCCATCATCAAGGTTGGGAGTACTCACGCTGTGATCGGTCCCGGAAGTGTGTAATGAAGGACCACCTGGATCGTGAGCAAAAGGTTGTTGGCTTCTTGGAGCGAAACCTGGGATGACCAAGTGAAACCCATCAATGTTCTGGGAGATCCCTTAGTTTACAACGAGTTGTTGTTCTGGCCGATAACCCAGGATTCGTGATTCACCGATCCAACCTGAGAGGTGCACCCCAGTCTCCCTTCAATAAAAACACTCCACAAGCACAACAAAACGCTTTATGCAAATACGCCAATGCATTTTTGATCTAGATTAATAAACTCCGCCGAGGATCGTCAAAGCGTCTCTGTGGGGCTCGTGGTTGGGGTTTCAGTTCGAGGGACTTCAAGTTGTCGCTCTAACTCGGCAACGCGATCCCTCAGGAGTGAGAGTTCTTCCTGTTCGGCTGGGGAGGTCAGCGCTCGAAACTCGGGATTGGAGCACCACCAATCGATCCCCATCTCCTTGGCCTTCTCGACCGAGGCAACCACAAGACGAACTTGAATCGTCAACAGCTCGATATCGACAAGTTTGACCTTAATATCTCCAGCGATTACCAGACCTTTGTCCAGAATTCGCTCTAGAACATCGGCGAGTGTTGCGGTGTGAACGGAATGTGCGGTTGTTCGAGGGGCATGAACTGACATCGTTTCGAATCCATTTCGAGGGGTAGAGGCTGGGCCTGACTTCGGTCAGGGTCCGAGTCGAGGTCAGGTGTGACTTGCTGCGGTTTGATTTGGCTTGAGCATCCGGAGAGTCAGCTCGTGACGCGTTAGCCGGACCCTCTGAACCTGACGATCGGCAGCTAAGGATCCGTGTCCGTGGGTCGGAATCGACCGGACAAACCGGGTCCTTGCATCACAAACAGATCTCCGAAATGAAGATCCGACAAGACTTGTAACGAGATCAACGGAAGTCTTGGGAGGCATCAGAGATTCCTTCTGATTCGTAGTGAGTCTGTGGATTATTGAAAGACCGAGCCGCGGCCATGACAGGTGATGCAAGGGAGTCCTGAAGAACCATCAGCGCCTCGCCCTCGGCAATCGGGACACGTTCTCGTGGGACCTTCTGCAGCCGGAATCACTCCAGCCCCTTCACAGACACTGCATCGAAATGTCTTGTAGCTCCCAGAACCACCACAATAGATGCACTCTGTCCGATTGGCAGGAACTTCAAGGGTCCCCTGGCCCGAACAGGCGGAGCAGACCGACCGACTCGACATCACGTTGAATGGATCAGTCCCTTTACCCCCACAAAAGGCACAGCGGATTCGCTCCCGTTTGGTGCGATGAAGTGCTTTAATCATCGCGAACTCCTTGCCTGTTGGTCGTCACGTTGTAGTGCAATCGGAGGGGCTCCATTCCCCTTGGGTAGATCAAAGTAGAGTCCCGAGTGGCCCCAAATCGAGGTTAAGCTCCTCGTTCTCAAGTCCAAAGACTTGTTTGAGTTCTTCGATTTGATTAGCAAGTTCCATGAAAGTCTGGCCGAGGCGTTCGATCTCTTCGTCGTTCAATGAGTCCGACTCCATCCGTCGTAGCGCCTGACGTTCGAGAAGTTGTCGGACCAATTCCACAATCGTTAGAACAAGCTTCCCCAATCCATTGCGGACTTCGCCGGGTTGAAGCTCGAACCGAGGCTGGGGCATTTGCAGGGAAGTCAGGGGTGTGGCGCTCATAACCGAGCGAACTCCTCAGGTACGGTGGGAGCAGTGTTGTGCAGTTTGTGGGCAGTCTCGACAGAACAAAGCATCAACTGGAGATTGAGGTAAATCAGATCGATATCAGCAACCGAGATGACGACGTCACCAGCGACAACAACTCCGGTATTCAAAACTCGGTCGAGCGTTTCGCAGAGAGAAAGGTGACGTTCCTCGTCAAGCTCGCCGAGATTGGCGGAATTGACCAGTTCATCAGAGGAGGTGTTCATAAATCCCCCTCGCTTGACGGAGTTCACCGACCATTTCGTATTCGCGAGCGATCTCAAAAAGACGTTCTTCAGCAAGTCCAGACTGGACCGTCCCGTCGTGATCATGCACGAGCTCGAAGTACATCTCAATCGCTTGTCGGAGAGACCCATCACGTCGGTAGGAATCAGCCATCCTGAGCAATCCTTCAAGGACCCTCGTTCGAATGGTCGATGTACTGGAGCTGACATCCACTTCAACTCCGCTCCTCATTTCCGCTTCCACTTCGATAAATCTGCTTTCATGAACTTCAGGCGAAGTGGGGTCACTCGGATGAGCAACGGTTGTCGTTGTACCTTCATCGGTAGGATGATCAATCAAGTCTTCGTAGCCATCCAAGCCGTCGATTGCTTCGCTGCGGTTTTGGAGTGAAACGCTCATTGTTGGGTTCCTCGGAGTTTCTCTGAATCGAGCGGTGCACTGCTAACAGAATCGTCCCTCGGTCTCAGGATTCGTCCTCAAGTTCGTCCTCGTCGGACTCCTCTTCGGATTCACTAAGTCCTTCGAGTACGTCGAGACGATCGAGTAATTCTGCTTCACGGGCATCGAACTCGTCGTCAGTCATGTTGCCCTGTTCCAGCTGCTGGTAGATCCTTGCGAGCTCAGCCCTAATACGATCCTCTTCAGCATTGAGCTCCTCGACAGCAGCCTGGTGGATCTCTCGAAAGATCCAGAGGATCGATTTCACGGGGGCCATCAGGGCATCATCAGCAAAGATCATCGGTCGGCTCGCCTCGGCGTGGGTGGATTAGCTGGTTTGGAGTTCAAGTTTGACAAAGTTATGGGGTGGCCAAGGCCCGTTGAAATCAAACGCGTAGTGGTCGTCGAACAATCGGGCGGCTTCGTAGACAGCTGTTTCGAAAGGATCGGATTGGTCTCGATCGATCAGGCAGGCGAGATTCAAGACCTCACTCTCAGAGCGTGGGGGGTTCTGAACGATCTCAACACAATGGGATGACAAAACGCTTTGAACACGATCATTCGCGTCTTCACGCTCAGCTTCGATGACCTGATCAAACTGTCGTCCCAACTCAATCTTCTCACCTTGCAAAGGTTCACGACCACCGCGGAAGATCTGGTCTCGGAGCTTCTGTAAGTCGGGATGGAGAGTCACCAAGTACTCGAAGATGTTCGGAACATCCCACTGAATCCGAAGTCCCATCTCAACCCGTCCTTGGACATGGTCGAACTGCTCTTCGAAGGCGTCGTGATTTAGTCTAAGGAGCCTTCGAACCTCGTCTTCGGTATCGGCAACGAGTCCGAAGGCCATAGGAAGCACAGGAGAAGAGTCGATCAGGTTTCGGAGGATCTTGCTGTGAACCGCCAGGCGTCGACGCTCGGGTCGCAGCTTGCGACTCGGTGCCATACTGACCACAGCGGCAACGTTACTCTCGATAACGCTACTAACGGGAGCACCGTCGAACCCAGTCATCCCTTCAACCGAGTCTGTACGCTCGGCTGGAATGATTGCGTACAGGTAAAATCCTGACGTAACTGAATACTGAGCATCTTGCGCTTGGAGGAGGCTCATCGGATTCTCAATCTAGATGTGGCCTGGAGGTGTCTCCCGACGCCTCGGATTCCATGGTTCTCCGCTTCTGCAGTCAATCACAACGATTGAACCGTACGACATCACCTCTCAGTATGCTAATTCACAGACATTTAGTCGTTGCTCAAGGGCAACACTCTGAGCCGCAGTTGTTGTATTTTCGCCCTGGTTCGGCCGATCAACTAATGCTTGAGCCGCGGGGCTGTCCTCGACAAAACTCAACAGACGACGTTCACGTTCCGCCATCGTCTTCAATCGTTCCTCGATCTCTCGTTGCCGGTTGGCCATCCGCAACTGTTCATTCTTTAGAAGCTGCTTCTCGTTGGCCAGCGCTGAGAGTTCTAGGAGGGCTCCCGCAGGTGTTCGTGCCCTCCGACGATCCATAAGTGAACTAATGGTTCGGATCGACTGAACTCCTCTTATCGAACTCTTCAAGGTACACCCCCTCGGTGATATGTTGGCGAGACCATTGACTCGATCAGGATGGGTCAAGCGAAGGCAATAGCGTGTCCGTTGGTTTGTTCGGACGATTCCCCGCTGAACTCGCTGACGTCGAGATCACCACGAGAAGGCGGGCAGAAGCGGACTAATGCATCGTCAAGCCAAGTGAGACCGGCAGGTTCACCATCACGAGCGACCTTGATCGAATCGACCCGGAGGACGTCACGGCAGGTTTCATGAAAGACAGGATCGTCACATGAAACAGTCGCGTTCCGGAGCATCGTAACCCGAGCGATCATGATGCAGGCACGAACGGTAGGCGTTGTGGCTGCGAGACCCTTATGTCGGAGTTCTCGGACGACGTCGACGATCTTGGTGGCATCCTCTTCACTTAATCCAGACTTCGCCGCAGTGATGCCGATCTCAGTTTCGCGATCGTACTGATTAACCGAGAGAGTGATCATGCGGTCGAGTAAAGCATCTTGTGTCTTGTGGACACCGGCGTACTCTTCTGGATTGCTCGTAAAGATAATCCGGAAGTCGGGATGAACATGCACATAAGCTTCGGCTACGCGTCCGACGGGAAGCTCGACGAGGCGCTCTTCCAAAATCCCCAGAAGAACGTTGTTGGCTTCAGGTCGTGAGCGGTTGAACTCGTCATAAATAACAGTGAATCCGTACTTACAAGCATTGGTCAGTCGGTGATCAATCCAGGTCTTGGAAAGGTTCTCTTCAGTCTTCACCACGGAGTGGATGAAGTTGTCGACAACTCGACTCGAACGATATCCGAGCTGCCCTCCGATCAGATCAGAACTTCCGAATTCATCGTCGCCATGAATGAGGGCCACCGGTCGGCCAATCTGAGAAGCAATGTGCATGGCAAGGGTTGTTTTACCGGTGCCAGCAGGTCCGCTGAAGTGGATAGGGTATCCCGCTTGCAGATAACAGAGGGCACGCTCTGCAAGACTGCGGACCAAAGGAGTTTGGACAAAATCAGGCTTCTGCTTCAGGGAAAGGACGTTCAGATCTTCGGCATTCACGGAAGTCATCTCCTTGGTCGCGCTTAGTCGCGAGGGCTGCTGGGTGAGGGGTTATTGAGAACAATCGGGGTTCTCCGATAAAATTTGCCTCGGCCAGGCTTGGCCTGGCCTTGGCAGTTGCTTTCAGCGTTGTGTTGCAAACTCTCGCCAAGCGCGAGAAGCTTCGCGGAGATCATCTGAAAGCTCGCGACGGCTTGCACCAAACTCGGTCATCATCGAATTGACCGATTCGTGACGTGCCGCTCGGGTCTCTTCTAACATCGTGTTCATATCCGAACGCATCTCTTCGAGGCGTTCGTGGTGATTGCGTCGCATCTCAGCAACACGCTCACGATGAGCGTCCTGGAACTCCTTCATCCGGGATCGCAGTTCCGCAGCCGCGGCTTGCCGATCCTCAGTGACGTCATTCAAGAAGCTTCGTGCTTCATTAAGGAGATCGTTAGTGGCCTGCCCGATCTGCTCGAGGGCTTCTTCACGCTCGCGGATCGAGTTTGTCAGATGGCCACAAAAGGTTTGCATACGATCGGCAAAGCTACTCATCTCTTTGTTCTCCCACTGGGCCGGCATTGAAGTGAGGTAGTGCTCACGAGCACGGCAACAAGGTCCCAAGGATCTCAACCCCCAAGAGGGAGTGTCGACCCTTGGGAATCAAACTCAGGCAGGAGTAGCAGCAGTCGCGGTCAGCCCGATAGCTTCGGCGTACTTCAGGTAAGTTTCAACCGATGCGATAACAACGCGAGCTTCGATTGAGAGAAGCTCGATACCAACGAGCGAGACCTTTGCCCAAGCGTCGACAACGATACCTTTGTCAAGAATTCGGTCAACGACTTCGGCAAGACTGGAACTGTCCGTGGACTTCATGACCTTGGCCATTTTTTTTCTCCGATAGTGGTAACTCGTGGTAAGGAACAGGAGTGGCCCAGATCGTTCCCAAATGATCTGAGCGGCAAGCTGCTTGACACTCCGAAGGGATAGTAGTACGTGATTTCGCAAACGGTGAACAACCAAACCTAGAAGCTTGAATTTTTTTGTCCAATGACCAAAAGGCATATAATAGCAGCAAAAACACTTATCTAACTTAGTATTGAAAGTCTGTTTTTCAAAAACGCTAAACAACTAAAGTACATTATATACATATTATTTTACTACAGACTAACCTAAACTTTTAAATCTACAATAATAGAACTATTAAAATTAATGAATATAACTAATATTTAAACATTAAATTTATTAATCAATAAATTAAAACTACAGATAGAATTTATTCTATCATCAAGCAAACACAGAGCGAGATACAGCACATCGGAGATGGGAAGAGTACAGGATTTCTTGGCGGAAAACCGTACAATACAAACTCTTTGTTACCATACGGTAAGAAGCCCGAGAATCCCGAACGACTCTCGGGCCCTGCTTGTGGCAACAGTTAGGCGTTCACCTCGCTACATCCCTTCGGTCAACTCGCCTCTTCTTCGAGCGTTGGGCAGAAGTGAAACGGTGGCCAAGGCCCCGATGTCTGCAGCTGGATCGGGAGTCTGGCGGACTGCTCGAAACGATCTCGGACGAGTTCCAAGGTGCGTTCGGAGGTATCGCGGCTGAGCAAACAGGCGAATCGCCCGACTCCCTCGGTCTGACCAGGCATCTCTTTACGCGGCGTGAGCGGTACCACTCCCAACGCAAGGTCGTTAAGGATTGAGCCGAGTAGATTGGTGTGGCTCCGGAACTGCGATCGAAGAACCCGTCGAGCGTCTGAGTCAAGACGTTTCTCCTGCAGATACCGAGCACCCGGCCTAGTTGAGAGGTTTTTGGAACGCTCTGAGAGGTCTGGATCCGTAGCAATCAAGTGCTGGAGTGCCTGGTCAGGATGAGTAACAAGCTTCAGGTCCCACTCGGCTGAGTTCTCTAACGAATTAAGCGTGTCTCGGATTTGATCGTTGTAGCACGCTAGCCGCAGCTGAAGCGCCTGGCGGTCCGAGAAGACCATCCCAAACCGAGCGGGGAAGACCGGAGAACGGCCCAGGACCTGTTCGAGGACCTGTTCGTGACGAATCGCCCGCGGGATGACCCAAGTGGGGTCTGCCATCTCTTGTTTCGCATCGTCCACTGCGTAGGCCTGTAGTGGAACTCGACTCACGACGCCAGCGAATCCGTCGACCTCAAGTTCACCAACTGGTTCCCCAGGCTCGACTCCTTCAAGCTCGATCCCGTTCAGTACTCCTGGACGGCAGATGCCATAAAGGTAAATTCCCTGATCACTCATTGAAACGACCTCACTAAGTGATTGGACAGTCTGACCTTCGTGATTGGATTGGTCTCAGTGCTTCACGAGCCGCGACTCTCGGACATCTTCAATCGCTTGGCAAAGGTGTTCACGGCTAATCACAAGTTGATTAAGCATGCTTTCACCTTCGGAAGCGAGGGCAAGACGAATGGCTGCCCGAGCCGCTTGGTCGCAGACCGCTCGAATCTCTGCGCCCGAGAAGGAATCGGACAATCGCGCGAGTTCCTTGAGGTCGACCTCGGCGGTGAGAGGCCGGCCCCGGAGACCGATCTCGAAAATCGCGATTCGACCTTCTTCGTCTGGCATCGGAATGTCAATTTTGACGTCGAACCGACCAGGACGGAGTAGTGCAGGGTCGAGGATGTCAGGCCTGTTTGTTGCGGCGAGCACTAGAACACCGTTGAGTTCTTCAACACCGTCCATCTCCGCGAGAAACTGACCGATAACGCGCTCCGTCACCTGGGAATCGCTTCCACCACTCCCTCGGGCGGGGAGCAGCGCGTCGATCTCGTCGAAGAAGATGATGCAAGGTGACGCTTGCTTTGCTTTCCGGAAGACTTCTCGGACTCCACGCTCCGAGTCACCGACGTACTTCGAGAGCAGGCTTGGGCCTTTAACCGAGATAAAGTTCACCTGGGTCTGTGAGGCAACGGCCTTCGCCAAAAGGGTCTTACCACAACCCGGGGCTCCCGAGAGGAGGATACCCTTCGGTGGTCGAACGGCCACCTTCGAGAAGACGTCGGCATGCTTTAGTGGCCACTCGACCGCCTCGATAAGTCCACGTTTGACCTCCTCCAATCCCCCGACGTCATTCCATTGGACATTCGGGATCTCGACGAAGACTTCCCGGATCGCTGAGGGCTCTACTTCACAGAGTGCGGCCTCAAAATCGGCCATGGTCACTTCAAGTTCCCGGAGGACCTCGTAGGGTATTTCCCCATTAGTGAAGTTGATCGCGGGCATGATCCGGCGGAGGCAGAGCATTGCCGCTTCACGACAGAGCGCCTCGAGATCCGCGCCAACGAACCCATGAGTAATTGCAGCAAGGTGATCAAGATCGACGTCGACGGCCAGTGGCATCCCCCGGCTGTGGATCTCCATGATCTCCTTGCGACCATCACGGTCCGGAATCGAGATCGCGATCTCCCGGTCAAATCGCCCCGGACGTCGGAGTGCAGGATCAAGCGCGTTGGGCAGATTGGTCGCTGCAATGACAATAAGGCTCTTTCGCTGTGAGAGTCCATCCATCAGGGCGAGCAGTTGCGCAACGACTCGCTTCTCGACGTCACCGACCACCTTCTCACGTTGGGGGGCAATTGCATCGATCTCGTCGAGGAAGATGATCGCTGGTGCTTGCTTCGAGGCCTCTTCGAAGATCTTCCTGAGGTGAGCCTCGCTCTCCCCATAAAACTTATGGATGATTTCGGGACCGTTGATACTAAAAAAGCGTGCGTCTGTTTCGTGGGCAACAGCACGAGCAATCAGGGTCTTACCGCAGCCGGGAGGACCATGGAGCAAGACACCTTTCGGAGGATCGATCCCAAGTCGTTCGAAGACCTCCGGATAGCGTAAGGGAAGCTCAATGATCTCACGGATCCGGTGGAGCTCACGTTTGAGCCCTCCAATGTCTTCGTACGAGAGCGGACGAGCACCCCCAGCCGCGTCGCCCTTAGACCCCGTACCAGCGCGTCCGCCACGAGGCGCAGAGATTTCGAGGACGGTGTTCGGTCGGATCACCACTGGCCCAGCCGGACTCGTACTTACCACGCGGAAGTCGGCAGACCGATTTCCGAAGAGTGATGCGCGAATCCGATCGTCCGTGACCAAGGGAAGTCCGTCGACGAGACTCCCGATGTAGTCGAGGTCACGATCGGTCGGTTCGAAGCCGAGCGGCACCAAGACGACACGTTCGGCGTCGATGACTTCAGCGGGTCGGACGTCGACCACTTGATCCATCGCCGCTCCGGTGTTCTCGCGAGTTACACCGTCGATCTGGATCCGTTCCTGGTCCCGGAATTCCTTGTAGGTTGGCATCGCCTTGGCGACGGTGGTCCGCTTCCCGCTGATCTCGACAAATTGGCCAACTTCGATACCAAGCTTGTCGATATCCGCAGGATCCAGCCGGGCAAGCCCCCTCCCGAGATCCTTCGGGAGCGCCTCGGCAACCTTCAGCTTCAACGTCGTGTCCTGGGCCGTTGCCATCGCTCTACCTCATCTTTTACTTGGTCAGTCGAATCTCGAGAACACCGTCTCGACAGGTCATCGTCTTGCTCTCGACTCCG
>CAZEAN010000071.1:0-25114 GCA_964510225.1 uncultured Isosphaeraceae bacterium
AAAAAGTACGCCACCCGCCTCGTTCTTCGACTCAAGCTCCGCGAGTCGACGTTCGGCATCAATAACCATCGTCCGAAACTTGAGGACGTAAAAGTGTCGACCCTGATGACCGAGTCGAAGCTGTTTAAAGAAAACTGGTCCTGGCGAAGTTAACCAGACGGCGAAGGCACAAACGACCATGATTGGTCCTGCGAGCAACAAGCCAGTCACTGCACCGACCAGATCAATCACCCGTTTCAAGATGATGGCGGAAGTCTCGGGCGACTCAAGTGAACTCAAACTCACGTGGTTCTCTTGAATCGAAGCTACGCCGTGTTGCGTTCTCAGTCGTTCTGTGCGGGAGATAATGTGGCCGGTCGACGACATCGTCGGATCTACCTCGGTGCTTGTCAGGAAATCTATTGGGAGAGATCGCCAAGGGCGAGTGCCCTAGTCCTAAGCGATCCTCTGTCACCGAGATGACGATCATAAGCAATCGATGTGACAAGCTACCGTTGTTTCCCTCCCCTCGATCGTGAGGTGATGCGTTGAATCATCATCGGACACTCTGAAAGTTGGCTTTTCGTCAACACTGGCTCCTGAAATTGCTTGACAATCTCAGCCTTAGGCTTACCAATGCCTGAGTATCTTGGCTTACAGCGGGTTGAGCCCCTGCTGGACCTCGGGTTGACTTACCCTGATCTCCCCGACACGCTTGGCGATATCG
This sequence comes from uncultured Isosphaeraceae bacterium, assembly GCA_964510225.1. Lineage (GTDB taxonomy): Bacteria > Planctomycetota > Planctomycetia > Isosphaerales > Isosphaeraceae > CAZEAN01. The sequence continues at coordinate 707 of CAZEAN010000071.1, forward strand.
AGGCGAAGGCAGAGGCCATGGTCGATTTCCACAAAGTACCACTCACGACAGTAAGAGCAACATCCGATCAGCCGCTCGGGAGTCTCCGGGTTCGGTTGGGTAAGAATTAATTCGCGACGACAGTCTGGACACGAAGGGAGTACACATCGACGTCTCTGTGATGTTATCATCCTGATCTCCCGAACTTCATCGAGATCGGTTGATTTGAGCGGATACCAATCCGACTCTATGGAGCTTTGTCAATATAGCTTTGATCTCCCTCTAACATCGTCGTGGGAAGATCGTTGGATTATCAGGCAATAAGCATGCCATGATCAAAGAGTCGTATCAAAATTTGGCTGAGGAGAAGTGAAGATTAAGTTCAATGAACGCTGATCCTTAACAGGGGGTTTCCCCATGAAGTCAGATAGAACGGTTTGGTCCCCGCACTTGGCCAGAGGATCACCAACCCGGTTCAAGATTGACCGCTGACTGTTCCCTTCTCCTTGCCGCCGACCACAGATGAGTTCATGAGGAGAGAGGGATTCCCGACCGGGATCGTCGGTGGACGATCGACCCGTAGAGTTCAGCATAAGTTCGTGCACTTCGATGCCAGGCCCAATCGGCCATCATCCCGGTCCGGATCAGCTTCGCACGCGTTTCCCAATCGGTCCAAACAGCTAACGCTCGCTTGATTGCCTTAAGGAATGCTTCACCGGATGGCTCGCGGAACGCGAAGCCATTCGCAGTCCCAGCGCGAAGGGTAGCTGGATTGGCATCAACCACTGTATCAGCGAGCCCACCGGTTGCTCGGACAATAGGGATTGTGCCGTAGGCGAGGCTGTAGAGTTGGTTAAGGCCGCAGGGTTCGTAGCGGCTCGGCATCAAGAAGAAATCAGCACCTGCCTCGATCTGATGTGCGAGGGCGTTGGAAAACTCGATCTTCACCCGAACGCGGTCCGGATGTCGATGCTCGAGCGCTCGAAGACCTTCAGCGAGTTTCAGGTCGCCGGCTCCGAGAATCACTAGCTGAACATCTTCGTGAAGGAGTTCGTCGCCGATTTCAACAAAGAGATCCCAGCCTTTCTGAGGATCGAGCCGACCGACCGACGCGAGGAGGGGGACATCGGGCCGACTTGGTAAACCGAGCAGACATTGGAGTTCGGACTTACAGGAGGCCTTCCCGGGCTGCCACGACGAAACATCAAATTGTGTGGGAATATACGGATCGATCTTGGGATTCCACGCGACCGTGTCGATTCCGTTGACGATCCCCGCGAGGAAATCCGATCGCTCTCGGAGAATCGCATCGAGACCACGCCCGTATTCCTTGGTCTGGATCTCAAGCGCATACGTAGGGCTCACGGTACTCAACGCATCGGCATCGATAAGTCCGGCTTTGAGAAAGTTGATTCTCCCTAGATATTCCAGTCGTCCAGGATGAAAAAGGGACTTCTCTAATCCCGTCGAGTGAAGCTTACGCGGATCGAATGAGCCTTGGTAGGCGATATTATGGATGGAGAGTAGACTTGGCGTTGATTGGAGGGGCGAGTTTGGTCGGAGTGCTTCCAGTTCGCGTAAGTAAGTTGGAATGAGGGCGGTCTGCCAATCGTTGCAGTGGATCAAGTCGAGTTTGAGGTGAAGCTGCCGGACTATTTCTAAGGCGGCCCGCTGGTAGAATGCAAACCGTTCACAATTGTCGGGATAGTCGCCTTGTTGATCTCCATATAGCCCGTCGCGATCGTAGAATTCGGGTTGATCGATTAGAAAGACTTCGACCCTACTGTCGGGTAGTTTGGTTGCTAATACCCGGGCCTTAATCAACTTGGGACCCATGGGGATCTCAAGACCGATTCCTGTATCAGTGATCTGAGCTGCAGATCTCCAGACATCTCGGTAGGCGGGAAGAATGATCGTGAGATCGTGTCCGAGCTTGCTCAAAGCAGCAGGCAATGCGGCGGCCACATCGGCGAGACCACCGGTCTTGGCAAACGGCACCACCTCGGAAGAAAGGAAAAGGATCTTCATCAAACTACAGGGAATCGAGCTTCCGAGGGATTAGCTTGTCACTGTTAAAGGAATTCTGAAACAAGTTAACCGAAGTTTATCCCTGGCACAACGAAAGTGATTGAGCATTCAGATCCCTGAAACGGATCGAAGTTAGAGTCTCAGGGTCTTGAGCCCCTTACAAATGGTAAATCTGACGGCCACTCAGGCAACGTACTGAGACGGTCATTCAGCTCTTCCTTGGTTCGCTCAGAAGGTTCACTGCCTGTTCGATTCGGAGCCTCGTGAGTGCCGGAGTCCTTGGAAGGAAGATTACCCTCCGATTCTTCCTTCGGAAGGGAATTCTGCGGATCACTCTAGGAAACAAACGGAGTGTCAGGTCCCAGCGGTCTGACTGAGCACTGTAAGCATAGATCCGATGATTTAGGAAAGAGACCTCGAAGGTTTCAGCAACCACTGGGGACACGTCGCCGGAGTAAGGTTGGTCTAACTTCTGTGGATTCCAGCGACCCTCCTTGGCGGACATCGCCGCCAACGTAGTCACGCGATTGCCAGTCACTCCGAGGGCGAGGACTTGCTCATTAAGGAAAGGGTTCAAGACGTTTTCGGTTGACTGATAGATTTGCCACTCGGTGTTCCGGAGTTCGTCAGGTTCGCTTGGGGTCGATCGGGTCTGCTTTGAGATTGCCCAGATAGTTGCTTTATCCGGGGATTGAACGACTGCAAATCCTAAATTGTCCATACCTTGGACCGTCTCACCCGTCAGGTCGTATCGATCGGGGTCATCAGTCGCTTTTCGAGGTGATTCGTTTTCGACCAGGTTGGAGCGTTATTGAGTATCTTCCTGCTCGAAGGCTGTTCGGTATCCGCTTGGTGTCCCCGCGGGGTCAGGAGGGCGAACGACGCGATCACCGAGCTGGGGAACAAGCTGTTGGTAAAGAGTGACGAGACTAGTTCCTGAAGTCCTCGTCGCTACCTCATCGACCTTCAACCGTCCGACGATCCGCGACGCCGCTACCTCATCCCGGATAATAAAGAGCGACTGCCCGGAGACGAGCCCCTCATCGGCTCCAACGTCGATCTGGACAGTCAGTGATTCCGCATCGAGCTCTGACGCGCTGCTTTTACGAGCAAGTCCAATGATTTCGCCCTCGACTTCAGCAGAAGCCACGGCCCAGCCGATCGCGGATTGGACCTCGGAATGCTAGAAGTCTCCGACCCGCTGACAGTCAAGGAAGGCGCGTAGGTTGGCGAGCTGCTCCGCTGCCAGTAGTGTCGGTCCGACTTCTGTCTGATCATTCTGTGGAGTCCTTTCACCTCCAGAGTCTTCCGATGAGTTCGTTGATTGCCTTTGGTTCCGAGGAGAGGGGTCCGTTTGAGGTCTTGATTGAACCGGACTTGGTACTGGGCGCGAATCGGGAATACCTCCGAGGGGATTGATGGTTCGACTCGCCTGTGTTGCATGCTCAGATTCATCCGAGTGCGTCACTGCGAAACAGAGACCAGATTAGAGTGTGAGACCGGCGATCACGACGGTCCCCAGGGTGATCTTGGTCATCAGTGATTTCCTCATCGTCGCTGCCGCGAGTTCAAGGGCCTTAGTTGAAGCAGTACCGGTAGCCTCGAGAGTCTGAGGTCGGACGTACCCCAGTTGAATTCCGAGTTGCACTGTCTTCTTGAGGAGCCTGAACTTTAACGCTGCGGTTGGTCGGCTGGAGGTGAAGACTCCGAACAAGGCTCCACTCGACGCTGGCGCTAGCCCTCGACGGATGAATCGATTTCGGAGTAATCGGCGGGCACGGGCAAGTCGGCTGCGGAGGGTTCCGGCGGGGCATTCGAGTCGCTCTGACGCCTCCCGGTGGGTCTTCCCTTCCAGGTAGCAGTGAACGACCACCTTGCGGAGTGGATCGGGGAGCTTCGCGACAGCAGCATCGACTTCTGCTTGAAGATCAGTGGCGTCTAGGTCGACATCCGATGTCGCCAACCCATCAAGCTCGGTTGTCCGTTGCTGTCGTTGCTGTCCTCGGATCACGGTCGATCGGGCGAGACGTGCCGTCTTCAGCGCAACTCCGTAAATCCAATTTCCAACCAATCGTCGGTGACGAATGGAAGCGGCCCGCCGAATGAAAACTAGAAAGGTCTCTTAAAACGCGTCCTCGACATCCGCTTGGTCGTCAAGATGACGCTGACAGACCGACAGAACCATCGGCCCGAACCGAGTAACGATGGCTTCGAAAGCAGCCTCATCACCGTTGTCGACATAGCGTTCGAGCAAGTCCTCCTCGCTCAGTCCTCCGACTTTACCCCGAGCATAGAGACGCTCGAATTGCCGGAGAACGGCACCATCAGTCCCAATCGACATAGGGAACGACCCCCAAAGTCGCGTCAAGAAGACAATCTATCGCTGTACTGTACTAAAACGACTCAGGCGATCTCGTTTTTCCAAACTGGCGGCCGGATTTCCAGAATAAGACCAAAAACAAGGCTCCCTAAGTACCACTACCCGCGCCCGCAATAAAGCATTGCGAGCCCGGGCAGGGAGTTAAAAGAAATAGAAATGAGATCGGGCGTTTCTCAATAGTAATGTCGTATTAACAGCGTTGCCCGATGCGGCGATCTGGAACAGATCAGTTACGTTCGGGCGACTGCTGGGACTCTGCAGCCACCAGCCGGTTGATGATGTCCAAGGCATCGTCGGCCCTTCGGGCGCTGGCATACTTTGCCAACGGTGCCGAGCAGGAGCCGTCCCCGTAAACACCGACGATGCGGAACAGACCTTCGGATTCGTCGACCTCAGCTTTGGTAAACAATCCTGACCGAATCAAGGAGGCAAGATTGCGTTGCCAGAGCTGAATGTCGGAGAGAGTCTTCGTCGAAACCATTGCTGATTACCCCGACGGAAACGTGAAGGCCATCCTGGCCGGACTCGGCGTTGTCAAACGCCGCCTCTGAAGACTTAACGCAGAATTGCTAAGCTGCCTTGCGCCTCATAGGAAGTATAGTCATGGTTTGATGGTTCGAAAACCTGTTTTCAGAGTTACTCCAACACCAATCGTCGTAAATCAGAGTTCTGGAAGAACAAGAAACTTACTGCAAACTTAGAGCCATTCTTAGATCATTCTTCAGAGTCCCGTTGAGACAATCCCCAGTAAGCTTCAATCTTGATTCGGACACCATCGTCAGAAGCCAGGTTCATCTGACCGCCTCGATTGGGGCCTCAGGCCGCAAGTCATGAGTCTAGGGTCTTTTACAACTTCCTTCATCGTGCAAAGAGGACGCTTCAAACAGATTCGATCAGCCTCAAGGTGTCGCAAAGGCCAAGGTCTTGTACCCCAGAACTCAACATTTCAGGCACGGATTGAACAAAAAAATAATCTGGCGACCGAGTCTCACCTGCCTCGATGCCTGCAGAAAGAGCAGCCTCGCTACCGATCATTGCGATCCTGGATTAGTCTCTCATCCGCTCGTCGCGAGCTCTTGCAAGGGCACCCTGAACGACAACTTCGTCTCCGAGCCTGGCGGGAACAACATCGAAAGTCTGACGAAACGGCGGAAAGACCAGAGTTCCGAGTCGGGCACGGATCGGCTTAAACCATTGATTCTCACCGAGTTTCGAGACACCGCCACCAAGAATGATCCGACTTGGACCGATCAGACCCACAGCGGCGGCAAGCCCGATTGCGACGGCTTCCACTGCGTCATCTAAAACGCTTTGCGCAATCTTGCTGCCTCTTGTGGCAGCTTGGGCAATTTCCTCTGTGTTTAAGTCAGCCGATCGGTGGAAAATTGGATCAGAAGGCAAGGAGTTACCCTCGCCTCGTTCGCAATTCATGAGCGATTCGGCACGCCGCGTTATCGACCACCCGGAGCCCATTGATTCCACCGTTTCACCCCCGACGCCAAACTCATCGGGGAGTTTGACCCAGTGGTGGCCGATCTCAGCGGCGCCGTGGCCCGCTCCGTGATCGATTTGACCCGATCGGATGACGCCCCCTCCGATTCCACTACCGATTGTCAAGTAGAGGACAGGAGAATGGCCTGCTCCCGCACCGAATCGATACTCCGCAAGGGCAGCGATGTCGGCGTCGTTTTCGAGGGCGAAGAATCCGACACCAAGTTCCCGTTCAACCCACTCCGCGATCGGAAAATTGTCCCATCCTTCGATCTGATGTGACCTTTTGACAGCATTATGGCTGGGATCAATAGGGCCGCCGAAACCGATCCCGACTGCGCTGAGATCGTTTCGGCTGAGTCCAACCTCGCCTGTTATCTCATCCGTAAGTCGAAGGATCTGTTGCAAGATTCCGGTTGCGCCGGCATCACGATCAACGTTGGCTCGTCTTAGCGTTTGGATCAGGCCCAGTCCATTACCAAGACCGACCTGCAACTTTGTCCCGCCGATCTCGATTCCAAGGCAGTCAGCGATGACCATCGACTCTGGTGTTCCAGATTGGTCAGTTCGTCCCGTTAGCCTCGACCAGCCGAGCTTGCTGTTGGGGCGTCTGAGGTTCTGAGATTCTTCGGTAGAGGTCTCCGATCAACCAGTGAAACCCAACGAGGTGAAGTGATTCTGAAGTCCCCATGTCATCGACAGGACAGTGGAATCGATAATGGGTGACCTTCTTTAGGGTGCCGCCACCGAATCCCGTGATCCCTACCGTCGTCAACCCCTGTTCGTTGGCCCATTCAACTGCTCTGAGGATGTTCGGACTATTACCCGATCCAGAGATCGCCAACAAAAGATCACCGGGAGAGGCGTATTGCTTGAGCTGCTCGACGAAGACTCGATCGTAACCTTCGTCGTTGGCCCATGCCATGATCCCCGCCGTGTTGTCGGTCAGACTGAGTACCTTGAGCCGCTTCTGCGACTCGAAATCGCGGAGTGTGCACTTATTGAGGTCTTCACAAAGATGCGAAGCATTTGCTGCCGAGCCTCCGTTGCCGATTACAAAGACAAAGCGATCGGCGTGGTAGGCTTGCTCAATTAATTCTGCAACTTGTTCGAGTTCCGCCGGATCGAGCCGCTTGAGTTCTGCTCCAACTCGTTCCAGATAGTCTCGCGCTCCGAGTTTTGCCCCCAGCATCGCTTTGAGCCTCCCTGTTTTTGAATCCGATTTCTGGTCAACCCACTGAGTCTCTACCATTTAACTCAACGGCAGCGTATCTCCTACTGATCTTAGCGCCAAGCACGGCTTCGTGTTCGCGATACTCGTTCCATCAAGTGCGAGTTTCGATTTGACGAAGGATGAATCATCTTCGTCGGATGGTCTACCAGTGTTTCAGAATGAGATTAAAGACTACAACTACGTCGTCGGGCGTCTCAGATTCCGACGTTCGGACAATCGGATTTCTAAAAAGTCGGTAGAGTTAAAATGGCTGAAACGAGAGAGCAGACGCGGGAGAAGTTCGAGATTGATGAGGTGTTTCGGAGGCTCCGAATCGCCGTTGCCGACTTCCCCGAGGCCGCGATGATCGGGCTCCGGAATGAGGGCTATGGCTCTCCCTTTGAACAACTTATCGGAGCCTTGTTGTCGACCAGAACGCGCGATGAAGCGACTTATGAAGTCTCCCTCAGACTCTTCTCAACGGCGAGGACGCCAGAGGAGATCTCTCGGCTCTCGGAGGCGAAGCTCAGTTCGCTCATCGAAGGCGTCGGTTTTCCGAAGGTCAAGGCCCGAGATCTGAAGGAGCTTTCGGAACGGATTATTGCTGAGCACAAGGGTCAGATCCCCGACACGATGGAAGAGCTGATTAAATTTAGAGGAATTGGTCCTAAGATTGCCGCCTTGGTTTTGTCGAATGGTTTTGGGATTCCGGCGATTGCAGTTGATGTGCATGTTCACCGAATCGTAAATCGCTGGGGCTATGTCCAAACCCGGACCGCAGAGCAAACGGCCATAGCCTTGGAAGCAGTACTTCCAGAACGCTACTGGATCGAGATCAATGAACGACTGGTCTCCTTCGGTAAATTCCATTGCAAAGCGAGTTGGCCCAAATGCTCGAGTTGTCTCCTCCGTACGCTTTGCAGTCGGGTGGGTGTCACAAAATCACATTAAATCATGGTACAAACTTCGATCTTGTGGAGCACAAAGGAGTTCCGACCGACGCGGCTTTCAGACCACGCCGATCGGTTTCGAGTCAAGCGATATCGGGCGAGTTCGGACGGGGAGACTTAGGCGAGTTCAGTAACGCCAGGAATGGCGACCGGATACTCGGGTGCACTTCCCCATTCGTAAGACTCAGGGCCGAGGCGCTCGTTGCTGTTGAGTACCTCGTCCGGACTTATCGCACGACCCGTGTAAGCAGCACAACGCCCCATCAGTGCCAGGAGGGTGGAGTAGGCAGCCTCTTCACCATTATTGAGTGGCTTCCCAGCACGGAGCGCAGCATACATGGCATCGTGCTCGGCCTGATACATATTGTTCTTTTCGCCCCGATAGCGCCATCGAGTCTCGCCGCTAATCGAGTTGCCGAAGACGTCGCAGGTGCCCTTCGAGCCGAGCACATAATCCCTTACTTGGGTTGCGGTATTCGCCCAGTGTCGACAATGGTGATAACCACGGACCCCATTTACATATTCATAGACGACGGAGAAGTGGTCGAAGATGTTGCCGTAACGTTCTTGAGTTCGCGATTGACGGCCACCGACACCCCAACAACGTACCGGCATCACGCCTTGCATTGCCCAGTTCATGGTGTCGATCCCATGGACAGCTTGCTCAACAATGTGGTCGCCGGAGAGCCAGGTGTAGTAGTACCAATTCCGTTGTTGATACTCCATCTCTGAGGAGCATTCTTCCCGTGACCTCCGTGGGTCCCAGACACCTTGGCTGTTGTAAGTTGTCTCGATTGCCTTGATATCACCAATCGATCCTTGGAATACTTGCTCCATCGTCGCGACGCGTGGCTTATGATAGCGCCAGCAGAAGCCATTGACGATCGAAAGTCCTTTAGCAGAAGCCTCGCGACACGCATCGATGTACTTTCGAAGACCGACCGGATCGACAGCCATTGGCTTCTCGACGAAGGCGTGGACGTTCTTCGAAACCGCGTATGCCAAGTGCAGCGGTCGGAAATGAGGGGTTGTGGTTAGTAGGACAACATCAACCTGGTCAATCACATCCTGATAACCATCGAAGCTGCTGAACCGGGCATCTTCAGGAACATCGACGCGGTCACCAATGGACTTGGTACCTTGGAGGGTTTTTAGACTTGACTCAAGCCGATCACTAAAAAGGTCAGCCATCGCAACAAGTCTACAGCCGTTGTCAGCGGAGAGTGCCTGCGTCGCGGCACCGGTCCCTCGACCGCCACAACCGACTAACCCGACTCGAATCGTATCCGTGCCTGCAGCGTGCGCGACGTTGCTGAGCGTGGTGGTCGCTGTAACCGCTGCACCTGTTTGCATTAAGAAAGTTCGTCGGCTTGTGTTGGCTTCTCGCATGAGTTCGCGCCCCTGGATTTGGATTGACAAGTTCTGGACGTTGAGACCCCAAGATCATGTTCTCGACGCGCGATCTGAGGGACTGAGCAGGAGGAGTAGCCTGTACTTCTCGTGTTCTTCGGGCCAGCATATCTCCTTTTGATGCGGCTGAATAGACGCTCCAACTCAACCGAAGAATTCCTGATTGACGGCGAGGCCAACCAAGAAGGAGTGTAGGCGGATCTCGCCCTTGGTCTGGCAACCTCCCTTTTTCAGTGAGCCTCGGCGTCGTACTGAGTCTGACAACGTGGTAAACTAGTGAAAAGGCGAGCCACTGCTCTGGGCGATTAAGAGGACTCACAACCTGTTGAAGGTTTAAGTCCGTCTGGTCAATGAGCATCTCGTCCGATCAGGATCGACTTGAACCATGCCGAATATAGACGGGGGCAGTAGCCATGGCCCGACGTCAGATCGCCGAGCCGCTCCCGGCCCTCATCGGAGATCTTCCCGTTCGCGAGCAACGACTCGATAACGGCCTCCGAATTTTAGTTCTTCCGCGACCCCATTCACCGATCGTTGTTTCTGACCTCTATTACCCGGTGGGGTCTGCACTCGAAGCTCCGAGCAAAACAGGGATCTCCCATTTTCTTGAACATATGCTGTTCAAAGGGACCCGATCCTACCCAAAGGGTGAGCTTGACCATCTCACGGTAACGAACGCGGGGGACGCCAATGCGGAGACAGATACTGATTTAACGCATTACTGGTTTCAGTTTCCGCGCGATCGTTGGGAGCTGGCGCTCGATCTCGAAGCCGACCGAATGCGTGGGGCACTCCTCGACCCATCTGAGGTGGAGTCTGAGCGTCGCGTCATTGCGGAAGAACGTGCTGCTGACCTCGATTCTCCCAGCGCCAGACTTGACGAACAGTTCCTTCTCCACAGTTACGAGAAACACCCCTACCGAAATCCAGTTCTGGGTTGGGCAGAAGATCTTGAATCAATTACTGCTAAGGATCTTAAGCGATTTTATGATCGGTATTATCGTCCCGATTATGCAGTCCTGGTCCTCGCTGGCGATCTCGACCCCGGCAAAGCCATTGATGCCGCCGAATCTCGTTTTGGGCCGATCGTTGGCAATCAACGTTCCGCGATAAGTCCAAGACCAAACGTCTCCGAACCAGAACAACAGGTGCGACGATCTTTTGTGGTCGAGCCGAGAGATCGCGAGGCAATAACGCGGGGGCTTCTGGGTTGGCATACGGTTCCACGTGACCATCAGGATGCACCTATTCTCGGTGTCTTGGCGGATATTCTCTGCTGTGGACGCCGATCACGCCTCTGGGACGCCTTAGTCGAGCGTGACCACTTAACAACTTATGTAGATGCAACAAGTAATTCGTCTCGACTCGCTGGACAATTCATCGTCCAACTTGATGCCGCCCCGGGTACTCAGCCTGATCGAGTGGAGGCGGTTATTCTCAACGAGATCGCTCGGATTATCGAGTACGGACCTACCCCAGAAGAACTCTCACGGTCGCAACGGCGTTTAGAGGCAGCATGGCGTTGGCAGAAAGAGGATCTCGGTGGGCTTGCGGCCGGTCTCGGTTCGACAGCACTCTGGGGAAACTGGATCGATTGGCCGAAATCGCACCGCGACGCCATGGTCGTCACCGAAGCTGACATCAGGCGGGTTGCCTCCGATTATCTCCGCCCCGAAGGTCTTACCGTCGGTTGGTCTCTCCCACGACGAAGCAGAACTGAGATCGTGATGTTGCCGGTCCAAGACCGAGTAAGCGGGCTGATGAGGTTGGATTCGGGATCGGAGCCGATCAGGTCTACTGCAATACCAAGTAGACGGCTCGGGAGGACAGCAACAATTGCTAGTGCGTCATGTGTAAGGCTTTCCAATTATCGACCGCGTGCGACCGTCCTTGAAAATGGTTTCAACGTCATCTATGAGCGCCATCCTGGTACTGGAATCGTTGCGCTAGAGCTTTTTATTGATGCGGATACTAGTCATGAATTAAAGCCGGGCGTTGCAGCATTGACAGGGAGGCTGCTCGAAGAAGGCACGCTGAAACGCTCCGCCGAAGAACTTGCTGAGACTGTCGAGGATATCGGTGGAGTCTTAGAAACGGGGAGCAACGGCGTCAGTCTCCGGATCCAGGTTGAGGATCTCCCTCTTGGAATTGAACTCCTCGCCGATCTCGGTCGACGGCCACGATTTCCTGAAGACGCCTTTGAGTGGTCGAAGCGGAAAATGATCGCGGAACTCCGCGGGGATCGCGATGAGCCCTCGTTTCGGGCTGATCTCCTCTTCCGAAGCCTCATTTATGGATCCCACCCCTATGCACGCGATCCCCGAGGTGGTCCAGGCCATGTGAGTCGGCTCACGCTCGACGATCTCCGAATGCACCATCAGCGCTTCTTTCATGCCAACCACGCAACACTCGTGGCCGTCGGTGACTTCGATTGGAGACGCCTGAAGTCGTTAGTGCATCGACATTTCGGCGACTGGAGCCCCTCCAACGAACAACTTCCGACGCTAACACTGCCAAAGCGGACAGGACGTCCTCGGATTCGTCGAGTCGATCAACCGGGTGAGCAAGTCCAGCTTGTGGTGGGGCATCTTGGAGTTGAGCGATCCCATCCTGATTACGAAGCGCTCACCGTCCTTGATCAAATCTTTGGCTCCGGACCGGGACTCACTGACTGGCTGAGTCGGACACTCCGCGAGGAGTTGGGGCTCGTTTATAGTGTGAGTGGTGGAATGACCGAGAGTGCTGATCGCGTCGCGGGACTTTTCCGGGTAGCATTAGGAGCGGGAGTTGGCGAAGCGCCGTTAGCCTCAGAAATCGTCGAACAGCAGATCCGGTCGCTTCACCAAGGAGAGTTTAGCGACGAAGAAGTCTATCGGGCGATCCATTTTCTGCAGGGATCGTGGGTCTTCGATTACCAGACTGTCTCACAACGAGCCGACCGCCTCGTCGAACTTGCCTATTTTGGGCTACCACTCGACGAACCGCTCCAAGTTCCAGAACGTCTCGCTCGGCTCTCGCCCAACGAGATCCGACGAGTGGCGCGTCGGGTGATTAATCCTGAGGGCTTGACTCGTGTTGAATTCGGTCCCTACCGCCCTCGAGGATCGAAAAAGGCTTCAGAGTGTGCTTGAGGCCCAAAGTCTTGATTCTTCGATCGCATGAAGCAACACATTGGTTATGTCGCCCTCGTCGTTCGCGACTATGACGAAGCCATCCAATACTATGTCGAGGTCCTTGGCTTTCGATTGATGGAAGACTCCTATATCGAAGCTCAAGACAAACGCTGGGTATTGGTTGAGCCACCGGGGTCGACTGGAACCCAACTCCTTCTCGCTCAAGCAGTGGGTCCCGTACAGTCATCCCGAATTGGAAACCAAACAGGAGGAAGGGTGTTTCTCTTCCTCCACACCGACGACTTTTGGCGAGACTATGAGGTCTTTCGAGCCCAGGGGGTTAAGTTTGTCCGAGAGCCGAGTCATGAATCCTATGGGTTAGTCGCCGTATTCGAAGACCTCTACGGCAATCGTTGGGATCTCTTACAACTCGATTGAGGGAAGTCACTGTCTCCCAATCATCGCTGTGCGATGTGCTTGGGTGGTCTCCCTGGTGCGGTGAGAGTCACCCTCGAGGAAGTAGATTGGCCCAGGTTTGGACACCTGAATCGACCTTTAGGATAGCGATCGATTCATCGCGACCGAGGTCGAAGCGGTACCAACGAGCGACCTTAGCGATCGGTGCCTCATCATACGTCAAGATCGCGAGGACGAGATCGGAGGAATCCCATCTTCCCGCCCGGATCTCGCGCGCAGCGGCATTGATCGTCGCGAGGTTGGGATCACGACCGAGCAGGGCCCGATACGTTCCGACGATTCTCCCTTCGACACCACCTCCCCAGATCGCGCCAAACTCATCCGACGATAGGATCATCCGTCGGACTTCATCGGGCCGTGTTCCGCCATCCAGCAATTCCGCCCACTGCTGAACCGAGGGATCATTCTTAAGTACAACTACCGTTTCTTGACGCAAAAGGTCGGACTGGAACCAGGAGGCGACTAACGTCCGATTGGCTTCTGAGGAGCTTAGGATCGATCTTGCCACGCTGAGCCTTGACGCTCCGGCATTGAGTTGGCCTACCCAAGTACTCATTCCCGAGGGTTCAGCAGCGCGTCCGAGGATCGACTGGTAGATTGCTTCCACGTAACCAGGAAAAGATGCACCATGCTGATTGAAAAACTCATCGGAAGCGAGAATGGCTGCCCGGACTTCAAGGTCGGTCGCATCCCCAGTAGTAGGGGATGGATTTAAAGGTAACGGGTCAACTGCATCGGACGAGGAAGGGGGTGGAGGAGCTGTTTCCGTTGGCCCCGGATTCTCGACGGGAGTCACGGGCTCCTGAGTTGGTGGTGGAGTTGTGGGTGTCGGATCTTCGGGTGTCGGTGCGGGATCCAGGCCAAGAGTCGCGGCTGCATCGACAAGCCCACTGGTAACAACTCGGCCAACGAGAGTCGTCATCGGAGTTGCGGCATCGAGGACGCGGTCGACCAGTTCTGCAGCAGTTTCAGTCGGAAAGGCAGCGGCTGCTAAGGCAACGACTCCACTAACGTGTGGTGCAGCCATCGACGTACCCGAATAGTACGAAAAGGTATTCCCCGGTGTGGTGCTTAATATTTGGACTCCAGGGGCCGCGATATCGACTGTCCGAGAGCCATAGTTCGAGAAATTTGCGAGACGCCCGTTGATGTCAACCGCTGCCACCGTAATCGTGTTTTCGAATCGGTTGTTTGCTGGATAACTCGGGACAAAGTCATTGTTCGCTCCTTGGTTACCCGCGGCAGATACAAAGACGGCCCCACGTTGGCCAGTTGCCGGGTTGGCGAGACCTGCGTTCCGAATCGCGTCGGCGAGTGCCCTTGAATACGAAGGGCCACCCCAACTCGCATTGATCACGCGGGCACCGTTTTGTTGCGCATAGTAAACTCCGGCAATGGCATCGCTGGTTCGACCTGAACCGTCTGGTCCCAGCACCGAGACCGCCATCAATTGCGCTCCCCAACTGACTCCAGCGACCCCGTATCCATTGTTGCCAGAAGCACCGATCGTTCCGGCGACATGGGTCCCATGACCGTTTAAATCACTGACATTGGGACTCGAATTATGGAAGTTCCAACCGTGAATGTCGTCGATGTAGCCGTTGGCATCGTCATCGAGACCGTTTCCCGGGATCTCGCCCGGATTGACCCAAATCTGGCTGGCGAGATCCGGGTGGCTTAAATCGATTCCTGTATCCAAAACAGCTACCACTGTAGATTGACCACCGTTGGTCGCATCCCAGGCCAGTGGAGCATTGATATCGACTCCCAAACTGTTCTCAAGCCCCCAAAGATCACTGAATCCTGGATCGTTCGGGATCAATTCCCCATCGCGCGTGATTAATTCGTCGCGTTCGACATATGTAACCCAGGATTGAGCTTCCAGAAATTCAAATGCGGATTCTCTTGCAACCGTGTTGGGAAGCTCAATGATGGTTGGACCCCCTGGATAGTCAAAGGCAACTTCAGCACCAAGCGATCCGTAGATAAGTGTCTCAGTCGATTCGTTGATGGACTCATGAAATCGAACGAGCAACGCCCGATCGGAATCGACGTCTGGAGGGGAGTAGGAGAAGGTCGCGGATGCGGTGGCAGCGTCTTGAGGCCCCCCGATGCTCAGTAGTGACCTTTTTTCCAATTGTTCAAAGCGCAGAGAGAAACGCTTGGCCTGGATGTAGGTAGGCATGAATTCTCATCCAAGGTGCAAATGATGTCGGTAGGAGGCGATCGCGGAGAATCCACGCTGCACGGTCGCGGGGAAGATTGCAATGATGACCGTACAGATCACGCTGAGCGAGTGGTTTCTGGAAACGAATGTTCAGTCAACTCTTCGGAAGCACGCAGACAAGACCACTCACAACCAATATAGGGTGTGTTCTAGTCCGAAGCCAGGGAACCCAAATTTTTTCTCAAGTATACACGCGAGAATGCCGGACCCCAGATAAACCTTACGGATAGGGCAAAGTTAATGCCGGATCTCCTCGGGCGTTCGTGCAGGAGCAAGAACCAACTTACCTGTTTCGACTCCTTTACTCGCGATCAGACCATCCGCCAGTCCACTAACCTCTCTCGTAGTTCCGCGGAGGAGGATGACTTCGAGGCACCGATGAGCATCGAGGTGCACATGAGTGCTTGAAATTACCTGGTCGAGGTGCTGATGCTGCAACTCGGTGAGACGCTCTGCGAGCCCGCTCCGATGGTGATCATAGATAAGAGTTAAGACGCCCATAGTGGCAGCGTCGTCGTCGGTCAGCGTCTCGGCCGCGAGCGCATCCCGCATTAGTCCCCGAACCGCCTCGGAGCGGTTCGGGTATTGTCGATCTTCTCGATAGCGATCAAATTGGCGGAGAAGTTCGCCACCAATCGCAACACTGAACCTGACGACCGAATCGTTCATAACGATCCTTGACTGACTATCCCGATAAAGGTAGTTCCAGAGAGGGAGATAGGCAATTAGCCGACCGGAGACACATCGACCCAAGCACCTCCTTGTTGACTACTGCGGACCGCAGCATCGATAAAGGCCATCCCAGCGACGCCGTCATCGATCCCGGGAAGGGGCATCGCCTTGGGGACTTCTTCGCCTAATTTGCTTCGAATCTGCCACTCCAAGCAGCGGTGGAGGTTTGCCAGCGCTTCATGGAAGCCTTCGGGATGGCCTGCCGGAACACGGACGTATGGATTCACCGAATCTGGGAGATAGGGATAACCCGCACCGAGTCGATAATGGTAAACCGCATCCCCTGGTAAATAGAGCTTGAGCGTGTTGTGATCAAGAATTGACCACTCTAAGGTTCCTTTACTACCAATCACCCTGAATCCGTTGTCGTTCTGGGCACCGATTGTGACTTGGCTTGCGGCGATGGTTGCGATTCCACCGTTATCAAGTTCTGCCAAGACTGTGAAATCGTCGTCTAGGGCTCTTCCCGGAACGAACGACTTTAGTCGAGCACAAAGCCTGGTGGCCGTTCTCCCAGCAACAAAGCGGACGAACTCATAGGCATGGGTGCCGATATCACCACCGCAACCTGACCCTCCTGCTTTCGAAGGGTCCACACGCCACGATGCTTGTTGATTTCCTCCCGCATCGGTTTGGTGCTCGAGATCGTTCGCCAGCCAACCTTGAGGATACCAGGCCTCGACCTTTCGGACCTCACCGATCTTGCCGTCAGCGACCATCGCCCGGGCCGTCATTACCATGGGCAGCGCGGTGTAGGTGTACGCCACTACGAATGGAATCCCTTGGTCGAGGACGGTCTTTCGAAGCGACTTGGCTTCTTCGAACGTCATAACCAAAGGCTTCTCGCAAAGGACGGCGATTCCTGCATTTGCGGCTGCTTCAGCAGGGCCGAGGTGCTCATGGTTAGGAGTGACGATCGTCACGTAATCGATTGCTTGCTCATGCTTTGATTCTTCGGTGATCAAGGAGCGCCAATCGCCGTAACCACGAGTAAAGTAGAGCTCTTTCGCCGACGCGAGGGCCGCTTCGGGGTTCGAGCGCAACGCCCCCGCGGTCAATTCGGCGGAGTTATCCATTAAGATCGCCCGTCGGTGTGGACCTCCAAAGAAGTTTCCAGGGCCACCGCCACCAACCATTCCAACCCGGAGCTTGCGAGCCATGTGAAGCGTTCCTCCCGTCGAGTCCCATACAAATCGATCTGTCAACCAACTGGTACGACCCGATCGGTTCAGTGACCTCTGAGATCTTAGAGACAACAGGCGGCAATCCTGGAAGCGACGGAAGCGAATCTCGCTTCAGGTCCTCGGCTGCCTAGTTCTCGGCCACTCTAAAACCGGATCAGGCTGGTCTGCAAGAGGCCGGTCGTCATCGAGAGTCCGTCTTCCTGAGCGGGTTAAGCTGGTTCTATGGTACATCATATCAGAGAATATAAAGTCGAGTGATCTGGAAGATATAAATAACTGAGGGTTAACAGTTAGAGTCACCAAGTGAGAAGACACAGATAAGAGTACCCTAGTCCAACAACGAGCCTTCGGTACTTTTCAGAGAGTGGTGGCATCACCTCACCTGATCTGCTAAAGAAGACAACTTGAGTGGGTCATTGCCGAAGCGGTTGTGAGGCCGATGGGGGCATCCAGGGAATTACAGATCATGTCGCAAGGCCACGAAACGACAAGTCCGCGGTTGGCGGGGATGAAGTACTTCTTGGAGTCGATTCTACGGACCGATTCCGACGGTACCGTGATGCTGATCGGCGACCAGAATGCCATGGGTAAGCATTATGCTCTAGGCATCATCAAACGCGAAGGACCGGATGACGACATCAAGATTGAAGTAGCACGTGCCAGGGTCGAAGCCTCGACAAAAGCAAATCATCCGAACGTCCTCAAATATTACGATTTGCGGATCAAGCGAAAGTTCTTTCGAATCGACCGGGCTGAAGTATTGATGGAGTATGTGTCTGGGAAATCGCTCGATCAACTTGAAGACCTGACTCTTGATCAACTTATCTTGGTCTTTAGCAAGATCGCCGCTGCGCTTGCCCATCTCCATCGACGTGAGGTCCGTCATGGAAATCTCGACCCGGTCCATGTCACCATCAGCCGGACAGGAGGCGTGAAGCTCGGTGGTTACGGTCTCTCGATGCTTCCGCCCCAATACCTTCAGTCAATGCCGGGTAACCGAGCTTATCAGGCACCAGAACAGATCCGAGGCAAACTTCTTACACAACAATCAGACATCTACGCACTTGGTGCATTAATGTATCATCTTGCGACGGGTCGACCCGCAAATGTGGGAGGTCGTGCCAAGGGCGAGGTTGAGAAAATTCCGCTTCCGACGAGGCTCAATCCAGGGATTACGGCCGAACTCAACGACTTATTGGTAACTTGCCTTCAACACCACCCACCTAAGCGTCCAGAATCGATGTACGCGGTGAGTCAGACACTTGAAGAGATTCTCAAATCCAAGGGAATTGACGAAAGTGATCTTCAGGGGGTCGCTGGCCCATCGGCTCAGTGACCTGAGCACAACCCCATCAAAGCTCTTTAGAGTAACTAACCTACGATCCCGATCGACGAACAGCAGCTAGAAAGTCAGTACCACTATAGCGTCGTTCGTCTCTCCGACTCATCGACCAACCGAGGGTTGTCCCATGGACCGATTTCCCAAGTCAACTCGTTGGAAGTCACTGACTCGCTATGGCCTGTTTCTACTAGGCTTGACCTGGAATCCCTTGGGTCTGTATGCCCGAGGTGTCCAGAGTTCAACCGAGCAGCCCAACATCGTGATCATTTTCTGTGACGATCTTGGGTACGGAGACCTCGGCTGCTACGGTCATCCGACGATCGCGACTCCTAATCTCGATCGAATGGCCGCTGAAGGACAGAAGTGGACACAGTTTTACGTCGGAGCGAGTGTTTGTACACCAAGCCGTGCAGCGCTGATGACAGGACGATTGCCGATTCGCTCTGGCCTCTGTGGGAACCGCCGAGTTTTGTTCCCCGATTCGGCCGGAGGGATTCCGGCGTCGGAGATCACGATTGCCGAGGCACTCCGAGACCTTGGTTATGAAACGGGGATGGTCGGGAAGTGGCACCTTGGCCACCTGGAGCAATATCTCCCCACGAATCATGGATTCGATTCCTACTACGGAATCCCCTACAGCAACGATATGGATCGGACCGAATCCGGACCGGAAGGACGCGCGGCGTTCCTCGAACCACAATCTGCATATTGGAACGTTCCACTACTCCGTGATACCGAGATCATTGAACGACCGACTGATCAAACGACAATTACACGTCGATATACCGACAAAGCAGTACAATTCATCGAAAGTCATTCCAAAGGTCAGCCGTTTTTCTTGTACTTAGCGCACTCGATGCCCCATGTGCCGTTATTCCGTTCTGAGGACTTCGAAGGGAGAAGTCGTCGCGGTCTCTTTGGTGATGTGATCGAAGAGATCGACCATTCGGTCGGATGTCTGCTTGATGCGATTCGGAACGCTGGAATCGAGCAAGAAACCGTGGTCTTCTTTACCTCAGACAATGGACCTTGGCTGACCTTCCGGGAGCAGGGGGGCTCGGCTGGGTTGCTCCGGAATGGGAAGGGGACCACTTGGGAAGGTGGGATGCGCGAGCCATTCCTCGCGTGGTGGCCTGGGACCATCCCGAGCGGAACTGTCGTCGCCGACCTCGGAACCACGATGGATTTGTTCGTGACGTCTATCAAGCTCGCGGGGGGTGAGGTTCCAAGTGATCGAACCCTCGATGGAGTCGACATTCGTCCTGCTCTCTTCGGAACGGGAGAATCGCCTCGGAACGAGGTTTTTTACTATCGAACGACCGAACTTTACGCAGTCCGGAGCGGTCCCTACAAGGCACACTTTATCACTGAGGACTCTTACACCAGGCACAATAACAAGACCCGCCATGAAACGCCGGTCTTGTACAACGTAGAGTTCGATCCCAGCGAGACTACTGACATCGCAGTCGATCACCCAAAGGTCCTCGAAAAACTCAAAGGAATTGCACAAGAGCATCAGGCGAAGGTGCAAGTAGTTGAGAGCCTTCTCCAAAAGCGCATCACCCTAAGTTCAACGTCACAAGCGGATTCACTGAAGTCACTTCAAGGGAAGTGGGAGTCCTCGACCGGGCTTACTGGAGAAGTGAAAATCACTCTTGAGATCACAGGAGATCGATATACTAAGACGGTGGAAACCGGTCCGTTGTCCACTTTTACCTACAACGGTCGGGTTGAAATTAACGATCAAACGGTTCCACATCATTTGAACTGGACTGAGACGACCGCTCCAGATGGCGCGAAGGTTGCTGACGCACAGGGGATATTTAGACTAAACAATGAGACTTTAGTAATCTGTAGCGGTAGGCCAGGTGGCGACCGCCCTAAGGTTTTCGAGACAACGGCAAGGCGATACCCCGACTATCTCCAATTCAACCGCGTTGATGCGTCGATCCCTGATTTGGAGGGGGATCTCCGGACGCTCCAGGGGAAGTGGACGGGGAAGGTGGGTGCACAAGGAATTACAGCGACGCTTCTAATCCAAAACGATAAGGCGGAGTTTTTGCTCACCTCCTCATCAGGTCGACAGCTTTCCAACAGTAATGGTCGGATCGAACTCGACGATTCAACCGACCCTAAAGCGATGGATTGGGTCAATGATGAGAATGGGCGTCGATTACTCTCGATTTACGAGATCGAGGGAGATCAATTACGGCTCTGCTTGAGTCTTGGACGTGGGGAACCGAAGCGACCCGAAGCGTTTACCGCAAGTTTTCCAACCTTCACGCTACAACGCGACTCTGAAGGCAATCCTCCTGATGGTCGTTAAGGTGAGCTCAGCTTAGTCAGCTATAAATCATCACAGTGCGAGAGGAGGGAGTCGAACCCTCACGCCTTGCGGCACTGGAACCTAAATCCAGCGCGTCTGCCAATTCCGCCACTCTCGCAGGTTCCCTTAATCCAGCCTGAATGTAACATGAAAGTCCCCGCAGAGGCAATCGGAGGGAAGGTAAACCATGCGACGCCGGCAATTCTTGAAAAGCTCGAGACTTACGCTAGCGTCGCTGTTAGCTGCTCAACAGCTTAGAGCGTCCCCTCTCACCGGGAGTTGGAGCCAGTCTGAGTTCGAGGCAGATTTGGTGATCCTGGGTGGGGGACTCGGTGGCTGTGCCGCAGCGCTTGCTGCGCTCCGCTTAGGTAAGTCGGTGTTGATCACCGAACCGACCGATTGGATCGGTGGTCAACTCACGAGTCAAGCGGTTCCGCCAGATGAACATCCCTGGATCGAACAGTTTGGGTGTAACGCCTCCTACGCTCAGCTCCGAGACCGAATCAGAGAGAGACTCCGACGTGACTATCCACTGACGGCTGCAGCATTCCGCGATCCTATCCTCAACCCAGGAAACGGTGGTGTCTCTGGTCTTTGCGTTGAGCCGAGGATTGCACTTGGGGCACTCTCAGCGCTGCTTGCTCCCTTTGCCTCGATGGGCCGACTAACGATCTTACTCGAACACGAACCGATCGCGGCCGAGACACAGGGAGATTGTGTCCCGAGTGTCTTGGTACGTGACCTCCAGCGTGATGATACCAGGGTGTTGACCGCTCCCTATATCGTTGATGCGACGGAGCTGGGCGATCTTTTAGATCTTGCAAAGATCGAACACACGACCGGATTCGAATCTCAATCGGAGACTGGTGATCGCGGAGCCCTGTCGGTGGCAGAACCCTTGAACCAACAGGCGTTCACGCTCTGTTTCCCAATTGAGTATCGTCCCGAAGAGGACCACACGATCGATCGACCCGAGAACTACCAGTTCTGGCGCGACTACGTGCCGAACCTCACTCCACCCTGGCCAGGGCCACTCTTGAGCCTGACGTACTCCAATCCGAGGACCCTAGAACCTCGGTTTTACGGATTTGACCCTACAGGAGCTGGTGCTGGTTTCTGGCGGTATCGTCGGATCATCGACCCCCGAAACTTTGAGTCAGCGGCTTTTGAAGGGTCGAACGGTGTTACTCTGGTAAATTGGCCCCAAAACGATTACTTAATCGGACCTCTAATCGGCGTTTCGAATGAGGAAAAGGGAAAGCTTCTCAAAGGGGCAAAGGAACTCAACCGGTCCCTTCTCTACTGGCTCCAAACCGAATGCCCAAGGCCCGATGGAGGCATCGGTTGGCCCGGCCTTCGACTTAGACCCGACTTGGTTGGGACTGATGATGGCATGGCCAAAGCTCCCTACGTCCGGGAGTCACGTCGGATCCGTGCTGAGTTCACTGTCCTCGAGGAACATGTTGGAACAGAGTCGAGGCGTGAGGCAGTCGGAAAGAATGAAGTAGAAGCGGTCCGGTTCCCGGATAGTGTTGGAGTCGGAAGCTACCGGATCGATTTACACCCAAGCACGGGAGGTAACAATTATATTGATGTAAGTTCGCTTCCATTTCAGATTCCATTAGGTGCACTTCTTCCGATTCGAGTAGAAAATGTGATCCCGGCCTGCAAAAACATTGGGACTACACACATCACGAACGGTTGCTATCGGCTCCACCCTGTCGAGTGGGCCATTGGTGAGGCCGCTGGTACACTCGCGGCTTATTGTATCGAGCGACAGTTAAAGCCCCGGGCTGTCCGGAACAACGATGCTGAATTGGAGCGTTTTCAAGCTCTACTACGACGACAGGGAGTCGAGATTAATTGGCCCAAAGTCGGGCCTCGTTAGTCTATGTGTCAAAGTTCCGAAACGACCTCTTCGGCTGCCACAATGCAGATGTGATGACCAGATATTACCGAATAGTGGTGTTGGGAGTGAGGCGAGGATTGTCAGTTGCTGGAGCAGGTCCACGCTCCCACTTGTTAGATCGAGGACCTTTACACTCAGCCATGAGGCTTGGTTGCTACTCTTGATCTATCACTTGAAAATCTGTCGGCGAGTTGGATCGTTCGCCGACAGATGAGTACAGCTTGAAAAAGAGCGCAGCCTGGTGCGTTGAGAAAACCCTACAACGATTGTTGGTCAGAACTGTTCTGCATTGAGGACCTCACCACCATCGATAGACAGTAGACTAGAGAGTTCTTCTGACGAGATAGCGTAACTTAGGAACCGGACGGAACCATCAAGAAAGAGTCCATAAAATCCTCCATGGTGAAAGCTACCGATGGCTTGTCCCGGAGGTGCTCCCGGGTCTTCGGACGGGAGTAGTAGTCCTCCTCCTGGTTGGTTGAGATCACAAACGAAATCGGCAGGTTGCGTCCATGGAACAGTTTCAATTGACTCTACAACGGCCAGAGTGATGCTGAGTCCGTCACGCACGGAATTGATGCTCAGCGGTTGATCTCCAGGAAACGCCGTCCCTTCACCGGTAATTGCGAGATAGCAGGTCCCTGATCCTTCAGCATCGATATGGCTAGGGCAAATATAAGTGTCCGGCATTTGATCAATCAAGGCACGATTGGTCGGACTCTCCCAAGACTCGCTAAGGTTGAATTGCTCGTAAAGCGATGTTTGTTCCATGTATGGAAGAATCAAGACTCGCCAGCTCAATCCTGGTTGCCCGCTAGCGTCAAGGGTGTAAGCGGGAGGGTACGTACCGTAACTTGCTTCGTAATTGTTAAGGGCGAGTCCAATTTGCTTGAGATTATTGGCGCTCTGGGTTCGCCGTGCCGCTTCCCGTGCGGACTGGACTGCAGGCAGCAATAGTGCGATCAGCACTCCGAGCACTGGAAGCAGGAGTGTACCGACAGCGCCCATGGATATCCCCGCGACCGCGAATCCTTTTCCTGTTAACCGCTTGGGATCTTTGTCGATTGATCCCATCGCCATGATCCCAGTGATGATCGCCGGGATCCCGGTGAGACAACTCAGGCAGCTTACCCCAAGGAGTCCCAGGACAAAGCTCGTAATGCGGTACCACTGGTCTTCGGTCCTTCGTACGGCATCGGACCGGGGGTGTACTCATCGATGGGGGCATAGAACGGCTTGGACATTTTTGGAACTCTCAATGATAGAAGCGTGGTGCGCACATAACTACTTTCAATTACTTAAGATACAGAACACTTAAACCAGAAACCACTATCTGGTCATTCACGGATAACATCAATAATTTTTCCATCTTGTTGATTAAGGAGTGATGAATCTTGATGAGTACAGCGTTCCGGAGAGCGTTCTTCCAGTCGGCTGTTGACCCAGGACGGGCCATCAAGTTCCTGGTCAAACAAGGAATCTGAACAGCTTGTGACCGTCGAAACTCCGCTCATCAATCATAGAGAATCAGGAACTAACGACTTCCCCAAGGATCGGGGGCATCGGGCAATCGAGGGAATCCGCGATCGCGCGAAGTAACTCACCCTCCTCAACTGTAACAACACCGTCAGCACCCACCGTCGAGGC
>CAZEAN010000071.1:25124-30546 GCA_964510225.1 uncultured Isosphaeraceae bacterium
CCTTCAGGAGATCTCGCTCCAGGGTAGGGGAGCACTCCTCAAGAACTTCGAGTGCGGTGTGGACCGATTCAAGCCCGCGCTGGTCGTCTCGTACGAATTGAACTCTACCCTTCCAAGGCAGACTTCGGGATCCCGCATCGAAGGCTTCTTGAACGGCCGGGCCGCCCTCGGGAGCACCAACTCGAGCGAGCGTCGACAGGAGAATGGCGGTCGGTTGCAGAATTGAGTCAGCTGAATGATAGCGGACTCTCGGCTTACGTCGGACGCCAAATTGAGGGCCCAGGTGGCGCATTAAGAGCCGGAGTGTGGCGAACTCAAAGAGGCTAATGGCGTTGTCAGCCTGCATTAGGACCTGAATGATCCCTTGGAACGTTCGAAACTGCCCCATCGAGAGCTGTCGGAGCGCGGGGATCGCTAATTCGACAAGGGGGAGTTTTGCTTCCGGCTCGACCTGGGCGACGAGCGAGATTGCTTGTCGGACCTGGTTGTAGACCCTCCCGTCAGCCTTCTCTGCTAGGTGCTGGAGCTGTACCTGCCGGACACGTTGGTCGGGATCGATCAGGAGTGCGTAGACGAGTGCTTGAGCGCTGAAGGGATCCCGGGTCAATTGCTGGACCGAGGAAGGCATACCTTCCAGTAACGCCGCCGCGTACGCGATGCGTTGGGGGTCGAGTGTGCCGATTTCTGTGATTGCCCGGACGGGGTCGAACTTCATCCGAGCCTTCCCGCGGGACGTACCGGGAGGAGGTGAAGAGCGCTCGGGTTGGAGTCGCTTCGGGGGTTCAAGCTTGACCTTGGAGAAGTCCCCATCAAATTGAGGATCGATTCGGCGGATCCGCTGATCTAACGGTGGGTGAGTCGCCAGCGCATTCAGCCAGACTCCACCGACCCCCTGACCAAAGAACATGTGGGCAACCTCACCGGCCTCAGGATCTTGCAGCCTTGACCCTTGAGAGATCGCACCGATCTTCTTCAATGCCCCCGAGATGCCATCAGGGTTCCGTGTAAATTGGACTGCAGAGGCGTCGGCCAAGAACTCGCGTTGTCGCGAGACTGCCGCTTGGATCAACCTCCCGAAAAAGACACCAACATAGCCCACGATCGCTAAGGCTAATCCGATCAAAGGAAGCGGGTTACCCCCCTTGTTGTCGTCACGAGAGCCGGAGTTCATGTACCAAGTAGAGCGGAAGATGATCCACCCTGTGATCCCTATTAGCAGAATGCCAAACAACACACCCATCAGCCTAATATTCAATCGCATGTCCCCATTCAATATGTGACTGAACTCGTGGGCCATCACCCCTTGTAACTCGTCACGGTTCAGTGTTTGAACACACCCTCGAGTGACACCGATCACCGCATCACCGGGCGCATAACCGGCCGCAAAGGCGTTGATGCCTTGCTCCTTGTTCATCAAGTAGACCGGAGGGACTGGCAGTCCCGCGGCGATCGCCATCTCCTCGACGACATTCAGAAGGCGACGCTCGTCCGGATCACGGGTATCCGGATGGATTAGACGCCCGCCGAGGAGTTCGGCAACCGAGCGGCCGCCACCCGAGAGTGAAGCGATTTTGAAAAGACTCCCACCGCCAATGACCGCGATTGTGCCGAGGGCGACCATCAGGAGTAGGGAGGGATCCCAGAGGACTGCGACGATTGACTCGGTCGAGACCGTGGTGCTCTCGTCGCGGCCAAGATAGAGAAAGATGAAGGCGAAGGCAAAGTAGACCAGCGCAATGATCGAGATTACGGCGAGGATGAAATAGGTCACCAGCAACCCGGTCTTGCGTCGCGCGACCTCTTGGTGATCGAAGAAATCCATGGGCGTTCTATCAATGGGTTGGGGGGCGATTCAGAAACGAGAATCAGATTCCAAAGCGGGAATAGTCGTGACTACCTACGGAGCCCGCACGGAATAGGCCGCACGGGCTCTTCAAGCACTCAAGAAAAGGAGACTTTGGGAGCCTCACGTTCCTTCGGCGAATCGAGTTCAAAGTGGGACGCGGAGGTGAACCCGAAGAGGTTGGCGAAGATCACAGTCGGGAAGACGTCGCGGCCATTGTTGAAGGCCATCACTGCGTCGTTGTAGGCCTGTCTTGAGAACGCGACTTTGTTCTCCGTACTCGTGAGTTCTTCTTGGAGATTCGCCATATTTTGGTTCGCTTTGAGATCCGGGTACGCTTCGGAGAGGGCAAAGAGCCGACCGAGGACACCACCGGCACCCGCAGAGAATGAACCAAGCTGCCCTTCGGCGGCTGCTAATTGTTGCATCGCTTCCGGATTTCCAGGGTCAGCCGCGGCTTTTTGATTAGCGTTAATCGCCATATTACGCGCTTCGATGACGGCTTCGAGGGTTTCTCGTTCGTGCGCCATGTAGCCTTTGACTGTTTCCACAAGGTTTGGAATGAGGTCATACCGTCGCTTCAACTGGACGTCGATCTGGCTGTAAGCGTTCTTATAGCGGTTCCGGAGAACGACGAGCCCGTTGTACGCACTGATCGCCATCACGATCAAGACGGCCGCCAACACCCCGATCCCGATTAAGATCCATGCCGCAGTGCCAAGAGCGAAGAGCGGATTAAACACCGGAGGTTTCTCCTGAAGTTTGAAGTCAAAATCTGCCGCCACAGCGCAAGGCCAAACCTGGAGTGACCGGTTGGCCTCGTCCGTGATGCCACGAGGTTATCCGTAGTTCGTCGCTAAGTCCATTTTCTCAACGTTTCGTTCCGAAGTTCCGCTCACTCGGGGGCCGATGCGGTCGCTTAATAAAAGGTCCAAATCGTCGCCGCGAGGTTGACCCCGAGAAAAACGGGCCAGAACAAGAGCTTCGCGACAATGTTATCGCGATACTCGATCCATGCCACATGATCGGATGTCGTGAAGACTAAGGCATCGAGAACGACTAAGAGCAAGACGACATACGCATTGAGATAAATCATTTCCATATAGGTGATTACATCGAGGTCAAGGCTGCGGCGGAGGTCGATGTGCATTAAGGCGATCGTAAAGAAAAAGGCGCCACAGGTTTCGAGGACGCCAAAAGCACTGAAACCGGACGTATTCCTCCGACGCTCCGAGAAGCTAGAACTAATGACGACTCCATGGAGCAGAACAGCGACGATCATGACCGGGACGATATGAGAAATAAAGGGTGTGATGAACTCGCGTTGGAAGTGGACTCCAAATTGAAGGACGGGAATCTCCGCATTACTCGTATTACCGTCCATCGAAAACTCAACGTTATAGGTCCGTAACGCATAAGAGAAATCGCTTCCCATAATCGTCCAGCCAGGGAGGTCGAGGGGACGTAAGAGCCCGGGACCAACGGCGGTCTGCAGATAGGGGTAGCGTTCTAAGTCGGGAGTTAGAATGATATCACGGTCTTGTTCCGGGTGACCGATTTGAACATGAAAGACCTGTCGATCGAAGGGATAGGCTTGGTACCGGAACCGATCGCGCAAGGTGGTCCGGAACTTGAACGCGATGAGTTCGCCGTCCTCGACCTCCCGGCGGTACAGCTCTTCAAGGAAGACAGCCTCGGCGTTGGGATCTGCGTTCAGAAAGATGATTTCTCGTCTCAGATCGTCATGGACACCGGACTGATAGTATTGCCAGATGACGCCGCTAATTCGGAGGGAGTGCGAGTCCTCGAACACGATCGAATTTACGAAGATCCAGGTCGGTAGCAGAATGAACTCACGCTGGTGCCGTTCCATCGCCATCTCGGTCCGGTCTTCAAGGAAGCGATCGAGTTTCTCGAAGTCGCCGATCCGGACAACCGGGACTTCCTCGGTCGACTCACGCCTTCCATCACCAAACTGGTACGAGAAGTACCAGATGAGCCCAATTGTCACGAGCATCAACAGTGCAACGGTTGTGGATAAGATCCAGAGACTTGGGGACCGGAGGCGATCGACCCGAAGCAGAACGGCCAACGTCAGACCGATGAAGGTGAATCCATTCAGGAGGAGGCCGATCAAGCCGCGTCGGAGGGCGGTCTGACTCTCGATCAATTCATCGGCGAAGATGGAGACGACCATCGACCAACCTGTCTCCTCGACGGGCTGGTAGAAGACCCAACCCGGCTGGTATCCAGGCCGAGTGGAGCAATCGGCTAATCGAGTCACGCCTTTGATATCGTCTTGGGCACGTTCCGCGAGCTGGATCAAGGGTCGGTTGCTGGGTTCGCTGACGACCTCGCGGAGTTTCCGACCTTCGCGGACATAGTCGAAGACAGGGAAGGCGAGCAATTGGTCGTCGCGATCAATCAAGATCCCGGCACCGAGCCGACCCACATAGCGACGGTTGAAGAGGTCATTCAGCTCGCGGAGAACCACTGCGAGATTGACCACCGCGATCGGTCGACGCTCATTGCTTCCTGCAACATCGTTGAAAACAGGAACGCTATAGCCGACATAAGGTGATCGAGCCGCCATCCCATAACCGGAGACCCAGACTGGCTCCCCGCGCTGGATCGGCTCTTGATACCAGGTCGCTTCCTCGGCGAAGTCGGGGCTGGTGTAGTCATAGGTTTCTTCGATCTGAATGAAGCTGTCCGTCGCCTGATCGAAAAACGGGGCATCGAGACCAGAGCCGGGTTCAAGGGCATCGGGGGCAAAGGCAACGGTCATTCCCAGGAGGTAGGGTTCCGAGGTGCTGACCTCGCGGATCCGCTCCAGCAATTGATCGCGGCTCAGCTTCCCTTGAGCGATCTCATCGGCAAGCGTTCGGGTGCGTTCCTCGACCACGTTCATGGTGAGGTCGAGTTGCAGCGTGATGAGGTCGATCCATTCCTGCCCCTCGGCAACGGCTTCTCGGCGTTGGGTCCTCACCAGATTGATCAGGGCAATCGATTGGACTAGCAAGACCACCGCACTGAGCAGCATCAAGACAGCCATCACCCGGACAAAGGGGGAGGTTGTCCACCGCGCAAACCCTTGAACATCGTCTTGAGCCATCACGCCGTTCCTGGAGATTGGGGGATTGCGGTCCGAGGGCGGAATCAATCACTCAAACCGGTCCGTTTCCAGCATACCAGGTTTTTGGTGCGCTCTCTCTGCGCAGATTCATCGCGTGGTGGGTTAGGGGTTCGTGACACAATGGAGATAACATTATGATTGAGAAGTGGATGAGATCCCTTGAACGGCACTAACGCTCCTTGCCCGCCCTTAAGGCCGCAGCCTCCGCCTTTCGATCCGTTGCGTCGTAGAGCTTTGCCAGATTCACAACCACAGTCGAATAGTACGGATGTGCCTTACCCAAGGATGCCTCATAAATTACTAAGGCTTGCTTGTAGAGCGGCTCGGCGTCGTCGTAGCGGCCCGTCGCCTCGTACAGGAACGCCAGGTCGTTCAGTGAGGTGGCGTATTCGGGATGGTTCTCGCCGATTGTAGTCCGGCGAATCTCGGTTGCTTTCTTGTAG
>CAZEAN010000072.1:0-29944 GCA_964510225.1 uncultured Isosphaeraceae bacterium
GGTCGTAGTGATCGAATGAGGTCGAGGCCGGGCGACGGAATCGGTTGGGCCGGATCTTTGAGTCGAGCAAGTGCTCGAGTGTAGGAACCGACCCATTGTGGAGGTAGGGAGCGGTTGCCCAGATTCCTTCGAGGGGAGGTGCCTGATACCCAACCATCTCGTCATCGACCGGGTACTTAGCACCAAACCAAGATCGGTTGTAGTGATCGGTGATCAACTCTGAAGGTGCCTGTGCTCGTGTAGGATCTGTACCGATGATCTCCAGCGGAACAATCTCATTAGGGTAGAAAGAGTCTTCCCCATAAGTGCCGTGGCATTGAGCGCAGTTGGCTTCGAAGACGGTCTGACCTTCGCTCGCAAGTGCCGAATCGATAGAGAAGGGATACTGGGGTGCGTCGAGGCTCAATAAGTATGCTCGAATGTCACTGAACTCGTCTTCGAGATCTTCGAACTGTTCCCGACTGAGTTCGCCCATCATGAACTGCATGATCGATCGAACCGACTGCGCATCAGTCCGACCGTCGTAATACATTGTGTCCTTATATTTGAGGAGCCACCAGGCAGGAACGTCGGTTTCGGGGAACTTGGTACGGTGCGGGAGGGGGATCAATCGCCTCGAAAGGTCCGGAGTTCGGAAACTTAGGAGCTGGACGGCCATCTGGCCGGCATTGACCGTTCCTTTCGCAGTATTGACCGTAAATCCTGTAAAAATTAGAGGGCGTCCGTCCGCGCGGAAGAGATCTCGATAGAGACCAATCATATCGAGTTGTGTGTTGCCGAGTCCGACGTAGCTTGTTTCGCCGATCGAACCGCCGTGGCAGAGCAAGCAGTCGACCTGGAGACCCGTCGTCAGGGTTTCGCCCTCGATGCTCTCAAGTGGTGAGGCCAGGCGGAGACCCATCGGTAAATTGTCGTTTGGATAGGGTGCGGAGTGAAGACCGTAGCGCTGTCGAAAACGCTTCAAGAATTCGGAAGGTGATTCCTCAGGATCTGGCGCTCCTGCTTCCCAAAACTCGGACGTTTGGTTGATGGTTTCTAATCCCCAGACCGGAGAGAGAAAACTCCGAGTGAGCAACGCGTCTCGACCGCGTTCGACTGCCTCCGGATCTGGACTCCCAACTTGTTTGGCGCTGGCGTTGGCACCCAACACCAACAGAGAGAGCCCCACTGAAATGAATCCTGAAACGGACATAAGTCTCAATCTCCAACGATGCAACCAGATGAACCTCAAAAATAATGAGGAGGTCTCGACTTCTGACCTATAACAGATTTGTAGTCGACGACTGCCAACCGGAAAGCAGTCGCTAATCCAAACGTGAGATGGCGGGGTTGTTGTTGTTGAGCGATTGTTTTACAATTACCATGTTCAGCAGGAATTAATGGGTTAACAAACATGGATTCTGTTGGACGACATTAGTCAACAGTCGCCTCTCAAAATTACACCGAGAGGTCGGACTCAATCTCTTGCCTTCCGCATCCATTCCACTCCGGTAACGAACTACCAGAGTGCCTGCCTGCCGGATCAGCATTCCTCCCCCCTGCTTGTTGTTGGAGTCTGTCGAGTCATGACTGAGCTTAGGAATCGTCGCAGAATTCTATCCACTTGGCTTCTTCTCAGCCTGATCACCATCAGCGGTGTAGGAATCACCGCCGCACTGATACCGTCGGAAGTCTGGTCGGATGATTCCAAATCTTTCATGGCTCAGCTTCCCCAAGCGACGGTGGAACGGACCGACTTTGCGGTCGCGGTTGTTTCCTCGGGTGAATTTGACAGTGCTGAAAATACACTAATCGAGTGCCTGATCGAGCGGGTCGGTGAACGATCTGCGGGTGGTCAACGAATTTCGACCAGCGGTTATTCCGTCATCATCGATATTGCACCTGAAGGGAAAATCGTCAAAAAAGATGAAGTCATCTGCAGGATCGATGGTTCTGACTATGAAGAAATGATTTACCAAAAGCGGATTGAAAACGATCAGGCCAGAGCACAATTGAAACGCGCTGAATTAGATTTAGAATCAGCTCGGATTGAGTTGACCGAATACGTCGACGGTACTTTGAAACAACAATATCAACAGTATGAAAGTCGAATTGCTCTCGCAGAAGCAAC
The DNA here is from genome assembly GCA_964510225.1 of uncultured Isosphaeraceae bacterium. Classification (GTDB taxonomy): domain Bacteria; phylum Planctomycetota; class Planctomycetia; order Isosphaerales; family Isosphaeraceae; genus CAZEAN01. The sequence continues at coordinate 2,111 of CAZEAN010000072.1, forward strand.
AGTGCGTCGTCAAAAAGAGCGTGTCGACTGGGCAGATCAAATGGTGCCCCTCGGATACCTAACAAAGGGACGCTACGACCAAGAACGACAGCTTTTGATGAGGGATGAGCTTGAGCTTGAGCGAGCTCAGGCCGCCTTCGACAACTTCCAACACTACACCGAGCCGAAGCAGATCCGAACTTTCGAAAATCGGATTGCCCAACGCGAATCGAATGTCGCGTATCTGAAGTCCCGTCTCGATCGCAAGGAAGAACGTCTTGACACCTATGAGGAGCAACTCGGGTTCTGCACCATTCGGGCACCTCACGATGGCTACTTGATTTACGCTGAAGATGAGGACGATCCAGTCATCGACGTTGGGACTGAAGTCCGCGAACGTATGGATCTCTTCATTCTTCCAAATCTGGAGAAAATGCTTGTCGAGGTTCAACTCAATGAGACAGTGGTGAAGCGGGTTAAACCGGGTATGGAGGCAATCGTCCGTCCGGTTACATTCCCTGGAATGACAGTTAATGGTGTTGTTAAGAAGGTTGAGCCACTTCCGCATCAGTCACGCCGGAGCTGGATGAAGCAAGACGTTCGTCAGTATCTCGCAGTCATCGAGGTTGAATCGTCATCAGGTTTGATGCCTAAGATGCAAGCCGAAGTCGAGATCATTACCCGAGAACAACCTGACGCCCTCGTTATCCCTCGAGAAGCGTTGACAGTGGAGGATGGTCACGAAATCTGTTACGTCGTTGCAGATCGTGGTCTAGAACGCCGTGAAGTTCAGACTCGACGAGGTTCGGTTGATGAACTCGAAGTTATCGATGGTCTCGCCGAGGGGGAGCAGGTGATCTTGAATCCCACTGAATTGGATTCATTCAAGGATTTTGTTATACAGCCATCACCAAAGATCGCTTCTCATGAGGGCTTGAATAAGAACGTTAACCAATCCTCAACGAGCCGCGCCGCAATTCTGCATTAATCCGTTTGGCTTTTATCTTCGGACACGCTCGACACCGGCGACCATTGCTTGAGACTTAGCAATTGCCACGTGTCGGGCGGTCTGTGAGAAACCGCAATCCGGTGTCACTGAAACTCGACTGGCATCGACGTACTTCAAGATGGTTTGAAGTCGATCGGCGACAAGGTCCGACGGCTCGATCCAAGAGTTTTTCACGTCAACCAGGCCGACAGCGACATGCAACGTGTCGGGTAACTCGGCAAGTAGTTCGACCTCTGCCATCTCGCGGCTGGCGAATTCAAAGGCAAGTTGATCAACTTTCGCGCGACCGATGTGTGGGAAAAGCGGTCGATATGATCGATATCCAACCGCACGTGCACGATAATTTCCAAAACACATATGCATACTGATAAACGCGTCAACCCCCTCGACAGTCTGTTCGACGATCTCTAAGAACGTCTCTGGGGAGTCGGGATGGCAGGCAAAACTCGGCTCATCGAGTTGGATGAAATCGACGCCAACTTGGACGAGTGCTTTGAGCTCCGCATTGACGATTGGGACGAGAGCCTTGGTCACTTCAAGCCGATCCTGATAGATCTCACCGCCTCCGATACAACCAGCGAGCGTAAATGGACCGGGGACTGGCATTTTGGTAGGGGCGTCGGTCAATGAACGGAACCGTCGATATTCAGCAACCGTTCCTAAGCCCTGGGGTGCTTGCAGGGGCGCAATGCACCGATACTTGCTCCGTTGGTCATGAGCAGGGGCACCCCAGAGTCGACGGGTGGGTATCGGTTCAATCCCTACCAGGTAATCGTAAAAACCAAGATTGAAGTCGACACGTTGCATTTCACCGTCAGTGATCCAGTCGAGTCCGGCCCGGAGTTGGTCGGCGATTACCACCTGGACTGCGTCTCGGACCGCTTCTTCACGATCTGCTTCACCAAAGCGGTCGGGGTGTTCGGCGATCTCCGCGATTATTGCTTGGTACCAACCGGGGAACGCCCAACTTCCGATTACAGTGGCTGGAATAATCTTGGATTCCATCGTGCGAAGGCTCCAGGTCGAACGTTCGATAGCGGACAATGAACAATCAGTTGCGGTCGTGCGGTTGGTCCAAAGGAGAGCCGAGTAGTCGGTCAATCGATTCGACCGCTATCGGATGATACAACGGCCGCGCCTTCGCGTAGATCGTCCGGGCTCGATCCAGTTCGTTTGCCTTGACCATCGCGTTGTACAACGGCATGAGGAATTTCCGGCGACCGACGGTAGTGAGGAAGCGATCAAGTCGCGCGTCCGCTTCACCATAGCCTGTCTGGATGGCAAGTTCGAGCCAACGCGCCGCAATCTCTGAGTTTGAGACCCCAGTCAGCATCAACTCTTGATCAAGCGTAAACATCCGGGGTACAGGGAGGTCTTCGGGAATGGCATCTAAAAATCGGAGCCACTCTTGTGTGGACCATGCTTGTGATCCGAGGTCGCTGGCCTTCATTCTCCCGTCGAGCCAGTCTCCCGCAGCACGATCGATTGCGTCTAGTCTGGGAGAATCGGGCTCCTGAATCTCGGGCAAACCCGGTTCGGCAATCCAATTCTGGAGATAATTCTCCAGGTCGTCGATACCAGGGATTTGACCCTGATTCGCACGGACAAATCGATCGAGTTCGCTGAGGAATTGGTCCGTTGTAATGCTCTGGAAGGCGAACTTGTCGAAATAGGCGCGGAGGAAGCGATCAAAGTGAATCCGTCCGAAACGTTGTTCGAGGTCGCGGAGAAAGAGTGCTCCCTTGTCGTAGGGGACCGCGGTCACGTTGTCATCGGGGTCACGTCCCCAAAGATCGATCCGGAGTCGTTGATCAGCAGGAGGAATCGATTTTAACGCGTCGGTGAGGCCTGCGGCGGCCAGAACCTCTTCCATCGCAGCACGATCAGCGCCGTAAAGATCCTCGATGATCCGACGTTCCAAATAGGTAGTGAACCCCTCATTCAGCCAGAAGTCCCGCCAGGTGGCATTCGATACCAGATTTCCAGACCAGGAGTGGGCAAGCTCGTGGGCAATTAAGGAAACCAGAGATCGATCACCCGCAAGAATCGTGGGTGTGGCGAAGGTCAATCGAGGATTCTCCATCCCACCAAAGGGGAAACTCGGAGGGAGGACGAGGAGATCGTAGCGTCCCCAACGGTACGGGCCATATCGTTCCTCCGTCGCTTCGATCATCGTCTCGGTATCGGCAAACTCGAACGCAGCAGGGTCGATGAGGGCGGGTTCGGCATAAATCCCGGTCCGGGGGCCAATCGCCTTGAACTCAAGGTCACCGACCGCAAGTGCAATGAGATAGGACGGAATCGGCTCAAGCATCCGAAAGGTTGGAGGGCCGTCTTCCGGTTGGTCGGTCGTCCCAAAGTTACCCTCAGCACTCATCACCGCCTTCAGTCCATCAGGAACACTGATGGTCGCCTCATAGGTCAAGCGGACACCCGGGCTATCCTGCAACGGAATCCAGGTCCTGGCATGGATCGCTTGTGATTGAGTGAAGAGAAATGGTGATTCACCACCGGTGGTCTGAGAGGGTTGAAGCCACTGCAAGGCTGTTGCGTTCTTTGAAGTCGTGTAAGTGATGACAACTTGCTCGGCCCCTTGGAGTTCGATGACCAGGGCTTCACCATGGATCGACGTTCCATCCGATCGAGTCCCACTGGGGAATCGTCTGGCTTCAGCCTCGGGTACCCTAGGGATCCCGGTCCACCATTCGAGCGCCTCCAACTTTCCCGCCGCCGTTCTACCTTGCACCTTTATGATCAAGAGACCACGGCTGTCGAGCCAGAGATCAGCCGATGGAGGTGCATCGGGGGCTCGTTTCAGATTAAGGGTCGCTGTTCCACCGAGGATCTTCTCATCGAAATCCACTGACAGATTGAGCGCGAGATGATGGACCAGGACCTGGTGCGGGTTCCCCCAAGAATGGACGTCGCCCCGACCATCCGGAATCGAATCTCGCGACGGTACTTCCGGAATCTGACTCCCCTCCACGTCTCTGAGTTGGATGAGACTTCCGAGAAACCCAACAAGGAAACAAGCGGTTCTTAATTGCATGGTGACTCCTATGACGCTCCAAGACCGACCCTGGCGGCAAGCTCCCCCATTCCATTGAGAACAAATAGAAGCCGAGGTGCAACTATGGAGAGCCTCAGACCCTCAGAGCCTGGCTCGGGAGTCGTTGAATAAAGGCCATTGATCCAGGGAAGCTGTTTATGGGTTGATTTCGACCGCGCTCCAAGTTGAGTCGACCTTCCAATAGTGCCTCCGTCGATGCGGAACCTCGTTGAGGTCGAGATGGTCGACCGTCGCTGGATAGAGGAGCAGAAGAGCAAACGTCGCGGGAGGTTCTCCTTCTGAAGGAGGAGGTGTCTCAAACTCAATGGGATCAGCGCGCGGGGCACCTGGTTGAGGCCATCCAAAGAGGAGCCGAGAACCAGGACTTAAGCTCGTCCAGAGGTTCTTGCGAGCCCTCTGGAGTTCAGAATTCGCCTCTTCGGCTGTAATCAACGCCAGTTCGCCTCGGATCCTGAATTGAGACCGGGCGGGTGCAATTGACCAACATGCCTCAGCACGGGGATTGATTTGGATTTGGTCAACCTTGGCGCTCCGACGATCCACCGCAAACTGAATCGGGTCACGACGATCATCCAGGAACCCTCGGAAGACGAGAGTCCGTACAGCGGGCCAACCATCGGTCCCAATCGTTCCGAGCTGGACCCAACGGGTGGTCACCTGGTTGGGCTCGATGTCGAGTCCCGCTTCAATTGAAGACCGCCAAGGGTTTAAACTCTCTTGCGAAGTAGTGGGTGTATGCATCTTTCCTTGGTGTTTAACGTTACCAGTTTCGCGATTTCGACAACGCGAACATTACGGGTCCGACCTGAATCCGATTACTATGGTATCGAGAGAAGGATCGTCCCTCGGATGATCAATCCAGAATCTCAGCCCAAGCCTCTGGAGCGTAAGGATCCTTGGCAACCGACGCCCCCCCGAAAGTTCTGAAGAACGTCTGCCCTCTCGATTGCCCCGATACCTGCAGCATGGTCGTCACGATCAAGGATGGCCGGGCCGTCGATCTCAGGGGAGACAAGGACCACCCGTTCACGCGAGGCTTCCTCTGCGGGAAAATGGCTCATTACCTGGAACGGGTCTACAGCGATGATCGGTTGCTTTACCCGATCCGACGGATCGGCCCCAAGGGGCCTGGTCGTGGGCGTTTCGAACGAATCAGCTGGGACCAGGCGCTCAGGATCATTATCGATCGATTCCGGTCAATCGCTGAGTCGGAGCATGGTCCTCAAGCGATCCTTCCCTACAGCTATTACGGGACGATGGGGAAGATCCAGGCGGAAAGCCTCGATCGTCGATTCTTCCATCGACTCGGGGCATCCAAGCTAGATCGGACGATTTGTTCGACCGCGGGAATGGCTGGCTACACGTACACTCTCGGCCGGGGGAGACTCGGGGCAGACCCGCTGGCGGCCTCCAAATGTCGGCTCCTGATCAACTGGGGTTCCAACACCGTTCACACAAATGGACACCTCTGGAGCCGGATGGTCGAGGCAAGAAACCGGCTTGGTGCTCAGATTGTCACCATCGATCCTTATCAGAGCCCGACCGCCCGCCGCTCGGACTGGCATCTCCAACCGAGACCCGGCACGGACGGCGCATTAGCACTCGGGATAATGCACGTCATCTGGCGTGACGAGCTTCAGGACCAAGACTTTCTCGATCGAGGAACGATCGGGGCACCTGAACTCCGAGACCGGGTCTTGAACGACTATGATCCGAAAACAGTCGGAGCGATCTGCCACCTCAAGGTTGAGGAGATCGAGTCGCTCGCAAAGACTTATGCAACAACCCACCCCTCGCTGATTCGAGTAAACTACGGACTCCAGCGTCACGGAGGCGGAGGGATGGCGGTCAGAACGATCACCTGCTTGCCATCGATTGTCGGCGCCTGGCGTCACCATGGAGGCGGTGTTCTACTCTCGACAAGCGGAACATACCAATTAAATGAAGCTCGGATCACCAGGCCCGACCTTGCTCCGGCCGGGACCCGAACAATTAACATGAACCAATTAGCAGAGGCCTTGCACGGTGAGCTTCCGGGACCGCCGATCGAGGCGCTCTACGTTTACAACTGTAATCCTGCTGCAGTCGCCCCGAATCAGTCCAAGGTTATCAACGGCTTGCTCCGCGACGATCTCTTCACGGTCGTTCACGAGCAGTTTCCGACGGACACGGTTGATTACGCCGATCTGGTTCTCCCAGCAACAACTCAACTTGAGCATCAGGACATTCACACGTCCTACGGTCATCATTTCGTGATGCATAACCCGGCTTCGATCGCTCCGCCAGGCGAATGTCGATCGAATGCCGAGGTCTTCCGGGCGATGGCCAATCTCCTTGGGTTCGACCAAAGCCTCTTTCCCGATGATGAAACCCTGATCCGGGAAGTACTTGCGAGCAGCCCGGTGATGGAAGGAATCACTCTCGATCAACTAAAGCGGGAAGGATCAGTCCGCTTGCGGCTTCCGGAGGAGTATCTTCCTTTTGTCGAAGGGGACTTTCCAACCCCATCGGGAAAATCTGAGCTTTATTCCGAATCGATGGCCACTGAGCAGTTCGACCCTCTTCCAGTTTTCCGACCTCCTCACGAATCTCCGGAAGGAGCGCCGGAACTGGCTTCGAAGTATCCTCTCCAACTCTTGAGTCCACCACGTTCACAGTTCCTGAACTCAACCTTCGCCAATTCCGCGAGGCACTGTCGGAGCGCCGGTGGTCCGACGGTTGAACTCCACCCGACCGATGCGGGGTCTCGGGGATTGGTAGACGGTGATTCCGTGGTCGTTTTCAACGATCGTGGCAGGTTTTATGCAATAGTTAAGCTGAGTAATGCAGTATCTCTAGGAGTTGCCACGAGCGCCGGGATATACTGGAATAAGTGTGTCGATGGTGGGTCGAATGTAAACGCGACCACGTCAACCGCCCTTTCCGACCTCGGTGGTGGAGCAACCTTTTTCGACAACCTCGTCGAGATCCGCAAACGGCTGATCGACAATGACCGTGGGGGAGCCTGAGCCGATGCTTCAATCGAACCGTGATCGCCCACAACGGATTGCCCAACTCATCATCCTGGTTGGTTGGATTGCGGGCTGCCCACTACTCGCGGGTTGTCAGGAACGTACCACCACGGCGAACGAGCCAGATCCCGGACTCTCGGAATCGGGCGAACTCACCAGCGATCAACTGCAATTTCTGATCTGGAAACTTCCAGAGTCACGGCCTGGGTTCTTTCGGGTTGTTACGGTCCGAGTTGCTTCCGACCCCGCACAGGCCGAGAGTCGCCTTGAAGGACTCCGCCGACGGGACGTCGCCCGGGGACTCCGAGATGCCATTGAGAGCGCTCTTGAGACAAACCCCGAGGCTCAACTCCAGCTCTCGGAAAGAGTCGAACTGGCCACCGTGATCGATCGGATGGTCGACGCCTGCATCCTTGTAATCGACGATCACAACTTTATCGATCGCGACCGGGTCATGTTTGCGCGTAACTTAGTCGCCTCCTATGGATTGGTCGAAATCGATCTCCACGCACTCAACGAGAGTGTCAGCAAAATTGCCGTCTTGTTCGCCGGGGGCGATCGTCGGAAGGAACGCCAGGTTCGCTCGGCAATGGAGTCGATTATCGGGGATCTCAGTGTTGGTTACGGAGGAAACTCGAAGTTCCTCCTCCTCACCCAGGAACAACGACTGCAATCCTCGCGCACCGCATCACTGACGGAGACCCGTTGAGATGTCGATTGCAACCATCGTCCGTCACTGGCTGAATCCACCCAGGCGGTCCCAGCGGACCAACCGACTCGACGGGGTCAGCGTTACCCTCTACACGAGGGAGGGCTGTGGTTGCTGCGAAACCGCCAAGAAAGTACTACAGTCCCGACAACGAACCTTCGGGTTCGAACTGATCGAAGTTGATGTTGACCGCGATCCTCAACTCGTCCAAGAGTACGGCACAACGGTTCCCGTCGTCGCTCTTGATGGTCGGGTCCGGTTTCGAGGAAAGGTCGATCCTGTCTTGCTCGACCGGCTCCTTGAAGGGGAGTCGCGACATAAATTTCGTCCATCCTGACCTAGACTGGGGTGATCCGGATGTCATGGCGGTTACCCGAGGGTGGAGTCCTCGGAGTCTTTGCAAAGTGGCCCGAACCAGGGAAGGTAAAGACCCGGCTCGCCGAGGTCATCGGACCTGAAGATGCCGCAGATGTTCACCGCACGATCCTCCTCGATCTCCTCGATCAATGGGCTGACGCTGAAGGGCTCGACACCAAGAGTCGTCGGGTCTTAGTCTTTGCCCCCAACGATGCCGGGCCTCGGTTCGATACCATCGTCCCATCGCGGTTCGCCTTGCAACCACAAGTCGAAGGAAATCTTGGGACCCGTTTAGAAGCCTTTTTCGAGGGGGAATTTCAAGAAGGGGCCTCCAAAGTCGTGGCGATCGGATCTGATAGCCCGACGCTCGATCCTTCTTTTGTGTTGAGCGCCTTCCTTTGTCTCGACCAGAAACACGTTGTGATTGGACCAGCGTTTGACGGTGGATATTACTTGATTGGCTCCCGGAACCCGTTGCCCCCGATCTTCCGAGGAATTGATTGGAGCACCTCCTGCGTCCTCACTCAGACAGTGGAACGTCTCGAAGAGTCGGGACGATCGCTAGCCCTTCTTCCCCCTTGGTACGATATCGACACCATCGATGACTGGCGGATGCTCGATGGACACCTCCGGGCACTCCGGCTCTCGGGTCTTGACCCCAGGCTCCCAAGGGTTGAGGCTTACCTCCGTGAGCACCCGACGTCGATGAGGCAATGAGGGATCGCGCTGCTGATGAACGCCGGACTCCGATTGATCGGATTCTTGATCCAGATCCTCGCTCGATTGCTTCTCGCGGTTGGCCTCGCTCTTCTAGGGCTCCTCGCCGTCGTCCGAGCCTCAGATTTTGCTCGTTACGCAATGGCGCAAATTCAGCGGTTCGGTGACGCGTTTCATCTTGAATCCAAGATGGTTTATCTTTGCTGGCGTGTCCAGGAGGGCCTCGCGCTCTATCCAGACTGGCAAGATGGCCCCTATGTCTCCAATTTCTTCGGGCCGCTTTATTTCTTCGTGACTGGCAATCTCTGCCGTTTCCTCGATGCCGACCTTGAGACGATCCCGGTGGTCGGTCGAGGAGTCTCGATTGTCGGAGGAGTTGTCGCGATGGTTGCCGTCGGTGTCGCTGTCTGGCAACGTTATGGCCGCACTGCGGGGCTCTTCTCAGGATTCCTTGCACTCGGGGCGTCACCGATGGTTGGCTTCGGAGCGATGACCCGGCCGGACCTGCTCGCCGATACCCTCGGATTTATTGGCTTCCTCCTGACGATCGGCCGATCCAACTGGCTTCGATGGCTCGGGCTCGGGCTCTTGGTCGCTGCGATCTTTACCAAGCAAACGACAGCGACTTATCTCCTTGCTGCCGTTATCTCCTTGATATTCTTGGGGAATCGACGTCGGTCCCTCGCTCTCTTGGTGACTGGAGGACTCATTTCCCTTGTCATCATTGGACTCGTTTCTATTGTCGGCGAACCGGGGTTCCTTCCGAGCCTGCTCGGCGAGGCCAGTGCGCCAAAAGACTTCGATAAGTGGAGGATTCTCCTCCGCCGAGTTCTGGAGACGGGCCCTGAGTTAATCTGGCTTCCCGTCGTCGGATTTCTCTTCTGGTCGCTAAGGAGACCCCGTGACCCAAGTTTAGCCACGCTGGTGGTGATCCAATTGGCTGCTTCAATCATCAGCTCTTTAAAGATTGGTGCCGATCTTAACTACTTCCTCTCTCTCCGACTTGTCGCCGGGCTTGCCGGAGGTGCACTTTGGTCTCTCTCCGTTGATTTCATTTTTCCGAGAAACAAAGCCGTGCGATCGCAAGATGACTCGAAACCAAGGCGATCGCCTTGGAGGAGGGCTCTTTGGGGCCTCGGATTGGCTGGGGCTGTCTGGATAACAGTTCTCACGTTGTATCTGAGTCAGCAACAGATGGCGGCTGTTCGTGCCACCACCCTCCAGAGAGTTGCGACGCTTGGTTCTCCCCGGGGTCGGCAGCTTCAGTCGATGTTCGAGCCCTTCTTTCGGCTTGCTCGTGATCCCGACACTAAGATTCTTACAGATGACGGTTTCATTGCACTCAGGCAAGGATCGGAGGCTCCCTTTGTGGATCCCTGGCTCTTTCGACTGATGGTGATGACGCACCGAATCGAGCCGACCGCACTGCAAGAGGAGATCGAGTCTTCGTCGTTTGATTGGATCCTTACGACGCACAACCTCATGTCGCCGACCTACCTCGATTACGAATTCGGGCTACCTCCCTCTCTCGTAACGGCAGCTCGATCACATTATCTCTCCGCAGGATTCTCGGGGCGGTACTTCCTCTACCGTCCCCAGCCGACTGACTCACGCGCTTTTGGCTCAAACTCGGAAGAGACGATTTCGGAGTTGCCAGACGGCGATTCCGAGGAAGAGGATTAAACTACAACCAACGATCACATCGACACTCGTCCAACTGGAGGGATCGTGGATTAATACTGGCTTCGGACTCTTGCCAGTCTGGGAATCCAGTTCGATCGCACTCCTCCAAGCGTCGAGATCAATCTCGCTGAGAGCTTGGAGGTCCCAGATCGCTCGGGCTTTCCCGATCGGCTCTTGGGCTCTGGTTGGTGGAGACAATGCCAACGGCTTTTCCAATTGGATCTGAAAGAGTTCGGGATCAGGCGTTTTGCCAAACTCCGCGTCGGTGATTCGGGTCCGGTGTCGGAGGCTAATGTTGGTTGGCTCCCTGTACCTGGAAGCCCGACGGACTTCCAAGAAGGGGAACCAAACATCCTCCGCGATTTCCCTGATCTCCCCGTAATCGATCTCGGCGATTGAGGTCGATTCGTCCAACGACCCGTCGTTCTTTCTTTCGGAAGGAACCCTCTCTTGGTAGACAATCTCGCGGATCCGGAGCGGGAGCGCACCACGATTGGGATCGATCCAATAGGTTCTAAGACCGGACTGGAACTCGATCGTGATCATTACCACCGGGGTCCCGTCGACCTCCTGATCGTCGACTAGATCGACCAACGACCAAGGTTGGGCAAGATGCCGATAGACGGACCCTCGGCTCGTAAATACGAGGAGTTCGTCAGCAACTTGGATGACTTCGGTTGGGAGTCGCCGCTGAAGTAAGGGTAACGGTACGTGGGTCAAGCATTCGCTACTCCCCAACCAGAGATTCGGCCTGATCGAGCCATCGGCGGGGAATTCAACCGAGAGCTCGACCTGAGCGTTACTCAACCCTCGGATCCGGTACGAAGCCTCGGGGTGAGCCGAGGTCACCTCCTGCTGCTCGCGAGGCTCTCCACTCTGGATTCTTCGCTGAACTTCCCAATACGCATCAGGCGAGTCGAATGCATAGAGGTATTCCGTTTCGATTGCCCGGCCTATCGGCTTGGAGCCGTCGAAGTCGAGCGCGTCTTGTGTGTAATCCTCGTGTCTGACCTTGAGAAGCCCTGCTCGAGGGATTCGCGCGAGGTTCGACTGGAACCGGTCATTCAGTTCTTGGAGCCGCTCCGCAGCCGTCGGTTCGAGGGGGGAATGATCGTCGAGGACAGTGAGCGCTGGGAGTAGGATCAGCCAAGCCATGAGAGAGCCCTTGGTGCAAGCAAGGATCGATCGTGCTTCTGAGTGAAGATTTGCGCCGTTCTAAAGAATTAACCTACGACTTAGAGCGTTAACAGAGGGAGGAGGCTGTGCGAGAGCCCTAATCACCGCTAGACTCTTCTCGGAGCAATTGTGTCTGATGAAGGAACGGAACCGAATAGGCGGGAGTGTTTGTCGTGCGAGGCTTAATGACGGGCGGGTACGGCTGTATCGGATCGTGGGTTGCGGAGCGGCTTGTCGCCCGAGGTCTTGAGGTCTCTATTTTCGATCTCAGAGAAGACACACATCGACTCCAGCTCCTCTTGGATGAGGAGGGCATGAGTCAAATCCACTTTATTGAAGGTGATGTTGCTGATCCGACGTCGCTCAGGAAGGCTGCGGAGGAATCCGAGGCGACCCACTTGCTTCACCTTGCCGCACTCCAGGTTCCGCTCTGCCGTGCTGATCCTATGCTCGGAGCTAAGGTGAACGTCCTCGGGACCCTCGGGGCGTTCGAAACCGCGAGGGTTCTGAAGGGGCAGATTGATCGTCTTGTCTTCGCGAGTTCAGCAGCGGTCCACGGACCTGCCAAACCCGGAGGGCCGGCAGTCGGTGACGAAGTCCGACTCAACCCCGTCACCCACTACGGCGCCTTCAAGGTCTGTAATGAACTCAATGCCAAGGTCTACTGGTTGGATCATGGCGTCTCAAGTCTCGCGATCCGGCCCTGGACAGTGTACGGCGTCGGCCGAGACTTCGGGATGACGAGCGAGCCGACCAAGGCGATCAAGGCTGTCGCGGCCGACCGTGACTATCAGATTAGTTACGGTGGTCAACAAGACCTCCAGTACGTTGGCGACGTCGCCGATACCTTCATCCGACTTCTTGAGGCACCCTTTGAGGGAGCGGAGTCATTCAACGTCCGCGGCGAAGTGGTCTCGATTGAACGCTTCGTCGAGGCATTAGAGAAAGCTGTGCCCGAGTCGAGGGGCCGAGTAAGGCACGGTTCGAATCAACTACCGATCGCCCCAAGCCTCGACGATACCCGATTGCAAGCGGCCTTTGGCCCACTGCCTCAGACAAGCCTAGAGGAAGGAATTAAGGAGACCTACCAACGCTTTGTCGCCCTCCGAGACCAAGGTCGACTCGATCTCGGGGACTTAGAGCGTTGATCCATTTCCCGTGCTTCGGTCTGCTCTCAAGGTCCAGTCACGATCGGAGAAACCTCGCTCACAAAGAGGTCCGGATCCATCGGTCTGATCTTGATGTTCGCCTTCGCGCGGAGATCCTCGACGATCGACTGTTGCAAATCTTGACCGAACTGCGCCTTCACCGTCTCCAAGACGTCATCATAGGTAATGTCTTGGCCCGTGCTTCGATCGGTGATCGTGATCAGGTGGAGCCCGAAATCTGAAGTCACCGGGTCGGAGACTTCACCGACCGCAATGTTGAACGCCACCTCAGCGATCTCGTCAGGTACCTGGCCACGCCGAGAAATATAGCCAAGGTTGCCGCCGGCTGGGGTCTCGACGTTTGCCGGATCTTCGGAATAAAAGTCGGCGGCGGTTCCGAAGTCAACCTCGTCGGTCTCAATCTTCTGCTTGATCGCCAGGAGTTTCTTCCGAGCGCTTGTCCGTTGGGCATCGGTCGCCGTCTCAGGATCGAGTGGCACAAAGATATGACTTAGTTTAACACGGGCTCCGGTGAACAATTCAAGATTGACGCGGAAAAAGTCACGGAGCGAGGCGTCGTCGCTCTGGGCTTGTTGGTACTGAGACCATCGGAGCCTTAACTCTAGCTGCTCTTTGAGTTCGGTCAGAGTGAGGTTGGAGGCGGCGAGCATCGACGCGAGGCTCCCTTGACCCGTCGATTCGAGTTCTTCGGTGATCCGCTTCACCTCGTCATCGATGACCTGGAAGCTGACTTCAATCCCTTCGTCATCGAGGAACTTTCCGAGGAGTTTCTGGTTGATCAATGCGGTGACCACTTCCTCGTAGGCGAGTTCGCGACTCTCTTCAGGGATTTCGTACTGAGCGAGACTCTTCCGGACCTCAGCTTCAGTGACCTGACCGCCGTTGAATGTTGCAACCACCTTCTCGTCGGGGCTGGTCGCGGTTGTATTCTGCGCCGAGAGAACGGTGGGGAAGTTCCCCAGAAATCCGACGACGAGGATAGCGTAACAAGGGTTGATCCGAAATCGGCATCGATTGTGGTGATCCATTGGCAGGTTGGTCACGAATAGTCGCTCCTTGCTCGGACGAATTCGATACATAAGCCTGAGTCGACAATATGACTCAGCCCCTCGAGCGCTCGAAGTTCTTCTCAGATCGAACCTTCGATTATAAGCCGAAACTCCAATGCTGTAGAGGCGACCTTCACGCCTCGGTGGAGCATTCAATCAGAGCCCCGAGGTCAATCGGATACGTTTCGGTGTACCCTTGTCAATTCGGAGCCGGCCGCCAGGGTCGAGCGAGATTCCGGAGTCGTTGGAGCCTGAAGAAGGAGGTCCAACGACGAGCAACCGAAGGCTGGTCGGAACTAAGTTCTGGAAGAACGAGACAGATCCCTAGCGCGGCCGCAGTGAGTGTCGCTGACCGGAAGATGGTGGGACGAGTCAGAGAACCCGCTGGTATCCTCAGCGCACTGAGTTCGTCAGTCGGAATGGAACCTTGAGCTACTGTATTGAGGTCCGTCGATTCCGGATCTTCTTGATCGCGTGCCGTCTCGCGTTGCGGGAGACGGAGTTCTTCCATGCGAGGTGCCCGTAGTGAAGCCGCGATGAGAGGAGCCCCGCCGAGCCCTTCATGAACTCGGAAGCTTGGATCGTCAGCAGGGGACTGAGCACGATCCTCTACTTGGTCAATCAGGAGACCCGCAACGAGTTCGTCCGCGGGTACGGGAAGATTAGCGGACTCTTCTTTCAAGAGAATTGACGGGTCAAGATCACCAAATTGGATCTCAATGGGGGCTTCGCTGGAAGGTCTTATGTCAGGCCCCGTCGGCAGCAAGCCGCCCGAGGTACCGGCAGCTTGAGTCGGAAGGGGACGATCGCTGACGAAGAAGCTCAGCGCAGCATCGACACTGCTTAAGTCAACGCTTCCTCCGAGAGTTTGAGCGAGAATTGGCGCATCATTCGTGATCTGAAGTGTCGTCGAGGGAGCTGCAAGAAGCGTTCCGAGTTCGATCAATGAAAGTGATTCGGTCCCGCCCCCAACTGAGGGGACGGACTCAGTACCGGGGAGCAGTCTCGGGGCGTACGTAATCGGCTCAAAGTTGTTCTCGAAATCCGCAACATAGAGTTCATAAGAGAGGAGGGAATCCTCATTGTCGGAATCGAGTGACTCGATCCCAACGACAAAGTGTTCGGAGGTCGGCGGGCCAACCGCTTCAAATTGGATCTGAACCCCAACATCGTCACTTTCGAGGATCCACTCAGCAAGGGTCTGACCATCCTCATCGAGGACCCAGACTCTCGCGGCGTTCCAGTCGAAGGATTGACCAGGGGGCATCTCAGCCATCCTTCGTTGATAGCCGATCCCAAACGACTGTGAAAATGGCACGAGCGAGACCGCGTAGAGGTCGGCAGCTTCGCCGGCTCGGACTTCCCCTTCAAGTCGAAAACGCGAGAGTTCTGGGATTGAGACTGGAGCGTTGGAATCGGTCTCAGTTTGGTCGAGAAGAGTGAGATCAACGGTGGTGAACTGGTCACCATAATCGAACTGCTCGCTATGGACCCCCGCGGTGATCCTCCAAGGGAATTGGAGCGCTGAGTGAACGGTTGAAAACTCAAAGCTAGCTCGTCCCGTGACCTGATTCGTGGGGCGTCCCGATGACTCTTCCGGGGCCGGCCCAATCATTGGTCTGGCCGTCCTTGGAGCGATCGGAAACTCGATCGGCGCCCCTTCGATCTCAACGGAGAACCCGGAAACCACGGGAATATCCCCTGAAATTTCTCGTGATTCTCGGGGAAGACACGGCAACTCCCCAGAGAATTCGCAGGTCAGCTCCGGTACGTTCCCAACGTTGAGCAATGATCCCAAATCAGCCCGAAGTTCTCGTCCTTCCAGTATTTCAGCCGATGAAGACCACTGAAGACCGTGTCTCGGACGTCGCTGGCTTCTCGCGTCAACAACGGACTCAAGCCCAAACGACTCCCCAATGATGTCGATCCAGGTACGGTTCGAATCCTGCGCCATAATCTCTGAGCTCAATGGATTGCCAGCGTTACGTAACAATTTACTAAACGAATCCAGTCCAGAATTCCCGACAACGAATCCAGCAAACTCGTCACCAGATCTCGGAGTCTCCGGGAGGAAGGCGGTTTCAGTCCAATGCGCTGTACCAAAACTTGAACTCTCCATTCAAATCATTTCTTAAAAATAGCATAAGCGCTCCACAAAGAGACCAGTCAACACTCGCTCAGTAGGCAATCGAGGAGTTCATCGAAACGACGAAGGCGATCGCGTCGACGACCGGTACCCTAGTTCACGCCGCTGATCTTGCCCTGGGGAGGATCCAGATTTGTGACCTGAAAACGGGATCGCTCCAGGAACTCTCTTGCCGACTAGACAGGGGTGCGATCCGATCAGGCGACCCGACAAACGATATTTCTCCAATGATCCCAACGCCTTAGCTCTTGCTTCCACCATCAGAAGATCCATTGCTTGAGGTCATGGCGTTGGCAGTAGTCGGCGATGGTGAGGCCAGACCATTGCTACAGTTCGATGGTCTCTTGCCAAAAGTGCTCTTTGAGGGGAACGCGAGGTTCACCGCGCGTTGTGGCCTGTTGGTGGCTCCGGGAGACTCGGTGCTGTCCCCCAACTGCTACAAACCGCCGTAAGATGGGTTTGGTTTTACGGATACGAATCCATTAGTTAGATTTAAACGACTTCTATAGAATCGTAGCGCGTCTGCGAACAATAGACAGATCGGGATGATTCCGGGGATAGTCCAATCGCCAAGAAATCGGATGCCCGACAGCGGATCATCGAAACCGCAGAGCGGCTCTTCTATGCCGAAGGGATCCGTGCGGTCGGGATCGATCGGATTATTGCCGAGGCCTCTGTGGCGAAGATGACCTTGTACAATCACTTCGCCTCAAAAGACGACCTAATCCTGGCCGTTTTGCAATATCGAGAAGAGCAAGTCTTAGACCTATTTAGGACGTCGATCGACCGCTACCACAACAACGGCATAAGTCGACTCTCCGCCTTTTTTATGACGCTGAAGGACTGGTTCCAGGAACCTGGATTCCGTGGGTGTTCATTCATTAACGCATCCGTTGAGCTTGCCAACGCAAGCCATCCGGGATCGGTCTTCTCCGCCGCACACAAAGAGCGCTTTCATGGGTTAATCACCGCAGTCCTCTCCGAAACGGTCGGAGAGAAAGTGGCGGAGCAGATTGGACCTGCGGTCGGACTCCTTGTCGAAGGTTCGATCATCGAATCGGTAATGCAACAGACCTCAAAACCAGCCGACGATGCCCGCCTAGCCACTCAAGTCCTGATCGAGGCAACTCGAAAATCGTAATTCAGTGCGAGTCCGCCGTAAGAAAAAATAGACAGGTCTGTCTACCTAGTAGCTCGCGAGGGACGAAGAGTCTCATCGAGAGAGCGCGGAATCGACGGTAAGCCGGAAGCCTTCAAGCGAGGAGCCGCGTGATGGATGCAGAGTCGTTCAGTTTCAATGATCATGATGCGATCACCGGCAACATCCAACCCGACATTGATGCCGCCAGAACCGGAAACGGGGCGGCGATGCGGTTAAGCGGGTTTGATCACGCTCGGATCGTAGGTTCGCTTGCTGGCAATCCGATCAACCTTGATCCCAACCCCTTCGTCGAGCTGTTCAACCACGTCGGTGGGTCTCCTGACGTCCAGTCCAAGGTTATCTCCAGCGACGTTCAAGGAAACGCTGCTTCCGCGGGTGTGGAGTTCCAAAACTGGGGAGGTATTCGCTACACCGACCTCTTTGGCCTCTAACAGAAGGATCGTGAGTGGAAGATCAGCGCGAAAGTCTACGATTCGCATACGCGAAACTAGTGAAGTTCCCTTCAACACAGTACCAGCTAGACCCCAACAACGATTCAACCGACCTCAACACAATCAACCTCAATCAGGGAGATCGAATCATGTCTACGTTACATCGAGCTGGCTTGACCCTGGGACTACTCCTCGGAGGACCCCTTGTAGCCAACGTTGCCCAAGCCCAGGAATCGAAAGGAGAGATTCCGCAAGTCTTCTACCGGACAGTTGAAATCGACGGACTCGAAATCTTCTATCGTGAAGCGGGTCCTGAGGACGCTCCAACCCTCCTGCTACTTCACGGCTTTCCTACATCATCGCACATGTTTCGTGACCTTATCCCTGCGTTGGCCGACCGTTACCATGTCGTTGCCCCGGACTATCCGGGCTACGGGTACAGCTCGGCACCCTCGGTCGATGACTTTGACTACACCTTTGACAACCTTGCGGCGGTCGTCGAAAAATTCACCGAAGAGATCGGGTTGAACTCCTACTCTCTCTACTTGATGGACTATGGTGCCCCAGTCGGATTCCGAGTCGCTGTCAAGCATCCCGAACGTGTCCAGACTCTGATCATCCAGAACGGTAATGCCTACGATGAAGGGATTGATAACGATTTCTGGGTCCCAATCAAGGAGTACTGGAAGAATCGGACCGAAGAGCAAGGTGATAAACTCCGATCACTCCTGACACTTGAGGCAACCAAGTGGCAGTACACCACCGGTGTCCGCGACCTCGAAAGGATTAGCCCGGATACCTGGGGGCATGTTCAACCACTCCTCGATCGTCCCGGCAACCAAGAGATCCAACTCGCTCTCTTCTACAGCTACGGAAGCAACCCACCGCTCTACCCTGAGTGGCAAGAGTACCTTCGCGAACACCAACCCCCGACTCTGATCGCCTGGGGTAAGAATGACCTCATCTTCCCAGCCGCAGGTGCTCACCCTTACAAACGGGATCTCGAGAACCTTGAGTTCCACCTGCTCGACACCGGACACTTCGCCCTTGAAGAGGATGGAGACGTCATCGCTCAACTGATCAGAGACTTCCTAGCCGAGCAATTCGACCAGTAACCCGATTCAGTTCTTTTCCGAGAACTGACGAGAGTACAGAACCAAGGGTGCTCGGATCATCCGAGCACCCTCACTTCTTCCAACGAAGAGAGGGATGAAAGTCGCAATGAAAAGCCTGGTACCCCCGTTCAACCTTGAAACCGCAACCGCCAAAGTACGAGCTGCTGAGGACAAGTGGAACTCGCGTGATCCCGGAGCGGTTGCCTTGGCCTACACGGAAGATTCCGAGTGGCGGAACCGGGATCAGTTTATTCGAGGGAGAGATCAGATCCGTACCTTCCTGAGCACGAAATGGCAGAAGGAACTTGACTACCGACTGATCAAGAGTCTCTGGAGCTTCAACGAGAATCGGATCGCCGTTCGCTTTCAGTATGAATTTCACGACCTGGAAGGGCAGTGGTATCGAGCTTATGGCAACGAACTCTGGGAGTTCAACGAAGTCGGCCTCATGAAACGTCGCGAGGCCAGTATCAATGACGTCCGCATCAGTGCGACGGAGCGGAAGTTTCACTGGTCCGCCCCAGGACCAAGGCCAGCCGGCACACCCGAGATCCCAGAGATCCGCTGAGTTCCGTGTTTCTTACGAAGGCCCCAAACGAGGAGCCGATCCATGGACCGCCAGCCAAGTGACGTTGCGTTTACGCCAGCCGTCAAAGCCATTCAAACCGAAAAAGGGTCACGTGCTTCCTACGCTCGGATGGAGGAGAAGGGAAGTTGGCAGACAAGGGTGACTCATGAGCTTCAAGAGCTTATCAAATATATCGTCATGTTTTATCTAGGCACGACGAACACGGAGGGTCAGCCGTATATCCAGTACCGGGGAGGAGCATCTGGCTTCCTCAAAGTTCTCGATGAGAAAACATTCGGGTTCGCCGACTTCGGTGGTAACCGTCAGTACATTACATTACGCTCGGGAATCTTTCCGAGAATCCTCAGGCCTTTATCTTCTTGATCGACTACGTCCAGAGCCGACGAGTTAAGGTCTGGGGAACGGCCCGGGTCGTGGAGGATGACCCCGATCTCATCGACCGCCTGACGGACACGGACTATTCTAATAAACCCGAGTGTGTCATCCTCTTCACGATCGAGGCCTGGGACATCAATTGTCCACAACATATCCACAAACGGCTCCCACAATCGATGGTTATGCCGGTGATCGAACAACTTCAGGCAAGGATCCGAGAATTAAAAAAAACCCTCAGCGAGGGAAGCAGCACACCCGAACCCTCAGAACCAGATCATTCACTCAGAGACCTTAGCGACACTAGAACCGATTACAGCCTGGCGAAGACGCTCTAAGTCACTCTCAGGGGTTGTGACGGCGCCAACCCAGCTCCCAGATCGATCCGGGGCGTGAAAGTCAGAGCCGGCGGTCGGAATGAGCCCTAATTCATCAACGATGAGAGTCCGACGTCGGCGTTCCCGATTATCAACGCCAGGACCATCAATTTCGAGTGCTGAGAGTCCTTGTTCACGGAGGCCGGCAATCTGGTTGATCCCAAGATACCGAGGAGGATGAGCAAGCCCAGCAACTCCTCCAGCTTCTCGGATTAACTGGATCGAGTCGGCGCCCCCGAGCAGTGGCTTGGGGACAAACGCCGGGCCATTGTCCCCCAAAAGGCGATCGAAGACGAGCCGTCGCGTTGGGACTTGCCCCGAACGAACCAAGGTTTCCGCGAGGTGCCGACGGCCGAGCGCAGCCCGAGGAAACCACTTACTCAGGTCGTCGTAATCGAGCTTGAATCCAAGCTTCCGCAGACGAGTGATCATTTCGAGAAAACGGTCGTTGCGTGCGCGACAGAGCGACTCGGTTTGTTCGACAAGTCGCGAATCGTCCGGGTCGACAAAATACCCGAGGATGTGGAGTTCACGGCCCTGGTCAATCGCACTGAGTTCGACACCCGCGATCAGCTCGATTCCCAGTCGGGCGGCCTCGGAAGATCCTGAGGCGATCCCACGCGTTGTATCGTGGTCGGTAATGGCAACGCCACAAAGTCCGACCTCGGCGGCGGCCCGAACTACTTCACCCGGGCTGCAATGGCCGTCAGATCGGGTGGTATGGACGTGGAGGTCAGCGCCTCGAGAAGGCCGAGGTTTGGCGGGTGGGCGCGATCGCCGGCTCATAAATCTTCGGAATGGGATGACTCTGAATCTTCGGTTGAACCGTCAATCGGCCTCTCGTCCGATCCTCCGTTAGCATCTCGATTTTTGGCCGCCATCGCTTGGAGTCGGTCGAGAATCCCATTCACGAATCGACTCGACTGAGCCGTGCTGTAGCGTTTGGCAAGCTCGAGCGCTTCGTTGATCACCACCTTGATAGGCACTTCCGTGGAATAAAGCATCTCAAAGGCACCGAGCCGAAGAATATTCCGGTCAATCGTCGCCATCCGGTCAACCGACCAATTTTCAGCGACCGAGCCGAGGGCGAGGTCAATCTCCGACTGACGCTTCCGGACGCCAGCAACGAGATCGTCGGCGTATGACCGGAGTTCCTCATGCTGAAGTCGACGCTCCATGAATTGGCGGACTTCGGTCGGTGGAAGATCAGGATTCTGCTCTAGTTGATACAACACTTGCAGGGCGATTTCTCGCCCTCGAGTACGGCGCGGCATGATCGACTGTTGTCGGAGGGGTTGAGCTAAGAATAATGGTATTCATCCTTGGACCAAGAACGGAGTCCCGTTCTTGGTCCAAGGATGAACGATCGAGTGCCCGGCCTCTTCCGAGAATCGTCGAGTCCGAGACATTTAACATAATTTGATTGTAGTCAGCTGGAATTAGATTCGGGAAGCAGCTCTAGAGAAGGATTCGGGGCGAAGTTCCCAAGCTATCGAAATTGATTTGTGCTGTTGTTAGAATCGATTTGATCAAAGGGTATCAGATCTGAGGTATCTTACGATACTGGAGAACAAGCAGTGTCTTATGGAAAAACTTCGGACTCATTCGGGCCGGATCGCCGTGATGAGTCAGATTTTGATCAGCAAAACCCTTATGCGGCACCAAGTCCCTTGGGTAAGACTGAGGGCCTTGAATTTGATCAACTCGAACCTACCGATGGAAAGATTCGTCTTGGCCATCTCAACGCTGCATTCAAAATCGCATCCGATCGGCAAGGGGTCTGGATATTGAGCTTGCTGGCGGTCGGACTCCCGGCCTTCGTCTTGAATGTCGTCCTCGGAATTCTCCAACAAGTCGTTGACGCACAGCTCGCACAACTCGGTTCCTCCACAGTCAGTCTTGCGATCAGCCAACTTGTGACAATCCCCTTTAGTTGCGTGGTCGCTGCCTTCGTAAACGCCGCTTACTTTAGCCTCGCTTGCAAACAACTTCGAGGAGAGCCGATTAGTGTGGGTGACGCCTTCAATATTGGTTCTTCCTACGGGGCTGTTTACATTACCACAATTGTCAGCGCACTCATCAGCTTCCCGATGATCTTACTGATTCAAACCATTGTGTTACCTGTACTCGAACCGGAAGCAAATCGGGCTATTTCACCCGCAGAAGTCGCTTTGGTCCTTGCTTCCTTCTTGATCGCGATCCTGATCACTGCTCGGTTTATGTTGGCTATTCCGCTTGTTGTCGATGGTCGGCAAGAGGGAATTAAGGCGTTGCAGCTCAGTTGGAAGGCGACGCGAGGGATCAAGAAGTCAATAGCTGCCGTTTTCTTCCATGTCTCTGCAGCGTTTCTTTCTGGTGTCGGAGCGATTCTCTGCGGTGTCGGGATCCTCTTGACGGCACCGATCTACTTTCTCGCTGTTTCATTAGTCTATCGAGATCTCTTCCCCGCGAAGGGAGTCCAGCATTCGTAGAGGTCTTGTGTTCGAGGGAAGGCTCGTTGATGTATATTGATCTCCTCTGGGATCGCCTGAGGATGCGATCCCGCTAACCTCCGGTTCGAATGTTTACACTGGCTCGTTCAATTGATCGAGCCACCATCGAGACCTTTGTTGCCGAGTCATCTCACGATGGATCACCAGGATCACCTTCGACACACCCCAACTCTCTTGCGTTTCGGTGTACTTGCTGCCGCCGTGGTCGCGATCAGCTTCAACCCTCCGGCACGTGCGCAAAACGACGGCCCAAAAGTAACAGCCGAGTCTCAGTTTGACTCGGTTGAGGCGATCGATGAAGCCTTCGCTGCCGATCTTCTCGATCTTGAACGGAAACGACTGGAACAACTCAAGCAATTAGCAGGACGCCTCGACGGGAGCCGTGCGACCGACGTTTATGAGATCTATTTCCAATCAGCGCTCCAAGCAGGTCTCTACGAAGAAGCCGAGGCACTTGCTGAGGGTCTCCTGGAGCGAGGAGTAACCTCACCGATCCTACGCTACTTGGCTTCCATTTCGAACATCATGGCCGAAGCGCGGCGCGGCGATTTCGAAGAGTCCTATAGAAGCTTGATGGTCGCAGTTGATGCGGCCGCAACCGATCCCCAGCGCGACACCGGACTCCCTGAGCGGGCCCTCCCGGTCACCGCGCGGCTCTCCCTCCTCGATGCCTATTACCAGCTCTTAGTCCGTGCCGATCAGTTCAGTCTCGCACTTCGGGCATTTCGGACCATTGCTGAAACTCGCGAAGAAAGTGCTGAGCCTGCAATTGCGCAGTATCTCGCGAATCGGATCAAACAACTCGAAATGATCGGCGAAGCAGCGCCGAGCTTCAGTGCCACAGACCTCGACGGTAATTCTGTCAGCCTCGACGACTTCGAAGGAAGTGTCGTCCTCTTATACTTCTGGGCAACCTGGCATCAACCGATCAATGACGAACTCTCCTGGATTGAGGAGCAATATGAAGCGCGAAGTGATCAAGGATTTCGGGTGATCGGGATTAATTTGGACGCGATTGCAGGCGGCGGCAACGCGGTCGACCAAGTCGCCACCGAGGTCCGCGAAGCCCTGATCGAAAACAACGTCCGATGGCCGAACATCATCGATCTGCCGGGCCCGGCAAGCATCGCTCAACGGTACACTGTTACCGAAATCCCGGCGAATGTCTTGGTTGGACGCGATGGCTCCATCATCCAGCTTGACCTTACCGCATCAAACTTTGACCGGATCGCTGATGAAGCACTCCAGGTCGATTGAACAGGTCGTCTTCTTCTGCGATTTCCTGAGCTGGTTGTAGCCTCCGTCAAACCGACGCTACAACCAATCCTGGATCATGCAGAAGAACTAGCCAGAGAGATCTGCGTAGATCGAACCGAGGATGATGAGAATCGATCCGAGAATGGTGATCCCGACCAGGAGACCCGCAACGATCTTTAGGTCAAGGATGACGTGATCTCGGATCCGTTGTTTCCGACGCGCTCGAGCGAGGATCTGATCCGTCAGTTGTGCATTGGAAAGTAAGCCGAGACCCTCTGCCTGGATTGGAGGGGACTGATTCCATTCCTGATACGATGGTCGGATTCGGTTCAATCTGACCGGTTCGATCGGCTGAACGAGGACCATCACATTCGAAGCGGCGGCATGGTCGAGGGCAACCTCGCAGGCCCTACTGAGTTCGAGCCAATCCTCGGTTGACCCACCGACATCGGGGTGAGCCGAGCGGGCACGCTCCCGAAACGCGCGACGGATCAGATTTTCGGAGGCTCCCGGAACGAGTCCTAACAGGCCGTACGCATGTTCAATGGTCATCAGCTGATATGTATAGTCAAGGATATTCTGAATATAGGGAAGGTAAGAAGAGCGTCCGATCGCCAGGTTGACCTAGCTCCTTTGAACCAATCCCCCAACTCTCAGTACTATTCTACGAATCGCACTGAATTCACAACAACCGGTGCTGAAAAGTAGTTATTCGATCGATCAGCCTTTACGGTATATGGATGGAGCGTTGAACTGTGACGATTTCATGGACCGGAGGTGATCACAATATTTATCCTCGGGAGTTTGATCAAGAGACCTTGAGACTCACCCGATCAAGGGACCTCCCATTCGTGGTGATAACGTCGAAGAAGTGCTAAGAGATACTTAGACGCAAGGTAATCAATCACCCAGATTTGCTTTGACAACACCATTTTCAAAGTTCTACGCTATTAGATAGAGCGTATGGTCCCACAAAGTAAGCCAAGAATTGAGAACTTCCCCGATTCTTCGGACCCAATCCCACCCTCCTCGGGCCGCCTCGATAGCCGAGCGCACACATCGATGATAATCAATCCAATTGACCGTGACGCCCTCCGTGAGAAAGTTCGCAACGCCAAGCCATTCCCTCACTTCTGCAT
This sequence comes from uncultured Isosphaeraceae bacterium, assembly GCA_964510225.1. Taxonomy (GTDB): domain Bacteria; phylum Planctomycetota; class Planctomycetia; order Isosphaerales; family Isosphaeraceae; genus CAZEAN01. The sequence goes on from CAZEAN010000072.1 coordinate 27,120, forward strand.
CGACAACTTCCTAGAAGAGTCGTTTGCTGAGCGTTGTCGCCTGTCGTTCCCAAGCTTCGAAGATGCCAAGAAGTCTGGGAGGACTTTCTCTGCCGTCAATGAGAAGGGGAAGGTTCAGCTCACCGACTCCTCTGCGTTCCCAGAGCCGATTGCCGAACTCAACTCGTTCCTCGCTTCCGAGCAATTCCGCTCTGATCTTTCTTACTACTTCGACATTCCCAACCTTGTTGCTGACGAGCAGCTCGTCGGTGGAGGAATCCACGAGACTGGTCCTCGTGGTCACCTCGATGTCCACGTCGACTTTAACTATATAAAAGATCGTGACTTACATCGCCGGCTGAACATCTTGATCTACTTCAACAAAGACTGGAGTCCGGAGTGGGGTGGCAACGTCGAGTTCTGGGACGAGGACGTCAGGATCTGTCACCACTCCCTTTCGCCGGTCTTTAACCGCTGCGTTGTCTTCGCCACCAGCAAAATCAGCTATCATGGTGTTACTGCGGTGACGTGCCCCGAAGGCCAAGCCCGAAAGTCATTTGCTGCTTACTACTACACCAAAGAAGCCCCCGCCAACTGGGATGGCAAAGAGCATTCGACCATTTTCAAAGCACGTCCTAACGAACAGATCAAGGGTAAGGTCTTGATGCCCGCAGCAAGGATGCGGAGTTGGTTTGATCGGACGATCAAGGGAGCCCGCAAGCTCGTTAAGAACCGATAATCAATCGACGTGAGTCCGACTCGATCTAAGCTTACTAAAACTAAGGCGAACAATGATTCGTCGACCCTAATACCAACGCTCGACCAAATCTTTGGTCGAGCGTTTTAATGCGCAGTTTGATTTTCAAATGCCGCAAGACGCCCGAAGTCTCCCGGAACGAGTCGGTCGGAAACTCGAACGGTTGATACCAGCCGCGAACTCGTCACGGATTGTGGTGGCCGTTTCGGGAGGGAGTGACAGTGTTGCACTCCTCCGGAGTCTCGCGATGGCGTCGGGAGGGCGAAACTGGGAACTCTCCGTTGCACACCTGAATCATGGGACCAGAGGATCTGAAAGCGATCGAGACCAGAAGTTTGTGGAGGAGTTAGCAGATCGGCTTAAGCTCCCGGTCGATCTCGGATTCTGGCGACCACCAAGACAAAGTCACTTCGAGACAGACGCGAGAAAGTACCGCTACCAGTGGCTCACCGCGATCGCCCAACAGCGAAAGAGCCCGGTTGTAGCGGTTGGACATACGAGGGATGACCAAGCAGAAACGGTCCTTCAGCGGATTCTCCGGGGAACCGGTCCTCGTGGACTCGCCGGTATACCGTCGCGTCGAAGACTCAATGACGATGTCATGCTCGTTCGCCCCCTCTTGGGTATTACGCGTGACGAAGCCCGAGCGTTTCTCGAATCGATCGGTCAGGAGTGGTCTGAAGATTCAACCAACGCTGACTTCAATCAGACCCGCGCACGGATCCGAGGCGACCTGCTGCCGAAACTCGCGCTCGAGTATAACCCCAAGATCAGTGAAGCCCTGGCGCGACTCGGTGACCTCTGCCGGTCGCTTGGCACCTTCGCGGATGATCATCTTCGTGGGTTGCTCCAGCGCGCGACGATCAAGTTAAGTGATGATATCATCGAACTTGATCGCACTCAATTCTTAGAGCATCCGAAGGTGATTCGTGCTGAGCTGTTCCGGATTGCCTGGCGCCACGCTGGTTGGTCTGAACAGGCAATGGACGCGACTCGATGGTCTCGGCTCGCGCGAGCAGCCCGACACAACCGGGTTCGATTTTCCCTGGCTGGTGGGGTCATTGTTGAATCGGATGATCGCGTAATCATCCTCCGAAAGACTCAGTCCGATGACGAAAGCTCATCGCTTCCGGATCCTGCCAGATTGTCAATCCCCGGTTCCGTGCGCTGGAATTCGATCCAAATAAGGGCAGTCTGCGAATCTGAAACTGATGCCGACGAGTGGATCGACTACGGGCAAGTCGTACCTTTCGGAGATCAGGAAGGCGGGGAGTATCTGATCGTTGATGGCAAGAGAGAGCCGGGGGAACGGTTCCAACCACTCGGGATGGATGGCCACTCGATGCCGATCAACGACTTCCTCCGCGGTGCGGGGCTTTCGAAGGAACTGCGATCCCAGGTACCGATACTCCGCGACACCAAGGGAATCGTCTGGGTCGTTGGACACCGGATTGCGCACCGCGTCCGACAAACGGCAGCAACCGAAGAACTGCTCGGCCTCCGTGTAGAACCATCAGGCTAATCAGCTCGAAGGGGTAAATCGACTATAAAGATCAAATATTCCTGCAACAATGAATGCAAAGACCGTGACCAGGAGGAGTAGATTTGAGAACCACCGGTTCTTGAAGGTACTGCCGACCAGTGAGGTTCGATTATTTAGAATCAGGAGGGTGACCGCCACCAATGGCATGAAACAAGCTCCAAGCACCGCATGCGAAAGCTGAATTGTCCGAACATCAAGTCCAACGAGACCAAGTGGGACAACAGCGATGGCAAGGAGGTACACACGATAAGCCTTCGTTTGGGAAAGATCGGCCTTAGACGCTGAGGCTAAGCCCTCTCGGCTCAGTTGAAAAAAATCGGCGAAAAGATAGGGGGCACTCTGCCAGACACCCAAGAGGCTCGAGAACACAGCGCCCCAGAATCCCATCAGGAAGATCCATCGGAGTGGCTTCCCCGCCACCTCGCCAATTTGTTCAGCCAAAACGAGTGCAACTTCGGCACCTTGCTCACTGATCTCGACCCGAGAACTAATCACGAGCATTGCGATCCCGAAAATGGCTGTACCGAAATAGGCAATCGCCAAGTC
>CAZEAN010000073.1:0-5582 GCA_964510225.1 uncultured Isosphaeraceae bacterium
TCCCTCATCTGCAGAGCACATCGAACTTAGCTTCTGATGTCGATCCTGGCTGGAGAGTTTCCGAGATCTCGGAGTCGGGTTTGTCATCGGAACGGCCTTCTTAAATCCGCCTTGATAGTCTTGCTGCCCAATTTTCATACCTGGCAATGGCTGATTTGTTTCAACATCGCCTGTACAGGTCGTCTGCAGAGCCAACAAATACCGTGCCAGATGACCTTTACGGATTATGTATCCAGTCCAATTCAGTGAGGTTTCATTGTCTTATCTGCTTTAATTGCATCACTATACAGCTAAACCGCACGCAACATCTTTATCACGAATCTCGAAGAAACAGAGGTTCTCTACGTCATTCGCACATCCACGCGGGGAGGGAATATACGACGTTGAGAAAAGAGATGCAGGTCATGATTCAAGATTGCTCAACTACGCCATTTTTAACACAGCAAGATTATCCAAAGGTCATTCTTTGCTTATTTATGCGTTCTTGGTCTGTTTCGATTTAGGGTCTGGGCGATTTAGGAGAGCCTGAAGATACCACTTGAAGTAGGTCGGCGCCCACTGACGGAGCTTGAACCGCGATTCACCCGCTGATCGATCCCGCCAGGTTGAGGGGACCTCTCCGACGCGAAAGCCCCCGAGATGAGCTTTTACCGTCAACTCAAGCGTATAAGCGAACCCAGCGTTACTCTCAATTGGGAAGGCTTCGAGGACTCGTCGACGGTAGGCCCGGAAGGAATTCGTCGCATCATGGACCGGCAACCCACCGAGCCAGTAAAGACTAAGCCCTGCTGTCCGAGCAAGATTCCGTTTCAACCAAGGTCCACCGAGTTGCTTCCCACCCTTCATGTAGCGCGATGCACAGACTACATCGTACTGATCCTCCTCGATCATTGTGACCATTTGGTCCACGACCTGGAGGTCATCCGAGAGGTCGGCCATTGTGATGACCACGACTTCTGCCTTCGACTGGGCGATCCCTGCACGGACCGCATTGACCACGCCACGCCCGACATCATTCCTCACTAATTCCGCGTCAGGGAACTGCTCTTGATGAGCACGGACCACGGGAAGAGTGTTGTCCTCATCGAAGTCGTAGACGATGAGGACGCGCTTCCGATGTTGGACGTTCGCCTCGATCTCCTTGAGTGCTCGGAGGATGTTTGCACCTTCATTAAAGACGGGCATGACGAAATCGATCGCAACCTCATGACCGCCCACAGTGCTCGACCTCCGCTCACAGTCTGATCTCAACGTCGATCTGAAAACCAGCTCATGACACCGCTCGTATCTGTCCGGATAGATCCCGCCAGCAATTCTGACGGATTAAATCAGTGGACTTAGACAAACAAATACAAGAGGTCAGCGCTATCCTAGATTCCGCCGACTTGTATCTGCTGTTCAATCCAAGGGATGATCTCTTCAAGTGCTTCGGAAAGGGTCGTAGTTGCCTCGAAGCCCAGGACACCTTTGGCTTTCTCGACCGAAGGAACACGACGCTGAACATCGTACGGAAACGGTGGGTCTGCTTGGTAGCGAAATGGTCTATCTCCATGAACCTTTCGCCAGATCGTCTCGGCGAGTTCTAGGACCGAGGTCGACACCGAGGTCGAAAGATTAAAGTCTTCGTTCGTCGCATCAGGACTTTCAAGCGCAAGTCGAATCCCTCGCGCCAGATCACCTCCATAAGTATAGTGACGGATTTGCTTTCCGTCCCCAAGGATGTGGAGTGGATCCTGCCCTTTCAAGATCTTCTGTGCCAAATCGGGGACGACGTGACTCATCGCAAGCTTGACGTTCCCGGATTCTATGTCGTGATCACCGAGCGCCCGTTTTTCACCGATTCCGATACAATTAAACGGTCGGACTATGGTGAAGGGTAACCGGTATTGTTCCCAAGCCCCTTTAGCGAAGTACTCGGTCGCAAGCTTCTGAAATCCGTAGGTCGAATGGGGCGGGGGGCACCGTTTCTGCGCACCTTCAGGTGTCGGAAACTCGTCGGAACTCTCAAAAACCATCGAGGAGGAGACGACCGTGATCTTCTGGAGTGAGCCCTGTTGATGTGCCTTGATTGCAGCGTCGAAGGCTGCTGCGGTGATCCGTTCGTTTTCAGCGATCAGATCGTATGCCTTCGCATGGAAGAGCGAGATTCCACCGATGATCGCGGCACCAGCGACGAAGTGATCCGCCCCTTCGAGTAATTCAGTGATGAGATTGACATCTTTCGCATCCCCGACGACACCGGTATAGTTCGGATTGGAATCATACCCGCGGGTTGAGGGGCCGTATTTCGAAAAGTTATCGAGACCAACTACCTCATGACCCTGTGAGATGAGTTCTTCAACCAAATAACCGGCAATAAACCCCGCCGATCCAGTAACGAGAATTTTCAAGAACGGGCCTCCCGGACGCAGTTCCAGACGTCGACCAAAACGACGCCAGGCGGAATCGAGATCTCGCGGTAGATCTTGTGCGGAGTCGCCAGAAAGAGCACGTTCGCCTGTTCCAAGACCGTCTCTAACGGCAAGAGTGAGTCATCCTTCACGAAGGGATCGGTGCAAAGAACCCGCGCCGCTTCGATCGTCAAGATTTTGCGGAGCTTGTAACTCAGCGAGTCACGGTGGTCATCATTCTCGGCCTTAAAGGCCATACCGAGGATGCCGGCGGTTGCATCTGAGAGGTCGATCTGATCGCGTGCCAGTCCAACGAGGTGTGCCGGAAGTCCTTCGTTGATCAACATTGCCGAGTGACCGAGAACGAAATGGTTCTGACTAAACGCCGCAAGTTGCATTGTATCTTTCACGAGACAGGGGCCAGCAGCAAACCCTGGACCCGGCATTCCTGACATCCTCGGATAATTATGCCGGCAGCCATGGAGGATCCGGTTGAAATCCAGCCCGTGTTGGCTTGTGATCATATAAAATTGGTTGACAGTTGCAAATTGAATATAGCGCCAGGCGTTCGTCATCAACTTACAGAGTTCCGCCTCCATCGGCTCCATAGTAATGAACTCGGGAACGAAGTGTCCGAAGAGCTTCCTTACCTCGTCGAGTGCGTTGGGATCGAAGGCGGAAATGATCTGTGGGAGTTCTCGAAACTCTTTCAGGCTAAAACCTTGCGCTACCCGCTCTGGGCAGTATGCAACGTCAATGTCGAGATTTTTTTCGCGGAGATACTTCTGGATATGGCCCGACATCCCCGGATAAACGGTACTGCGGAGGACTAAGATCTGGCCGTCTCTCATCACGCCGACGCAGCGATCCAAGGCGCGTCGGATCCCCGTAAAACTGGGGTTAAGGTGCTCGTCGACCGGAGTCCCGATGATGCAGATCAAGAACCGACAATCGGAGAGCTTTTCTGGTGAGTCATAAGCTTCGAGGGTGCCGCGCCTCAGGACTCGTTCCAGGACTTCTGGTCCACCATGTTCCTGGAACGGCATCTCCCCGCCTCGAATCCGGCTCACCGTCTCCGCGTTGATGTCGTAAATCAGGGTCTTCAGGCCGCAATCGGCGAATGTCATCGCGAGCGGGAGCCCGACATGACCACCGCCGCCGATCACCCCGACATCCACCGAAAACCGCGATTGCTGCACGTCGACCAGCCTCCGACATCGGTCCATTCTTTCTCACTTAATGATCTATTCTATCTCCGACTCGCTGTGGGCCAAACCCCTCATCTTATCTCAATTTATAAGGTGACCCGAGGGGTTGCACCTTGAGTCCGACTTATTTAGGATTAATCAAAGTTAGATGCCTACCGGGAGTCTCTCCGGAGTGGGTCGTCGGGCAATACCGCCTCTGCGTTGCCCTACCAACTTCACCATCGCTCGGGGTGAGAGGGTTTCAATATGATGAGTGCGTCACCCAGTTCCCAATGCTTGGTCGTGATCGGCCTCCTCATCATCTGTGGTGGAATCGGAGGTTGTGGCGGTTCATCTGATTCTGATCCAACCTCAAGCTCGGAAGGATCGAATCAATCGACGGAGTCGAAGCAGGGGCCCCAATCACTTAAAAGCAGCGGTGTGGTTCAACCGGAGGAACTTGGAGTCATCGCGAGAGAGCCTGTTAAGGAGATCCAGGCTCCACCGACGATCGAACCCTCCAATCTCATCCTGGAACTTGATGATCACGGGGTTCAATTCCAGATTTCGAAGAGAGGGGAACGAGGTGGCCAGATCGACCTCACGGTCCTCGCCGATTGGAAGGTAGAACCACCCGGAATCTTGACAATCGACTCCGGAGGCTATGCAACGGCGATCGGACCTGGGATCGCCGTGGTTCATGGGGAGGTTGAAGGGGAACCTACTGTCTCTGCGACCATCGAAGTCTCTGATTCGGCCGATCGTCCTTGGAGTTTCGCCAACGACATCATTCCGATCTTTACCGCTTCGGGTTGTAACGGCGGTGGTTGCCATGGCCGCGCTGATGGTCAGAACGGCTTCCATCTCTCGCTCTTTGGATACGATCCCGCCGGCGACTACCAATCTATTACGCGCGAGAATGCAGGACGTCGTCTCTCTCGGCTCGACCCCGAAAACAGCCTTTTGCTTCGGAAGGCGTCAGGACGAATGCCCCATGGTGGTGGTCGTGTCTTGCTGACCAGTTCGGAACGCTACCAGAGACTTCGGTCATGGATTGCCGATGGGGCCCCGATCCAGCGTGGAACGGATCGTGGGCCGCTCGTCGCCGTTGAAGTGTTCCCGAAGGAGGTCCGGCTCGACCAACCTGGCCCGCAACAGCTCCGAGTCGTTGCCCGATTTGCCGATGGCCACGAGCGTGATGTCACACGACTTACACAGTACAAGGTCCATGATGAGACTGCCGCCACAGTCAGTGATTCTGGTCTAGCGACACTTGAGCGTCGGGTCGAAACGGACTTGATCATTCAGTATCAAACCGAAGTCCGCGCAACGCGACTCGCTACCTTGATCAATCCCGATCTCGAATTTGACTACGACGCTCTCGTTCGAGCCAATGTCATTGATGAAGAGCTTTACAAGCGGTTAGAAGGGCTGAAAGTCCCGCCGAGCCCGCGATCCGACGACGCCACTTACCTCCGTCGTGTCTCGCTCGACTTGATCGGTCAACAACCGACCCCGACCGAAATCCGCGATTTCATCAGGGACGAGGATCCAGCAAAGCGCACCAAATTGGTTGATCGGTTGATGGAGCATCGACTCTTTGTCCCGTTCTGGCATCTCAAGATCGGCGACATGCTGCAACTCAGCCAAGCACGGTTTCCAGGAAACGGGCTTTACCGCTATAGCGAGTGGGTTGAAGATCAACTCGAGCAAAATACCCCTTGGGATGCTGTTGTACGGACACTCTTGACCTCGCTTGGAGACCCCGAGGACTTCGAGACGGGTGGTCCAGTAAATTATGCAGTCGAGGGAGCCGACCCCAAAGAACGTGCTGAACTAACCGCCCAGAGATTCATGGGCCAGGGGTTCCAGTGTGCACAATGCCATGATCATCCCTTCGATATCTGGACGCAGAATCAATTCGAAGGTTTGTCAGCACACTATGCACAGGTCGAACTCTCCCTGGCGGGACTGGTCGATCAGCCCGTAAAAGAGCTTGTGATTG
>CAZEAN010000073.1:5592-29670 GCA_964510225.1 uncultured Isosphaeraceae bacterium
GACTCGCCGCCTTCTTTGCGAAGCTCCAACTTCCGACTGGAGCCGTCGCTGGATCTGGGATGAGGTACAACGACGAAGTCCGCGTGAACCCGGAAGGCTTTATCAACCATCTTCGGACCGGCGATAAAGCCATCCCTACGCTTCCAGGTGGTCCCGTCGTCGAACTTGAGCCGGAAGAAGATCCCCGGGTGGTACTCGCTGACTGGCTCACAGCCCCCGAGAATCCTTACTTTGCGAGGGCCATGGCGAACTGGGTCTGGGCTCAGTTTTTTGGGAAGGGATTGACGAATCCTGCCGACAATCTCAGTGCCTCCAACCCACCGGTACACCCGGAACTGCTTGATGCCATCGCTGAAGAGTTCACCGACAGTGGGTTCGATCTTCGGAGCCTGATCCGCCTGGTCGTAAATTCAGAAGCATACGGCCTCTCTTCCCGACCCATCCCTGGTAACGAGAACGACTCAAGATTTTTCTCCCACCAGACACCAAGGCCACTGACAGCACACCAGATGGCCGATGCACTCGCTCAAGCGACAGAGACCGACCTCCTATTCGACCTTAGTCGAGGCGGCGGGGGGACTACCCGGATTTATAAGGCTGTTGAAGTCAAGTACCCGTCGATCCCGAGTGATTTACTCGACACCTTCGGCCGCTGCCAGCGGGATAGTGGCTGTGCGCCGGTCGCAACCCCGACCTTGAGCCTCCGACAGGCTCTGATGTTGATCGGCGGTAGTGGCGTTGATAGCCGGATCTCCAACTTCAACGGCTATCTGGCTGAGATGCTCGAATTCGATCCGCTCGCGGAAGAAGTTGTCGAGACCCTCTATCTCCGGACCCTTTGCCGGAAACCGAGAGGCGAAGAGATCGCCCACTGGTCGACCGTTCTCGACGAAGCAGAATCATTCCGTGAGGCATCGGAAGACCTCTTTTGGGCTCTGCTCAATTCGCGCGAATTCGCGTTCAACCATTGATCTGGTCGATTGTGTCTCTCTCGGGATTTATTCAATACAACACAATCCCAATCCAAGTGGCAGGAACGTCCCCATGCGATCAAACGGTTCAAACCTCGAATGTCCTGGTCCAAATCGTCGTGCCTTGCTCCGAGCCGGAGTTCTCGGGGCTCTCGGCCTTGGGCTCGATGATTTCCTCCGGCTCCGGGCCAGGGGGGCTCGGGTGCAAGCCGAAGGCTATGGAACGGAGGCGCAGCTTGCGACTACGCCAACCGCGAGAGCCTGCATTTTGATCTGGCTTTCGGGAGGACCCAGCCACATCGACACTTGGGATCCCAAACCTGAAGCAGACGAGGATGTCCGCGGCGAGTTTTCTCCGATCGAGACGGCAATTCCCGGGACTTCCATCAGCGAAGTCTATCCTCAGTTAGCACAAGTGCTCGATCGTGCAACGTTGATCCGAAGCATGACTTCCCCTGAGGCTGCCCACGACCGCGCAACACACCACTTGCTCACCGGTTATCGACCAAATCCCGCACTCGTTTATCCGAGCCTCGGGAGCGTCGTCTCCAAGGTCCGTGGTTTCTCTAAAAGCACGCTACCACCTTACACCGCACTTCCCTCAGCACCGATCTTCGGTTCCAGTGGCTATCTAACGCCAGCGTACGACCCCTTCGATGTCGCGGGAGATCCAAACCAAGCGGGATTCCGCGTCCGAGACCTAACACCACCGGACCAGATGACCTTGGGCCGGCTCCAGCGTCGCCGTTCGATGGTTGAGAAGCTCGATGAATTCGCGTTCACGGAAGTCGCTGAGACCCCGCTGACCACAAGCCGCGATCGATTCGCCGAACAAGCATACGATCTGATGACCTCGGACGCAGCACAGCGAGCGTTCCGGATCGAACAAGAAGAGGACGGAGTCCGGGACCGTTACGGCCGCAATACGATGGGTCAATCGCTCCTCTTGGCGCGTCGATTGGTGGAAGCTGGAGTCGCATTCGTCACCGTCAATGATCAAGGCGGTCAACTCGGCTGGGATACACATGTCGATAATTTTAATGCGATCAAGAACCGCCTCGCGCCACCCATTGATCAAGGGGTCTCCACCCTAATCTCCGATCTCGACGACCGCGGACTCCTCGATTCGACCCTCGTCGTCATGATGGGCGAATTCGGTCGGACCCCTCGGATCAACGAAAATGCGGGACGCGACCACTTTGGAAGAGCAAACAGCATCCTGCTTGCCGGTGGTGGGATGCCATCGGGGTTAGTCCTCGGCGCCACGGATCGCAACGGAACCTCACCGATTGATCACCCTGTTACCCCGGCAGATCTCGCTGCAACAATCTTCACGAGCCTCGGAATCAACCCGGACCATCGGTTCCAGACTCCTGACGGTCGGCCTGTCCGTCTGGTCGATGGTGGTCAGGTGATCGAGGAACTTGTATAGTGATTGATCGTTGATCATAGACGGCTGGTTGGAGATCGATCGCTTTGGAAGCGTCAAGACTCTCCAGGGTTTTCGCTCCAACTGCCGAGCTTGATCAGGCCTCTAGACCAATTCTCAGTCCAAGTCCGATCGAGCTTGTAAGACTATGGGGCATCGGTTCGCGAAGCTCCTCCTCCAAATCGTGATGTTCGGGCTCCTCGTCCTGGGCGTCACATTGATTCTTTATGATGGGCTCAAGATCGGGCAGGGGGAGTTTGAAGAGTTCGTCCGGGAGCTTCAGCCGGACAACCCACCCTCACGACGTCGTGAAGCTGCATTGGCGCTCGGCTACCGAACTCCTTCTCATCGGACTCGGAGCGCAATCAATCTTCTGATTAAAACCCTCGATGACGAACACCCCGGTGTCCAGGAAGCAGCCGTAGTAGCACTCCGAGGGCATGAGTCCAAGGCTTCCAAAGCGATTCCGAAACTGATTGCGATACTCAGCGACCCCGAGATCGACGATCGAGGATCGGCTGCCTACGCCATCGGTGGAATCGCCGAACCCAACGGACCTTACTTTGACGAGGTCCTCGTCGCTCTTGATCAGGCAATGGACGATCCATCCCCCTTCGCCCGGCTGGATGCCCTGGCAGCGATGTTGGAACTGGGTCAGCCCTTCCGGATCCGACCCGGGTTGGTGGAGTTGGCTGACTTTCGGTCGTATCGACTCCGATACCGCTTCAGACGGATGGTGGCACGTCACTGGAACACGGAATCGCCTAGCTTCGACGCTTACCTTCGGGCTGTCGGGACGACAGCACGCAATTCGGGCACCCGTCGTTTCGCAGCTCACTACCTGCTCCAACGTGATCGCCTAGACCACGTGCAGGCGATCTACCAATCGATCGTGGAAGACGCAACTCCCGAACAACGGCCGGAGATCCTCGAAGAAATGGTCAAGCTCGGCTTAGAGCCAATCTCGGCAACAGCTCCCATCTCGGCCGATTCTGCTTCCAGAAAGCAATAAACGAACAATAGAGATAAGGCGAGTCTCTCAAGAATGATTGGGGAAGAGAGTCGGGCTTTACGTCTGAATCCGGTAGTTCGGAGGATGTGCTGATGGCGACGTTGGGAAATCGACCTGGCTCTCGGAACACGTTTGAGAAGCTCATCGAGTCCGATCCGTCGATCTTCGAGGTCCGGACCCATTCGGAAGGGCCATCGGGATCACTCCCGATGACCGACACCATGCTGCGCGAATGGTCGTCGGGCGACTTATTTGGGCTAAGTCAGAACGCGGGGATGGGTTGGGAACCAGGAAAGACCACAGCCGACCCTTATCTGATCCTCAGTACGAGCGGTGGCCTCCGTGGCGATGATGGCAAGCCGATCGCGTTGGGGTACCACACCGGGCACTGGGAAATCGGGCTCCTCGTCCGCGCTGCGGCGGTCGAACTCAAAGAGCTTGGCGCCTTGCCGTTCGCTGGTGCGGTCACCGATCCCTGCGACGGTCGGACTCAAGGGACGCCCGGAATGATGGACAGTCTCCCGTATCGAAACGATGCGGCGATCGTCCTCCGTCGCTTAATTCGATCACTTCCGACCGCTCAAGGCGTTATTGGTGTTGCTACCTGTGACAAAGGGGCACCGGCAATGTTGATGGCGCTCGCTGGCGCAAGTCATCTCCCCGGCGTCTTTGTTCCAGGAGGGGTGACTTTACCTCCAAGCCGTGGTGAAGATGCGGGCAAGATTCAGACTATCGGTGTTCGCTATGTCCATGGAGAACTCTCTCTTGCCGAGGCGGCTGATCTCGGCTGCCGAGCCTGTGCAACTCCCGGAGGTGGCTGTCAGTTTCTCGGGACAGCAGCAACCACGCAGGTCGTTGCGGAAGCACTTGGGCTGACTGTACCCCATGCGGCCTTGGCACCGTCGGGGCAACCAGTTTGGGAGGATCTTGGGCAACGATCGGCCCGCGCGGTCGTCGGATTGCATCAGTCGGACACGACGACCAAGGAGATACTGACGGCGGACTCAATTCGAAACGCGATGGTTGTCCACGCGGCATTCGGTGGTTCGACCAACCTTCTCCTCCACATCCCCGCGATTGCACACGCCGCAGGGTTACCAAGACCAACTGTGGACGACTGGCGTGAAGTGAACCGTGCGGTCCCTCGATTGGTCAGTGTCCTCCCCAATGGTCCCATGGATCACCCGACCGTCCGTGCTTTTCTTGCCGGTGGAGTCCCTGAGGTAATGCTCCACCTCCGGGAACTAGAACTGATCAAGACGAGTGCAAACACCATCGCCGGGACTTCTTGGGACGTCATTCTTGATTGGTGGCGTGATTCAGAGCGTCGCCAGCGTTTCCGCGCAATACTCAAAGAACAAGATGGCGTCGACCCCGACGATGTCATAATGTCCCCAGACCGAGCTCGGGCGAATGGTCTGACCAGTACCGTGACCTTCCCGGAGGGCAATCTCGCTCCTGAGGGGTCGGTGGTGAAGAGTACGGCGATTGACCCCCGGGTACTCGATGCCGATGGCGTCTATCGAAAACAGGGGCCGGCTCGAGTCTTCGTCCGAGAGCGTGATGCAATCGCGGCGATCAAGGGACAAGAACCGTTCAAACCCATTCAACCCGGTGATGTAATCATCTTGATTGGTCGCGGACCGATCGGATGCGGGATGGAGGAAACATACCAAGTCACTTCTGCGTTGAAACACCTTGCCTGGGGGAATCAAGTGGCGTTGGTGACTGATGCCCGATTCTCCGGGGTCTCTACCGGTGCGTGCATTGGCCACGTCGGTCCAGAAGCCTTGGCAGGCGGGCCACTCGGTCGCGTCCGTGACGGTGATCAAATCCAGATCACCATTGATTGTCGGAACCTCTCGGGGAGGGTTGATTTTATGGGTACAACCCCGGGTGACAACCAAGATCCCGATCACGCCGCGTCAATCCTCCACGCTCGACTACCTCACCCAGATCTCAAGCCCGACCCCGACCTCCCCACTGACACGCTCCTCTGGGCAACTCTTCAATCCCTTAGCGGTGGAACCTGGGGCGGCTGTGTATACGACGCAACTTCCATCCTCGAAGCCCTTGGAACACAACGTCCGTCGTCTTCAACGTAAAAAAGCAACCTGGGTCTGGAATCAAGATCCATCTAAGCGACGCTCGTAATCTCCTCACGGACCGAACCAAGCCAGATCGTGGAGTCGAGCTGATCGTCATCGAGATCCCCTCGCGAGATGAGATGATCGGCGAACGGTTTCTCCTTCTCCTTCGTCCACGCTTGGAACGCAGCGACGAGCTAAACTTGATCATTCAATCCGTTCTGCAGCGCGAGCAAACCAAAGAGCAGATTACAATCAGCAGCCATCTCCGAAGTCTCCTCGGATGAGTTAAATTCGCTGAACGGTGCATAACAGAACACCAATCGTGTTCCATTGGCCACCCTAAAAGCATGAAGCGGGGATTGGGAGGGTCTGGTCCGATCTGAGGGAAAGTTCTTGCTCAGTTAAAGAACCTGAGCTTCCGAACGTAATGAGTCGTTCTCTCGTGCGAATACATCCGAGAACTAAACGCAGCAATCTCACCGGAGTTTCTCGATGAATGCTCTCGAATCAAAGACAACAGAGGCGCTGAAACACCGTCAGTTGTTCGCAAACATGGCCCTTGTCACGGTCTGGGTCGGTGCGACCTTTGCGATCGTTGCTTCGTTGCTTGTGCTGAACTTTCGAGGCGGACTGCCAGTGGAGACTTTCGTGATGTCAGTGATCGCATTGGCAGCATCAGTCCCGGCTTACTTGGAACGTCGGCGGATCGATCGTGTCCTGTCGGCACGCCTCGGCGAACAATGACCACCGATTTCCAAACCCGTTGCGGAGCTGTTGGCTCTTGACGCGCGGGGCACGCACCACCACTGTCGAGTGAACTTGGTCATAGGACCGCGTCAAGTACAACAGAACCAGTCTGGGGTGAGAACGTGGCAATCCTGGTAACGGGCGGAACAGGAAAACTGGGTAGTCGAGTTGCAAAACTCCTCCTGGACGCAGGTGCCGAGATTCGGCTCCTGGTCCGTGATAGATCCAGATTGACCGGTTTCGACAGTATTGAAGTTGTGGAGGGTGACTACTCGAAGCCGGAGTCGTTAAAAAGTGCCTTCGAGGATGTCTCTCGAGCATTCATCGTTTCGCTCCACGGACCTCCGGTCGAAAGAGCCGCCCTCCACAAGAATGCCTTTGACGCTGCCGCCAAGGCCAACGTTCGTTTTGTTGTCTACACTTCGTATCAAGGCGTTTCAGAAGACTCTACTTTTACACTGGGTCGAGACCACTATCTCTCCGAGCAAAGCCTACAAGACACCGGTCTCACTTACGCAGCACTCCGAAACAACTTCTACATGGACTATGCACACAACGAAGTCCGGAGCGACGGAGTGTTGGCAAGCCCGAGCGGAGATGGTCCAGTCGCCTGGGTGAGTCGGAACGACATTGCCGAGTTAGTAGCCCACCTCTTGTTGAATCCATTGTCCAGCTCCGAGGCATTCGATGTCACCGGTCCGGAGGCATTGAAATTCAGTGAGTTAGCGCAACTACTCAGTCGCCTCAGCGGTAAGCAGATCACGTACCAAGAAGAGACCATCGAAGAAGGACTCGCGTGGCGGCGCAAGTTCGACCTCCCCTCTTGGGATCTTGAGGCTTGGTTTAGCGGAATGGTAGCGCTAGGCAAGGGGGAAATCGCTGCGGTTAGCAACACCATCGAGCGGTTCTTGGGACGTCGACCCTGCTCACTCGCCGAATTCTACGAACTTCATCCCGAGAAGATCGAGGCGCTGAAGCAGCACATCGAGTAGCTTTCAAATCCAGAACAACAGGGGCTAACCCACCAGCGTCGAGAATCGGTCGCCTCAGAGAACATATAAGATTCAACGGAGTGGGGGATAGTAGCGGGCGAGGAAGTCGAAGTCGACGCCCGCGGCGGCTGCGAGTGTGAGTCCCCAGTTGGTGATCGTCTGAACCGCGATTCCCCGTCGTCGCCAGCGTCGAGGGGAGACAACGATCGGGGTCGGCAAGAGGGCAATTCGGCCAAGTCGACTCAGCCGACGACTAAAATCGAGATCCTCCATGATCGGATACTCGTGGAAGCCGCCGAGTTGTTCAAACGCCGTCCGTCGGACAAAGATCCCTTGATCACCGTAGGGCAAACCGAAAACACCGGCTCGGAGGTGTGCGGCGGCGTCGATGGACCGGAACGGGAGATCCGGAGCCTCGACCTTCATTCGGAAGCAACCGCCAGGCACTCGGGGGGCACGTTGCATAAACGCACGGAGAGTCGAGACCGCACCTGGTCCAAGTCGGCAGTCGGCGTGAAGGAAGAGTAAAATCTCCGATCGCGTAACTGCCGCGCCTCGGTTCTGTTGGACCCCTCGACCCCGAGGAGTCGGGAGAAGGGTCACACCTGCGGAACGAACGAGCTCAGCGGTGCCATCGGGGCTATGAGCGTCGGCTACGACTAATTCGTCGACGCCCTGGGATTGGGTCGTCCGGATGCAGTCGATGATCGTGGTTGCTTCGTTAAGAGTCGGGATCACGACGGCGACAGTCGGCCGCTTTGACAAAGCGCTCAAGACTCAAAATCATCCAGTTCGTAGAGACGCTTTGGTGTCTCGTAAAGAACCTCGTGGAGGAGATCTGGCATCAAATCCTCGTTTAAGTAGCCATCAATGATCAGCTTCGATGACGCAGCGATGATCGCTCGCTTCACGAGCTGGAGTTTCGCATAGGCCCACTCCACCGAGTAGGCATCGCTGAGGAAGCCGCCGATCTTTGACATCGGAGTGGCCTGAATCCGGAGTCCGAAAATCCGTTCGATACTCGATGGAAAGAAGTTGTGCCACCAATATCCTGATGTGTAGACATTAGGGAACTGTCGGGCGAGGACAGCAACCTCTTGGGAGAGGACGTCCGAGGCCATCATCAAGTCAAACCGAACGTTTCCAAACGTATGAAAAACTCGAGCCATTTCACTGGTCCATCTTTCCTGGAACCTGGGGATGCTCTTCCCATCGCAGATGAAATACTCGGCGCCCACAGCGATTTGCAACGCCTTCCGTTGATCATGATGCCAGGCAAGCAAGGACCAAGTAACCGCTTTGGCAATCTCATCAACTTCAGATTCCGTGGGCAAGGCGTCGCGATCACCGCGTGCTAGCCGAGTTAACACTGGGTCCAAGGTGGTGCGATCCGGCGCCCCGAAGCGTTGTTCAATCGGTATAAAGGTATTCGAAAATCGAACCTTATCCTGGAGAGTGCGCTCGAGCCAGTCCCGTAACATCGTCTCAAGCCGTTCACTCGATGACGGCCGTTCGCCGAAGACTTCCGAGAGAGCTTCGTAGTACTCCAACTTCTGATGACGGCCGTTGAAGAAGGGTTCGAGATCCGTCGCGACTCCCGGACAGAAGAGATAATGAGCATCGAGCATGAATCGGGCTCGGTCAGCAACCGAGCTTGATCCGTTTCCTCGATTTCCAAGGCTTGTCACAAATCCCTGTATGTGTGAGCGATTGTTGAGCACTTCAGTCGGCCATGAGTAGTCGCCAACTCGACGACGGACCAGCTCAGAAACATCTGCAACGTTCGATTCGTTAACAGCAGACCCCTCGAAACCAAAGAGGTCGTTGAGGATCCGAAGGACACACCAATGGATTGCTGTGTTGCGCATCCGAGGGAGGTATCGGGCGATTCGTTCTGATTGGGCTTCAGGACCACCGTGAAGCCCGAGGTCGGCACGAGGAATTCCGGCAGCGAGGAGTTCAGTCTGAACCCAGTGGTAGCTGAGCAATTCTGACAACGAAGCGACCGATGGCTGGTCGCAGTGGATGTGTGTGTGGGGATCGATAATCGAGGTCTGATCAAAAAGCTGTCCGAGTCGAGCGGCGAGTTCCGGGTGATCCTCAGCCGTCATACGCATGCTCCCATTCGAGGGAAGAGATTTAAATGACGCCATTGCAGTCCGCGATCGATACGATCCCGATCTTCTGCACAGGCCCTGTCTTCTGTCAACTTGTTCGATTCCTAGACCTGACTCCTTCGTAGGACACTGCCGCGGGCTTCCGAATTCGCTATACTTACTTCTGTAATGAGCACTGACGAACAGAGGATGTTGGTCGGTCTCTGCTCCAAGAAGTCGCAACTACCTGGGACAGGGAGCTGATCCATGTCGCGCGATATTGACAATGCACTCCAAGACTGGCCGTACGACTCTGGGCGTCAGGATGTGATGGCCCGTGAGATTCAGACCAAGGAAGGGCGTACCGTCGTCCAGCTCCGCATCGATCTTGGCGTGCTCCAAATGGAAATCGACGGCCGACCGGACGGTAATCGGCCTCACGGTCACGCGACTTATCTCGATTTCCTGAAACGACGGGCACGGAAGGCCCAACGGCGTGCCGCTTCCTCTAGCGGGATCCAAGAATCTTGGACAATGTCGGTCCGCCAATGTGCTGAAGCTGACCGGGAACTGCTTCAATTCTATCATCGACGGATCGCTTTACTCTCACTTCAGCAATATGACCGGGCTCTCCGAGACGCTGAACATAGTCTGGGATTAATGGATCTTATTGCCGATTTTGGCCCTGATCCTGATTTCATTAGTCGTCACGAGAGACTCCGGGGCGGGATCCTGTTCGACCACACTCAAGCTGCTGTCGCGATTGCGCTTGAGGATTGTCGTCCTGAGGAAGCGATCGAGGTCATCCGAGGAGGAATTGGCCGAATCGAGAAGCATCGAGAGAATCTTGATGAACTAGAGGATGAGCTGGGCACTGTGATCGACCATGCCGAGTTGATGGACTCCTCCGAAGTGATCGAGACTGATGACAACTCGGATGAGAATCTGATCGAGCGACTCCGACAGCTCGAAACGGAAATCCGACTCCACTTCGACGTCCCGAAGTCTCTTCAAGAACAGCTTGATGAGGCGGTCGAGCGTGAAGAATATGAAGTCGCTGCTCGGCTCCGCGATCGAATTCGCGATCAGGAAGAACGCTGATTGATCGGGAATCTCGTTGTCCGCTTGGCTTGTGCCGAAGCCTAATGATTCCAGTCAACAAGATGGGCCGGCACGATCGGCCCCTCGACGCAAGTCCTCTTATAGTCGACACTCCCGTCCGCCTCCCGGATCGGGACCACACAGCTAAAGCAGGCACCAAAGCCGCACGCCATGTGATTTTCGAGGGAGACAAGGCAGGGTATCCGCTCGCGATCGGCAATTTTCGAGAGTTCCGCGAGCATCGGATGTGGACCGCAACCGACCATGAGTTCGGGACGTTCCGTACCGCTCTCGATCAATCGTTGTTCGAGTAGCTCGGTCACGTAACCGGAGTGGCCTTTTGAACCGTCGTCGGTAGCCAGATCGACCCCAATTCCTGCCTCCTCAAAATCAGGAACGCCCGCTGCTAAGTTCGCTGTTCGGACTCCATAAATCAGGTGAGCTTCGGCGACTTGTTGGTCGGGTTGCATGGAGCGATCACCGTACGATCGTCTCCCCAACCACCAACGTCCCAACGCCAAGAACGGAGTCTGACCAATCCCACCGCCAATAAAAAACACCTTTTTGACTCCGCCACTGGGTGGTTCGCTGAAGCCATTGCCTAGCGGTCCCCAGAGCCTCAATTGATCTCCAAATGCCCGTTCTGCCAGCGTAGCAGTCCCCCGACCGAGTACGAGGTAGACCAGGTCAAGAAATTCGGGAGTTCCGGAAGGACCATCGACGGTGTCGTATAGGGCGAATGGTCGGCCCAACAACGGATCAGAAGCCCACAGGGTCGTGGGGCGAATCATAACAAACTGTCCAGGAAGGATCGAAGCTGCAATCCTCGGCGCTCGGAGTCGGATTCGATAAGTCCGCTCAGCGATCTGAAGATTCTCGACAACATTGACCGTTTCCTGTTGAGCGGTCTCGGGGACGACTGCTTCCATCGGTCCACTTCCTTGAGGATTCAACGACGCTCGGAGTGTATCGGGCCAATTCAAAAGGAGTACGGGACTCAAGGTTGCGCGGAGGAAGATCGATCAGCGACACGCCGGTCCGGGTTCGCTAACAATCAAGAGCGAAACAAAGTCTTCAGGGCCGACTTCATTACCTCCTCAAGCCTATGCTAAGATCTATTCTGAATCCAAGGGTCTGACGGATCATGAAAAACGGTCTCGTCGGCGAAGCACCACGGCACAAACGCGGCAGATTCTGTTGGAACATGGGCAAAGACTGATCAAAGGTCGACGAAAATTTCCAGAGATCTCGACGAGTTGGGACTGGAATCTCATCTGCTTAAACTTGTATAGTTGATAGTTTGGCCGAGCTGTAATCAGCAATCTACGGCTTGATAGTTGCGACGGCAAGAGCGTCCGAGAGGCGCAGGAATCGTAGAACATGGCAGAACATCAACCCGGAAAGAAGCCGGGAAGTGGTCCTCGGCGCGCTGGACGTTCGGGGGGGCAATCGAATCATCATCGAAGTAAGAACAGAAACCAGAGCGGTGGGGATCGACGACGAGGTCCAGCTTCAAAGGCTCCCGGAAGTCAGAGCAGGGGAGGCCAGAATGATCGACCGCAACGATCGGGTCAACGCCCCGCGGTCATCGAACAACCGGAACGACTGAATAAAATACTTGCGAAAGCTGGTCTAGGTTCCCGAAGGGCGGTTGAAGAACTTATTCTCCAAGGGCGAGTCGCGATCGATGGCCAGACCGTCCGTGACCTCGCAACCAAAGCGAACCCAGAACGAGCTAAGATTACGGTCGATGGCGAACGTGTTAGGAGCCAGCGGACCGTCTACCTCGCGGTCAACAAACCGAAGGGCTACCTCACAACTAATCACGACCCATCCGGACGTCCTCGGGTGGTTGACTTGGTCCCCGATCTTCCTCAACGGGTCTACCCGATTGGACGACTCGACGAGGAGAGCACGGGGTTGATCCTGCTGACCAACGATGGTGACCTCGCGAATCGGCTGGCCCATCCCAAATTTGGCGTCGAAAAGATCTACCAAGTCCTCGTCGCTGGGCAACCTGGGCCCGAAATACTGGACCGCCTTATTCAAGGTGTCTGGCTTGCCGAAGGGAAAGCCCGGGCGCGAACAGCACGATTCATCGGTGGCAAGAACCGGCACCAAGGGAACGCCACCATGATCGAGATGACCTTGGCGGAAGGGAAGAACCGCGAGATCCGGCGGATGCTCGCGAAGCTCGGTCACAAGGTGATGAGCCTGAATCGAGTCGCGGTTGGCCCCGTGACTCCTCGAGGCCTCGCGATTGGCAAGTGGAGACATCTCGAACCGGCCGAAGTCGCCTTGCTCCGTCGTGCGGCTGGCGGCGAGTCGATCTCGGCATTCGCGGCAAACCGACCCGAGAGATCGAATCAAGGAGGCCGACACGCCGGAGATCCTCGGGCTCGGTCACGATCGAACCAACGTGGGGCCAGCTCGATCGGACCTCGGACTGGGATGGGTCACCTGGTCGGTGGAACACGACGGGGGAACGGATCTGGCTCGAATCAAACAAGCTCAGGGCCTGCAAGGGGCAAGCAGACGACAAATCGCCAACTCAGCAAAGAGAGCACGAAACCACCGCGCCGAGGTTCGAACGAGCGGTTCACTCCGCCACCGAGAGAGAGCCGTCCGCCGGTCTCTCGCCCCGCGGCCAGCGAACATGAAGAAGTTCTCGTCCCGCCGATGTTCAACGCCGGACCTTTGCCTCCCCCGTCGATTATTGGGGAAACGCCTACTGCATCCACTAATCGACCTTCAAACAAACGTCCTCGGCCGCCCAAAACACGGTTGAGAGACACCAGGCCTCCTACAGGAGGATCTAGGCCGAACCGACCAGGACTCGGATCGAAACGGCGCCCGAAACCACTCGGAATCTCACGAACCACTCAGCAGTTACAAGACTCGGAATAAAGTCCGATCGAGACTCAAAGAGTAAGGACAGAGCCTAACTCTGAAGCATCGAAGCAGGTGCCATGTCCCAGGACTTTGAAACTGTCCTGGGGCAACACTCACAAGCTATTCTGATCGAAGCTTAATTAATAGTTAATTCCGAGGCTTTGACGTTGATGGTGTGTTGAGAATACTTTCCTTCAGCCGCCTGTGAGCTTTGTCGATCTCTCCGAAGTAGCGTTCAACCTCTTCGGTGTCCCCGTCTTCAATCGCGTGCTTGATCGCTTCGATCTTATCGAGCAACACTCGAGCCTTCATCCTCCGGTAAGGTGTGAGCTTTCCTTCACGGAGATAAACGCTTACCTGAAGGCGACGGATCCAATCCTGGTAAAGGGGGATGAAGTATTCAGCATGCTCTACGTCTCCGCTCTTCGCTGCCGAGAGGACCTCTGCTTTGATGATCCGGAGGTCTTCGAAGATTTGATCAGCGGGCGGATAATAGGTGTAACAGGCGAGCACACTAAACGCAATCAAGCCCACAAGCGCAATTCCCCCAAGGACAGAGCCAGGAATGACAATGTCATAACGAGAGGGAGTGCGGGCGGGCTCCGTTGGTTTGTCCGGTCGCTCAAGCCAGTCTTCGATCCGCCAACGTCGGTCGACAAACCGTAACCCGACCCCCAAGACGCCAACACCGAAGAGCACACCAATCGCCTTTTGCTCGTGTGGCAGAACTTGCTCCGTAATCTCGTTGCGGACCTTACTCCAGCTTGCGCTCCCTGGTCCGAACGGACAACAATAGATATCAAAAGCGTGGGTGTGGCCGGCTGATTCGACGCTTTGGTTCCTAAGCGGGTTTTCCATGGCGTAAGCCAATCCTACAACGAGGACGACAAGTCCCACAAACCAAGGCACGGATCGTCGAAGACCAAAGTTCGTGCAGACCCAAGCAAGGAGACCGAGGTTTGCACCAGCCCCGAAGGTCAAAAGCACGAAGGCGGCAGAGATCGAATTCCCGTGCTGGAACATCGAACCCAACTGAGACATGGCCAACATCGGAGTCGCGTACGCTGGCAATGCGACAAGGGTCATCTCGAGGGCAGCAGTGGGGTTGTTCTGCTCCATCCGGTCTCCCAAGCTCCCCGAAGGTAGGACGACGTTGAGCAAGACTACTCCAAGAAGGCCGATCAAGATGTACAAGGAGGTCGGACCGGTGAGTTCGCGAACTGCCGCGACAACGAGCGCGATCATCCGCTTGGGTCCGTACGAAACCGGCGGCGGAGCTGTCTCGGTGAACGCATTGTTAGGAAAGAAACGGTCGAACGCAACACCGACAGACGTCACGATCAGTAACGAAGCCAACGCAAAGGTAAAGATCACCAAGGGTTCCGAGAGCGAGAGTCCATAGAGTACTGAAAGCGGATTGAAGAGAGGTGCTGTCAGCGCAAAGGCAAGGATTGTCCCGCCGCTCAGACCGTCGCGTCGGAGTTCTCGGACTACTGGGATCACCCCAAGCGAACAGACTGGTAGAAGCATCCCAATTGCCCAGGCCCTTGGCAGAGCCCAGCGAGTTCCATGACCAAAGAGCCGTCTAGTTCCCTCGGGCCCGACCAGGCGCCGGAAAATCCCTGCGATGACCAGACCCACGAGGATCGTCGGGGCCGACTCTGTCAACGCCTCGACAAAGCGCAGGATGCCTCCCCAGAAAATCGCGTCCATCTTACCCTGCTCTCCCTTCTGTGTTGTTGTGCTCGACGACGCTTACATTCCTGATCTTCGCCGCTTACTCTACTTCCGGTCCACTGGAATCTATGGACTCCTATCGTTCCGTTTGATCCGGGAACCAGGAGGGGTCCGCTTCCTCTTCCAAGCGTTGCAGTGCTTCCAGTGCGTCTTGAGCTGCTTTCAGCGATCCAGCCTCGATTGTCTCGCTAGCGTCATAATCGGCAATAACGGATTCGTAAGCGTTTGCGAGTTGAACCGCGAGGGTGTTCACCTGGTTCCACGGTGCTTCGGGCATGTCACTATCAGCAGCGCTTTCAGGAAGTCTGTTCGCAAGGTCCTGTTGCTCGTGAAGGAGCTGATCGACTTTCTCATCGATCTGGCCTGCCACAACTGCTTCCTGGAGCTGTTCGTGTCCTTCGACAAGATGTTCCATCGCGTGGGGGAAGTCGAGGAGACTGTCATGATGGTGGTGATGCCCATGGCCGTGATCCTCGTGTCCATGGTCGTGATCGTCGTGGTCGTGGTCATCATGATCGTGGTCACCATGATCGTGATCGTCGTTGAGACGGGCGACAGTATCGGACGAGTTCTGGTCGCTTGGGTTCTCGAGTGTAGATTCACTCTCGCAACCAGTGAGTCCAAACACAAGGGCGACATACAGAAACAGGGAGAGCGATCGGATGGTCGTCGTCATGGTTGAAGATCTCGGAGAAGTTTAGGCTCGACGGGCTTTAGGGAAAACGGGAACTGGGACGGCGTTGAGGATCTCTGAGAAGACGCGTTCTGCGGACTCTGGCTCAACCCCGAGTCGGACCTCAAGGACGGGTCGCGCACTCTCTTGAATATCGTCGGGAGTGATGAAGAACCGGTTGTCGAGGAAGGCGTGGGCTTGAGCGAGGCGTTGCCAAGTCAAGAGACCTCGAGGGCTCAAACCAAGTGTTACTTGACGGTGGTTTCGAGTTGCTTCGCCGAGGTCAACCAGATACTCCGCTACCATCGGGCTTACAGCAACTTCAGCAACACGGTTCTGCAATTCGCGGAGTTTCTCATGCCCAATTGGCTCGTGTTGGCCCCCCTCCTGGTTGCTCTTTGGCCCGACCGCTGCAGCAAGCATCGACAATTGGTCATCGCGTCCGGGGTAGCCAATCCGGAGCTTCATCGCGAACCGATCGAGTTGGGCCTCGGGGAGTGGATAGGTCCCATGCTGTTCGACTGGGTTCTGCGTTGCGATAACAAAAAACGTCTCAGAGAGGACATGACGGACGGAGTCGACGGTCACCTGACGCTCGGCCATCGCTTCCAGGAGTGCGCTTTGGGTCCGGGGTGTCGCGCGGTTGATTTCATCAGCCAAGAGAACGT
Source organism: uncultured Isosphaeraceae bacterium (assembly GCA_964510225.1). GTDB lineage: Bacteria > Planctomycetota > Planctomycetia > Isosphaerales > Isosphaeraceae > CAZEAN01. The sequence continues at coordinate 22,001 of CAZEAN010000073.1, forward strand.
CGGCGAAGACGGGACCGGGCAAGAACTCGAACTCGCGAGTTTTTTGGTCGAAGACACGGAATCCAGTGATGTCCCCTGGAAGTAAATCAGGTGTACATTGAACGCGGGCGAACTTGCCACCAAGTGCCTCTGCGAGCGCTTTTGCCAGTGTTGTTTTGCCTAATCCAGGGAGGTCCTCAATTAAGAGGTGTCCTTGGGCAAGCAGGCAGGCAAGTACGTGCTCGATCACCGCTGCCTTACCTCGGAGTGCCTGATTCAGCCTTTTTCTGATCCCCTCGATTACTCGACGGTCGGTGTCGGGCAAGGTTGATCCAGTTGCTTCCGTCATCAAAACAATCCCCGTTGATAGCAGTCGTCGGGTCGGCTAGTCTCTTGAAATGTCCGGAGCGTCCAACTCTGAACCACACGACGACAAAGCGTGTCGGAGTCGAACTCTGGAGGTAGCGGCTCGGGGGCGAAGACACTCCACTGGGCGAGTCGAATGAGCGTCTTGAGATCGCTAACTAGTCCGTTGCGCGTCGGCGGTACGATCTGATGACACCAACGGGTCGGAGTCTCGCCGATTGCCCGCGGGATCCCTGCCCAACTGGCCCGACGCTCGATCAATCGGAGGGTGGTAAGAACGACTTTCGAAGGTGCCAATAGCCGCGAGGAGATCGACCAGGCAAGTGTCCAGACACGGTCGAGAACTTCACGGCGACGCCAGGCCAAGAGGCCAAGCACGAGGGCACTCAAACTCAAAGCTGCCGCATTGCTTTTCCCCCAGCGTACAACGCCGTGGAGGATTGCGAGGAGACGGTCGGTTGTGTTGTATGCAGGCGCCATCAATTCAAAGCCAGGTGTCGGCTCGATCGTTACCCAGTCACCTCCCGGCACCTGGACCTCGACCCAGAGGTGGGCATCCTCTGAAGTTACGGCAATATGGCGGGCGATTGGGTCGTACTGATCCGGGTCGACGTAGAGTCCTCCGACAACACGAGTCGGGTAGTTCAGTGACCGAAGCATCAACGCTGCCGCGGTGGCGAAGAGGTAATCAGGACCCTGACGCGATTCAACGAGGAAGTGAGCGACAGGGTCGGGGCAATTTTTCGGGGGAACGGCAAAGCGATCATACTCACAGTGACCACGGAGATGGCTGACGACCGCCTCCACTTGTTCCCAACCACGGGGGACTCCTGCACCCCAATCTGAGGCCAGCTCGTGGATGATTGGCATCCCCTCTGGCGACTTCCGATGGCGAAGAAACGCATACCCGAGTCTTTCTGGGAAGTGGAGTCGCTGAAGCAACTCAGGAAGCGGGGTCCGAGCCTCTGTATCGATGACAGTTCCAGGAGGGATGGTCCGACTGCACATCCGCAGAATCCCTGGCTGGGGACGTTCAAAAAAGTCTGTCCGATTGACACTACCAACACGGAAGCGATCTAAGTGAGCGGGTGCTGGTACTCCCGAGGTATCAAGCATACCGAGTTTCACACGATGGCGGACCCGACCAGAGAGGTACGGTTGTTCGATCGAATCGACAAGCAACCAGGGGCTTCGATCACTCTCGGTCCTCAGTCCTGAACCCGCGGCGGATGGCGGGAGGCCTTCAGACCAGGAAATCCCATCGAAGCTATCGTAAGCGACTAATCTAAGGTGAGCAGGGGCGCGACCACGGACATAGACCAGGGCGTCAGCCTCTGCACCAGGAGGATCCTGAGGGCGTGGTGGTTTCCGATGCGTTGTAAACTCGCGTCCCGCTCGATGGTCTTCGGAAGGGTGCTTGCGACGACGCTGAATCTCGTTCGGCGATAACGCCACTGCTCGCTCTTGCTTCTTTTTCTTGATCGGCTCGCCAAACGTATCACTGAAGGCATCGTAGAGACTTGGCTTGTCGGTTTCTAAATAGACCTCACTTTGGGAAAAGCCAACACTGTCTGCCGACTCAAGCGCCTCAACCTCGTTCGGACCATCACCAACACCTGAGCGTGCATCGGGATCTGACCAGTCGGACCCACCGGAGGTCGGTACGAGGCCGAGAAGAGCCGAGGCCGCTCTATTCGGGCCGACCAAAATAAGTGCAGGGATTGCGACCGCGACGGCAAGCACTACCCCGGCACCAACCAGGGGAGGACGCCCCGAGATTGTGGCGCGTTTCGGCAATCCGGACCAATAGCCGACGAGGAGCCAGGCAGTCCCAAGGACTCCGAAGGCAACAGCCAACGACGTCATGACCGCCCCTTCAACCATTGATGATCCAACCAGCACACCGAATAGGGAGACGACCGTGGAGAGCCTTGCTGCCGAACTTCGACGAGATAACACGCCAAGCCCAAAACCAAGATTTCTGAGGCCTTCCAGCATCATTGTCTCGAGTATCACTCCGCCACCACTGATCGCGACGCGGCAGGGGTGCCAAACGAAGGGCAGGAGGGCTAACCCGACGATTGCAACCGACTCCCATTGTGTAAGCATCACCCGGTGATTGAACGTTCTCCGCCCCAACAGAAAGAAGACCACCATCAACGCTAAGGCCACCCCTGATGCTCGAAGGATCGCGGTTGTATCTGAAAAGACCATACCGCAGATTGAAAGTTCAAGACTGGATACACCAATCAGCGCGAGACCGAGGGTCAAGCCTAACGTCATCCGACTTTGGCCAGTCTCAACCGACACGGATTACCTCCTTCCGAGCGGCGAGTACTTGTTCGGCAACTCGCCTCGGGTCGTCAATCCGAATCCAGGGACGCAGAGAACCGTTAGGGTTAAGCTGGACCACAGCACCAGTCGAGTTCTCAGAAAAGGCACTAGAAGCGAGGAGGACGAATCGTTCACCGTATGTGTTGCCACGCCCCTCAGCGTGGAGTTGAGCCAAGTCCGTACAGACCACAATCCGGAGCCCTCGACCGAACTGTCGACAGATTGGGCCGTCGAGTACTTCCGAGAGAGTTGGCCATGCTGCCGTTTCATCAAGCCGGGCGAGGGCGTCAAGGAGTACCTGGCGACGCCCAACAACGGTGCCCTTTCGACCGGTGATCGATTGATCTCCAACCACTAGTGTTGCGTCTGCCCCTTGGCCGACCCAATCGTCCACTAGGCTTCCGGCGATGCGGATTACCCACTCCAAGGAGCTGTTCGGGCCTGAACCGACATGAGCTGCATGATCGAGATCGAGAACGACTTGGACCCTCGGTGCGGCTGCGGTTTGTCGTTCGCAGACGATTAGTTCACCGTGTCGGGCTGTCTGTCCCCAATGTACCCTCCGGAGTGGGTCACCTCTTCGATAGTGTCTAACGCCGAGGAGGTCACCAGCATCACCCGGCCGATCGCGGAATGACGCTCCCTCCAAAACGTCGCCACCAGCTTCCTCGGGTATCGGACCAACGGGGAACGTCTTTGGCCAAACCAGAACTGGTCGATCAACGACCAGAGACCGGCTCGACTCTCGGAGTCCGAATGGAAAACCGGTCGTGAGCTGAGCACCTCCTAAAGGATGCTCGCCACGACGATCCGGGACGAAAGTCCAGTCGACTTCACCCTCTTGCCAACCTCCAAGACGACTGACCGCAATGAGGTCTGACCCAATACTCCCCTCAGAGCGAGACCGGATCGCTACCCCCCAAGCTCCCCAAGGAGCACGGTTCCGAACTTCAAGCTTCGCGGGGATCGCTTGACCTTCCCGACCCCTTAAACGTTCAAAGGTGATCGAACCTCGGAGTCCTAACATACTGACCCAGGGCCAGGCTACTCCCAAGGCAATCACCACAACCAATACACCAGCGAGAGCAAGCCCTCTGGGATGTAAGATGAGACCACAGAGAAACGCGGCGAGAGTCGCTGCACCAAGGATCGTCAGTGGGTGACGAAGGATCGGCTCAAACTCCCGGATCCATCTGAGCCTGCGCAGTCGCTGGACCATGGACCACGCAAGTGAAGCACGAGCCTGAGTCATCGATTGCATTGTTTGGAATACTCAACTCGTCGTGACGCTACACAGTCATTCGACCAAGCAGCAGGCGACAGCCTTTGTCCACAAGTCATGGTTGACTCTGGACAACGACGGTAAATCACCCAGAGAGATCTTTCGGCGTAAATCGCACGCGATCGTCAGCGCCTCGACGGTACTACAAGCCGGTGCACTTCAATTCCGGCTGTGCACCACGGGACGAGGTCTTGTAAGAATCGGGGCTCTAAGAGATCTACTCAGGCAGCCGAGGTGGGAGGTCCACGAGGCGCACCGGGGGAGCAATCAGATAGAGGCCGGTCGGCTGGTACTGCCAGGCTTCTTTCGCTTACTAGAACCGGACTGTAAGCTGTAGGGAGGGAGGGTAGATCCAGTTGACTCTGACCAACAACATAGCAGATCGAGCAGTCGGTATCGTGAGAGCCAAGTGATCCGGTGTGATCGTCGTCACTCTCCGTTGAACAGTTGCTGGAAGCCCCACAGTGCGACTCGCCGGTAAGTCCATGTAGGCTCAACCCACAGGCTGAAATCACCCCGTAGGTAGCCAACAAGAGAACCGCCATGAGTCGATGGAGTGTGGCCGTCATCAGCCGGGAGTTGAGAGGACGAGATGAGGTGTTGGAAAATTACAAGGGACGCTTGACAAAATTCCGCGGTTGAACTATTAGGCACAATCTCAATCCTTGGGTCAAGACAGAACCTCAGATTGATCTGCCAACGCGCTGACCTTTTCCAACGAGTGATTTTTCAACTTCTCTGGACCTTGGTTCGGACGTGGTTCGTTGTCACTTCACCAGAACGACGACTACTCCTGGGGCTTCGGGAGCACACGAGAGTCGACTGCCCAACGGTTCCACAATTTCGATAATGCGGCGACACGATCGGTTTCCTGATTCGCCAGATTATGTTGCTCTGTCCGATCGTTCCGTAGGTCAAAGAGTTCCCAAGGACTTCGGGCCCCTGCGCGAACGAGCTTGTAATCTCCGAGCCGGACGGCGGCATTCCCTTCGTGTTCCCAAAACAACGGACGATCGGCAAACTCGCCGTCCCCGACAAGAAGCGGCTTGAGACTCTGTCCAGCCATCGGTGCGATCTCACTCCCCGATCGTCTTGAGGGATAGATCGCTGCACCGAGGTCGACACAGGTCGCCATCAGGTCGATCAGATGAGTCGGGGTGGTGATCCAGTTGTCAGGACCTGTCCTCGGCTTCACCACCAAGGGCCAGTGAGCAATCAGTGGGGTAGCGATCCCTCCCTCGTGAACAAAGTGTTTGTACTTTCGGAACGGTGTGTTGTTGAGGTGTGCCCAGCAACGTCCGATGAAGACATTGGAGTGAGGATCTCCCGGCTGCTCTCCTTGGTAGCGACCCTCGATTCCCGACTCCGCATTCCCGCCGTTGTCTGAAAGAAAGAGGACCAGCGTATTCTCAAGTAGGTCCCGATCACGGAGCGCCGCGACAAGCTTTCCGACGTTCTGGTCAACCTCATCGATCATCGCTGCGTAGATCGCCATCATGTCGTCGTAACGCCTCTGTTCTTCGCGCTGCAATGAACTCCAGGCTGGGATTGCCTTGGGCCTTGGCGTGAGGGACCACCGTTCATCAATCAAACCCAATTCGACTTGTCGACGATGACGATCCTCCTGGATTCGGTCCCAGCCCTTGATGTAGTTGCCTCGATACTTGGCGATCGTCTCTTCGGGTGCCATACAAGGGAAGTGAGGTGCCATGTGAGCGAGGTAGAGGAAGAATGGCTTCTCTTCCTCCAGGGCCTCGTCAATGAATCGGATCCCTTGCTCCGTCCAGAGATCGCTCCCATACCAAGGAGGATCGAAGCGCGGATCGTCACGTGACACCTCTTCGCCGTTGAGATAGAGCTTCGTGCCCCCTTTTGATCCGGTCTGGTCTGAGAAATGTAGGCCGCCCGCCGGAGTATTCAGGCTCCGCTGAAAACCTCGGCCCCACGGCGTGACACCATGGTTAAAGCCGAGGTGCCACTTCCCCGTCATCGCCGTGAAGTAACCGGCCTCATTCAAGACTTCGGCGATTGTGACACATTCATTGTTTAACTGACCTCGATAACCGGGAACTCCCTGGTCCGATGTCATCCAGCCAACACCGGCGCGATGCGAATAGAGACCTGTGAGAAGTGATGCTCGGGTCGGGCAGCAGCGTCCTGTGTTGTAAAACTCGGAGAACCGGACTCCACCGGCGGCAAGGGCATCGAGATGTGGCGTCGAGATTTCACTTCCAAAGCAACCAATATCAGAGAAGCCCATGTCATCGACCATGATGATCACGATGTTAGGGCGCTCGGCGGCATTGACTGCGACTGGGATCAACAACGTAACGAAGAACGAGAGGTCCCTGAGCTTCATTGTCCCACTCACCTTGTGTTTCTTGGGGGTTGTATTGGTCTGGAGCATTGGTCGACGAACACCTGACCCTTATTAGATCCTGGTCCAGAGTAGTCGGGATCCTCTAGACAGATCGAGAGAGTAGCCCTCGGGAGCCTCTTGTCGTTCGAGCCAAGAGAGGCAACTGCTGAGCCGGCAATCGCGGGTTTGACCGGGTTACCGAATTGCCCAGGGAAGGACCACTCCTCGCCCCTGACCAAATCGTCCTTGAGAACAAGCCATGTGTCGCCTCGGTGAAGGCTGAGGCAGTTTACTTGATTGGGATTGTCTAATCCGGAAGATCTGGGACGGCTCTATAGACCTTGAATCGTCTCTAACCGCGTGAAAATATTGATCCACAAACAGTTACGTTTCAGGCGTATCAAGGAGGGTTAACGAATCTTCTTGAGGTACCAGGACACCGATTCTTCGCTAAGGTCTCGCATCTCAACGCACGTTAGTTACAATCCGTCAGAGATCTTGATTGGAGGGGGACTCCCTGGTTCGAGGGCGCGCCACGGGATCCTTTCATATCATGAATAGCGCCTGATCCAGAGGAAGATCGTGATGGCCAACGACCTCGCCACAAACTCAGAGGCAGTTATCGAAGATGAGGATCTTGTGCAGGCCCTGATCGATCAACGGTTACTCTCGACCGACCGAATCCTCATTGCTCAGCGCCACGCAGCCGAGCAAAAAGTCTCGCTCGAGCGATCGCTCCGAGAACTCCATCTCGTCTTGCCCGGTGATCTCGAGAAGGCGGTTTCCGAGGCTCGGGCAAAGGGTAAAACAGCCGAGTCGAAGAAAATCGAGGCTTTAAAGCCTCGACCCGCCCCAGGTACCGATTCGGAATCCGATGCGGCTAAGGCCGCTGAACTGGAAAAAGTGGGAGAATTAGCAGAACGCGATCTCCGCGCCGAACTCCGGACGATTGCCGAAACTGCGGTTCCGACCGACCTGATCAACGAAATCCTTTCCCGTGCAATCATTGCCCGCGCGACTGACGTTCACATCGATCCGAGAGTCGGGCACCACCACATTCGATTCCGGATCGACAGCAAGCTCCATGAGATCCTCGATCTTGATAGTGAGACCGGCCAGGCGGTCGTCCGAGGTCTGAAGATCGCCTCGAACATGAATCTGGTTGAACAACGCCACCCGCAAGACGGTTCGTTGGCGATTCGGCACAACGGTCGGATGCAAAACATCCGGTCGGCGACCCTCCCTACAACGACTAGACAACGAAGCCTCCAAAGCCTTGAAAACCTACATACGGGATCAACATATCGACTACCAACTGGTGCCACCCCACATCCATCGTCGCAATGCCGC